>NZ_JBIWOU010000006.1:0-243703 GCF_044767915.1 Streptomyces sp. NPDC101191
GGGTGTCCGGACTGCGAGCTTCCCTTCGCTTCGCTCGGGAAGGTCGCCGCCACGTCCGGACACCCCCACCCCCGCTCCGGCCCCGCACCCCTCCCGCCGCCGGACACCTCACGCCAGCCCCAGGGCGAAGACCGCGAACCCCGCCGCCAGGACCCCCGCGGCGGCCCGGCGGACCGTACCGGCCCGGGTCCACGGGGACTCGAAGCTCCGCGCGTACCGCCCGATCAGGACGAGCAGCCCGGCGAAGAGCGGCATCCAGGCCAGTCGAGCCAGGATCCAGCCGACCGAGTCCGGCGCCCCCACCAGGCCCGGGACCCCGCCCAGATACGAGGCGGGGACCGCGGCCGCCAGCATGGCCGTCTGGTGCCAGCACAGGACTGTCATCGCCGACAGGTTGATCACGACCACCGGCGCCCACAGCGCGGGCCGCCGCAGCAGTCGGCCGAGCCGCTCCCGCAGCAGGATCGCGGCGCCGCTCTGCGCGGCGGCGAGGGCCAGGACCAGCAGCGACGGCGGGTGCGAGTTGGTACGGGCCTCGCCGGGGACCCCCACCATCGACATCGGGTAACCGCACCACACCAGCAGGGCCGCGAAGAGCGCGGCGCCGCCGAGCAGCAGCCCCCAGGCGTGCCGTCGGCCCACCCGGCCCTCGCCCCAGGACACACCCAGCTGATACGCGAAGAGCCAGCCCGGCAGGATGTTGAGGACGCTCAGCCAGGACGGCACGGCGTCGGCGTACGGCCCGTAGCGGAGGAAGTCGACGACGGCGACCGAACCGAGCAGCGGGGCCGCCGCCCACACGCCGAGCCGGCGGGCTGCGCGCACGCAGAACGGGGTGAGTGCGGTGACGACGGCGTAGACGCCGACGAACCACAGCGGCTGGATCACCAGCGTCGACGCCGTCCGCAGCGTGTCGCCCGGCACCCCGAGGCCGTAGTGGAGCAGCGGCAGCAGCGCCGCCCACACGGCGGTCACCCCGAGCACCGGCCGGCCGAGCCGGGCCAGCCGACCCTTGAGCCACTCGCCCGCGGGCCCCTCGTGGCGGCGGAAGGACAGGACGGAGGCGTAGCCGCCGACCAGGAAGAAGATCCCCAGCATCTGGAGGATCCAGCTGACCGGCGCGAAGCCCCCGAAGGCGGACAGCGGGCTGGCGTTGTGGAGCGCGCCGTCGGCCGAGAGCGTGAACCCGCCGAGCAGCCAGTGCCCGGTGGGCACGGCGAGCAGCGCGAGCGCGCGCAGTCCGTCGATCGCGCGGTCACGGTGGGCGGGAGTACGCGCCTCGATCTTCCGGACCAGCGTCCGCGCCTGCGTGCTCATCGGACGTCCCCCTCGGCGATCGCGGCGAAGGCGCGCAGCGACGCGGTGCCCGGCGTGAAGTAGCCGTCGTGGCCCTGCGCGTCGGCGGCCGGCACACTGCGGGCGCCGAACTCCGGCGCGGCCGGGTCGGTGCCGTGGCCCAGGCCCGCGAACTCGATGTAGGGCACCCGGTCGATCCAGTCGGTCGGGTCCTTCGCCGCCCACACCCGCGCCGACGTGTTCAGCGCGGCCACGTCGTCGGCGCGCATCCCGGGGGAGGCGATGGCCACCAGGTCCTTGGCCTTGAGCTCGTGCGCGGCGAGCCCGCAGACCACCGATCCGTAGCTGTGGCAGAAGAGCGCGGGCTCGGCGGAGCCGACGGCCCGCAGACCCTCCGTGAAGCGGGTGAGCCGGTCCGCCCCGGCCTCGGCGAGATCGCCGGTGGCGGCGTCGAGACCGACCCCGACGGGGGTGGTGTACCCGGCCCAGGCGACGACGGCCGTCCGGTCGCCGGTCGCGGCCCGCAAGGCGGCCGCCTTGCGGGCGAGCGGCGCGAAGTTCCGCGCGTCCACGTCGGAGCCGGGCACGATCACTGCCACGTGGGCGGCCCGCCCGAGGTCCCCGTAGACGAGCACGGCCTGACCGCGGCCCCGGGGGTCGTACGCGAGGACCTGCTGCCCGGCGAACCGGGCGCCCGCGGCACGGGCATTGGCGGCATAGCGCAGGGCGAGCGGGGCGCCGTCCAGGTTGCCGACGACGCCAGGGTGCTCGCGCAGCAGCTGCGTCCGCCGGCTCTCGCTCAACCCGGTGAAGTACGCAGTGACCTGAGCGGGCGTCATGCCCTCCGGGTCGGGCAGGCCGTCGGCCCGCCAGGCCGCGGTGCCGACCGGCGCGCCGGTCACGGGCTGCTGGGTGGTCCCGGACGCCCAGCCGGCGGTCCCCGCCACAACGGTGGCGGTGAGCGCTGCGGCCACCAGGGTCCTCGTGAACCGGCGCATGCGGTCCTCCGTTCCTGTCTCTCTCGGCGATCTCGTCGCTGGCGAGAGGAAGGTAGGAACGGAGTGGGTGACGGCACGTCACACCGGGGCGCCAACCGTGAGGTGATACCTGGGTAGGGGCGGGACGAGCAGCCAACCCGAGGGCGGGGGGTGGGGTTTTCCCCCGGATGCGGGGCCCGGACGCCGGCCGACCGGAGCGCGGACGCGGTCGCGGTCGCGGTCGCAGTCGTCCGAGGACTGGGAGTGCGGTCGACCAGGCCCCGGCCGGTGGGTCATCGGACTGGCTCGCGGGCGGGGTGGGGACGGGGTCGGGCTCGCGGTGGTCCCGGGGACCGGTTCGCGGGTGATCGGGCCGGGTTGGTGGGTGTTCGGACGGGGCTCGGGGCCGGTCGGACCGGGTTGGCGGGGATGCCGGGTCCGGGCCGGTGGGTGTGCGGACGGGGTTCGGGGCCGGTCGGACCGGGTTGGCGGGGATGCCGGATCCGGGCCGGTGGGTGTGCGGACGGGGCTCGGGGAGGGGCGGATCGGGTTGGCGGGGGATGCCGGTCGGACCGGGTCGGCGGGGATGCCGGGTCCGGGGCGGTGGGTGTTCGGACGGGGCTCGGGGCCGGTCGGAACGGGTGGCGGGGGCCAGGGACGGGCTCGCGGGCGTCTAGCGCCCGCTGCCGCCCGGCGTGACCAGGCCCGACTCGTACGCGAAGATCACCGCCTGCGCCCGGTCGCGCAGGTCCAGCTTGGCGAGGACCCGCCCGATGTGCGTCTTCACGGTCTGCTCCGCGAGGATCAGATGGTCGGCGATCTCCTGGTTCGACAGCCCCTGCGCGATCAGCTCCAGGACCTCCGTCTCCCGGGGCGTCAGCCCGTTGAGCCGCAGGGCGGCCCGATCGGCGCGGGGCGCCGGCCGTGACGCGGCGAAGTCGGCGATCAGGCGCTTGGTCACCGAAGGCGCCAGCAGCGCCTCGCCCGCCGCGACCACACGTACCGCGGCGATCAGATCGGCCGGCGGCGCGTCCTTCAGCAGGAAGCCCGAGGCGCCCGCCCGCAGCGCCTCGTAGACGTAGTCGTCCACGTCGAAGGTGGTGAGCATCAGCACCTTGGGCCGGTGCACCACGCCCGGCGGCGGGTCGAGGATCTGCCGCGCCGCCGCGAGCCCGTCCAGCTCGGGCATCCGCACGTCCATGAGTACGACGTCCGGGTGAACGGCCCGGGCCACCTCCACGCCCTGCCGCCCGTCCGGGGCCTCGCCCACCACGTCGATGTCGGGCTGCGCCGACAGGAGGGCGGCGAAACCGGCCCGCACCATGGCCTGGTCGTCGACGATGATCACGCGGATGGTCACAGGGCGCCCTTCGTCAGGGGTTCGTCAGCGGAAGCCGGGCGGCGACCCGGAAGCCCCCGTCCGGCAGCGGCCCGGTGTCGAGCGAGCCGCCGGTCAACCGTACGCGCTCGCGCATGCCGACCAGCCCGTGCCCCGTGCCCGAGCCGCCCTCCAGCGGCGAAGTCCGCTGCTCTGCAGGACCGTTGACGACCAGGACGTTCAGCCAGCCCTCCCCGTCGCCCCGTACGGACACCCGGGTGGCGGCGCCGGGTGCGTGCCGGACGACATTGGCCAGCGCCTCCTGCACGATCCGGTACGCCGACAGGTCCACCGCCTGCGGCACGTCCCCCAGGTCGGCGGCCATCGACAACTCGGCCGGGACGCCCGCCCGTACCGTCGCCTCGACCAGCTGCTGCACCCGGTCCAGACCCGGCTGCGGCGCCCGCTCGCCCTCCGACCCGTCGCTGCGCAGCACCGCGAGCAGCCGCCGCATCTCGGCGAGCGACTCACGCGCCCCGGACGCGATCGACGCGAACTCCTCCCGGGCGGCGTCCGGCAGCTCCGGGATGCGGTACGGGGCGGAGTCCGCCTGCACCGTGATCACCGACATGTGGTGGGCGACCACGTCGTGCAGCTCGCGGGCGATCCGGGCCCGCTCCTCCAGGAGCGTGCGGTGGGCCCGTTCGGCCTCGCTGATGGTCGCCTGCTCGACGAGCCGTCGCTCGGCCTCGCCCCGCCCGCGCAGGGTCGCGGTGAGCAGCAGCACGACACCGCTGAGTACGAAGAGCAGGACGACGACCCCGTCGCCGGGCCGGTCGGGCGCCAGGAGATGGAAGACGGCCCCGGCGACACCCGTCACCAGCCACACCCCGAGCAGGGCGCGCCGGGACTCGCGGAGCCCGAGCGCGAGCATCAGGAACAGGTAGCCGACCACGACCATGGGCGTCCACGGCCAGGGGAGTTCGTCGGAACGGTCGGCGGCGAGCAGCACGAGGCCGCCGGCGACGTCCGCCGTGAAGATCACCCACCAGGCCTGGAGCGGCCGCGTGACGGCGAGCAGCAGCGGCGCGGTCTGGGCGGTGGCGAGGGCGCCGGCGAGGGCGCCGTTGACGTGGTAGTCGTTCACGAGCACGGCGACGGTGACGGGCAGCAGGGCCGAGACGAGGGCGAGGGCGACTCCGTACGGCAGCAGCCGCACCCAGCGTGAGGACGCCCGCCCGAGCAAGGCCTCACCGGGGCCGGTGGGCGTGGCGAGCGCGATCCCGAAACTCCGCACGAGCGCCTGCGCCCGTGCCCCGACCCGTGGCATTCGCGGCCGACGCCGCTGTTCATCCTTCATGGCCCGCCCAGGGTAGGCAGGACGGGCGGGGCGGGACGTCATACCGGGGTCTCGGCCGGGGGGTCATACCTGGGTACGGGGCGGGCGCGGGTTCGCGCCCGGGCGGGCCGCGTCCGGGCGGGCCGCGTCCGGGCGGGCGGGCTGCGTCCGGGTGGGCGGGTCGCGTCCGGGCGGGCGGGTCGCGTCCGGTGGGCGGCGTCCGTAGGGGCGGGGCCGTGCCCGCCCCGTCCGCTACAGCTCCGCGAGCAGTTCCGCCTTCTTCGTGGCGAACTCCTCGTCCGTCACCAGCCCGGCCCGGTGCAGATCGCCGAGGTGGCGGATCCTTTCTGCGACGCCGGCGGGATCACGGCGAGACACCGCCGCGGCGGGGACCCGCACGGAGGCGCCGCGGATCGCGGCCAGGACCGCCGCGGCGAACGGCAGGGACTCGTGGACCAGACCGTAGCCCAGGCCGAAGACCACGGACGCGGGGTCGTGGTCGGGCTGCTCGGGCCGGGTGTCGTGCCCGTCCCGGGGCACCAGCCGCAGATAACCGTCCAGGATCTCCGGCGAGCGCCACTCGACACCGCTGAGCTCGCTCACCCGGAAGGTCCGGTCGCCGGCCTTCCACTTCTCCGAGGACGCCCCCGTCCAGAACCACCGGAACGCCACCTCGCTCTTCCCGTCGAAGCTCGCCTTCCCGTCGTACGCCTTGAAGGACTGCGGTCCCTCCGGCGGCGCCACCAGGAAGCGGTCCGCGGGCTCGGAGGCCTCGTACGGCCTGAGCACCGAGCGCAGTTCGTCGCGGTAGTACTCGGCGAGCGTCTCGCGATCGGCGGGCAGCACGAGCCGGTACGGGTCGGACCCGTCCTTCAACTGCCCGCCCGCCGCCTCCATCAGGGGATCGGCGCCCGGCCTCGGCTCGGCGTGCAGCACGACGGTGCCCCGCTTGCCCGGGGCGAGCGTCACCGACGCCAGCGCCTCGTACGGGACACGTCGTTCGCGCAGCGCGTGGAACAGCCTCGGTGTGCGGATCCCCCGGTCGAAGCGGATGACGACGGCGTCGCTCTCGAACTCCCAGGTGGCATGAATTCCGGCCAGCACATCACCCATACGCCTCATCGTATGCGGCGTATGCCCCGACGTCGCCCCTCCGCAACCACGGTAAATTCGCCGTGATCTACGCGCGTCGGACAGGTCACGCGCCGGAGATTCCTCCGAGGCAAGCGCTGTCCGCGCCCGCACAGGTCAGATCGGCGTACGCGCCCACCCCTATCGCGGCGAAGTTCTCGACGCTCGTGGTGTCCGGCTCGAAATAACCGGCATGTCCGCTCGCGCCGGCCGCCGAGAGCAGCCGGGCACCGAACTCCGGGGCCACCGGGTCGGTCCCGTGCCCCACCCCGCCGAGCTCCATGTGGGGCACGTCGGCGATCCAGTCGTCGGCGTCCCGCATGGCCCAGATCCGGGCCGAGGTGCCCAGGTCGGCGGCGCGTTCGGCGCGCATGCCGGGGCTGCCGGCGACGACCACGTCGGTGACCCGTGCGGGCAGCCGGGGCGCCGCGACCCCGCACAGCACGGAGCCGTAGCTGTGGCAGAAGAGGCTCACCGGCGCGTCGCCGGGCAGGGCGTCGGTCAGGCCGACGAGCCGCACGGCGCCGCTCTCGGCCAGCCGTCCGATGGCCGCCTCGATGCCGACGCCGACGGGCGCGGTGTAGTCGGCCCAGGCGATGACGGCGGTACGCGCCTCGGGGTCGGCCCGGTGCTCGGCGGCGTACAGGGACGCGGCCATCCCGGCCGGCGCCGAGAAGCGGCGTGCGGACTTCTGGAAGGTCAGCAGGTTGGTGTCGACCCCGGGGACGATCACCGACACCCGGCGGGCCCGGTCCAGATCGCCCAGGACCTCCGCCGTCCGGCCGGCGCCCCTGGGGTCGAAGGCCAGGATCTGACGGCCCGGGCTCATCAGGCTGGTGAAGCGGTGCACCCTGCGCAGCGCCTCGTGACGCCCGTCCGCAGTGAGCCGCGGATCGTCCACCCGGCCCCGCTCGGCGGCCAGGGCGCGCGACAGGGATCTGCGGTTGGCCCGGTAGCGCAGGGTCACCGGGACGCCGTTGAGGTTGCCCATGACGAAGGGGTGGGCGTCGGCGAGCCGGGCGCCCTGCGCGGGCCCTATTGCGGCGAAGAAGGCGGCGATCGTACGGGCCGGACCCTTCGGGTCGGGCAGGGCGCGGCCGCCGATCCTGTCGTGCGCCCAGGCGGCCAGCGCCTGCTCCCGGGTCTCCCCTGGCGTGCGCTGATGCCGGATCGTGGTCCATCCGGTGGTCGCGAGGAGCACGAACACCACGCCGAGCGCGAGCAGGATCCGCCAGACGGAGAGGGTGGGGGAGGAGTCGAAGGAAGGCATTGGGGGTCACCCTAGGGGGCGCCCTACTACGCCCGGACAGGCGAGTGACGCGGATCACCTCGGGGGGAGGGGCGCGGTGACGGTACGTGCGCGCGGTCGCACGCGGAGCTTGCGCGGTGGCGCACGGAGCTCGGGCGGTGGCGCACGAAGCTCGGGCGGGGGGCGCACGGAGCTCGGGCGGTGGCGACGGAGCTCGGGCGGGTTGGGTGGAGGTGGCCGGCGGCTCGGGTGGCGGTGGCTGCCGGGTCGGGTGGCGTTGGCGGGTCGGGTGGCGGTCGCTGCCGGGTCGGGTGGCGTTGACCGGTCGGGTGGCGGTGGTCGCGGGCCCGGGTGGCGTTGACCGGCTGGTTTGGCGTGGGCCGTTGGCCCGGGTACCTCGCGTACGGCTCAGAGGGCTTCGTACGGCTCACGCACCTCGTACGGCTCAGGCGGCTTCGTACGGCTCACGCACCTCGTACGGCTCAAGGCCGCCAGTGCGGCTCCAAGGCCGACGTCAGGTGGTCCAGGTAGTGCTCGGTGAGCGCGCGGATGGCCTCCAGGGTGGGGTCGGCGCTCCGGCCCCACAGCTGTCCGGTCACCCGCATCACCCCGCTGAACGCGGCGACCGCGATCCGCGGGCGCGGGTCCTCGTCCACGTCCAGCCCCTCGCGTTCGGCGATCAGGCGGGCGATGGACTCCTCCATCTCCGTGGAGCGGCGCAGGTGGACGGCGAGGAGGGCCGGCGTCGACTCGATGACCTGGAAGGAGCGGACGTACAGCTCGACGGGCACGACCTCGGCGATCGCCTCGCCGATGGTGTCCCAGGCGCTGAGGACCGCGTTGCGCATCGCGTCGAGCGGGCCCTCCTCGGGCGGCCGCCCGGCCAGCGCCTGCATGAACCGCTGCTCCACCATCTGCTGGACGGCGAAGGCCACGTCCTCCTTGGTGGCGAAGTAGCGGAAGAAGGTGCGCTGGGAGACGTCCACGGCGTCGACGATCTCGTCGACCGTGGTCCGCTCGTATCCCTGGGAGGTGAAGAGCTCCAGGGCGGCCCTGATCAGCGCGTCGCGGGTGCGCTGCTTCTTGCGCTCGCGCAGACCGGGAACGGTCACGTCTCCATCCCCATTTCCGCGTTTTCCCGCCACTTCTTCCGGGCCAGGCTACCTGTGAGCTACGTGACAGTTACCGCCGTGTGAAACGCTTTGTCAATTGTCAGTGACTGTCATTAGCCTGCTCGCATGACTAGTCAGACCACCGTGGAAAAGGCCCCGCAGGGTCAGGGGGGCGACCGGGTGCCCGTGGCGGCCCCGGCGAAGGGACTGCGCGGGCACCCGTGGCTGACCCTCTTCAGCGTTGCCGTGGGCGTCATGATGGTTGCGCTCGACGGCACGATCGTCGCGATCGCCAACCCCGCCATCAAGGAGGACCTGCAGGCCTCGCTCGCCCAGGTCCAGTGGATCACCAACGGATACCTCCTCGCGCTGGCCGTCGCGCTGATCACCGCGGGCAAGCTCGGTGACCGCTTCGGCCACCGGCAGACCTTCCTCATCGGCATAGCCGGCTTCGCCGCCGCCTCCGGCGCGATCGGCCTGTCGGGCTCGATCGGCCTCGTCATCGCCTTCCGCGTCCTGCAGGGCCTCTTCGGCGCCCTGCTCATGCCGGCCGCGCTCGGTCTGCTGCGCGCCACCTTCCCGGCCGAGAAGCTCAACATGGCCATCGGCATCTGGGGCATGGTCATCGGCGCCTCGACCGCGGGCGGCCCGATCGTCGGCGGCCTGCTCGTCGAGAAGGTCAGCTGGCAGTCCGTCTTCTTCATCAACGTGCCGGTCGGCGTCCTCGCGCTCGTCCTCGGCCTGGTGATCCTCAAGGACCACCGTGCCGAGAACGCCCCGCGCTCCTTCGACGTCCTCGGCATCCTGCTGCTCTCCGCCGCGATGGCCTCCCTCATCTGGGGCATCATCAAGGCCGGCGAGTCCTGGGGCTGGGGCAGCGGCAAGACCTGGGGCTGCCTGATCGGCGCGGTGCTGCTCTTCGCCGTCTTCGCCGTCTGGGAGACCAAGGTCAGGGAACCGCTCATCCCGCTGCAGATGTTCCGCTCCGTGCCGCTCTCGGCCGGTGTGGTCCTCATGGTCCTCATGGCCTTCGCCTTCATGGGCGGCCTGTTCTTCGTGACCTTCTACCTCCAGGGCGTGAAGGGGCTCAGCCCCGTCGACAGCGGTCTCGCCCTGCTGCCACTGACCGGCATGATGATCGTCTCCTCGCCGCTGGCCGGCGTGCTGATCACCAAGCTCGGCCCGCGCGTCCCGCTGGTCGGCGGCATGGTCTGCACGGCGACCGCGATGTTCGGCATGCTCACGCTCACCCCGGACACCGGCGCGCTCGCGATGTCGCTCTGGTTCGCCCTCCTCGGCCTGGGCCTCGCCCCGGTCATGGTCGGCGCGACCGAGGTCATCGTCGGCAACGCGCCGCTCGAGCTCTCGGGCGTGGCCGGCGGTCTGCAGCAGGCCGCCATGCAGGTCGGCGGCGCTCTCGGTACGGCGGTGCTCGGCGCGGTCATGTCGTCCAAGGTGTCCAGCGCCTTCGCCGACAACTGGAAGGACGCCGGCATCCCGGTGCCCGCCGACCCGCGCCTGGAGCAGGCGGCCGAGTTCGGCATGGTGCCGCCGGAGCTGGCCAAGGCGCCCGGCATGACGCCGGACCTGACCGCCGCGATCGGCAAGGTCATCCACGACACGTTCATGGAGGGCATGGGCCTCGCGTTCACCGTGGCCGGTGTCGTCGCCGTCGGCGCGGCCCTCGTCGCCATGCTCACCAAGCGCGGCGAGAACGCGGAGGCGGGCGCGGGCGCGGCCCATATCTGAGGCTGGTGGGCCGGCCGGGGGCTGGTGGGCCGGTCCGGGAGGCTGCTGGGCCGCCGGTCCGGAGGCTGCTGGCCGGTCCCGGAGGCTGCTGGGCCGCCGGTCCGGGAGGCTGGGCCGCCGGTCCGGGAGGCTGCCGGGGCGGTCCCGGAGGCTCGGGGCCTCCCGGGCGCGGCGGGCCTCTCAGGGTTCCCGTAGGGGGCCGTCACCCGTTCGTGTGAACGGGGGCGGCCCCTCTTCCGTTCGTGGGGTGGGCTCCGCCATGCTCTTGGTTACAGAGAGTGACGAAACGGGGGTTCACCAGCATGAACACGAAGACCGTCCTGGCCCTTGCGGCCGTCCTGACCGCCCTCCTCGCGGCGCCCGCGAGCGCCGCGCCCTCCGGCACGGCCCTCGGCGCCTGCGGGCCGGGTCAGCTCTGCCTGTGGCCCAAGGCCGACTTCAAGGGTCGCGCGCAGAACCAGGAGCTGGCCTCGGTGGACGTCGAGAGCTGCGTCGCCCTGCCGGCCGGGACGAGCGCCCAGTCGCTCGCCAACCGCACCGGGCGGCCGGTCACGACGTACCAGTCGGCGGTGTGCGCGGAGACCGGCGAGTTCGAGACCTATCCGGGCAGAGGGGTGTGGGTGCCCCAGACGCCGTATCAGATCCGGGCCTTCAAGATCTGGGAGAGGTAGGGGCCGGGACCTCGGGTCCGTCCGGGGTGCCCGACGGCGGGGCCGAGAGACGCGCGACCTCGGCCCGCAGCTCGCGCACCTCCACGGTCAGCGCCTCCAGGAGTTCGAGCTGCCGGCGCTCGGCCTCGTCGTCCCGGTCGAAGCGGGAGATGAACCAGGCGGCGATGTTCGCCGTGACCACACCCAGCAGGGCGATCCCGGACAGCATCAGGCCCACCGCGAGCACCCGGCCCAGGCCGGTGGTGGGGGCGTGGTCGCCGTAGCCGACGGTGGTCATCGTGGTGAAGGACCACCAGACCGCGTCCCCGAGCGTCTTGATGTTCCCGTTCGGGGCGTCCCGCTCCACGTGCAGCACCGCGAGCGAGCCGAACATCATCAGCCCGATCACCGCGCCCGCCACATACATGGTGAGCGTTATCTGCGGGGCCATCCGGGCCCGACGACCCACGAGGAGGAGCGTGGCGACCACCCTGAGCAGCCGCAGCGGCTGCACCATCGGCAGTATCACCGCGAGCAGATCCAGCGGATGCCCGCGCACGAAGGCCCATCGGGACGGCGCGACGGCCAGGCGTACGAGGTAGTCCAGGGCGAAGGCCGCCCAGACCGCCCACTCCACATGGGTGCACAGCCGGTGCACCCATGGCGCGGCGTCCGGCGCCACGATGGGTACGGCGTAGGCGATCCCGAACGCCACGGCCAGCACCAGCAGCGGCATCTGGGTGCGCTCTTCCCAGCGATCCTTCATATGCCGCATCGTAAGGAACGCCGAAGGGCGGCAGGACCATCGGTCCCACCGCCCTCACCAGCGGATATGGCCTGAGCGCCATTCCGCCCGCGCTGTCGGGTCCGGGCCGTCAAGCCCGCGCTGTCAGGCCCGGGCCGTCAAGCCCGCGCTGTCGGGCCCGTGCTGTCAGGCCCGCGCTGTCAGGTCCGGGCAGCCAAGCCCGCGCTGTCAGCTCCGAGCCGTCAAGCCCGCCCTGTCGGGCCCGCGCTGCCAGGTCCGGGCCGTCATGGCCGCTCCCACGGCCGGACGGCCAGGCCCGTAGGGCCCGGCCGGGTGGCCGCGCCCGTACGGCCGCGCCGCACCGTCACGCGTCGCCGCCCGCGGCGCCGGGGTCGGCGGCCGAGACGTCGAGCAGCTGGTAGCGGTCCACGGCCTGCTTCAGGGCCGAGCGGTCGACCTTGCCCTCGCGGGCCAGCTCCGTGAGGACCGCGAGCACGATCGACTGCGCGTCGATGTGGAAATAGCGACGGGCCGCGCCCCGGGTGTCCGCGAAGCCGAAGCCGTCCGCGCCCAGGGAGGTGTAGGGGCCCGGCACCCAGCGGGAGATCTGGTCCGGCACCGAGCGCATCCAGTCGGAGACCGCCACGAACGGGCCCTGGGCGGACTGGAGCTTGCGGGTCACGTACGGGACGCGCTGCTCCTCGTCCGGGTGGAGCAGGTTGTGCTCCTCGACGGCCACGGCCTCGCGGCGCAGCTCGTTCCAGGACGTGGCGGACCAGACGTCGGCGCGGACGTTCCACTCCTCGGCGAGGATCCGCTGGGCCTCCAGGGCCCACGGCACGCCCACGCCGGAGGCCATGATCTGCGCGGGGATCGCCCCGGCCTCGCCGCGCCGGTAGAGGTGGATGCCCTTGAGGATGCCGTCGACGTCCACGTCCGCCGGCTCGGCCGGGTGCTGGATCGGCTCGTTGTAGACGGTCAGGTAGTAGAAGACGTCCTCGGCCTGGGGGCCGTACATGCGGCGCAGACCGTCCTGGACGATGTGCGCGATCTCGAAGCCGAAGGCCGGGTCGTAGGCGACACAGGCCGGGTTGGTCGAGGCCAGCAGGTGCGAGTGGCCGTCGGCGTGCTGGAGGCCCTCGCCGGTCAGCGTGGTGCGGCCGGCGGTGGCGCCGAGCACGAAGCCGCGGGCGAGCTGGTCGGCCATCTGCCAGAACTGGTCGCCGGTGCGCTGGAATCCGAACATCGAGTAGAAGACGTAGACCGGGATGAGCGGTTCGCCGTGCGTGGCGTACGCCGAGCCGGCGGCGATCAGCGAGGCGGTGCAGCCCGCCTCGGAGATGCCGTCGTGCAGCATCTGGCCGGTCGGGGACTCCTTGTAGGAGAGCAGCAGTTCGCGGTCCACCGCCTCGTACTGCTGGCCGAGCGGGTTGTAGATCTTGGCGCTCGGGAAGAACGAGTCCATGCCGAAGGTGCGGTACTCGTCGGGCGCGATCAGCACGAAGCGCTTCCCGATCTCCTTGTCCCGCATCAGGTCCTTCAGGAGCCGGACGAAGGCCATCGTGGTGGCGATCGACTGCTGCCCCGAGCCCTTCTTCACCGCGGCGTAGGTCTGGTCACCGGGCAGGACCAGCGGCTTGGCGCGCACCACGCGGGTCGGCACGTACCCGCCGAGCGCCTTGCGGCGGTCGTGCATGTACTGGATCTCCTCGGAGTCCCGGCCCGGGTGGTAGTACGGCGGCAGGCCCTCCTCCAGCTGCTTGTCCGTGATCGGGATGTGCAGCCGGTCGCGGAAGCGCTTGAGGTCGTCGACCGTCAGCTTCTTCATCTGGTGGGTCGCGTTGCGGCCCTCGAAGTTGGGGCCGAGGGTCCAGCCCTTGACGGTCTTGGCGAGGATCACCGTCGGCTGGCCCTTGTGCGCCTTGGCCGCCGAGAACGCCGCGAAGATCTTCTTGTGGTCGTGACCGCCACGGCCCAGGTGCAGGATCTGGTCGTCGGTCATGTTCTCGACCATGGCCCGGAGCCGCTGGTCGTCGCCGAAGAAGTGGTCGCGGATGTACGCGCCGGTCTCCGTCGCGTACGTCTGGAACTGCCCGTCCGGCGTCGTGTTCATCCTGTTGACGAGGATGCCGTCGCGGTCCTGCGCGAGCAGCGGGTCCCAGGAGCGGTCCCAGATCAGCTTGATGACGTTCCAGCCGGCGCCGCGGAAGACCGACTCCAGCTCCTGGATGACCTTGCCGTTGCCGCGCACCGGGCCGTCGAGCCGCTGCAGGTTGCAGTTGACGACGAAGGTCAGGTTGTCGAGGTTCTCGCGGGCCGCGAGGGTCAGCTGGCCCAGCGACTCCGGCTCGTCCATCTCGCCGTCGCCGAGGAAGGCCCACACGTGCGACGCGGAGGTGTCGGCGATGCCGCGCGCCTCCATGTAGCGGTTCATCCGGGCCTGGTAGATCGCGCCGAGCGGGCCGAGGCCCATCGACACCGTGGGGAACTCCCAGAAGTCCGGCATGAGCCGCGGGTGCGGGTAGGAGGACAGGCCGTGGGGGTACTTCGACTTCTCCTGGCGGAAGGCGTCGAGCTGCGTCTCGTTCAGCCGGTCCAGGAGGAAGGCGCGGGCGTAGATACCGGGGGAGGCGTGTCCCTGGAAGAAGATCTGGTCGCCGCCGTCGCCCTCGTCCTTGCCGCGGAAGAAGTGGTTGAAGCCGACGTCGTACAGCGAGGCGGAGGAGGCGAAGGTCGCGATGTGGCCGCCGACGCCGATGCCCGGGCGCTGGGCGCGCGAGACCATCACGGCCGCGTTCCAGCGGGTGGCGTTGAGGACCTTGCGCTCGATCTCCTCGTTGCCGGGGAAGAAGGGCTCGTCCCGCGTGGCGATGGTGTTCACGTAGTCCGTGCTGCGCATCTCGGGCACCGCGACGCGCTTCTCACGGGCCCGTTCGATCAGCCGCAGCATGAGGTAGCGGGCCCGCTCCCGGCCCCGCTCGTCGACGGCGGCGTCGAGGGAGTCGAGCCATTCCAGGGTCTCTTCGGGATCGAAGTCCGGGACCTGGCTGGGAAGGCCGCCAATGATGATCGGGTTGCGATCGGATGCGGAAGCCACGCTGTTCCTTCGCTGGTCGGTGGAGCCCGCGGGGGACCGGAGCCCCGTGGAGGTCGGGATGTCCATCGTGTACCCCGCCGACGTCAAACGTCATCTTTACCGAGGGGTAACCCCCGCGGGGTGCCTTGTTCGGTCAAATCGCAACCTTACGCCCATCCCGCGCATGCGTTCCGGCAGCATGTTCGGCAGACTGAAGCCGCAGAGGCCCACAATGCGGGGCGAAGAGTGCACGAATCGTCACGGAGCGCGACGGTCGTCCGCCGGAAGTTGCGGCGAGACGGCCCCAAACGTCACCGTTTCGGCGGTCTCATGGGCCGGGTACTTGCGCGATCCGCCCCGGCACGTGTGGACTACGGCCAGCGCCGCGCGTACGCGCGTGGCCCAAGCATTTTCCGATACATGATCAGGAGGCAAGCCGTGAGCGCGACCGCGGACCACGCGGAGGAGCGGACCAACCCGGCAGCGAGGCTGGGGTTCGAGCCCGGACAGGTGGTCCAGGAGATCGGCTACGACGAAGACGTCGACCAGGATCTCCGTGAGGGCATCGAGTCCATCATTGGCCAGGATCTCGTCGACGAGGACTACGACGACGTCGCCGACGCCGTACTGCTGTGGTTCCGCGACGAGGACGGTGACCTCACCGACGCCCTGGTGGATGCCATCGGTCTTCTGGAGGACGGCGGCAACATCTGGCTGCTGACGCCGAAGACCGGCCGCGACGGCTACATCGAGCCGAGCGACATCCAGGATGCCGCGCAGACCGCTGGTCTCTCCCAGACCAAGAGCATCAGCGTCGCCAAGGACTGGGTCGGCACCCGCCTGGCAGCCCCCAAGCGCTGATCCCCCAACGCCGCATGGAGCCCCCGCCGGTCACGCCGGCGGGGGCTCCGCGCATCCCGGACGCCTCCGCCCCCGGCGGCCCCCTTAGGGTGGGTTCCACCGATCGGTCCAAGGGCTGGGCCGCCGGCGAAGGGATGCGTACGCGATGGCGATCGAGATCGGCGCCGAGGCCCCGGACTTCGAACTGAAGGACAACCACGGCCGCGCCGTCCGGCTGTCCGCCTTCCGCGGCGACAAGAACGTGCTGCTGTTCTTCTACCCCTTCGCCTTCACCGGGGTGTGCACCGGCGAACTGCGCGTGCTGCGCGACCGCCTCGACACCTTCGTCAACGACGACACCCAGCTGCTCGCCGTCTCCAACGACTCCGTCCCCACCCTGCGCGTCTTCGCCGAGCAGGAGGACCTCGAGTTCCCGCTGCTCTCCGACTTCTGGCCCCACGGCGCGGCCTCCCGCGCGTACGGGGTCCTCGACGAGGACAAGGGCTGCGCCGTGCGCGGCACCTTCGTCATCGACAAGGCGGGCGTGGTCCGCTGGTCGGTCGTCAACGCCCTGCCGGACGCCCGGGATGCCGACGCGTACGCCGAGGCGCTGGCGGCCCTCTGAGAACCTCGCGGACGCTTCCGGCGTCTTCCCGGGCGATCGCCCGCCAACACTCGGGCGAAACGTCTGTTTCGACTGGGAACCCGTCACTAGGATCCAGACGTTGATCCGATGCCAACGCACGACTGGGGGCGCTGCCCCTGGAAACCAATGGAGGGACTCGTGGGAGTCAGCCTCAGCAAGGGCGGCAACGTCTCGCTGACCAAGGAGGCCCCTGGCCTGACCGCCGTGACCGTCGGTCTGGGCTGGGACGTCCGCACCACCACCGGTACGGACTTCGACCTCGACGCCAGTGCCATCCTGGTGAACGAGGAGGGCAAGGTCCGCAACGACGGGGACTTCGTCTTCTTCAACAATCTGAAGAGCGCCGACGGCTCCGTCGAGCACACCGGTGACAACCTGACGGGTGAGGGCGAGGGCGACGACGAGCAGGTCAAGGTCAACCTGGCCACCGTCCCGGCCGATGTCGCCAAGATCGTCTTCCCGGTCTCGATCTACGACGCCGACAACCGCCAGCAGTCCTTCGGCCAGGTCCGCAACGCGTTCATCCGCGTCGTGAACCAGGCCGGCGGCGCCGAGATCGCGCGGTACGACCTGTCCGAGGACGCCTCGACCGAGACCGCCATGGTCTTCGGCGAGCTGTACCGCAACGGCGCGGAGTGGAAGTTCCGCGCGGTCGGTCAGGGCTACGCCTCGGGTCTGCGCGGCATCGCGCAGGACTTCGGCGTCAACGTCTGAGCCGACGCACCGCATCCCGTCCGGCGCCGCACCTCCGTGCGGCGCCGGACGTGCCTCATCACGCGACCGGCCCGGCACGCCGCCGCCGTCCCGCGCATTCGCAGAACCCTCGGGGAGGAACCACCGTCATGGGCGTCACGCTCGCCAAGGGAGGCAATGTCTCCCTCTCCAAGGCCGCACCCAACCTCACCCAGGTGCTCGTGGGGCTCGGCTGGGACGCGCGCTCCACCACCGGAGCCCCCTTCGACCTCGACGCCAGCGCCCTGCTGTGCCAGTCGGGCCGCGTGCTCGGCGACGAGTACTTCGTCTTCTACAACAACCTCAAGAGCCCCGAGGGGTCCGTCGAACACACCGGGGACAACCTCACCGGCGAGGGTGAAGGTGACGACGAGTCGCTCATCGTGAACCTCGCCAAGGTGCCGGCCCAGTGCGACAAGATCATCTTTCCGGTCTCGATCCACGAGGCCGACAACCGCGGCCAGACCTTCGGCCAGGTCAGCAATGCCTTCATCCGCGTGGTGAACCAGGCGGACGGTCAGGAACTCGCCCGCTACGACCTTTCCGAGGACGCCTCCACCGAGACCGCGATGATCTTCGGTGAGCTCTACCGCTACAGCGGCGAATGGAAGTTCCGGGCGGTGGGACAGGGGTACGCGTCCGGCCTTCGGGGCATCGCTCTAGACTTCGGGGTCAACGTTTCGTAAAGCCGCGTAAATATCACGATGGGGTAGACAGTGGTTCTGAAAACCTTCGGCTGGTCGTTCGCGATCACCGCCCTCGGCCTGGTCGCCGCGGTGCTCTACGGGGGGTGGGAGGCTTTCGGGGTCGTCGCGATCCTCTGCATCCTCGAGATCTCGCTCTCCTTCGACAACGCGGTGGTCAACGCCGGAATCCTGAAGAAGATGAATGCCTTCTGGCAGAAGATCTTCCTCACGGTCGGTGTGCTCATCGCCGTCTTCGGCATGCGACTCGTCTTCCCCGTCGTGATCGTCGCGATCAGCGCCAAGATCGGCCCGATCGACGCCGTCGACCTGGCCTTCAACAACCCCGACCGCTACGAGGAACTGGTCACCGACGCGCACCCGTCGATCGCCGCCTTCGGTGGCATGTTCCTGCTGATGATCTTCCTCGACTTCATCTTCGAGGACCGTGACATCCAGTGGCTCCGCTGGATCGAGCGCCCGCTGGCCAAGCTCGGCAAGGTCGACATGCTGTCGGTCTGCATCGCGCTGGTCTTCCTGCTGATCGCCTCGATGACCTTCGCGACCCAGGCCCACCAGCACGGCGGCGTCCACGTCGACAAGGCGCAGACGGTCCTGGTCTCGGGCATCGCCGGCCTCATCACGTACCTCGTCGTCGGCGGCCTCTCCGGCTACTTCGAGAACAAGCTGGAGGAGGAAGAGGAGCGCGAGCACGAGGCCGAGGAAGAGGCCAAGCGCTCCGGCAAGAAGGTTTCGGCAGTCCAGCTCGCCGGCAAGGCCGCCTTCTTCATGTTCCTCTACCTCGAGGTCCTCGACGCGTCCTTCTCCTTCGACGGTGTCATCGGCGCCTTCGCCATCACCAACGACATCGTCCTGATGGCCCTCGGCCTCGGTGTCGGCGCCATGTACGTGCGTTCGCTGACCGTCTACCTGGTCCGCCAGGGCACCCTCGACGACTACGTCTACCTGGAGCACGGCGCCCACTACGCCATCGGCGCCCTGGCCGTGGTCCTCATGATCACCATCCAGTACGAGATCCCCGAGATCGTCACCGGCGGCATCGGCGTCGCGCTCATCGCCTGGTCCTTCTGGTCCTCCGTGCGCCGCAACCGCAGGCTCGCGGCGGCCGAGGGAAACCCTGACGCCTCGGGCGACAAGACCGAGGTGACGTCGGGGGTGTGACAGCACCGACAATGAGGAACGCTTCTCTGCGGGGCGGCCGGAGCACCCGGCCGCCCCGCGGCGCGTGACCGGGGGGCGCGGCGACCGCGACAGTGACGGTGGGGACCAGTGGGGGGTGCGGAGCCATGGGCTTCCTGGACAATCTCTTTCCGGGCAGGGGAGAGCCGTTCGACTCGGGAAGTGCCGCGTCGAACTCGATCGACCTGACGAAACGCCGGCCCAGCGTCTCCCTGTCCAAACAGGGCGCCGCCACCGGAAACCTCCGCGTCAACCTCTCCTGGCGGATGCGGACCTCCGACATCGAAGGCCCGCGCCAGTCCGCCGGCCTGCTGCGGAACCCCCTCAAGCTCTTCAAGCCCGACGAGGTCCAGGCCCACACCCAGGGGGTGGTCAACGTCGACCTCGACCTCGGCTGCCTCTACGAGCTGGCCGACGGCAGCAAGGGCGTGGTCCAGCCGCTCGGCGGCTTCCTCGGCGAGCTGAACGAGCCCCCCTACGTACGCCTCAGCGGCGACGACCGGTTCGGCGCGCCCTCCGGCGAGACGATCTTCGTCAACCTGGACCACCGCGACGAGATCAAGCGGCTGCTGTTCTTCGTCTACATCTACGACCAGACCCCGGCCTTCGACCGCACGCACGCCAAGGTCACGCTCTACCCCAGCAACGGCCCGCGGATCGAGATCGAGCTGGACGAGCGCGCCCCGCAGGCCCGCTCCTGCGCGGTGTTCACCGTCGAGAACGTCAAGGACGAGCTCGTCGTCCGCCGCGAGGTGCGCTTCGTGTACGGCTTCCAGGCCGAGCTGGACCGGCTCTACGGCTGGGGGCTGCAGTGGGGCCGCGGCTACAAGTCGAAGACCTGACCGGGCGGCCCCGCGTCAGCGCCCGACGAACTGCGGCCCCATCGGCGGCATCCGGAAGTCGGGCGCCGCGTGCGGATAGCCGTACGCGGGAGCCGGCACCGGGGCCCCGGCCGGCTGCGGATAGCCGTAGGCGGGCGCCGGGGCGGACGTGGGCTGCGGCGGCACGGACGGCGGCGTGGCGGGCACCCCGGAGGCCGGGGACGGCGCCGGTTCGGCCGGGAGAGGGGCGGGTGGCTGCGGATGGACCATCGTCGCGTCCGGGTCGTGCGCGGGCGCCGCGGGAGCCTCCTCGGGGCCGCCCTCGGCCGCCGCGTCGTCGACGGACACCCCGTAGTCGGTGGCGAGCCCGACCAGGCCCGTCGGATAGCCCTGGCCCACCGCGCGGAACTTCCACGCGTCCCCGCGCCGGTACAGCTCGCCGCAGATGATCGCCGTCTCCTCGCCGGTCTCCGCCGACACGTCGAAGACCGCGAGCGGCTCCCGGTCCGCCGCGCCCGCGGCCGCGTCGTACAGCAGGATCCGCAGGTCGGACACGGAACGGAAGGTGCCGCCGTCCGAGGAGGCGGCGATCACCACCTGGTCCACCGCGGCGTCGAGCCGGCCCAGGTCGGCCTCCACGGTGTCGGTCAGACCCTCCGGACCGCGCTGCTTCGCCAGGTGCCGTACGAGACCCGAGGGGTGCCGTGGCTGGTTGTAGAACACGAAGTCCTCGTCGGACCGCACACGCCCGTCCGGGCCGACCAGCAGGGCCGAGGCGTCCACGTCGGGCACCCCGGGTCCCGGAGTCCAGCGGAGCACGGCCCGTACGGCCGCGGTGTCGAGAGGGACGTTGGAGCCCTTCAGCATCGCGTGCGTCATGCCCGTCATCTTCCCTGCCCGCCCGCCTTCCGGACAACGCGGGGGGCCCGAAGCGGACGAGTTACCTGAACTTCACGTACGCGGGGAACTACGGACACCCTCACCTACGTACTATTACCGGCCACATGTCGTCAGTGCCGTCCAGGCCAGTCGGGGGAGATACATGCGTCATTTCGGGCACATCCCGGCCGCGGTGCGGACCGGGCTGTTCCATCAGGAGCCGGCCGCTTTCACGGCCGACTCCGACGCGCGCACGCTCGCCGTGGCCCTCGGGGCCACTCTCTACAGCCCGGCCACCCGGACCCGGCTGGCCGACGCCGTTCGCAAACAGGCCGCCCGCGGAGTCGTCTCCATGGTCCTCTGCCTGGAGGACTCCATCAGCGACGCCGAGGTGGAGGCGGGCGAGGCCAATCTGGTCCAGGAGTTCGCCGACCTCGCTGCCCGGGCCCCCGGCGACGAGGCCGCCGACCTGCCCCTGCTCTTCATCCGGGTCCGCGAACCGCGCCAGATCACCGACCTCGTCGACCGGCTCGGCGACACCGTGCGCCTGCTGTCCGGATTCGTACTGCCCAAGTTCACCGAGGTCCGCGGCCGCCCCTTCCTGGAGGCCCTCACGCTCGCCGAGCGGGCCTGCGGCCGCCGGCTCTTCGCCATGCCCGTCCTGGAGTCCCCCGAGCTGCTCCACCTGGAGTCCCGGGCCGAGACCCTGGCCGGCATCGCCTCCCTCACCGGCAAGTACCGCGAGCGGATCCTCGCCGTCCGCCTCGGCGTCACCGACTTCTGCTCCAACTACGGGCTGCGCCGCTCGCCCGACATGACCGCATACGACGTCCAGATCGTCGCCTCCGTCATCGGCGACGTCGTCAACGTCCTCGGCCGCTCCGACGGCACCGGCTTCACCATCACCGGCCCCGTCTGGGAGTACTTCCGGCCCGGTGAGCGCATGTTCAAGCCCCAGCTGCGCCGCAGCCCCTTCCTGGAGGGCCGCGCCGAGGACCTGCGCACCGCCCTCATCGAGCACGACCTCGACGGACTGCTCCGCGAGATCGAACTCGACCGCGCCAACGGACTCCTCGGCAAGACCTGCATCCACCCCACCCACGTCCTGCCGGTGCACGCACTCTCCGTGGTCACCCACGAGGAGTTCAGTGACGCCCAGGACATCCTGCGGCCGGAACGCGGTGGTGGCGGCGTGCTCCGATCGGCTTATACGAACAAAATGAACGAAGTGAAGCCGCACCGCGCGTGGGCCGAACGAACCCTGCGGCGGGCCGAGGTCTTCGGCGTCGCCCGCGAGGACGTCGGCTTCGTGGAGCTGCTCACCACCGGTCTCGCCGCCCTCACGGCCGACCGGCCCGACAGCTGACGAAGGGACGACAACGACGTGGTGTGGACCGGAACCTGGGTCGCGGAGCGACTGGGCGTCGAACTGATCGGCGACGAGGCGCTGCCCGACCTGCTCGGCCTCGCACTGCGCCGCAACCCCAGGCGCGCCCACCTGCTGGTCTCCAACGTGCTGGGCAAGCACGTCCCGCAGCGCCCCTCGGTGGTGCGGGAGGCGGGCCACGGCCTGGGCGTACGGGTACGGCAGCTGCTCGGCGACGAGGAGGCGGCCCGCGCCGTCGTCCTCGGCTACGCCGAGACCGCCACCGGTCTCGGCCACAGCGTCGCCGACGGCCTCGCCCTCGCCCCCTACCTCCACTCCACCAGGCGCCCCGTCGAAGGCGTCCCCACGGCGGGCGGCTTCGAGGAGTCCCACTCCCACGCCACCTCCCACCTGCTCCTCCCCGAGGACTCGAAGCTCCTCGCCGGCGACGGCCCGCTCGTCCTCGTCGACGACGAGTTCTCCACCGGCAACACCGTCCTCAACACCATCCGCGACCTCCACGAGCGCCACCCCCGCGAGCGGTACGTGGTCGTCGCCCTCGTCGACATGCGCGGCCCCGAGGACCGCGACCGCCTCACCGCCTTCGCCGCCGAGCTCGGCGCCCGCGTCGACCTGATCACCCTGGCGGCCGGCACGGTCGCCCTCCCCGACGGCGTCCTGGCCAAGGGCCAGGAGCTCGTCGCGCGCCACGACACCCCCACGGCGCCCACGCCCGCCCGACCCGCCGCGGCCACGGCGCCCGCCGGCCCCCCGACCGCGGCACCGAACCCGGTCCCCGGCCCCCGGGCCCCGCGCCGCCCCCCGGTCCGCGTCGAGCTCGGCTGGCCCGCCGGAGTCCCCGACGGCGGCCGGCACGGCTTCGACCCCGACCACCGGGCCCGCCTCGAGGCGGCCCTGCCCGCCATGGCCGCCCGCGTCACCGAGGCCCTCGGCCCCCGCCCGGCCGCCGGCCGCGCCCCCCGCGTTCTCGTCCTCGGCTTCGAGGAGCTCATGTACGCGCCCCTGCGGCTCGCCGACGAGCTCGAACGGACCGGGACCGACGTCCGCTACTCCACGACCACCCGCTCGCCCGTCCTCGCCGTCGACGACCCCGGCTACGCCATAAGGACCCGGCTCGTCTTCCCCGCCCACGACGAGCCCGCCGACGGCCCCGGCGACCGGTACGCCTACAACGTCGCGGGCGGCGGCTTCGACGCGGTCGTCGCCGTCGTCGACTCCGTCGCCGACACCCCCGAGCTGCACGCGCCGGACGGGCTCCTCGCCCAGCTCGCCGCGCACATACCGCACGTCGTGCTCGCCGTCGTGCCCTCCTACGTACCCCAGGCCCCCGAAGCTCCCGAAAGGAGCTCCATGCTGCCCGAGCCCCTCCGCGGCCCCGCCTTCTCCTCGTACGCGCCCGAAGAGGTCGGCTGGCTGCTCCAGGACCTCTCGGACGTCGAGCTCGAAGCGCCGACCGAGGAGCGCGAAGAGGCCATCCAGAGCGGCGGCGCCCACTACGCCGAGTCGCTGCCCGTCGAGTACCAGCCCGACGCGCGCTACCAGGAGCTGTTCCACGCCGCTCTCGACGCCTCCGCCGCCCGGATCGCCCGCGCCGTCGGCACCGTCACCGAGACCGTGCTCGCCGAACGCTCGCCGCGGCCCGTCCTGGTGTCCCTGGCCCGCGCCGGCACCCCCGTCGGCGTGCTGATGCGCCGCTGGGCCCGGCACCGGCACGGCCTGGACCTCCCGCACTACGCCGTCTCCATCGTCCGCGGCCGCGGCATCGACGCCAACGCGCTGCGCTGGCTCGCCGAGCACCACGACCCGGCCGACGTCGTGTTCGTCGACGGCTGGACCGGCAAGGGCGCCATCACCCGCGAACTCGCCGACGCCCTGCGGGCCCACCAGGAAGCCGGCGGCGCGACCTTCTCGCCCGAGATCGCGGTCCTCGCCGACCCCGGCTCCTGCGTCCGCACCTACGGCACCCGCGAGGACTTCCTCATCCCCTCCGCCTGCCTCAACTCGACCGTCTCCGGCCTGATCTCGCGCACCGTCCTGCGCTCCGACCTGGTCGGCCCGCACGACTTCCACGGCGCCAAGTTCTACCGGGAGCTCGCCGGCGCCGACGTGTCCGGCGCGTTCCTCGACGCCGTCGCCGCCCGCTTCGACGAGGTCGCCGCCGCCGTCGACGCCGACGTCAAGGAGCTCCTCGCCGCCGACCGCACCCCCACCTGGGAGGGCTGGGCCGCCGTCGAGCGGATCAGCACCACGTACGGGATACACGACGTCAACCTGGTCAAGCCCGGTGTCGGCGAGACCACCCGCGTCCTGCTCCGCCGCGTGCCCTGGAAGATCCTGGCCCAGCGCGGAGCCGGCGCCGACCTGGCCCATGTACGCCTGCTCGCCGAACAGCGCGGCGTACCCGTCGAGGAGGTCGACGACCTGCCGTACACCTGCGTCGGACTGATCCACCCCCAGTACACGCGCGGGGCGACCGGCGCCGACGGCAGGGCGGTGGTGTCCCAGTGACCGCCGACCGCACCGTCCTCGTCGCCAGCGACCTCGACCGCACCCTCATCTACTCCACGGCCGCGCTCGCCCTCGGCATGCCCGACCCACAGGCGCCCCGGCTGCTGTGCGTCGAGGTCCACGAGTCCAAGCCGCTCTCGTACCTGACCGAGCACGCCGCCGCCCAGTTGCGCCGACTCGCCGCCGAGACCGTCTTCGTGCCGACCACCACCCGCACCCGCAAGCAGTACCAGCGCATCCGGCTGCTCGGCGACCACACCCCCGCGTACGCAATCTGCGCCAACGGCGGGCACCTCCTCGTCGACGGCGTCTCCGACCCCGACTGGCACGCGGGCGTGCTCCGCCGGGTCGCCGACGCGTGCGCCCCGCTCGCCGAGATCCGCGCCTACTTCACCGCCACCACCGACCTGTCCTGGGTCCGCAAGCACCGGGTCGCCGAGGACCTGTTCGCCTACCTCGTCGTCGAGCGCGAGCGGATGCCGCTGGACTGGCTGGAGCGGTTCACCGACTGGGCGGGGGAACGCGGCTGGACGGTCTCGCTGCAGGGCCGCAAGGTCTACGCCGTGCCGAAGCCGCTCACCAAGAGCGCGGCCGTCCGCGAGGTCGCCCGCCGCGCCGGTGCCACCCTCACCCTGGCCGCCGGCGACTCGCTCCTCGACGCCGACCTGCTGCTCGCCGCCGACCGGGGCTGGCGCCCGGGCCACGGCGAACTCGCCGACACCGACTGGACCGCGCCACACGTGGAGGCGCTGGCCGAGCGGGGCGTGGCCGCGGGCGAGGAGATCGTCCGCCGCTTCCGGGCCGCCGCCGAGGCGCACCTGGCACCGCGGATCAACGGCGCGCCCGCCGCCCTCCCGGACCCGGCCTGACCGCCCGCACGACCCGCACGCCCACGAAGCACGCGGCCGCCGCCGACGCCGTCACGAGCACCGCCTTCGAGGAGACCGACACGTAGTCGGTGACCTGCTCCCAGTTCTCCCCGAGGACGTACCCGGCGAGGACGAAGGCGGTGTTCCACAGCGCGCTCCCCAGGGTCGTCAGGGCCAGGAAGACCGGCAGCGGCATCCGCCCGACCCCGGCCGGCACCGAGATCAGGCTCCGGAAGACCGGCACCATCCGGCCGAACAGCACCGCCTTCGTGCCGTGCCGGCCGAACCACTCCTCCGTGCGCTCGATATCCGCGACCTTCACCAACGGCAGCCGGGCGGCGGTCGCGAGCACCCGCTCCCGCCCGAACAGAGCCCCCACCCCGTACAGGGCGAGCGCGCCGATCACCGAACCGGCGGTCGTCCACAGCAGCGCGGCGAGGAGGCTCATCCGCCCCGTGGAGGCGGCGAAGCCGGCCAGCGGCAGGATCACCTCGCTCGGGATGGGCGGGAAGAGGTTCTCCAGGGCGACGGCGAGGCGCACCGGGTGCGCCGAGGGTGTCCATGAGGCTGTTGATCCAGGTCTCCATGGCCACGACGCCAGAAACGCGCCGCCCGCGGCGGACTGCTGCGGGCCGTAGGAACGTGTGCGGTTTTCCGCAGGGTGCGCGGGGCGGGCCCCGGCTAGCGTGGCCGATCATGAAGTCATTCGACGGACCGGTCCGGACGGCGACCGCGCTCGCCCTCGGCGCCGTCCTCACGCTCCTGGAGGCGGCGGCCGGGCTCCTGCTGCTCCCCCTCCTGGCGTGGCCGCGCGGCCGGCGGGCGGCCACGGGCGCCGCGGAGCGGCTCGTACGCCTCGAACAGTGGCGCCTGGAGCGCCTGCTGGGCGTCCGCGTGCCGCCGTACGGAAACCGGCGCACCCTCGCCTACCTCACCGCGCGCTGGCCGATCGGCCTGCTCGGCGGCGTGGTCCTCGGCTGCGCGCTGACCGGAGCCGCGTATCTGCTCTTCGCCCTCGGCGGCTGGCTGTTCGTCGACCTGCGACGGCCCCTCATCGTGGCCCTCGGCGGCCTGGGCGGCCTGCTGCTCCTCTTCCTCGCCGCCCAGGGCATCGGCCAGGTGGCGCGCACGGAGCAGGAGTTGGCCATGCGCATGCTGGGCCCCAGCCACGCCGACGCCCTCCAGGCCCGGATCGCCCAACTCGCCGCCAGCCGCAGCGAGATCATGCACGTCGTCCACGACGAACGCCGCCGCATCGAACGCGACCTGCACGACGGCGTCCAGCAGCGCCTCGTCGCCCTCGGCATGCTCATCGGCCGCGCCCGCCGCGCCCAGGACCCCGAACGCGCCGCCGCACTCCTCCGCCAGGCCCACGAGGAGAGCCGCCACGCCCTCGCCGAACTCCGCGAGGTGGCCTGGCGGGTGCACCCCGCGATCCTGGACCAGGCGGGCCTGCGCACCGCCCTGGAGGCCGTGGCCGAGCGAAGCCCGCTGCCGCTGAAACTGACCTGCGCCGTTTCCCGCCCGCTGCCCGGGCCGGTGGAGACGGCCGCGTACTTCGTCGTCGCGGAGGCCGTCACGAACGTGGCCAAGCACGCGGACGCGAGCGCAGTAGACGTACAAGTGACCTGGCACGACGGGATGTTGGACGTACGCATACGGGACGACGGGACGGGCGGTGCGGACGCCGCCGCGGGCAGCGGCCTGGCCGGGCTCGCGAGCCGGGTGGCCGCGCTCGACGGCCGCTTCACGGTCGACAGCCCGGCGGGCGGGCCCACGCTGATCGGGGCGCAGCTGCCGTGCGCGTGATGCTCGCCGAGGACTCCACCCTGCTGCGCGAAGGACTCGTACGGCTGCTCGCCGAGGAGGGCCACGAGATACGGGCCGCCGTCGGCACCGCCGTCGAACTCCTCGCCGCCGTCGAGGCCGACCCGCCGGACGTCGTCGTCGCCGACGTCCGCATGCCGCCCACCCACACCGACGAGGGCCTGCGCGCCGCCCTGGAGATCCGCGCCAGACTGCCGGAGGTGGGCGTCCTGGTGCTCTCGCAGTATGTGGAGAAGCGCTACGCGACGGAGCTGCTGACCGACGGCACCGGAGGCGGCGTCGGCTACCTCCTGAAGGACCGCGTGGCCCAGGTCGACGACTTCCTGGACTCCCTGGACCGGGTCGGCCAGGGCCGCACCGCCTTCGACCCGGAGGTCGTCCGCCGCCTCCTGGCCCGCTCCACCCACACCGACCCCCTCGCCCGCCTGACCCCGAGGGAGACGGAGGTCCTCGCGGCCATGGCCCAGGGCCACACGAACGCGTCGCTGGCGGGACGCCTGCACGTGTCGCAGAGCGCGGTGGAGAAACACGTCAACGCGATCTTCGACAAGCTGGAACTGACGGGGCGGAGCGAGGGGTACAGCAGGAGGGTGCTGGCGGTGCTGAGGTATCTGGACAGTTAGCCCTGACGAGGGGGCGGGAAGGGCGGGCGGTGGCGGCATCGGCTGGGGCGGCAGGGGCCGGGGCGGCAGCGGCCAGGGCGGTAGCGGCCAGGGCCGCGGCCGGGGCGGCAGAGGCCGGGGCGGTCCGGTTGTCCTCGGCCGGGGCGGCCCCTGGCGGGGCGGTCGGCAGTCTTCGACCAGAGCCGCCCCCCGGGGCGCTGTCAGCGGATGTGGGCCGCAGCGGTCTCGGGCGGGGGGTCAGTGGACGTGGGCCGCGGCGGTCTCGGGCAGCGCGGTCAGCGGACCCGGGCCGCACCGGTCTCTGCCGGGAGCTGTCAATCGACCTGGGCCGGAGCGGTCTCGGCCGGGGGCTGGCAATCGACCTGCGCCGGAGTGGTCTCTGCCGGGGGAGTGGTCTCTGCCCGGGGGCTGTCAACCGACCTCAGCCGCAGCAGCCCCCGCCGCAGCAGCCACCGCCGCCACCCCCACCTGCGGGCGCCCTGCCGGCGGCGGACGCGGTGCCGCCGACGGCGACGGCGGAGAGCATCTTGACGGTGTCGTCGTGTCCGGCGGGGCAGGCGGCGGGGTCGCTGGACTCGGCCATGGGCCTGCTGAGCTCGAAGGTGTCGTCGCAGGTCCGGCAGCGGTACTCGTAACGAGGCATGGGCACAGGTTACGGCTTGCCCCGCTCGTCACGAATCCGTTCGACGACGTGGCCGACGGTCGTGCGGATGGCCTGCAGCTCGGTGAGGAAGGCCCAGTAGTCGGGGTGGCGGCCGCTGTCGAGCGTGCCGACGGCCCGGTCGAGCCGGGCGACGGCCTCGTCGAGGGGCTGTGCGTGCCGGGGCTCGGGGGTGGTGCGCCCGGCCATCGCGAGCCGCTGGGCGTCGCGGACGACGAAGCGGGTGCGGTCGATCTCGGCCTGGGGGTCCTTGGCGACGGCGTTGAGGCGGCGCAGCCGCTCGCCGGCCGCGGAGACGCCCTCGTCGGCGGTGTTGAGCAGGGCGCGGGCGGTGGCGAGCAGGGAGGTGGCGTCCGGCCAGCGCTGCTCGGCGCGGGCCTTGGTGGCCTCGGCGAGCCGCTCCTCGGCCTGGTGGGCGGCGGTGGCGGCCTGCTCGGGCACGTGCTGGAGGTCCTGCCAGCAGGCGGCCGAGAAGCGGCGGCGGAGCTCGGACAGGACCGGCTCGACGCCCTCGGCGCGGGTGGAGAGGGCCTGGGCGCGGGTACGGAGGGAGACGAGCCGCTTGTCGATCTCGGCGGCCCGCTCGGGCAGGCGGGCGGCCTCGGCCCGTACGCCCTCGGCCTCGCGCAGCACGGTGTCGGCACGCTGGAGCGTCTCGGCCACGCCGTGCCGCCCGGCGCCTTCGTTGAGCTTGGTCAGCTCGGGGCCGAGCGCGGCGAGCCGCCCGGCGAGATCGTCGGCGCGAAGCCCGGCCTCGCGGGTGGCGTCGAGGGCATCGCTCGCGGCCCGGAGCGCCTGCCGCGCCCGCTCGACGGCGGGCGCGAGCCGGGCGAGCTGGGTCTCGGCGCGGCCGAGCAGTGGGGCGAGCCCCTGCTCGAAACGGTCGAGCTCGCCCTTGACGCGGTCGAGCTCGACCTTGGCCCGCTCGAGCTCGGCGCGGGCACGGCCGGCGGTGGCGGCGTCCAGCTCGACGCGGTCGAGGTCATGGGCGTCGACGGCGGTGATGTAGATGTGGCTGACCTCGTCGATCCGCCGCCCGAGCGCGGCGAAGCCCTCGACGGCCCGGCGGGCGTCCGCGGAGTCGTCGGCGGCGGTGATCGTCTCGATGGAGATCACCAGCCCGCGCTGGGCGGTGTCGAGCTCGTAGAAGGCGGCAGCGGCGGCATCCTTGGCTGCCTGCGCCTCGGCCCGCCGACTCTCGTCCCGCCCCCCGAACCACCGCCGGGTCCCACCGCTGGCGAAGGCCTGCGGCAACAGCGCCCCGACCAGCAGCGGCAAGGCGATGGCCAACCGCAGAGTGCTGGTGATCCCGGGCGCCGTCCCACCCCTGTCCTCGGTCGCCGCCACGTTCCCTCTCCCGTGCTGTGTCCACCGCGCTGCCCGGTCCGCTTCATTCTCCCACCAGCCAAGGACGAAGACACGGCCCGATCAGTTCACCCCGCACCCGACCCACTACACCCCGGTATCCGTTTGCGGGACCCACCCGTCGGCCATGTACGCTGTTGCCTTATTCCACGGGTGCGTAGCTCAGGGGTAGAGCGCTGCTCTTACAAAGCAGATGTCGGCGGTTCGAAACCGTCCGCGCCCACCAGTAGGTAGATAGGCAAAGGCCCAGGTCACCGGTGCTGAACCGGGAACCTGGGCCTTGTCCGTTCCCTGGCGGCAGGGGCGGGGGAGAGGCGTCGTGCCAGTCGTGCCAGATGCCTCGCCGGGCTCTCTCGGCCGGACCTTCCTGATCTGCTCGTCGACGTGGGCGGCGATGGCGTGGTCACGCCCGTTCACCAGGTGTTGATAGATCAGCGCGGCTCGCACCGACGAGTGCCCCATCCACTGCATGAGCTCACGTGTCGTGGCGCCGCCGGTATCGGCGAGGGTGTTTCCGGTGGGGCGCAGATCGTGGAAGTGGATGTCTCGGAGGCCGGCGGTCTTCAGGGCTTTCAACCACAGCCGGCGGAAGTTGTTCCGCCGCAGCTGCCCACCGCGGGCTCCGGTGAAGACCAGCCCGGTTCGACCCGGCTCAGCGTAGACCGCGAGATGAGTGGCCAAGCTCTCCGTCAGCGAGTCCGGGAAGGCGACGGTGCGTACACCGGCCGCGCTGCCGAACTCTGGTGTATTGAGATCGAGATCAGCGGGCGCAGGCCCCGTAGCGCTACCCACTGCTACTTGAAGGCTTCAGCGCTGTCTCACGCCTGCTCGGCGTAACGGTGGTGAGTGTCTGACTGCGTGACAACGCCGACGAACAGCGGCGGACGAGCGCGAACGTCTGCGGACCATCAGCGCAGGTGAGAGGCGCAGCAGCCTCAGGAAGCGCCCCCGCCCGAGTTGCTTAGGGGCGAAGAGGTCGCGGGTCAAATCCCGCCACTCTGGCTCAGAAGTACAAGGTCAGAGCCGCCTAGACCGCCAGATCGCCTTCCGTTGTAGGAGCCTCTAGCGGCTACGCTAGGCGCGCGATTGCCAGGGCAGCGAGCTGCGAGGTGGCGACAGAACTTGGGGGCGGAGTGCAGCCGGACAGTGGCCTGGGTGTTGGTCTCAGCCCGAGGGAGGCAGCCGCCCTCCTGTTGGACAAGATTCGTCAGGGCAACGGCTACGCCCGCGGCAAGAAGAAGAGGTTCAGTCGAAGTGCCGCCGTCACCAAGGTGGCGACGCTTGTTCTGTCCGCTGCGTCCACCGTCATCCTGGGCCTACAGAACCTCAACGCGTGGGCTGGTCTGGCCTTGGCGTGTGTGGCGCTGGTGACGCTGCTGGGAGCCGTCGAACCGTTCTTCAACTGGCGCTCCCGGTGGGTTCTGATGGAGGAAGCGCAGTACCGGTTCCAGCGGCTTGCCGAGGACCTCGAATACCTCGTGGCATCGACGTCCGCCGACGACCTCACGTTCGATCAACTGAACGACATCTTTGATCAGTATCAGGCGATCTGGGGCGACCTGAGCCGCACATGGCTGGAGCATCGTCGAGAACCCGCGCTGTCGACCAACTCCTAGAAGTGATCGGCTGAAGTTCAGACGGGGCGCATCGAACGCGTCGGGCCGCGTGCAGCCGCATCACCCGGCGATCGGCGTTCTTTGCTACCCGAGTCAAGGCACGCGGCTGCGATACCGCTCCGCCGGGCGGGCTTCCAGGCTCCGCTCGCGGCGCCGCTCCTGCCTTCGGCCCGCTCCGCCCCCGCTGCGCCGACGCCTGCCCCTGCAAGACGGGATGGGACCGCTCTCCATCGTCATGCTCGACACGGACGTCTTGGCCGTCAACGTGGGCTGGCGCGCGGGAGTTCGGGCGTGTGGTGGGCTGAACACCGAGTCTGCTTGCGGGAATCGGATCGCCATCAACGGGGTTGGTGGGGGACGAGCCGTTATTGGAGGGGTCATGCGAGCGATTCAGGTGTACGAAGTGGGCGGTCCCGAGGTGCTGCAGGAGGCCGAGGTTGACCAGCCGCGGCCGGGTCCGGGCGAGGCGGTCGTGGAGGTCGCCGCATCCGGGGTCAACTTCCTCGACGTCTACCACCGCGAAGGCCGGTACAGCCTCCCGTTGCCCTTCACCCCGGGCGCTGAGGGCGCCGGCACGGTCGTCGACGTCGGACCCGGCGTCGCTGACGTCGCGGTCGGGGACCGGGTCGGTTGGGTGGAGATTCCCGGCACGTATGCCGAGCGGGCCGTCGTGGACTCCTCTCGGCTGGTGCCGCTGCCCGACGACATCGGCTTCGAGACAGCCGCCGCCGTGCTCCTCCAAGGCATGACCGCGCACTATCTCGTCAAGGACGCCTACCCGGTCCAGGCGGGCGACACGGTGCTCGTGCATGCGGCTGCTGGTGGCATGGGGCTGCTTTTGACCCAGCTCATCACCCATCTCGGCGGCAGGGTGATCGGCACGACGTCGACCACGGCGAAGGCCGAGCTGGCGAAGCGTGCCGGGGCCGCCGAGGTGATCCTTTCCTCCGCAGTCGACGATCTCGCGGCCGAGGTGAGGCGGCTCAACGGCGGTCAGGGACTGCCGGTTGTCTTCGACGGCGTCGGCGCGCACACCTTCGATGCGAGCCTCGCCAGCCTGCGAACCCGCGGCCATCTCGTGCTCTTCGGGGCGGCGAGTGGCGCCGTGCCTCCGTTTGATCCGATTCGGCTCGCCCATGGCGGTTCGCTGACCCTGATCCGGCCCAGCCTCGGGGACTTCATCGCCGATCGGTCCGAACTGCTCCGACGGGCCGCCGATGTGTTCGAGTGGGTGCGCTCCAAGGCGCTTGAGGTCACCGTAACGGGCCGCTACGCATTGTCCGAGGCCGCCCAGGCCCACAGCGATCTGGAGGCTCGGCGTACCACCGGCAAGCTGCTCGTCATACCCGATGCGGCCGCTATCGGACGCCACGATGAGACGCAGAGCTGATCGCGGGTGACGAGGTCGGGGATCTCGGAGACGGAGATGTCGAGGCAGGGCCGACCGTCATCGCCAAGATCCCCGAGAGCGTCAGGCACTCAGCAGGCAGGTCAACTGTCCCGTTCCGGGCACGACCGTGCTGGCTCCGGTCGAGAAGGCGGGCGGGTGGGCAAAGGCCAGGCAGGATGTCAGCTTCGCGGGCTACCTTGGTGACCGCCCGGCGGGTTGCCAAGCTGCCGAAGGATACGGCTGCTCGCGGTCAATGACGGAGCCAGCCGTCGCATGCCGGATACGTGCCGGAGCGAACGGTCACCCCAGGTCACTGCAGGACCGTTACGGCGTCCACAGCTTGTGACGCCCTTTCGCAGTACATAGAGCGACTGCTGCCATGACGGATCAGCTTCGGGTGCCAGGCATGCGAAGCAGATGTCGGCGGTTCGAAACCGCCCGTGCCCGCCGGGGCTCAGGCCCCTCGCCGGCCATTGACATTGATACTTGAACGTGTTCAAGATGAGGCTCGCCGCTTCCTTGCGGCGTCGCTACGGGCATGTGAGAGACACGAGAGCAGGGTCGTATGGCTGCCGGCCGGCATCAGCGGATTCGACGCGCATTCAGCGGTGTCGCGTTGGGGTGCGCGGTGACGTTTCTCCTGGCCTCCTGCTCCGACTACCCGGTCGAGGTCGACTCCGTCGAGCAGCTGACGGGGGTGTGGTCGGACTTCGCCGGGAGGACGGTCGAGTTCAAGGATGACGGCACGTTCACGGCCGAAGGCCTGGACAAGGCGGATGTCGGCTCCGACTGCGCCGGGATCGCCGACCGGCAACAGGGAACCGTTTCCCTTTCCGGATCGTCTGACGAGGTCACCTTCGACGGCGTGGAATGCGAGGGCATGAAACTCGCCTTCTACGGTTCCCCCAGCTCCTTCGTGTTCTGCTTCACCCAGGACATGACGTCCGGGGGGTGCGCAGGCGAATTCAGCCGGAAGGAAGGTGCTCCCGCTGCGCCGAGCGCTTCGGGTGCCGCTCCGAGGGCTCCTGGTCGCGGGCCGACTGGTTGATTGCTTGCGGTGCGGTGAGTGCGTGGCTCATCGTCCGGGCGGGGGCCATGCGCCGAACCACTGCTCCGCCCCGTACTCCTCGAAGCGGTCCACCTCGGTGAAGCCCAGCGTGGCCGCGAGGCGCATCGCGCGGAGGTTGGCGGTCTGGGTGGTGAGGACGACCGGCTCGCCGGGGAGCGTCTCGGCGAACCATGTGAGTGCTGCCGTGCATGCCTCTACTGCGTAGCCGTTGCCCCAGGCGCTGGGAAGGAGCATGTAGCCGAGTTCCGCCTCCCCGGCCTCCGGGCGGACGTGACCCCGGCGCTCCGCTGCGCGCGGGTCGAGCGTGATCACGCCGATCATCGCTCCATCGCGCTCGATCACGAAGAGGCCCGGGCGCCGCCCGGGTATCTCGGGCATCCCGCCTTCGAGATCGGCACGGGGGCGGGCGCCACCGATGTAGGTGCCCACTTCCGGCGACGAGAACAGCTCGATGAACCCCTCACGGTCCCGGGCCTCGGACGCGCGGAGTACCAGCCGTTCCGTCGTGATCGGCGCGGGAGGCCAGGAGTTGGGGCCGAGTTCGGTCATGACGGTCAACGTACCCCAGGAGTCCGTGGGGAGGGCGGGGCGTGGTGGGCGTGGGGCGCAGGTGCCGGTCCGCCGAACTCCTTCGGCGCCTCGTCCTAGGCTTCCGGCCATGGTGATCGCATCCGTCCGTGACTCCGATGGCGTCGGGCGCGGCGTGGTCGCGCCAGAAGTTCGCCCACGTCTGGTTTCGCTGCGGGTTCGTGAAGTAGACCAGCGGAAAGCACGGGTTCGGTCCCAGCGGGAATCCGTCGGAGAAGGGCACCCCTTTCGATGTGTATCGCGTTGAGGATTTTCTGGGAATTCGGGAGGGGAAGTGGGGCAGTGGGAGGGGTGCGGGGATAGGAGGGGAGGGGGATGGGCTGCGGGTCGGGACCCCGGGCCCCGGGGCCCGGAGCGGCTATGGGCGCGCCGCTTCGAGCGGGAGCTGTCGCGGTCGGGCCCGCGGCTGGGCAGGGGGACTCAGGGCGCCAGGGATGCGTAGCAGCAGAGATGCGGAGCGGCAGGGATGCAGAGACCTGTGGCTCGGGGGCGTGGGCAATGCGGGCAACGGGGGCCGTCCGGATTGCGGTGCCGGTCCGGAATGCTATACGGCGTTTCGTCGGATTACGTCTCGACGTTCCGTCGGTAATCGGTCGGGCCCTCTGTCGAATGCGGCGGATTTGTGAAGTCGGTTACCGGGTCCTCAGGTTATCGCGAAATCGGTGTCAGCTATCCGCAAAATCATGGACCCCTCAGGACGGTCGTACCTACGGTTCAGCTGCTCGTCACAACGCCTGGCGGCGACGGACGTCCTTCAGCTGATTCGGGCCTTTCGCCGCCCTGTAGCGAAAGAGGGATTACATGGGCAGGTCCACGTTCACCCGCATGGCCATGGCCGGCGTGTTCGCCGCCGCAGTGATCGTCACGTCGGCGGGACCGGCCTCGGCCGTGTCCGACAAGACCATCTATCTGCCGAACGGCCGCGGCTACATGAAGTTCATCGACGACGGCGACGTCTTCGAGATCTGTGACACCAAGGCGGACGGCCATGGCGTCAAGGGGGTGCTGAAGAAGCAGTACCTCACCGGCAACATCTCCACGATATTCACCGAGGAAGACGGCGGTGACTCGGGTTGCGACAAGCACCCGTACAACATCGGGAACGACGGCTGGTACCAGATGGAGCTCACCTGGAACGGCGGTGGCGGTCTCGTCGAGTCCGGGTGGTTCAACGAGTAGGAGAGCGGGTCGGGTTCGGTCGCTCCCGCTGCTTGTTCTTCGGGGGTCCCCCGCCGACGTGGGTTGTCGGCGTGGGGCCCCCGGTGCGTCCCGGGAGGGCCGGATGCGGGTCGAGAGGTGGGTATCCGGCGGTTCCGGACGTGCGGCCGGCGGGTGCCCGGACGGTCGCCTTGACGTGCTCACGTGGCGGGGGATGTACTCCAGCGCATGGAAGACGTGGGGGACGCACCCGAAGTCGGGGCGCAGAGTGGTGAAATGACGCCGCAGGCCTATCTCGACGGGCGGCTCGCGCAGTACCAGGAGTGGTACGACTGCAAGGCCACCAAGATGAAGGCGATGCACCTGCGGATGCGGACCGTTTCGGTGGTCGGCGGTGCGCTCGTGCCCGTGCTCGTGAATCTGGACATGGGGTTCGCGCGGATCACCGCCACCGTCCTCAGCCTCGTCGTGGTCGCCTCCGTCTCCCTGGAGAGCGTCTACCGCTATCGCGAGCAGTGGAAGAACTACCGGTCCACCGAGCAGTTGCTCGGGCACGAGCGCGTGTACTTCGCCGCCCGCGTCGGGCCGTACCACGGTCTTTCCGACCGGGACTCGTTCACCACGCTCGTCGCGCGCGTGGAGAAGGCCATCGCGAGCGAGAACTCCGCCACGCTCAACGTCATGACCCTCGGCGGACAGGTCAGCGCCGAACTCCAGCAGTACGGGCTGCCCGCGCAGCGGGTGCCGGCCGGGGCCGGGGACGGGGAGAAGACGGGGGAGGGGGACGGGGGCGGGAAGGCCTCGGCGTCCTCCTAGGGTCCGACCATGAGCCGTTCGCTTCGTGTCACCGTGCTCGGGTCCGCCACCCCGTATCCCGCCGCCGGCAACCCCTGTTCCGGGTACCTCGTCGAGGGCGGCGGCGTCCGCGTCTGGGTCGATGCCGGCAGCGGCACCCTCGGGGAGCTGCGCCGGTACGTCGGGCTCGACGAGCTCGACGCCGTGTGGATCTCGCATCTGCACGCCGATCACTCGGCCGATCTGCTCACCGCCTATTACGGGTTGCTCTACGCCGACGTCCGACGCGATGCCCCGCTCCCGCTGTTCGGGCCGCCCGGTATCGCGGACCGGCTCGCCGGCTTCCTGACCAACGGGCCGACTCGCAGCCCGATCGAGAGCGCTTTCGACGTCGTCGAATTGTTCGACGGGCATCGCGTGCGGGTCGGAGGGCTGACGCTGCTCAGCCGCCGGGTCGAGCACGGGGGGCTCGACGCCTTCGGGCTTCGCATCGACGGGAGCGAAGCGGCCGATGCGAGGGATGCGAGGGTTGCGAGCGATGCGCTGGATGTTTGCGCTGCGAATTCCGGGGGCGCCGGGAGCGCCCGGGGTGCCTGGGGTGCCTGGGGTGCCGGGAGCGAGGGGGACGACGGAAGCGACGATCGCGATGCTAGCGACGGGCGCGACGGGCGCGACGGGCGCGGCTGTCGCGGTGGGGATGCCATGGGAGAACGTGGCGACGGGGCGCCGGGGGATGGAGTAGGTGCCGAGGGCGATCCGGTCTCGCTCGTCTACTCCGGCGACAGCGCCCCTTGTTTCTCCCTCGTCGAACTCGCCCTCGGCTGCCAGCTGTTCCTCTGCGAGGCCGACGGCGCGGGGGACGGGCACCACTCGCCCGAGGAGGCCGGCCGGACCGCCGCCGAAGCCGGGGTCGGACGGCTGCTGGTGACCCATGTCGGGCCCCCGATCGACCCCGAGGAGGCCGTCCGGCGGGCGGCGACCGTCTTCGACGGGCCCGTCGAGTACGCCGGGCCCGGGCGGACGTTCACCGTCACGCGTCGAAGTCGTACTCGAGAACGTACGACGACGAGTCCAGCGTCATCTCGTTGAGCTCCACCGGAACGCCCGCCTCGGTCAGGGCCGTTCGCGCGATCAGGATCACCGGCGTGCCGAAACCCAGGTCCAGGCGCGTGGATTCCTCCGCCGTCGGCATCCGGCAGCGGATCTCCTCGCGGAAGTGGACCGGCCGGTGGCCCAGCTCCGTCAGCCGGGCGTAGGTGCCGCCGGGGCCCGTGTCCGGCTCCGTGATGGACGTGCCCCTGGCGAGGCGGGCCGGCAGGTACGAGACCGAGAGCAGCACCGGCTTCTCGTCCAGCACGAAGCGCCGACTGCGCACGCAGACCGGGTCGTCCGGTGCCGCCAGGTCCAGTACCCGGGCCACCCGTGGTCCCGCCGGTGCCGCTGCGGTCACCTCGATCTGGTCCACGACGAGGGCACGGTCCTCGATGTCCGCCGACCAGACCGAACGCCCGTTGCCCCAATGGTCCCGGGCGAGCCGCGGGATGCCGCGGCGGCGCAGCGGACGGAACGAGCGCACGAACACCCCGGCCCCCTTGCGGGCCTCGGCGAGGCCCTCGTTGCGCAGGACGGACAGGGCCTGGCGGGCGGTCATTCGGGCCACGTCGTACGTGGACATCAGATCGTTCTCGCCGGGGAGCCGCTCGCCCGGCGCGAAGTCGCCCGACTGGATCGCGGTTCTCAACTCGTCGGCGATGCGCTGGTACTTGGGCCGACGACCGCTTTCCTGGTCAGTCATGGGTGGACCACTCCCTTCCGTCTGCGGGACACCCTACGGCGCGCTTCTCGGCGGTCGTGCACACGTGTGCGCCGTCCTGCGTCGCCGATCCATCCTTCGGGGGACATCTCTAGAGATGCGTTGACAGAGGGGGGTCACGCGGCTTCTCTGGGTGTATCTATCTGATCTCTGCGTAAACGGAACGGAGGGATACGTGCAGCCGAAGCCCGAGGTAGGTGACCTCGTCCGCGACACCACCACCGGACGGGTCGGCTTCTACGTCGACAGCGTCGCCGGCCGCTTCCTGATCCGGCCCGTCCACGGCGGCTGCGAGTGGGAGGCGGACCCCTCCGACGTCCAGCTCGCCACACCCCTGCACGAGCTGCGCGCCCGCGCGGCCGAGATCAACGCCCGCAGTCGGCGGAGTCTCGGGCCCTGATCGGTTCTCGGTCCGGCAGGCCGTCGGGGTTCTCGGGCCGGCAGGCCGTCGGGGTTCTCGGTCCGGCCGGCCGTGGGGGCTCCCGGTCCGGCCGCGCCGTCGGGGTCCTCGATCCGGCAGGCCCTCGGGCATCCGGCGTCGGACGCCGGGTTCCGGTTCGGGTGCCGGATGCCGGCTGCGGGTCAGGGTTCCGGTTGGGGTGCCGGATACCGGGTCCCGGGTGCTGCCGGGCTTGCGGCTTCCGAGCCGCTCGGTGCTCGCCGCCCGCCCGCCGAGGTGTGGGGCGGTGGCGTTGTCAGTGGGGCGCGTCACACTTGAAGCATGTGCCGCAGCATCAAGACCCTTCGACCGCCCGTCCTGCCCCACGAGGCCACCGAGGACGACGTCCACGCCGCAGCCTTGCAGTTCGTCCGCAAGGTCTCCGGTTTCCGCGCGCCCGCCGCACACAACCGGGAGGTGTTCGACCGGGCCGTGGACGAGATCACGGAGGCCACCGCACGGCTCCTCGGGGGGCTGGAGATCCGTGGGGCCCACCCGGTCAGGACGCCGGAGCCGGAGCCGCAGCCGGACGCCGTATGACATAGGCCGCCAGGGTCCCCGCCAGGAAGAGCGCCAGGACGGGTACGCAGGCGCCGAGCCAGGTCGCGCCCAGCCAGCGGCCGCCGAGCCAGCCGAGGCCCACGCCGTACGTCGCCCAGACCGCGGCCGCGAGCACCGACCACGGCAGGAAGTCGCGCAGTCGGCGGCCGGTCGCGCCCGCTCCCAGTGAGACCACCGAGCGGCCGGCGGGAGCGAAGCGGGCCAGGACGACGAGCAGGCCGCCGCCCCGGGCCAGTGTCTCGCCGAGACGTTCCTGCGCCACGGTCAGGCGGCGCGAGCGGGCCACGAAGCGGCCGATCCGGGTGCCTCCCCGCCGCGCCAGCTGATACGCGGCGAGGTCGCCGAGCGCCGAGGCCGTGGCCGCGCAGAGCAGGAGCGGGATCAGGGAGGGGGCGTACGCGGCGGCCGAGCCGGCCGCACCGGCCGAGGCTGTCAGAGACGTGCTCGCGGCGGAGGCCGCCGTCGCGGCCGTCACCACCAGGATGCCGCTCGGCAGCACCGGCAGGAGGACGTCGAGAAGGATCGACGTCGTCACCGCCGCGTAGATCCACGGGCCCGCGGTCAGCGACTGCAGTGACCACCCCGTGCCGTCGAGCACGTTCACAGCGCCAGAGCCTACGCGGGGGCCGCCGCCGGAACGCCGACCGGGGCCGGAAACCGCGGCTTCGCGGTCTCCGGCCCCGGCGCGTGACTCAGGCGGTGACCGCCGAGGGCTTCTCCTCCGACCGCTCGCCGGCGCCGGAAGCCGTCGCGCCGCGCGCGCCGAACAGTCCGTCGAGCCCCAGCGCGCCGGAGCCGGTGAAGACCAGCAGGAGGAAGGCCCAGCAGAACATGGCCGCCCCCTCGCCGCTGTTCTGCAGCGGGAAGAGCGCCTGCGGCTGGTGGACGTCGAAGTACGCGTACGCCATCGAGCCGGAGGCTATGAACGCCGCGCCGCGCGTGCCCAGGCCCACCAGGACCAGGGCGCCCGCGACGAGCTGGATGACGGCCGCGTACCAGCCGGGCCAGGTGCCGCTCGGGAGGGTGGCACCGCTGCCGCCGGCGCCGCCGAGCACCCCGAAGAGGGAGGCGGCGCCGTGGCAGAGGAAGAGCAGGCCGACCACGATCCGGAAGAGGCCGAGCGCGTAGGGCTGGGCTTGATTCAGGCGGCTCGCAAGCGAGTTCATGAGGGGAGGGACTCCTTCGGTCTGGCCGGGCGGTACTCCCGGACCGGGGGACGGGAACCGATGAGGCCCACAGGTTAGGCACCCCTCACTATTACTTGCAAGTTCAACATTCGGCTGTTTGTCGCCGCTCATTTCCAGCCGCCGGTTTCCGGCTGTCCGGCCTTCTCGGGGTCGCGCCCTGCTCAGCAGCCGTTGAGGATCGACTGCAGGGCGCTCTTCTCGGCGGAGTCGACGGTGAGGTGGTAGTAGTACTTGACCTGCACCCACATCCGGGCGTAGGTGCAGCGGTACGAGGTGAGCGAGGGCAGCCACTCGGCCGGGTCCTGGTCGCCCTTGGCCTGGTTGACGTTGTCGGTGACCGCGATGAGCTGCGGGCGGGTCAGGTCGTTGGCGAAGCCCTGTCGCTGGGCGGTCGTCCAGGAGTTGGCGCCCGAGCGCCAGGCCTCGGCGAGCGGGACGACGTGGTCGATGTCGAGGTCGGAGGCGACGGTCCAGGTGGCGCCGTCGTACGCCGAGTACCAACTGCCGCTCACCGAGGCGCAGCTGGAGTCAGTGACGACGTTCACGCCGTCGCGCTTGAGGACCACCTCGCGGGTGTTGCAGGTGCCGGACTGGGTGATCCAGTGGGGGAAGAGGTCCCGGCTGTAGCCGGTGGAGGAACCTTCCGCCTTCACGGTCAGGGCGGCGAGATAGGTGCGGGCGGTGGCGGCGCTCACCGGGGTGGGCGGGGCGGCCTGCGCGGCCGGGGCGGTGGCGAGGAGGCCGGTGACGGTCAGGGCGGCGGAGGCGGCGAGGACGGCTATTCGACGCGCGTAGACACCTGCGACGGACATGTGAACTCCCTTGATGTGGGGGGACCTTGGCCGTTGCCGACACCCCGGGGCGCGGCCCCGGGTGCCGGGCGGCCCGGTCATCGTGGTGGCGCCAGGTTTCCTCGGGGGGTGCGCCAGGTAACAGAGTGGCGACATGGGCACGTCACATCAAGGGGTCTGAACGTGAAGGAGTGCGTGAGGGGGTGACGGGGCGTCAGGGCACCGTAGGTCGGAAGGGGGCCGGGTCGGAAGGGGTCCGGGTCGGAAGGCACCAGGTCGGAAGGCGCCATAGGTCGGAAGGGGTCTGGGCCGGAAGGCGTCGTGGGTCGGCAGGGGTCGTGGGCCTGGAGGGGGCGTGGGCCGGAGGGGCGGGGGGGCGTGGGCCGGAGGGGCCGGTGGCGGGTGCGGGATCGGCGGGCGCGGTGAGCGTCGGGTGAGTCGGCTGGCCCGGGGTTCGGGCTCTGTGGAGGTCTCGGGCGGCCCGGTGGCCTCCGGACGCCTGGCTTCGCGCGGCCCGGCGGGTTCAGGCGGCCCACGCCCTGGGGGCTCAGTTGACCCGATGGGGTCGCGCGGCCCGGCGCGTTCGGGTCCGAGGGCCCGGGCCGCCGGGGCCGCCGGGGCCAGGGCGACCCGGGAGGCGGGGCCAGGGCGGCCCGGGGGGCGGGGCGCCGGTGGGTGAGGTCCGCCGGGTCCCGGGTGCGGGCCGGGCGGGGAGCTGGAGGAGCGGCGCAAGACGCTCCTCGACGCACCGGAAGCCAGGTGCGGCCCGGTGGGGGAGGGTCCGGCGGGATCCCGTCGGTCGTGCCGGGCGTGGTCGGTGGGGCGCCTCTAGGGTGGGCGCGTGCTTCTGGACGTGAACGCGACCTTCGGGGCGGTGCTCGCCGTCCTGCTCGCCCTCGCCGCCGGAGTGGTCGCGTGGGCCCGTCTCGGCCGGGCCCGCGACACGTTGGTCGCCGGAGCCCGCGCTGCCGTCCAGCTCGTCGCCGTCTCGCTCGTCATCGGCTGGGTCGTCCGCGCGGTGCCGCTGCTGATCTGCTTCCTGCTGCTGATGTACGCCGTGGCCGTACGGACCGCGGGCCGGCGGGTGGTCCCGGCGCCCGGCCGCGCCTGGCCGTGGGTCGCCGTACCCATCGCCGCCGGGGTGGTCCCGGTCGTCACGGCGCTCCTGCTCACCGGCATCGTCCCGCTGCGCGGCATCGCGCTCGTCCCCGTCACCGGCATCCTCATCGGGGGCGCGCTCACCGCCACCGTCCTCGGTGGGCGGCGCGCGCTCGACGAGCTCGCGAACCGGAAGGGGGAGGTGGAGGCAGGGCTCGCGATCGGCCTCCTGGAGCGGGAGGCGCGCCTGGAGGTGGCGCGCGAGGCCGCGTCGGACGCCCTGCTGCCGGGCATGGACCAGACCCGGACGGTCGGGCTCGTCACCCTTCCGGGTGCGTTCGTCGGCATGCTCCTCGGCGGCGCGTCCCCCCTGCAGGCGGGCGCGGCGCAGCTCTTCGTGCTGGTCGCGCTGCTGCTCGTGCAGGCGGTGGCGGTCGCCGTCACCCTGGAACTGGTCGCCCGCGGACGCCTCGTCCGCGTGGAGCGCGGAGCCGGGGTTACGCCGCGGCGGAGGCCGCGAAGGTCAGGATGACCGTGCCGTCCGCGCCCGGCTCGACCCGCAGCTCGGTCAGGTCCCGTACATGGACGTCCGGACCGAACGCGGCCGCCCGCGGGCCCACGCCGACCACGCGCATCCCGGCCGCGCGACCCGCCTGGATGCCGGCCTCGGAGTCCTCGAACACCACGCAGTCGCCGGGCGCGTAGCCCAGCTCCGCCGCGCCCTTCAGGAAGCCCTCCGGGTCCGGCTTGCTCGCGCTCACGCCCTCCGCGGTGACCCGCGACTCCGGCATCGGCAGTCCCGCCGCGCCCATCCGCGCCTGCGCCAGGGCCTCGTCGGCCGAGGTCACCAGGGCGTGCGGCAGTCGCGCCAGCGAGGCGAGGAACGCGGGCGCCCCCGGCACCGGCACGACCCCGTCGAGGTCGGCGGTCTCCTCGGCGAGCATGACCCGGTTGTCGGCGTGGTTCTCCTCCATCGGGCGGTCCGGCAGCAGGACGGCCATCGTGGCGTACCCCTGGCGTCCGTGCACCACCTTCAGGGCCTCGACGGGATCGAGGCCGTGCCGCTCCGCCCAGCGCCGCCAGCAGCGCTCCACCACGGCGTCGGAGTTGACGAGCGTGCCGTCCATGTCGAGCAGGAGGGCGCGGGCGGTGAGCGACGCCGGGGTGGTGGCGGTCATCGGGGATCTCCAGGAGGGGTGTCGGAGATGGGGTGGGGCGACACGACGTGTACGAAGCGGTCCCGCTCGCCGGTCAGGGGGTGCGAGCGGGGCCACTTTGTTCCTCCACGATACAAAACGAGCGGCCCACCGCCAAACCCGTCCGCATGGCGGGCGCCGCAGCACCCGGCCCGCGGCCGTCCGGCACGCCCCCGTCGCCTCAGCCCCAGCCGCCGTCCCCGCTGCCGCTGTCGGTACCGTCCGTCTCCGCCTCCAGGGCCTGTCGCGTGGCCGGGCCGTAGACGCCCGCGGGATCCCCGGCGATGTATTTGTACGACTGGTAGACCTCGACGGCGTGCGCGACCTTCCGCGAGAACGAGCCGTTGATCGGGCCGTTGTAGAGCCACAGCTCCCGCAGGCGCCTCTGCAGCTCCTCCACCTCCGGGCCCGACGAGCCGAGGCTCAGGGTCGTCCTCTCCGGGGGCCGCGTGGTCTCCGTCGGGGCGATGGCACTCGGGCCCGTCGGCTGGGCGGCGGCCGTCGTGGTGGGGGCCGCGGGGGTGCTCGCGGAAGAGGGGGCGCGGGTACCCGCCGGGGAAGGGTACGACGACCTCGGGGCCCGCGAAGGCGTCGCCGACACCGAGGGGGAGGAGGGGGGCGTGGTCGGCGCCTCGGAGACGGCGACGTTCTCAGAGGCGCTCGTGGTGACCTCGGGGACACCGGCCCGGTCGTCGGCCTCGTCGCCGCCTCCGATCAGGGTGGCGGCGAGGGCGGCGGTGCCGACCACGGCCGCGGCGACGACGCCCGCGATCACGGCCCCCCGGCCACGGCCCCGCCCCCGCCCCTGTCCCCCGGGGATGTACGCGATCGTGTGCGCGGGGTCGTCGCCGTACGCCCCGCCGGCCTCGTCCGCGTACCCGGCCCCGCCCCGGGCCTCGTCCGCGTACCCGGCCTCGGCCTCGTACGCGCCGCCGGCCACGGCCCCGGCCTCGTACGCCGTCTCGGATCCGTACGCCCCTCGGGTCCCGTACGCGCCGCCGGCCCCGTGCGCCGTCTCGGTCCCGTACGCGCCGCCGGCCATGGCGGTGGTCCCGTACGCGGCATCCGCTCCGAACGCGCCGTCGGGGTCGGCCCCGGCCTCGTACGGCATCCCCTCGGCGTACGCCGTCGCCGGGGCGGTCGTCCCGGGCAGCAGCAGGGACATCGTCGCCGGTCCCTCGTCCGGACCAGCGGCCTGAGGACCGCTCCGGAGAGGACCGCCCCCACCGAGACCGCCCGCCTCCGAACCTCCGGCCTGGGACCCCCCGATCGGCGACTTCGGCGTCGGCTCGGGGTTCGGCACCGGCAACGGCACCGGCACCGGCATCGGCATCGCCGTCGCCGTCGGTGCCGACGCCGCGGGAGCCGGGGCGCGCGGGGGCACCTCCGGCGGGAGCGGCCCGGCCGGCGGGCCGACGGCCACCGGCGGCAGCACGGTCGTATCGGCCGTCCCCGGTGCCGCGTCCTCCGACGGGCTCAGCGTCACGTACGGCCGGATGCGCAGCGGATCGAAATCCTCCGCCGCTGCCACGCGGGCGGCGTGCGCCTGTGCTCGCTCACAGGCGCAGCCGGGTCTGTGTACACCGCATTCAAGACACACGTGTCCGGACATCGTCGGGTCCCCTCCCCATTTCAACTGCGAGCGATTATGCAGTCAGCTCGCCTCCACAGGGTGAACACCTGTGCTCCTCCGCAGGCCGGAACGGGACAAACACCCCAGGATGGTCTCCAGGACGGACCCCGGACGGAGGACGAGGAGGCCGCATGGCCCAGGAGACACGCGCGCCGCAGGCCGGCGGCGGCCCCGTGCCGGGGGAGGGACGGAGTCACCGCACCGTCGTCGTCGCGATCGGCGCGCTGCTGCTCGGCATGCTCCTCGCGGCGCTCGACCAGACCATCGTCTCCACCGCGCTGCCGACCATCGTCAGCGAACTCGGCGGCATGGAACACCTGTCCTGGGTCGTCACCGCCTACATGCTGGCCTCGACCGCCGCCACGCCGCTCTGGGGCAAGCTCGGCGACCAGTACGGGCGCAAGAAGCTCTTCCAGGGCGCCATCGTCCTCTTCCTCATCGGCTCCGCCCTCTGCGGCATCGCGCAGAACATGCCCCAGCTCATCGCCTTCCGCGCGGTCCAGGGACTCGGCGGCGGCGGGCTCATCGTGCTGTCGATGGCGATCGTGGGCGACCTCGTCCCACCCCGCGAGCGCGGCCGCTACCAGGGCCTCTTCGGCGCCGTGTTCGGCAGCACCAGCGTGCTCGGGCCGCTCCTCGGCGGCCTGTTCACCGAACACCTCTCCTGGCGCTGGGTCTTCTACGTCAACCTGCCGATCGGCATCGTCGCACTCTTCGTCATCGCCGCCGTGCTGCACATCCCGGTCGGCACCCGCCGCCACACCATCGACTACCTCGGCACCTTCCTCATCGCCTCGGTGGCCACCTGCGTGGTCCTGGTCGCCTCTCTCGGCGGCACCACCTGGGCCTGGGGCTCGCCGCAGATCGCCGTCCTCGCCGTGCTCGCGGCCGTGCTCCTGGTCTGGTTCGTCCGGGTCGAGCGGCGGGCGGCCGAACCGGTCCTCCCCCTCAAGCTGTTCCGGATCAGGACGTTCACCCTCGTCTCCGTCATCAGCTTCGTCGTCGGCTTCGCCATGTTCGGCGCGATGACCTATCTGCCGACCTTCCTGCAGCTCGTGCAGGGCGTCACCCCGACCATGTCCGGCGTGCACATGCTGCCCATGGTCGCCGGCATGTTCCTCATGTCGACCGCCTCCGGGCAGATCGTCTCCCGCACCGGCCGCTGGAAGGTCTTCCCGGTGGCCGGCACCGCCCTCACCGCCGTCGGCCTGCTGCTCCTGCACCGGCTGACCGAGACCAGCTCCACCTGGGAGAAGAGCGTCTACTTCTTCGTCTTCGGCGCGGGACTCGGCCTCGTCATCCAGGTCCTCGTCCTCGTCGTGCAGAACGCCGTCTCCTACCGGGACCTCGGCGTCGCCACCTCCGGGGTCACCTTCTTCCGCTCCATCGGTGCGGCCTTCGGCGTCGCCCTCTTCGGCACGATCTTCACGAACGGCCTCACCGAGAACCTGACGGCCGCCCTCGCCGGCCAGGACGTCCCGGCCGGTGCCGGAGCCGCGCAGCTCGCCGCCGACCCGCGCGCCCTCGCCGCGCTCCCGCCCGAACTGCGCCCGGCGGTCCTCCACGCCTACGCCACGTCCATCACCGACGTGTTCCTCTACGCGGCCCCGGTGGTCCTCGTCGCCTTCGGCGTCGCCTGCTTCCTCAAGGAGGACCGGCTGCGCGGCTCCGTCACCGCGCCCGAACCCGGCCAGACCCTGGCCTCCCACCCCGTCCAGCGCTCCTCGTACGACGAGTGCGCCCGCGCCCTGTCCGTCCTCGGCTCCCGCGAGGGCCGTAAGCAGATCTACGAGAAGATCACCGCACGCGCCGGACTCGACCTGCTGCCCGCCGCGAGCTGGCTGCTGCTCCGGGTCCGCCGCCACGGAACCGTCGAACCCGCACGCCTCGCCGAGGCCACCCCCGTACCGCTGCGGGCGATCACCGACGGGGCCCGGCAGCTGGAGGAACAGCGGCTCGTGGAGCGCGAAGGGCTCCAACTGGTGCTCACCGAGCGGGGGGCCGAGACGGCCGTACGGCTCGCCAAGGCGCGCGAGGACTCGCTGTCGGAGCTCCTCGGCGACTGGTGGGGGCCGGACCGGCCCACCGACCTCGCCCATCTGGTGGAGGAGCTCACCGCCGAACTCGCCGGCTCGGACCCGGAACCCCCCGGCTCACCGGAACCGCCCCCCGACCACCGGACGTAGGACAGGCTGGGGAGGGCGGCGGACGCGGCCGGAGAACCGCGGGCCCGGAGAACCGCGGGCCCGGAGAACCGCGGGCCCGGAGAATCGCGGGCCCGGAGGAACGCGGTCCGCGAGGCCGGAGAACCGCTCCGGCCGGGGCCACCGGCCCGGAGCCCTGACCGCCGGCCATGAGCTCCTGCCCGCCGGCCCGGAGCTCCTGCCCGCCAGCCCGGAGCTCCTCGCCGCCTGCCTAGAGCTCCTTGCCGTACCAGATGTCCATGTACGGCCCCGAGCAGTACGCCGGTATCTCCCCGTAGCCGTTGCGCGTGTACAGCGCTCGCGCCTCCACCAGGTCCAGGCGCGTGTTCAGCACCATCCGGCGGGCGCCGAGCTCGCGGGCCGCGTCCTCCAGGCGCGTGAGCAACGCGTCCGCGCCGCCCTTGCCGCGGAAGTCGCGACGCAGGAACACCCGGGTCAGCTCCGCCCGCTCCCCGTCCAGCAGAAGGACGCCCCCGCACCCCGCCGCCAGGCCGTCGTGGCGCGCCACCAGGAACTGCCCAGTCGGCGGCGTCAGCAGCTCGACCCCGTCGTCGGTCAGCCCCTCGTCGATCTCCGCCTCCGTCGCGGGGCGCTTCCAGTAGCTGCTCGCGACATCGCCGTAGTAGTCGCGGCGCAGGGAGGTGGCGTCCGGGGTGTCGACGCGTTCGGGGGTGAAGATCCAGGTCATGCGCGCCATTCTGGGCGCGCACGCCCCGCGGCGCCCCCGAATTTCGCGGGGGCCGCCGCCCGGGGGCCCGCCGGTCGCCCGGCGAGCGTGCGCTACTTGGGGGAGGCCTGCTGGACGACCTCGAAGGACCACAGGGTCGAGCCGGTCGCGGCGGGCTTGGGGCGCTCGCCGCCGCCCTCGCCGCCGGCGGTGCCCTGGTGGGCGGCCCGCATGGAGCCCTCCATCCAGTTCTGGAAGTCCTCCTCGCTGCGCCAGCGGGTGTACACCAGGTACTGGTCGGTGCCCTCCATCGGGCGCAGCAGCTCGAACCACTCGAAGCCGTCGGAACCCTCGACGGAGCCCGCGCGGGACGCGAAGCGCTGCTCCAGGACCTCGCGCTGTTCGGCCGGGACGGACAGTACGTTGATCTTCACGATGCTCATGGGATGCAGGATATGACCGGTACGGGAACGGCGGCGGAGGCGATCCGGGAACTGGCCGGGGCCCGGGACGGAGCAGGAGCCGAGGGACACCTGGCCGCCGCAGCCCCCCGGACGGACGGAGCAGCGGCCGAGGGGCACCCGGTCGCCGCAGCCCCCCGGACGGAACAGCAGCCGAGGAGCACCGGGCCGGCGGGGCGGGCCCCGGGCCTGCGGGACGCCCCCTAGCTCAGCACACGGGCGACCAGCAGTCCGTCGTAGCCCTTCGTGCCGACCACCTGGAAGGCCGTGGCGTCCAGGCGCGGTTCGCGGGCGACCAGTTCGATCATCTCGCGGGTGCCGGTGACCGCCGGGTCGTCCGGGTGCGGTGTGGCCACCTTGCCCGCGCGGCCGACGTTGTCGACCACGATGAGGGTGCCGGGCCTGGAGAGCTTCAGGGCCCAGGAGACGTAGTGCGGGTTGTTGACCTTGTCCGCGTCGATGAAGACGAAGTCGAACGGGCCCGCGCCCTCCTGTTCCAGGAGCGGCAGGGTGTCCAGGGCGGCGCCGACGCGGACCTCGACGGTCTTGTCGAGCCCGGCGCGGGCGAGGTTGCCGCGGGCGACCTCCGCGTGCTTCGGGTCGTACTCCAGGGTGATCAGCCGGCCGTCGGCGGGCAGTGCGCGGGCCAGCCAGATGGTGCTGTAGCCGCCGAGGGTTCCGATCTCCAGGACGTTCCTGGCGCCCTGCGTGGCGACGAGCAGATGGAGCAGCTTGCCCTGGTTGGGGGCGACGGCGATCTCGGGCAGTCCGGCCGCCGTGGAGTCGGCGAGCGCGGCGTCGAGCGCGTCGTCGGCCGGGGCGAGCAGGTCGGTGAAGTAGCGGTCGACGGTGGTCCATTGGGCGTGGTCGTTGCTCATGGGGCCGAACGTACACCGGCCCGCACGCGCCGTTCCCGCGCCGCGACGTGCCGTGTCCGGATCGCGGCGTAGGCGCCCGCCGTCAGGAGCAGCAGACCGCCGGTCACGGTGATCAGCCAGACCGGGATCTCGCCGACCGTCCACAGCCGGTCGTGCCAGACGATCTCGCGGTACGGGGTGTCGGCGGACGCCCGGATGAGTTCGTGGTCGCCGTCGATGCGGGAGGGCTCGGGGAAGGACTGGTCGACGGCGGTGAGGAACACCGGGCCGGTTCCGGTGAGTTCGGCGACGGCGCCGGACGGCTTGTCGACCGGGCCGGCGAAGAGCACCTCGGGCCGGTCGCCGCCGATGCCGTCGCGCGGTTCCATCCGGTGCCCGGCGAGCACGAAGAGGCCGAGGGACTGCGGGGTCCGGGCGAGCCGGGAGAGCCGCATCGGGTAGACGGGCCGGTCGTTGGCGAAGCTGATCCGCAGCGGGTCGAGGGCGCCGTACAGCTTCTCGCCGGCCTTCTCGGGGGCGAGGCGGACGGCGACGTACTCCCACTTCCGCTCGACGTACGGGCGCAGTTCGGTGGAGAGCCGGTCGGAGAGCTCGAAGCCGTTGCGGTGCAGCCAGTCGCTCAGGGCCGTCGGGTCGGTGGCGGTGAGGCGGGCCACGTCGAACGGGCCCAGCCGTTCGCGGCCGACGACGCCGACGCCGGAGCCGGCCTTGCCCGGGGCCGCGGCGGCGCCGTCCGTGTCCCCGTCGGCGAACGGCCAGTCGTCGCCGCGCGGCCAGAAGTAGTCGCGGTCCCGGTGCTCGGGGGCGGTGAGCCGTTCGAGCTCGTCGAAGAGCTTCGGGTCGCCGAGGGTGACGTCCGCCCGGTGCGGCACCGGCATGATCCAGGCGGCCCGGTCGGCGTCGCCGTGGACGGTGAAGCGCATGACGATCTGCTCGGTGCCGGTCCGCTCGTCCCAGCGCACGGCCGAGGTCTCCCGGTCCACGCCGATCCGCGCCATCCTGTCGGTGACCATGGCGCCGCAGCCGCAGGCGTAGGCCGGCGCGACGAGCGAGCCCAGCTGGAGCGCGAGCAGCGCGACGATCATCGTGAGAAGTCTGTGTGTCCCCCGCATGCCTGCTCGGACGTGCAAGGGGAGCGCCCGGTTCCCCCCCGTTCGTCGGCACCGGAACTCCGCACGCGGGGCACCCGGAACTCCGCACGCGGGGCACCCGGCAACTCCGCACGCGGAGCACCCGGCGTTCGCGCGGGAGGCGGGGCACGGGCGTGGGGTGGTGCCCCGCCTCCTCGGGGTCAGGCCACTCTGACCTGGAGCTCCTTGATGCCGTTGAGCCAGGCCGCGCGCAGCCGGCGCGGGTCGCCGGCCAGGGTGAGGTCGGGGAGTTCGTCGGCGAGCGCCTCGAAGATCAGCTCGATCTCCTTGATGGCGAGGGACTTGCCGAGGCAGAAGTGCGGTCCGCCGCCGCCGAAGCCGAGGTGGGGGTTGGGGTCGCGGGTGACGTCGAAGGTCCCGGGGTCGTCGAAGACCTCGGGGTCGTTGTTGGCGGAGGAGTAGAAGAGGCCGATGCGGTCGCCCTTGCGGATCTTCTGGCCGCCGAGTTCGGTGTCCTGGGTGGCGGTCCGCTGGAAGGAGACCACCGGGGTGGCCCAGCGCACGATCTCCTCGGCGGCGGTCGCCGGCCGCTCCCGCTTGTACAGCTCCCACTGGTCGGGATGGGTGAGGAAGGCGTGCATGCCGTGGCTGATGGCGTTGCGGGTGGTCTCGTTGCCCGCGACGGCGAGCAGCAGGACGAAGAAGCCGAACTCGTCGGAGGAGAGGTTGCCCTGGCCTTCGGCGGCGACCAGCTGGCTCACGATGTCCTGGGCGGGGCATTCCTTGCGGGCGGCGGCGAGGTTCATGGAGTAGCCGATGAGCTCCATGGCGGCCTCGGCGCCGATCTCCTCGGTGATGGCGTATTCGGGGTCGTCGTACGCGACCATCTTGTTCGACCAGTCGAAGATGCGGGCGCGGTCCTCCTGCGGTACGCCGATGAGTTCGGCGATGGCCTGGAGGGGCAGTTCGACGGCGACCTTGGTGACGAAGTCGAAGGCGCCGTCCCGTCCCGCGGCCTCCCTGGCCTCCGCGACGATGGCGCGGGCGCGGTCGCGCAGCACGGTCTCCAGGCTGCGGATGGCGCGCGGGGTGAAGCCGCGCTGCACGATCTGGCGGACCCGGCTGTGTTCGGGCGGGTCCATGTTGAGCATGATCAGCTTCTGGACCTCGATCTGGTCCCGGGTGATGTGCTCGTTGAAGCGGATGACGGCGGTGTTCTCGTTGGACGAGAACAACTCCGGGTGGGTGGAGACGTACTTGACGTCGGCGTGGCGGGTCACCGCCCAGTAGCCACCGTCGTCGAAGCCGGTGACGCCGGGGGGTTGGGCGCACCACCAGACGGGGGCGGTCTGCCGCAGCTGCGCGAACTCCGGATGGGGGACGCGACTCTGGAGCAGGTCGGGGTCGGTGGCGTCGAACCCTTCGGAGAGATGGGGGCAGGGCATCGGCAACACACTCCATATCTGATGGCCCATCAGAAGTTGCCGGGAAAGGTAGTAACGAGTTCTACAAGTAGCAAGGCGCGCGGCGTGAACTGTTGCGTCCCGGACCCTTGCGTACCGGCGGTAGCAGTCATAAGACTGCACTCAGAACTAGAACGCGTACTAGTTCCACGTGACGTCGACCGGCAAGGGTGCCGGGACACCCCCGCCGGGCGAGGAGAGGACGAGCTCATGGCCGCGGAACCCGTCATCGTCGAAGCCGTACGCACTCCCATCGGCAGGCGCGGAGGCGCCCTCGCCAACCTCCATCCCGCCTACCTCCTCGGTGAGACCTACCGTGAACTCCTCGGGCGCACCGGCATCCACGCCGACTGCGTCGAGCAGATCGTCGGCGGCACGGTCACCCACGCCGGCGAGCAGTCCATGAACCCCGCCCGCACCGCCTGGCTCACCATGGGCCTCCCCTACGAGACCGCCGCCACCACCGTCGACTGCCAGTGCGGATCCTCGCAGCAGGCCAGTCACATGGTGGCCAACATGGTCGCCGCCGGCGTCATCGACATCGGCATCTCCTGCGGCGTCGAGGCCATGTCCCGGGTGCCGCTCGGCTCCGGCTCCAAGCACGGACCGGGCAAGCCCTTCCCCGACGAGTGGAACGTCGACCTGCCCAACCAGTTCGAGGCCGCCGAGCGGATCGCCCGCAACCGCGGCCTCACCCGCGAGCGCGTCGACTCCCTCGGCCTGCTCTCCCAGGAGCGTGCCGCCGTCGCCTGGTCCGAGGAGCGCTTCAAGCGCGAGACCTTCGCCGTCCAGGTGCCGACGACCGAGGAGGAGCAGGCCGCCGGGCAGGGCATGTGGCGGCTCGTCGACCGGGACGAGGGGCTGCGCGACACCAGCATGGAGGCCCTGGCCCGGCTCAAGCCGGTCATGCCGACCGCGATCCACACCGCCGGCAACTCCTCGCAGATCTCCGACGGCGCCGCCGCCCTCATGTGGGCCTCCAAGCGCATGGCCCGCGCGCTGAAGCTGCGGCCCAGGGCCCGGATCGTCGCCCAGGCCCTGGTCGGCGCGGACCCGCACTACCACCTCGACGGCCCCGTCGACGCGACCCGCGCCGTGCTCGGCAAGGCCGGCATGTCCCTCAGGGACATCGACCTCGTCGAGATCAACGAGGCCTTCGCGTCGGTCGTGCTGAGCTGGGCGCAGGTCTTCGACCAGGATCTGGAGAAGGTCAATGTCAACGGCGGCGCCATCGCCCTCGGCCACCCCGTCGGCGCCACCGGCGCCCGGCTGATCACGACGGCCCTGCACGAGCTGGAGCGCACGGACAAGGAGTTCGCGCTGATCACGATGTGCGCGGGCGGTGCGCTGGCGACCGGGACGATCATCCAGCGGCTGTAGCGGCTGTAGCGGCTGTAGCGGCTGTAGCCGGATCCGCGGGCTTCCGTGCCGGCCGGGCTTCCGTGCCGGCCGGGCTCCCGTGCGGGCTGGCTACCGTGCCGGCCGTGCTCCCGTGCCGGCCGTGCTCCCGTGCCGGGCGTGCTTCCGTGCCGGGCGGGCTCCCGCCCCGGGCTGGCTCCCGTGCGGGCCGGCTCCCGAGCCGGCCGTGCTCCCGTGCCGGCCGTGCTCCCGAGCCGGCCGTACTCCCGCCCGGCCTGCCGACAGGCACGCGCACGCCCGGATGCGGTGCGCGCGAAGGCGTGCGGCGCAGAACGTCCGGGAATGCCGCAGGCCCCGCCCCTCCGAGAGGAGGGCGGGGCCTTGCGAGGTCTGCGTGTGCGCGGGCCGGCCGTGCGGCAGTGTGGCTTAGTACCAGCCGTGGGTCTGCCAGAAGGCCCAGGCGCCGTTCGGGGAGCCGTAGCGCTCGTTCATGTAGTTGAGACCCCACTTGATCTGCGTGGCGGGGTTCGTCTTCCAGTCGGAACCGGCCGAGGCCATCTTCGAGGCCGGCAGGGCCTGGACGAGGCCGTAGGCGCCGCTGGAGGAGTTGGTGGCGGTGTGGTTCCAGCCGGACTCGTGCTCGACGATCTTGCTGAAGGAAGCGAACTGCGACGGCGGGACGATCTGGCGGGCGATCTCCTGCTCCGTGGCGGCCGAGGCCGAACCCGTCGAGCCCAGCACCGCGCCGGACGCGCCGAGCAGCACGGCGGCGGAGACGGCGAAGGTCTTCTTGCGGGAGTTGACACGCGTGGCGATCGAGCGGAACAAAACGTCATACCTAACGTCGGGGGCAAAGGTCGCGCCAGGCGGTTTCGGCATGCCGGAACCAGGGCCCGGGAGTCCCGGGAACTGGGGGGAACCGGCCTGCCGTGGTGCTGCGGTGAGCACCGGCTGCCTGGCGACGTCCACCAGACAAACAGGCCTGGCGGGGCGATGCAACGACCCCCTGTACGAGGAGGGTTCGGACACGGCCCGGTGGTCCCGGTCCCGTCCCGTCCTCCGTTTCCGCAGGTCAAGTCGGTGTATGGGGTGATTTGACCGGGTCGTCCGGTCTCCTATTTCCCTTCGTAAGTGATCTGGGTCCTATGAGGGGCCTCACCCTGGAGGGCCCTCTCAGGGGACTCGAATGTGACCTGGGCCTCGAAGTTCGCCCGCCGGGTAGCCCTCCGGAGCGCCTTCAGCAGGGCGCCGCCGACGGTCAGGGTGAGCACGACGGTGAGGACGGCGCGGCCCAGGTCCCAGCCGAGGGAGGTGGCGGCCACATAGGCGAGGAAGCGCACCAGGTTCTCGTGCGCCGGTTCCCCGGGCCGGAAGGAGATCCCCTGGCCGATCCCGCCGACCGTGACCCAGCCGTAGAGATTGGTGACCGTGCCGTACGCGAACGCCGCCACGAAGCCGTACGCGGACAGCATCAGCAGCTCGGCCCGGCCCCGCACGCCCGCCGGCAGCAGCCCGGCGCCCATCGCGAACCAGCCCATCGCCAGCATCTGCGTCGGCATCCACGGCCCGACCCCGCCCGTGAGCAGCGCGGACGCGAACATCGTCACCGCGCCGAGCACGAAGCCGAAGCCCGGCCCGAGGACCCGCCCGCTGAGCACCATCAGGAAGAACATCGGCTCCAGGCCGGCCGTCCCCGCCCCCAGCGGCCGCAGCGCCGCCCCCACGGCGGCCAGCACCCCGAGCATCGCCACCGCCTTCGCGTCCATGCCGCAGTCGGCGATCGTCGCCACGACGACGGCGATGAGGAGCGGCAGGAGGAGGGCGAAGAACCACGGCGCGTCGGCGGCGTGGTCGGTCAGCGCGGAACCGGCGTCGGCGAAGAGGGGCCAGCCGATGGCGACGAGCCCGACAGCGGAGACCAGGACCAGAGCGGCGACGGAGCGGGGGCCGAGCCGGATCGGCCTGCCGGCCGCCCTCACCGCGCACCCGCCAGGACGCTCTCCACCTGCTCGACGGTGAGCCAGGGCTCCGGCGCTAGGATCTTCGCGACCTGGGGGGAGAAGGCCGGCGAGGACACGACGACCTCGGCCGTCGGGCCGTCCGCGACGACCTCACCGCCCGCGACGATCACCACACGGTGCGCGAGCTCCGCGGCCAGCTCCACGTCGTGCGTGGCGAGCACGATGGCGTGCCCGTCGGCGGCGAGACCGCGCAGGTGCGTGACCAGACGGGCCTTCGCGGCGTAGTCGAGACCGCGGGTCGGCTCGTCCAGCAGGAGCAGCGGCGGGCGGGCGGTCAGGACCACGGCCAGCGCGAGGGCGAGGCGCTGCCCCTCCGACAGGTCGCGCGGATGCGTCCCGTCCGCGACCCCCGGCAGCAGCTCCGACACCAGCGCCCGGCAGCTCCCCGGCGGGGCCCCGGCGTCCGCGTCGGCCGCGGTGCACTCGGCCGCCACGGTGTCCGCGTACAACAGGTCCCGCGGCTCCTGCGGGACCAGCCCCACCTGCCGGATCAGCGTGCGCGGATCCGTCTCGTGGGGCACCAGCCCGGCGACGCGGACGGTGCCGGACGTGGGCGCGATCATGCCGACCAGCGTGCCGAGCAGCGTCGACTTCCCGGCTCCGTTCCGTCCCATCAGCGCGACGGTCTCCCCGGCCCCGACCCGCAGGTCGACGCGCCGCAGCGCCTCGACCCGGCCGCGGCGGACGGCGAGGCGGTCGGTGTGGACGAGGGGGGCGGTGGGGGTGGCCGCGGGCGCGGACACGGCCCCGTCGGAGCGGCGGCCCCGGCGGAGCAGGAACCCGCCCCCACCCCGCCGCTTCCCGGAACCGGGGCTCACCTCCGGCCCCCGGACGGGACCGGAGCCGCCGCCCGCGGAATCCGGAGCGGGGGCCGGGTCCCCAGGCCCCGGGGTGGGCGCGACACCGGGCTCCGGTGCCCGGTCGGCGAGGCGTTCCTTCAGCGGGCCCGCCGCGCGTCGGGCGTCGCGGACCGTCAGGGGGAGGGGGCGCCAGCCGGCCAGGCGGCCCAGGGCGACCACCGGGGGGTGGACGGGGGAGACGGACATCATGTCGGCGGGCGGGCCCATCGTGCCCTCCGGCAGCAGGAGGACCCGGTCCGCGTACTGGACCACCCGCTCCAGGCGGTGCTCGGCCATGAGGACCGTCGTGCCCAGGTCGTGGACCAGGCGCTGCAGCACGGCGAGGACGTCCTCGGCCGCCGAGGGGTCGAGCGCCGACGTCGGCTCGTCGAGGACGAGGACCTTGGGATGCGGCGTGAGGACCGAGCCGATCGCGACGCGCTGCTGCTGGCCGCCGGAGAGCGTCGCGATCGGGCGGTCGCGCAGCTCGGCGAGGCCGAGCAGGTCCAGCGTCTCCTCGACCCGGCGGCGCATCACGGAGGGCGCGAGGCCCAGGGACTCCATGCCGTACGCGAGCTCGTCCTCGACCGTGTCGGTGACGAAGTGGGCCAGGGGGTCCTGCCCCACCGTGCCCACCAGGTCGGCGAGCTCGCGCGGCGGGTGGCTGCGCGTGTCCCGCCCGTCGACGGTGACCCGGCCGCGCAGCGTGCCGCCCGTGAAGTGCGGGACGAGCCCGGACACGGCACCGAGCAGGGTCGACTTGCCGACGCCGGAGGGCCCGACGAGCAGCACCAGCTCGCCCTCGGGCACGGTCAGGTCGAGGTCCTCCAGCGTGGGCCCGGCCTCGCCGTCGTAGGTCACCGACACGTTCTCGAAGCGGATCACGGGCGCGGACTCTCCTTGGGTACGGGGGCCACGAAGGCAGGCAGCAGGCCCAGCAGCACGGACACGGCCGGCCACACCGGCAGCTCGGGCGCCTCCAGGGGGACGACCCCGGGGTGCATCGCCCCGGGCACGGCCGCGCCCGTGACGATCACCAGGACGGCGACCGCGACCCCCGAGCCGGCGACCAGCCACGCCCGCACGCCCCACCGGTCCGGCCGGTAGCGGGTACGCACCGTCCGCCGGCCGCCCAGTCGCAGCCCGGCGACGGCCGTGAGGAGGCCGGCCACCAGCAGCGGCAGCCCGTACCCCGCGCCTTCGGCGGCGAGCAGCCCGTACGAGCCGGCGCACACCCCGAGCAGCCCGCCGAGCGTGAGGACGTTCGTCGTACGCCGTACCGCGGGCGGCACCTGCGCCGTACGGCCGTAACCGCGCGCGTCCATCGACGCGGCCACCGCCACCGAACGTTCCAGGGCGCCCTCCAGGACCGGCAGGCCGATCTGGAGCAGCGCCCGCACCCCGCCCGTAGCGCGGCCGCGGAGCCGGCGGGCGGTGCGCAGGCGCACCACGTCGGCGACCAGGTTCGGCGCGAAGGTCATCGCGACGACGACGGCGACCCCGGCCTCGTACAGCGCGCCCGGCAGGGACTTGAGCAGCCGCGCCGGGTTGGCGAGCGCGTTCGCCGCGCCCACGCAGATGAGGAGCGTCGCCAGCTTCAGCCCGTCGTACAGCGCGAAGACCAGCTGCTCGGCGGTGACGCGACCGCCGATCCGGATGCCCTGCATCCAGTCGGGCAGCGGTGCCTCGGGCAGCGTGAACAGCACGTGGAAGCCCGGGATCGGCGAGCCGAGCAGCAGCGAGAAGACCACGCGCAGCGCGACCACGAACAGCCCGAGCTTCACGAACGCGCCGTACGAGCGGGCCCAGGGCGCGTCGGTACGGCGGGCCGCGACGACGTAGCCCGCGACACCGACGATCAGGCCGAGGAGGAGGGGGTTGGTGGTGCGGGAGGCGGCCACGGCCAGTCCCAGCGCCCACAGCCACCAGGCCCCGGGGTGCAGGGCGTTGGAACGGCTCGCCTCGGGCGCGCGGAGGCGCGGGAGAAGCGGCGGGCGCAGGCGGGAGGAGGGGCGGCCGGGCACGTCGCCGCGCCCGGTCGCCGGGCCGTGCGCGGGCGCCGCGCCGGGACCGGCGGTCCCGCCCCGCGGGGGCGCGGCGCCGGGCACGGCCGTCGCGCCGACCCGTACCGTCCTCATGTCACGCCCGTACGGCCCGGTCTCCCGGGCCGGTCCGTTCTCCGTCGTCATCCGCGACGGCGGCGGGCCCGTACGACACCGGCCGTGCCGAGGAGCACCACCGCGGCGCCGCCCACGACGAGACCCACGGACGGGCCGTCGGAGTCGGAGCCCGGGGCGGTCCCCGTACCGGTACCCGCGTCCGTACCCGTGCTCGTCCCGGAAGCCGAGGCCGTCGCGGACGGCTTCGCCGTGCCGCCCGGCTGCTCCTCCGGCAGGGCGACCTGCTCGCCGCAGCCCTTCGCCGGGTAGCCCGCGATCCCGCACAGCAGCGCGTTGCCGTCGTAGCGCAGCGGCTTGGCGACCGCCGCCAGGGCCTCGGCTGCGGTGGCGTCCTCGCGGACCTCGGGGCAGGCGGTCCTGAGCACCGGCTTCGGCGGGGTCTCGCCGGGCGGGGCGTCCGCCGGGCCGCCGAAGTCGACGACGACCGCGACCCGCTTCGTCCCGTCCTTCTTCTCCACGCCCTTGCAGACCGAGGCGAAGTCCGGGGCGGTGGTCGGCCGGCTCGCGTCGCTGGAGTCCTTGCTGACCGCGAAGCGGAAGCCGATGACGTCGCCGTCGGCGGGCCGTGCGGTCGCCGGGCCCTGGGTGGCGTAACCCCACGCGCGGCCCTGGTTCTCCCAGAAGGACCAGTAGCGGTAGCCCGCGGCCTCGGCCGGCGCCGACACGGCGAGCGTCAGGAACACGGCGCCCAGACCCGCGGCGAGCCTGCCCGCCGCGCGCCCGCCCGTCGGCCTCCGCAGAGGGCTCACTTCTTGCGGCCGCTCAGGAGGAAGCCGATGCCGACGCCGACGACCATGCCGATGCCGATGATCCACCACACGTCGAAACCGGACTCGTCGTCGGCGCCTGTGGAGGCCTGCGAGTTGTCGGGGGCCTTGGGGGCGGGGCCGGTGGCGTTCAGCTGCTCCAGGAGATCGGTCTTGCCGAAGCTGCGCGGGTCGGTGTCCATGGCGTGCGCGGCGAACACCAGCTGGGCGTAGGCCGCGGGGCCGCTCGTCCTGGCCCAGGTGGCGGAGTTGTTCTCCAGCCAGGTGAGCGCGCCGGTGGCCTCCTTCTTCGCCCCGGCAGCGGCGAGCGCCACGACCGCGTCGGCGGTGTTGCCGTAGTCGGGCAGCTCGGCGGTCTCGGCGGCGCCGGGCATCGGCGGGGTGGTGAGGTGGCCGGTCTTGGCGAGCTGCGCGGCGAGGTAGGAGGCGCCGTTGAGGGCGGCCCGCTCGGCGCTCGGCTTGGGAAGGTCGGTGCAGGTCGGCGGCTGCTCGGGCTGCGCGCCGCGGGCGGTGATGCCCTTGCCGAGCCCGGCGAGGGTCGCGGCGGCGGTGGCGTCGGCGTTGGCGAGGAGCTTGCCGGTCTTGTCGGGCTGGTAGGCGAAGGCGCCCGCGCCGCCGTCCTTCTCGGTGCAGGGCAGCGCGAAGGTGAGCAGCGCGTCGTACGGGTTCTTGCCGGCCGCGGACCTCACGTCGGCGGGCCGCTGGCCGGCGACGACGAGCGCGCTGACGACGATCGAGGTGGAGTTGGCGTCGCTGGGGCCGCCGGGGACGTAGCTCCAGCCGCCGTCCTTGTTCTGCACGCTCTTGAGCCAGGCGGCGCCCGCCCTCGCGACCTTGGCGACCTCCGCCGGGTCGGCGGACTGGCGCTCGACGGCGGCGAGCGCCTGCACGGCGACGGCGGTGGCGTTGGTGTCGAGCATCGTCTTCGCGTCGCAGGCCTTGGCCGGGTCGGCGCGGTACGAGGTGAAGGCGCCGTTCGCGCACTGCTGGCCGAGCAGCCAGTCGACGGACCGGTCCGCGGGCTGGATGCCGGAGCTGCGCTGGGCGAGGAAGGCCAGCGACTGGCGCCAGACGCCGTCGTAGGTCGGGTCCGTGGTGCCGTAGAGCCCGGCCGGGATCTTGGCGGGGGAGGGGGTCGGCGAGGGCGCGGCGGCGGCCACTCCGACGGCGGTGGTGCTGAGCACGGCACCGGCCGCGAGTGCGGCGGCGGCGCGGCGAACGCTGATCATGGGTCCCTCTCTGCGGGCACCGGACACCGGCACCCCGGGGGGCCAGCCTCCGGCGCCGTATTCCTCGACGGTGCCGGCGCTCACGTCCCGTACCGGGCATTCCGACTCGCCACCCCGGAGGGCGGCTCACGGTTGCGGGTCAGTGCCGGATTCCCACCGGCTTCCCCCTGTACAGGCATGACGACGACCGCCGAGTCTACCGGCCGGCCCCTCGCGCCTCCCGGAGCCGTACGTCACACCGCGCACCGGCGCAGGTGCACGGGCGCCCCCGAACGGCGCCCCCGCGCCCCGCGCCACGAGGACGCCCCCCCCGCGCCCCGCGCCCCAGCCCCCGCGCCCCAGCCCCCGCGCCCCCGCGCCCCGCGCCCCAGCCCCCGCGCCACGAGAATGCCCCGCGCCCCCGCGCCACGAAGACGCCCGCCCCACGAAGACCCCCGCGCCACGAAGACGCCCCCGCGTACGCCGCCCGGGCGCTACGGGCCGCCGCCCGCCCGGGGAGCCGGGGATCGATGCCCGGTCCGTCCGCGTCACACCGCGACGTACGTCACCGGGTCCGTCCCCGCCACCGGCTCCGCGCGGCCCAGCTTCACCAGCCGGCGGACGTGCGCCTCCGCCTCGCTGACGGCGATGTTGCGGGAGCCGTGCGGGATGCGGTCCCAGGGGCGGTTCCACTCCATCCGTTCGGCGAGCTGCCACGGGGTGAGCGGGGTCGCGAGCAGGTCGAGCAGTCCGGCGAGTCGCTCCTCGTGGTGGGCGAGGAGCTCGCGGACGCGGCCGCCCGCGTCGGCGAAGGCGTGCTGGTGGGCGGGGAGCACCTCGGCGACGCCGAGCCGGCCGATGCGTTCGAGGGAGTCCAGGTAGTCGCCGAGGGGGTCGGTGACGGTGGAGTCGTCGGGGTCCTCGTACAGGCCGATGTGCGGGCTGATCCCGGGCAGCAGGTGGTCGCCCGAGAAGAGCCGTCCGTGGCCGGGGAGCCCGGCCGGGTGTTCCTCCTCCAGGTGAAGGCAGACGTGGCCGGGGGTGTGGCCGGGCGTCCACACCGCGCGTAGGCGCCGGCCGGCCAGGTCGAGGAGCTCGCCGGGGACGATCTCGCGGTCGGGCAGGGCGGAGCGCAGTCCGGGCAGGGTTCGCCTCCGCCCGCCGGCGGCGCGCGCGGCGAGCAGCGGGGCGGTGTGCTCGTCGGGGGCGCCGACGGCGGCGAGCTTGCGGGCCAGGTAGTCGAGCCAGGTGCCGGGTTCGGCCTCGCGGGTGCGGCGGACGACGGCGATGTCGGCGGCGTGCATGGCGATCCAGGCGCCGGACTCCTCCCGCACCCGGCCGGAGAGACCGTGATGGTCGGGGTGGTGGTGGGTGACGACGACACCGTGCACGTCCTGCACACCGAGGCCCAGCACGCCCAGCCCGGCGGTGAGTTCGGACCAGGACTCGGGGTCGTCCCAGCCGGTGTCGACGAGGACGGGACCGCGGTCGGTGTCGAGGACGTGGACCAGGGTGTGCCCGAGGGGGTTGTCGGGGATGGGGACGCGCAGCGACCATACGCCTCCGCCGTGCCCGGTCACCGTCTCGCTCAGCTGCGTCATGGGCACCCTCGTCTCTGCGTACCGGTACGGCCGTAGCCACTATAACGAGAACTGACGTACCGTCAGGGTGCTCTGTGACGTAGGTACTTCGCCGTCGCCGTCCCGGCGCCGGCCTCACCCCGAGCGCGGCGGGCGCCGGCCGGTGAGGCGGGGAACGGCGCGGCCGGACTCAGTCGATGCGCTGGCAGACCGGTACGGGCAGCCGCGGCGACCACGTCTGCGTCGTGCGGTCGTACGCGCGGGCGTACCCGTTGTTGCCGGGGGCGCACGGCGAGCTGACGTTGGTCTCCACGTAGATCGCGCCGCCGGGGGTGATCGGGTGCGTCTTCGCGATGACCGTCTGGCGGAACATGATCGTGCCGTTGTTGAGCTTGATGTAGAGGGTGACCGGGCCGCCGACGGTGAAGTTGCCGCCGCCGATCTTCAGGTGCCCGTTGAAGGTGTACTTGAACAGGAAGGACGCGGGTGCCTTCGTCGTGACGGAGACGCTCTCCGGCGCCGCGGGCGCCGCGGGCGCCGGTGCGGCGGTCGGGGCGGCGAGGGCGACAGCGGCCACGGACGTCACCGCGAGGGCCGTGACGCGCCGTGCCCGACGGTGCGGATGCGAACGCGCGAGGGTACGCATGGCTGCTCCTCAGGGGGGGGTGGGGGAGCGGTGACGGCGACCGGGAGTGTGCACGGTCCGTGGGTCATTCCGCTCCTTTCCAGTCTAGGACAGCGGCGTCCGCCGCGCCCGCCGTCGCCGGGCGGTGCGCAAGTCTGGCCAAGCAGAACTAGAACTGGTATCAGTTCTGAAACACAGTCAGATATCGGAGTCGACGCGTGGTTCCGGGAGGCAGTCGGTCATGACCGAGCTTGTGGAGCACGGAAAACTGTTCATCGGCGGCGAGTTGACCGACCCGCTCGGCGACGAGGTCATCGAGGTGATCTCCCCGCACACCGAGGAGGTCATCGGGCGGGTCCCGCACGCCGCCGAGGCCGACGTCGACAGGGCCGTCGCCGCCGCCCGGCGGGCCTTCGACGAGGGACCGTGGCCGCGGATGACGCTGGAGCAGCGGATCGAGGTGGTCGGGCGGATCAAGGACGCGATCGCCGTACGGCACGAGGAGATCGCCCGCTCCATCAGCGCGCAGAACGGCTCCCCCTTCTCCTGGTCGGTCCTCGCCCAGGCGCTCGGCGCCATGATGGTCTGGGACTCGGCGATCACCGTCGCCCGGGACTACGCGTACGAGGAGAGGCGCTCCGGTGTCCTCGGACCGCTGCTCGTACGGCGCGAGCCGGTCGGGGTCGTGGCGGCCGTCGTGCCGTGGAACGTCCCGCAGTTCACCGCCGCCGCGAAACTCGGGCCCGCGCTGCTGGCCGGCTGCACGGTGATCCTCAAGCCCTCCCCGGAGTCACCCCTCGACTCGTACATCCTCGGCGAGATCGCGGCCGAGGCCGGACTGCCGGAGGGCGTGCTGTCGATCCTGCCCGCCGACCGCGAGGTCAGCGAGTACCTGGTCGGGCACCCCGGGGTCGACAAGGTGTCCTTCACCGGCTCGGTCGGCGCCGGCAAGCGCGTCATGGAGGTCGCGGCCCGCAACCTCACCCGCGTCACCCTCGAACTCGGCGGCAAGTCCGCCGCCGTGATCCTGCCCGACGCCGACCTGGAGGCGGCCGTCGCCGGGATCGTCCCCGCCGCCTGGATGAACAACGGGCAGGCCTGCGTCGCCCAGACCCGGATCCTCGCGCCGCGCTCCCGGTACGAGGAGATCGCCGAGGCCTTCGCGGCGGCGGCCGGCGCGCTCGTGGTCGGCGACCCGCTCGACCCGGCCACCCAGGTCGGCCCGCTGGTCGCCCGGCGTCAGCAGCAGCGCTCCCTCGACTACATCGGCATCGGCCAGGCCGAGGGCGCGAAGGTCCTCACCGGCGGCGGCCGCCCGGCGGGCCTGGAGCGCGGCTGGTACGTCGAGCCGACGCTCTTCGGCGGTGTCGACAACGCGATGCGGATCGCCCGCGAGGAGATCTTCGGCCCGGTCATCTGCCTCCTGCCGTACGGGGACGAGGGCGAGGCGCAGCGGATCGCCAACGACTCCGACTACGGCCTGTCCGGCAGTGTCTGGACCGGTGACGTCGAGCACGGCGTCGCCTTCGCCCGCGGCGTCCGCACCGGCACCTTCAACGTCAACACCTTCAGCCTCGACATGCTCGGCCCCTTCGGCGGCTACAAGAACTCCGGCCTGGGCCGGGAGTTCGGCCCCGAGGGCCTCTCCGAGTACCTGGAGCACAAGATGATCCACCTCCCGGCGGGCTACGAGGGGCCGGGGGCGGGCTGATGGGCGACCGCTGGCACGTGGAGGTCGACCGGGGCGTCTGCATCGGCTCCGGCATGTGCGTGAACCACGCCCCGGACGGCTTCCGCCTGGACTCGGCCCGGCAGTCCCATCCGCGCGAGGCCGAGGCGGACGCGAACGAACGCGTCCTGGCGGCCGCGGAGGGCTGCCCGGTGGAGGCCATCTCGATCGCCCTGGCGGACGGCGGCGAGCCGGTCTTCCCGCCCGAGGAGTAGCCCGCGCGGGCCACACGGCCCGCGGCCCGAGGCGTCACCCGGCGGGGTGGACGGCGACCGGCGCACCGGTTCCCTTATGCAAAACTACTCCCTTGGTCACGGGGGCAAGAGGCCTTCGTGCGCGCGGATTTGGGAGTGTTGTGCGCAAGGCGAAGTGGTTGGCCGCGGCTGCGGGTGTGGTGTTCCTCGTCGCGGGCTGCGGGAGCAACGGCGGTTCGGACAAGGGCGGTTCGTCCGCCACGACGGGCGGTTCGGCGTCGGCCGGTTCGGGCGGCGGCTCGGAGGCGGGCGGCGAGGACCTCACCGCCGAGGCCGTGAAGACGCAGATCGAGACCGCGGCGACCGGCGCCGGCTTCGTCCAGGACGCCACCGGCGACCCGGTGCCGGCCGGCCTGGAGAAGTGCATGGTCTCCTGGACCGCCGACGCCGAGAAGGCGTCCGACCCGAAGAAGTCCTACACGGACACGGTGGGCGCCCTCGGCAAGGACGGCTGGAAGACCGGCCAGAACTTCTCCCAGGGCGGCTCGACGATCCAGACCCTCACCCAGGGCACCTGGCAGCTGAAGGCCAGCGACCACAGCATGGGCGCGCTGAAGATGGTGATGTTCATCGCCACGGACGCCACGCCCGAGTGCGAGGCGCTGTTCAAGGCCGACCTGGAGAAGAACAAGAAGTCCTGACGTCAGGCGCGCCCGGACCCCTTCCGGGGTCCGGGCGCGGCCCCGGCGCCCGGCCCGGCCGCCGGCGCGGTCAGCTCGATGAGCCGGCAGACCGTCTCGATGTCGATCTTCACCTGTGCGATCGAGGCGCGCCCCGAGAGCCAGGTGATCAGTGCCGAGTGCCAGGTGTGCTCGATCACCCGCACCGCCGACAGCTGCTCCGGCGTCGGATGCTCGGCCCCCATCGCGTCCAGGATGATCGCGGTCGTCAGTCGCGACACCGTGTCCACCTCGGGGCTCACGCTGCGGTCCGCGAAGGTCAGCGCCCGCACCATCGCGTCCGCGAGCTGCGGCTCCCGCTGCAGCGCCCGGAAGGCCCGCATCAGCGTCTCGGCCACCCGCTGCGCCGGTTCCGCGCCCGCCGGCGGACGCTTGCGCAGGGTCGTGTGCATGTGCTGGAGCTGGTCCTGCATGGTGGCGACCAGCAGGTGGATCTTGGACGGGAAGTAGCGGTAGAGCGTGCCGAGCGCGACCCCGGCCGCCTCGGCGACCTCCCGCATCTGTACGGCGTCGAAACCGCCCCGCCCGGCGAGCTGCGCACTGGCGTGCAGGATGCGCCGTCGGCGTGCCTCCTGGCGCTCTGTCAGGGGCGGTGACGCAGGTCTGTCTTCCGCGGTCATGAGGTCCCGTTCCGTGCGGTGGCGGAGCGACAGTATGGCCGGGCTCCCGCCGTGGCGCGAATCACCTGATCCGGATCTCGCGGCGGAGCTACCTGCCGGTAGATTCTGTGCTCCTCAAGGATCAAGAGCATGGTCAGAAGATCATGAGCGATCAAGTCTGTAACTTGTTCTAGATTAGCGCGGGCGGTTACGCTCGCGCGAAAAGCACGCTCGAAGGGGGTCGCAATTGACCGCGGAGGCCATAGAGGCAAGCCCCCGACAGGGTGCCGGCCCAGGCGGTGACCGTCCGTTGCGGATCGCTCTCCTCACGTACAAGGGGAACCCGTTCTGCGGCGGCCAGGGCGTCTACGTCCGCCACCTCTCACGCGAGCTCGCGCGCCTCGGCCACAGCGTCGAGGTCATCGGCTCGCAGCCGTACCCCGTCCTCGACGAGGGCGAGGAGCTGACCGGCCTCTCGCTCACCGAGCTGGCCAGCCTCGACCTCTACCGCCAGCCCGACCCCTTCCGCACGCCGAAGCGCGAGGAGTACCGGGACTGGATCGACGCCCTCGAGGTGGCCACCATGTGGACCGGCGGCTTCCCCGAGCCGCTCACCTTCTCGCTCCGGGCCCGGCGCATGCTCGCCGCCCGCCGCGGTGACTTCGACGTCGTCCACGACAACCAGACCCTCGGCTACGGGCTCCTCGGCGGCCCGGGCGCGATCGGCGCCCCGCTGGTCACCACGATCCACCACCCCATCACCGTCGACCGGCAGCTCGAACTCGACGCCGCCGCCGACTGGAAGCGCCGGGCCTCCGTCCGCCGCTGGTACGGCTTCACCCGCATGCAGAAGCGGGTCGCGCGCCGGCTGCCGTCCGTCCTCACCGTCTCCGGCACCTCCCGCCAGGAGATCGTCGAGCACCTCGGCGTCCGCGAGGACCGCATCCGCGTCGTCCACATCGGCGCCGACACCGACCTGTGGTCGCCGGACCCGTCCGTCGCCGAGGTCCCCGGCCGGATCGTCACCACCTCCAGCGCCGACGTGCCCCTCAAGGGCCTGGTCTTCCTGATCGAGGCGCTCGCCAAGCTCCGCACCGAGCACCCCGACGCGCACCTCGTCGTCGTCGGCAAGCGCGCCGAGGACGGGCCGGTCGCGCAGGCCATCGAGCGGTACGGCCTCGAAGGCGCCGTCCGGTTCGTCAAGGGCGTCACGGACGCCGAGCTGGTCGACCTCTACCGGTCCGCGCAGGTCGCCTGCGTGCCCTCGCTCTACGAGGGCTTCTCGCTGCCCGCGGCGGAGGGAATGGCGACCGGCACGCCCCTGGTCGCCACGACCGGCGGCGCGATCCCCGAGGTCGCGGGGCCCGACGGCGAGACGTGTCTGGCCGTGCCCACGGGTGACGCGGGGGCTCTTGCCGTGGCCCTGGGCCGGATGCTGGGCGACCCCGCCCTGCGCACCCGGCTCGGCGCGGCCGGCCGGGCGCGGGTCCTGGCCAACTTCACCTGGGCGCGCGCCGCCCAGGGGACCGCCGAGCTCTACCGCGAGGCGCTCGCCGCGCAGGGTGCCCTCGGCACCGGGGTGCGCGGAGCGGCCCGGTGACACCTCGCCCCCTCCGCCGGGTGCCGCCCGGCGGGTGGGCCGAGCCCACCCTCCCCCGCGCTCCCGGCTTCGCTCGAGCAGGGGGGACCCCCCACGCCCCCCAGCGGAACGACCGCCCACAACCGCTCGTCTACAGCGAAAGCAGGACCCCGTGCTGACCGTCGACTTCACCCGCTTCCCGCTCGCCCCCGGCGACCGTGTGCTCGATCTGGGCTGCGGCGGGGGCCGGCACGCCTTCGAGTGCTACCGGCGCGGCGCCCAGGTCGTCGCCCTCGACCAGAACGCCGAGGAGATCCGCGAGGTCGCCAAGTGGTTCGCCGCCATGAAGGAGGCCGGTGAGGCCCCGGCCGGCGCCAGCGCCACCGCCATGGAGGGCGACGCGCTCAACCTGCCGTTCCCCGACGAGTCCTTCGACGTCGTCATCATCTCCGAGGTCATGGAGCACATCCCGGACGACAAGGGCGTGCTCGCCGAGATGGTCCGGGTCCTGAAGCCGGGCGGCCGCATCGCCGTCACCGTCCCGCGCTACGGCCCCGAGAAGGTCTGCTGGGCGCTCTCCGACGAGTACCACGAGGTCGAGGGCGGCCACATCCGCATCTACAAGGCCGACGAACTGCTGGCCAAGATGCGCGGCGCCGGCCTCAAGCCGTACGGCACCCACCACGCCCACGCGCTGCACGCCCCCTACTGGTGGCTCAAGTGCGCCTTCGGCGTGGACAACGACAAGGCGCTGCCGGTCCGCGCGTACCACAAGCTCCTGGTCTGGGACATCATGAAGAAGCCCGCCGTGACCCGGGTCGCCGAGCAGCTGCTCAACCCGGTCGTCGGCAAGAGCTTCGTCGCCTACGCCACCAAGCCCCACCTGCCGAAGGCCGACGCCCAGTGACCTCTCCCGAGCGGATGGCGGAACACCTGGTCCTGCCGGGGGTCCTGACCGCCGAGCAGGCCGCGGAGACCGTCGCCGGCATCCTCGCCGTCCAGCGCGAGGACGGCGCCATACCGTGGTTCCGCGGCCACCACCTCGACCCGTGGGACCACACCGAGGCCGCCATGGCGCTCGACACCGCGGGCGAACACGAGGCCGCGGCCCGCGCGTACGCGTGGCTGGCCCGGCACCAGAACGGCGACGGCTCCTGGTACGCGGCCTACCACGACGGCGAGCCCGGGAACGTCACCGACCGCGGCCTGGAGTCCAACTTCGTCGCGTACATCGCCGTCGGCGTCTGGCACCACTACCTGTCGACCGGCGACGACGCCTTCCTCGACCGCATGTGGCCCGTCGTCTACGCGGCGGTGGAGTTCGTCCTCGGCCTGCAGGAGCCCGGCGGCCAGATCGGCTGGAAGCGCGAGGCCGACGGCACCCCCGTCCACGACGCGCTGCTGACCGGCAGCTCCTCCGTCCACCAGGCGCTGCGCTGCGCCCTCGCCATCGCCGAGGAGCGCGAGGAGCCGCAGCCCGACTGGGAGCTGGCGGCCGGTGCGCTGGGCCACGCGATCCGCAGCCACCCGGAGCGCTTCCTCGACAAGTCCCGCTACTCGATGGACTGGTACTACCCGGTCCTCGGCGGCGCGGTCACCGGATCCGAGGCCAAGGCCAGGATCGACGAGAAGTGGGACGAGTTCGTCGTCCCCGGGCTCGGCGTGCGCTGCGTGCTGCCCAATCCCTGGGTCACGGGCGGCGAGAGCTGCGAACTCGCCCTGACCCTCTGGGCGATGGGGGAGTCGGACCGGGCGCTGGACATCCTGAAGTCCGTCGGGCACCTGAGGGCCGCGAACGGCAACTACTGGACCGGTTACGTCTTCGAGGGCAACCAGGCCGTGTGGCCCGAGGAGCAGACCACCTGGACCGCCGGTTCGCTGCTGCTCGCGGTCGCCGCGCTCGGCGGCGACGAGGCGACCGTGGCGGTGTTCGGCGGCGAGCGTCTGCCGCGGGGCCTGGAACCCGACTGCTGCGGTTGAGAGGGAGTCCGGGCCGCGCCCGGACCGCCTTTCGTGCGTGCCCCATGCACGTAAAAACACCTGTTCGACCCGCTCTAGGATGTGCACGTTCATGGCTGGCATGAGCATGCATGACAGGGAGTATCGGTCACGATGGACCGTGCGGGGTCGGTCAGAGACCTGGCGAGCGAACTGCTCGCCTTGAAGAAGTCGTCGGGCGCGAGCTTCGCCCGGCTCAGTGAGCAGACCCACTACGCCAAGTCGTCGTGGGAGCGGTGGGTCAACGGCAAGCAGTTCCCGCCGCGTGACGCGGTCGAGAGCCTCGCGAAGCTCTGCGAGACCGACCCGGCGCCCCTCCTCGCCCTGTGGGACGAGGAGGACGCCCGGCGCACGTCGCCGGAGCAGGACGAGCCGGCCGCCCCGGAAGACGCGGAAGCGGACGCGGCGGCGCCGACCGGGCCCACGACCCGGCGACGGCGCACCCTGTGGGGCGCGCTGGTGCTCGCCGTCCTCCTGGTGGCCGGCGCGGTCACCTACGGCGTCGTCGCCCTCACCGGCTCCGACGAGCCGTCGGCGGCGCCCAAGCCGAAGCCCGTGGTCAAGGTGGCTGTTCCGGCGACCGGCTGCACGCTGACCGCGTGCGAGGGCCGGGACCCCAAGAAGATGAACTGCGGCGCCGACGCGGTCACCGTGCGCACCGGGTCCATCCCCAAGGACCTCGTCATCGAACTGCGTTACAGCCACGCCTGCCAGGCGGCCTGGGGCCGGATCTCCTTCGCCGAGATCGGCGCCACCGTCGTCGTCAACAACTCCGACGGCGCCGCCCAGGCCGATGTGGTGCACTTCGACCGCGACGTCTACACCCCGCTGATCGCGGCCCCGGATGACGGCTCGGTCTGGGCCTGCGCGTCCCTGCCGAAGAGCGTCAGGCCCACCTGCACCGGCCCCTTCGTCCCGAACCAGGAGAAGGCGCACCAGCCGTAGCCTGCCTGCCCGCCCTCCGGGGCGGGCGTCAGCCCTTGGCCGCGAGCACCTCGCGGGCCGCCTTGTCCTGACGGGCCAGCAGGGCCGTCCAGTCCCTGACGACGGCCGGATTGGCCTCCAGCCAGGACTGCTGGACGGCGGCGAGCCGGGTGTAGGCGGTGGTCAGATAACCGGTCTCGCTCTTGCAGCGCAGGTCGGCCTTCAGGATGTCGCGGCCGCCCAGCCGGGCCTTCTGGCTGGGCAGCGTCTTCAGGAGCGCCTGAGGATCGTGCTGGCCGGGGAACCCGGCCCGGTCCATGCACTGCTGCCAGCGCGCGGTCGCGTTGCGGAAGGACGGGTCCTTCTCCAGCGCCGTACGGGCCAGTTCCTGCCCTTCGAAGAGCTCGATCCGTACCTGGAGCCAGCGCAGCCGGCCGTCGCCGAGGAGGCGGGTCTCGGCCTCGGCGAGACATCCGTCCCCGGGCCGGGACACGCTCATGCCCCGGGTGCCCTTGACCGTCACCCGCTTGCTCTCGTCGCCGAAGAGGGCCTTCGCGTAGGCGGGGGAGGCTTCGGGACTGCCCGGCTTCGGGGGCGTCTCCTCGGCCGGACCCTGGTCGTCCGAGGTCTCGGAGGGCGGCGTCTCCAGTCCGAAGGGCCGCGGCCGCTGGTCCTCGCCCGATCCGGCGGGGGGCGTGGCCTTCGGGGTGTAGTGGAATCCCCTGCGGGCCATGCAGCCGATGGCGTGGGCCCGTTGGGCCTCGGCGCTGCGCGCCTGGACATCGTCCCAGGTGAACACCTTGTCGGTCACCGGCGGCAGCTTGTGCAGCCGCTCCAGTCCTGCCGTCGTCGCGAGGGGAACGTCGGACCTCGGGGGCGCGCCTTCGCCGGAGGAGGTGAGCACGGTCGCGCCGACGACCGCCGCTCCGCCCACCAGGACGGCGGTCAGCGTGAGGACGGCGCGGCGGGGACGGCGGGTCCCGGGCATGGTGGCGGATGCCTTTCGTCGAGGGGAAACGGGCGGGGCCCGGTGCACCCCTGTAGCACCGGGCCCCGTTCGGACGCGGGGTACGCGGATCAGAAGCAGTGGATGGTCGTCGACGGACGCAGCAGGAGAGAGCTGGCGGCGCTCTCCTGCCAGCCGGCGAGGCTGCCGTAGAAGACCTGGCTGCCCGGGTTCACGCAGAAGAGCAGGCCACCCTGGTAGTTGATGTCACGGTAGTAGTGGCTCTCGTAGCCACCCGTGCTGGAGTTGCTGGCAGCACGGACCTGGTCGTTCACGACCTCGCCGGAGCCGCGCGTGCCCGGGTTGTCGTTGAAGTAGTCGTCGGTGAAGTTCTTGTCGCTGTTGTAGTAGTCGTGCGAGCCGCTGTCGCCCAGCTGACCCCAGTACACGCAGTGGTAGCCGGCGCCGCACATGTAACCCGCCGACGCCTGGGTCGCCGTCGCGATGCCGCCGCCGACCAGCAGCGCGGTGGTGGCGGCGACGGCCGCGGCCTTCCGGCGGAGCCCCATGCTCATGCCCATATCGTTGATTCGCCCCTTCTAGGTTTCGCGTACCCAACCGCACGCGGGCGTCAGATTCACATCCGCAGCGCACCCGCGTATTGGAAAAAACCGCTGTGGCCCTTCAGCCCGCGATCCATGTGCTCGCGGCGGCCCTTTCCGCCAGGAAGCGCCCCGGGGGCAGGCCCGTCATCGCCGTGAAGTCGCGGCTGAGGTGGGCCTGGTCGTAGAAGCCGCAGCGCGCGGCGGTGTCGGCCGCCCCGGTGCCGGCCGTGAGTTCCCGGATCGCGCGGTTCAGGCGCAGGATCCGGGCCAGCCGCTTCGGGGTGAGGCCGATCTGTTCGCGGAATCGGGTCTCCAGGTGCCGCAGGCTCCAGCCGGTGGCGGCGGCGACCTCGCGGATCGGAAGGGTGCCGCCGGACCGCTCCAGGACGTGCCAGGCCTCCAGGACGGCGGCGGACGGCCCACCGGCGGTGGCCTCGGCCGTCCAGCGCAGCAGCGTCTCGTCGAGGAGCGCGAAGCGCTCGGGCCAGTCGGCGGCGGCCGCCAGGCGCTCGGCGAGGAGCCGGGCGCGGGGGCCCAGGACGTCGGCCGGGTCGGTCAGGGTGTCGGCGAGCTCGGCGAGCGAGGCGGTGCCCAGGAGCCGGTGGGCCGCCCAGGGCGCGAGGGTGAGCTCGACGCCGTGCACGTCACCGCCGTGGCCGAGGACCCGCGCTCGGGTGTGCAGGCCCGACACGAGCGAGGTGTGCCGTCCGGCGGCCCCGCCCACCCGCATCTCGCCGCCGAATCCGATGAGCAGCGACACCCGCCCGCTCGGCACCACCAGCCGCTCCTGCTGCACGCCCGCCGTCGAACGGAACCCCCGGTAGGTGCCGACGCCCCGCCGCAGGCGGGCGTCGGGCCTTCCGTAGAACCACTGACACCGGCCACCGTCGGTGCACACACGACCTCTGACCATCGAACTCTCGAACCTCCCGCGCCCGGATCCGTCCCGGGCCGGTGATCCACTCTCGAAGGCGCCCGGGACGAGGACCAGAGGCGCCGCCGTCCCAGGGACGCGCTGGGACGTCCCAGCGCTCTGACCTGCGGAGATGAGGGGCGGCGCAAGGGGAAGGAGGGACGCGGAACCCGTACGGACTCACTCCGCTGGCGCATGCCGGCGCCCCGGGCGAGGCTGGCGCCACAGCCCCCGGAGCAGCCCCGGGGCCCAGGGAGGTCTCACCGTGCCCAGCCTCGTCCGCGCGCGCCGCGCCGTCGTCGCCCTGTTCCTGTGCGGTGTGCTCCTCGCCACGACCGCGGCGTGCGGCGGCGACAGCTCGCAGAGCCTGACCACGGGCTCCGACACGACCCCGACGGCCTCGGCGAGCTTCGAGAAGCAGAAGCTGGCCAAGACCCGGTTCGTCGCGAACGCGGGTCTGGCGGCGGGCGCCACGTACCAGTGGATCGTCAAGCCGTACCGCGAGGGCAAGTTCAAGAAGGGCGCGGACGGGCGGACCTTCGCCCTGGTGAAGGCGGGCCTCGCGGGCGCCTTCACCTACAACCGGCTCAAGGCGGCCGTGAACAACGCCAAGGGCGATCCGCTGCTCTCCAAGGCGGTGGCGCCGCTGACCGCCGGCATCGAGTCCCTGAAGGACCTCGGGACGAAGCTCCGCAAGGGCGACGCGACCGCCGGCGACGTCGGCGCGTTCGAGGGCGTCATCAACAGCGTCAAGGACGCGGGGAAGAGCGCGGGTGCCGAGGTCGTCGACCAGGTGCCGAGCACGGCGCAGCTCGGCGGCGGCTGACCGGCGCGGCGGCGGTCCGCCGGGTCAGGACGTGAGCTCGGCGAGCGTACGGAGCGTGGCGGGGTCCGGTGCCGTGACCAGGAGGTCGGTCACCGGGCCCTTCCGCCATTCCGCGAGGCGTTCGGCGATCCGCTCCTTCGGGCCGACGAGCGAGATCTCGTCGGCGAAGGCGTCCGGCACCGCGAGCACCGCCTCCTCGCGCCGCCCGGCGGCGAAGAGCTCCTGGATGTGCCGGGCCTCGGCCTCGTAGCCCATGCGCGCCATGAGGTCGGCGTGGAAGTTGCGGGCGGCGTGTCCCATGCCGCCGATGTAGAAGCCGAGCATCGCCTTGACGGGCAGCAGTCCCGCGGCGACGTCGTCGCACACCTGGGCGCGGACCATCGGCGCGACCAGGAAGTCCTCCGGCAGGGCGTCGGGGAGGGCGTAGACCTCGGCCCAGCGGCTCGGTGACCAGTAGAGGGGCAGCCAGCCGTCGGCGATGCGGAGGGTCTGCGCGATGTTCTTGGGGCCTTCGGCGCCGAGGAGTACGGGCAGGCCGGCGCGCAGCGGGTGGGTGATCGGCTTCAGCGGCTTGCCGAGCCCGGTGCCGTCGGGGCCGGTGTACGGGTGGGGGTGGTAGCGCCCGTCGAGCGTGACCGGCCCCTCGCGCCGCAGCACCTGCCGGATCACGTCCACGTACTCGCGGGTCGCGGTGAGCGGCGAGCGCGGGAACGGGCGCCCGTACCAGCCCTCGACGACCTGCGGCCCCGAGAGTCCGAGCCCGAGCATCATGCGCCCGCCGGAGAGGTGGTCGAGGGTGAGCGCGTGCATGGCGGTGGCGGTCGGCGTGCGGGCGGCCATCTGCGCCACGGCGGTGCCGAGCCTGATCCGGGAGGTGTGGGCGGCGATCCAGGTGAGCGCGGTGAAGGCGTCGGAGCCCCAGGCCTCGGCGGTCCACACGGAGTGGTAGCCGAGCCGTTCGGCCTCGCGGGCGAGGTCGAGGTGGGCGGGGGAGGGGCCGCGGCCCCAGTAGCCGAGGGCGAGTCCGAGTCGCATGCCGCACAGCCTTTCTGACGATGTGTCAGTGACGACGGGGCTCGGACTGTACGGCAACGGCCCCCCGCCCGGAAGGGATCCGGGCGGAGGGCCGTCGGGGAACGCGTGGGGGGTGCGGATCAGCCGCGCTGGATGCCGGTGGTGTCCTGCAGGACACCGCGGCGGCCGTCCTGGGTCTGGGCGACCAGTGCCTGACCGCGCTGCTCGACCGCCAGGTACCAGGTGCCGGGCGCCAGCTCGGCGATCGGCGCCGCGGAGCCGTCCTCGCCGTAGAGCGGACGGGCCACCGGGACGGCGAACCAGAACGGGGTGAAGTCCCCGGCCGGCGCCTGGGCCTGGGCCTGGGCGGCCTGCGGCTGGGCGTCGTGCGGGGCCTGCGGCTGCATGTGCTGCTGGGCCTGCTGCGGCTGGCCGCCGAAGGGCTGGCCGCCGAGCGAGGGGTCGGGCTGGGCGCCGTACGGCTGCTGCTGCGCGCCCGGGTAGCCGTAGCCGCCGGGGACGCCCGGCTGACCCGGCTGCATGCCGTAGGGCTGCGGGGACTGCGGCTTCGGGGCGCCCAGGAGCGGACCCTGCAGGGCCGGGACCAGCGGGCCGGCCACCGCGGCGGCGGCCAGGACGAGGGAGGCGATGAGGCCGAGGATCAGGCCCGCGCCGGCGTTCGCCGACTCGAAGACCCACATCAGCAGGGTCCAGGCGGAGGCGACGGCGAACGCGGCGCCCACCTGGCCGAGGTCGAGGCCGACGACCTTGCGCGGCTGCGGCAGGGCGCGCGAGGCGACCACGAGCGCGGCGCCGGCGATGCCCAGGAAGAAGGACCCCCAGCCCAGCGGGGACATCTCCCACGAGTACGCCGAGTCGACCTGGTCACAGATGTTGGCCGGCGCATCGCAGCCGGAGATGCCGAGGAACGAGGCGATGAACAGCACCACCGCTGCGCCGATCAGCACGCCATCGCCTCGGGTGAGGGAGCGGATATTCACGTAAGAGTCCTTCGTCGGGTCGTCTCGTCGGGGTGGCGCGAAGCACGGGGGCGGCCCCATCGTACGGAGGGAATCTATCGTTCGCCCGATCGCCGCTCGGTGCTGCCCCTTGCCTACCCCTTGAGATAGGCGCCGATGCCGTTCGCGATCCCCTGCGCCGCCTTCTGGCGCCACGCGGCGTCGGTCAGGAGCGCGGCATCCTTCGGATCACGCATATTGCCGCATTCGAGGAAGACCTTGGGGGCGGTTGAGAGATTGAGTCCCCCGAGATCGTCCCGCACGTCCAACCCGGTGCCGGATCCGATGTAGTTGGCGGGTTTTGAACCGGTCGCACGGCCGAACTGTGTGACGAGGTTCTCGCCCAGGATGCGAGACGGACCCACGATCTTCGCGGTGTCGGCCGAGCCGCCGCGCACCCGCGCCGGCAGGATCACATGGAAGCCCCGGTTCCCGGTCGCCGAGCCGTCCGCGTGCACGGACACGACGGCGTCGGGCTTCGCGGTGTTGCCGATCCGGGCCCGCTCGTCGATGCACGGTCCGTAGCGGCGATCGGCGTCGTGGACGAGCACCACCTTCGCGCCCTGCTTCTCGAGGAGGTCGCGGAGACGGTGTGAAACATCGAGGGTGAACGCCGCCTCGGTGTAGCCCGCGTTCGTGGATGTCCCGGTGGTGTCGCACTCCTTGCGGTTCGTGCCGATATCCACCTTCTTGTTGATTTCCGCCGAATGCCGGAAATTCCCTGGATTATGGCCAGGGTCGACGACGATCGTCCGCCCCGCGAGGGGGAGCGCGCCGCCGCGGCCGGCGCTCGGGCTCGCGCCGGAGCTCGCGCTCGCGCTCGGCAGCGCGTGCGAGGCGGTGGCCTTGGCGTCCGCGGTGCGGGAGGACTGGGGGACCGCCTCGCCGGCGCAGCCCGACAGGGCGAGCGGCAGGGCGAGGGCGGCGAGGAGCTTCCGATGGGCGTACGGCACCCCGCGACTGTAGGCGTTTAGCGCCGCGAATGCCCGCAGCGGAACCGAGAGCGCGCAACGTGTGTGAGGGGATGGTGAAGGGTAAGTCGGAGGAACCGTCGCGACGACCAGAGGGGGACCGGTGGCGGGGGAACACGAGAACGGCACCAACGAACCGAGAAAGCCATCGCCTTGGGAGTGGACCGGCCCGGGCGCACAGGGGAGCGGCAGCGACCCCCGGGTAGCCGGCCCGCCGGGGGACGCGCAGGGGACCGGCGCGCGGGAACCGGATCCCGGCGGTCCGGCTCCCGAGAACACTCCGCCGAGCCCGCCGCCCTCCGTGGGCCCGGCTCCGTCGTCCGCGAGCCAGGCTCCTGGGGGGCCGGATCCCGCGAGCCAGCCTCCGCCGCCCGCGCACCCGCCGGTGTACGACGCGGTGCCGGGGGCCACGCCACCGCCCACGCTGCCGGGGGCCACGCCGCCGCCCACGCCCCCGTCCGGGCCCGCACCGGGATTCGGGCCCGCACCGGGCTTCGGACCGCCGCCCGGCCCCTTGGGAGCGCCCCCGCCCCCGCCTCCCCCGCCCGGCCCCGCGAACCCGGCGCAGGCCGTCGCCACGGGCCTCCTGAACCTCTCCTGTCTGGGCCTCGGCTACGTCCTGCTCAAGCACTGGAAGTCCGCGGCCCTGTGCTGGGCCGCCACCGTGGCCCTGCTGGTCGTCGCGCTGCCCGCCGATCCCGACGGCATACCGCTCGGGGCCCTCGTCGCGTACGGGATCTTCCTGCTGGCCGTCGCGGCCGACGGCGCGCGGCGCGGACTGCGCGCCGCCCCGGAGGCCCTGGCCCTGCCCGGCCGGCGGGGCCTGGTGCTGCCCGTCGCGCTCGCCCTGCTGCTCGTCGTCCCCGGCGGCGGCAGCCTCGCGTACGGCGCGGCGCGGGACGAGGCCGTCGAACAGGCGCTCCTCGACCGGCTGGCCGCCGCCGACGCCCAGGTGAAGCAGAGCGAGGGCCAGTCCTTCACCAGCGTCGAGTCGACCTACAAGCAGGCCCTCGCCACCTACCAGGACCTCGGTACGGAGCACGCCGGCTCGCGCGCCGGCAAGCAGGTGCCCGACCGGCTCGCCACGTACTACAAGACGGTCGCGGCGCCCTACGACAAGAAGGACTACTGCTCCGCCGTCCCCGCCCTCAAGCACCTGCGCGCGCTGCCCGACACCGTCGACCGCAAGCTGCTCGGCAGCCTGGTCGGCAAGGCCGACGAGCCGCTGGCCGAGTCGTGGTTCGAGTGCGGCACCCGGACGGTCGGCCTGGCCGGCGCGGAGACGACGGCGGGCGAGCACCTCAACGCCCTGCTCGACACCTTCCCGCAGTCGCCGTTCACGCAGAAGATCGAGCCCACGCTCCGCGCGAACCTGAGCGAGCACGACAAGAAGCTGGCGGTCGCCCCCTGCGACACGGCCACCGAGCTGCGCCGCTTCGACACCACGGTCGCCCTGCTGCCCAGCGCGACCTTCGCGGCGCTGGGCCGGGACACGAAGGGGGCGATCCAGCGGGGCGACTTCGCCTGCGGGATCGACCACTTCAAGAAGAAGGAGTACAGCGAGGCCGTCTCGGCGATGGACGACTACGCCAAGGCGTACCCGTCGAGCCCGCAGACCGCCCAGGCCCGCAACGTCGCCATCGCAGCCGAGATCGCCCAGGAGAGCCCGGCCGCCGGCGCCAAGGTCCCCTCGGGCGCCACCGCGGACGGCTCCGGCATGGTCATGGTCGTCAGCAACGACGGCCCGGGCGAGGTCGAACTCCTCTACACCGGACCGGTGACCGGCCGCATCACGATCCCGGCCTGCGCCACCTGCCGGTCGTACTCGACGCTCATCGTCCCCAGGGGCGGCGGCCCCAAGCCCTGCTCCGGACCGTCGTCGAAGTACCCGAAGCGGACCCTGACACTGCCCCCGGGCAACTACCAGATGCTGCAGAAGCGGGACGGGTCGGGCGCCTCGTCGGGCATGAGGAAGCCGAGCACGACCAAGATCGAGTCCGGCTACAGCTACACCAACTGCCTCTATGTGACCTCGGGGTTCTAGGGCACGGAGGATCAGGCCGGACGGATCCTAGGAAGCGCGGTCCAGTTCGGCGAGGGTGGCCCGGAGCCACGCCAGCTCCGCTTCGGAGGTGGCCCGGGCCACCGTCAGCACGCCGCGCCGGAAAGGGTCGTCCAGCTCCTCGGCGCGCAGCGGCCGGTCGCCGTCGTAGAAGAAGCTGGCCGGCTCCTCCAGGAACGCCAACCGGCGCCGCAGCACCCCGGCCTGTGCGGCCGGGTCGTCCAGGTGGCGCAGGAAGGTCAGCAGGACGAACCAGCGGTTCTCGTCCGTGATCTCCGCGCCCTCGGGCTCGGCGAGCCGGCGGCGCAGCTCCAGCCTGCCGGTCGCGGTGAGGCTGAGGACGTGCCGGGGCGCGGCGGCGGGGCCCTGCTGGGTCTCGCGCGCGAGGAGCCCGGCCTTCTCCAGCCGCTTGAGCGCCGGATACAGCGTGGACTCGCCGACCGGGCGCACGTGGCCGGTCAGGGCGGTGATGCGCTTGCGCAGCTCGTAGCCGTGCAGCGGCGCTTCGCAGAGGAATCCGAGGATCGACAGTTCCAGCATGCCTGCATTCTCACGCATCGACGCTGTACATCGATGGCGTAGTACTACGATGCCGATGTATGGTCGCCGCGTCGGTGGCCGGGCGGGGACGTACGGGGCGGGATGCCTGCCCGCGCGGACGCGGTGGCCAGGGTGGCCGCACGCGAGGCGGCATCGGAGCGGCCCGTGCGGGCCGGACAGGGGAGTGGACAGTGCGTGAGGCCCGATTCGACGCGCGGGGCAGTGTGATCCGATGGACCGAGGCACCCGGCGAGGGGCCGGCGACGGTGTTCGTGCACGGCCTGGGCGCCGCCTCGACGGTCTACCACGCACACATCGCGGCCCGGCGGGAACTGGCGGGCCGCCGGGTCCTCTTCGTGGACCTGCCGGGCCACGGCATCAGCGACCGGCCCGCCGACTTCGGCTACACCCTGGAGGAGTACGCGGACGCGCTGGCCACCGTGCTCGACGCGGCCGGGGTGACCGGGGGCGTGATCGCCGGCCACAGCATGGGCGGTTCGGTCGCCATCGTCCTCGCGGACCGCAGGCCCGACCTCGTGTCCCGGCTCGTCGTCACCGAGGGCAACCTCGACCCCTTCCCGCCGGTCAAGGCGGGCAGCAGCGGCATCGCCTCGTACACGGAGGAGGAGTTCGTGCACGGCGGCGGCTTCGCCCGCGTACTGGAGCGCGTCGGCCCCACCTGGGCGGCGACCATGCGCCTCGCGGACCCGCTCGCGCTGCACCGCACCGCCACGCACCTGGTGCGGGGCACCGAGCCGCCGATGCGGGAGCTGCTGCTCCGGAACGCGCGCGCCGAGCGCGTCTACCTCCAGGGCGAGCTGAGCGGCGAACTGGCCGGAGCCGACGGGCTCCGGGCCGCCGGCGTGGACGTGGTGGTCGTCCCCGGCGCCGGGCACAACATCATGTTCGACAACCCCGACGCCTTCACCCGCGCGGTCACGGGCGAAGAGGCGGCGGCCCGGCCCCTTCCGGAGCCCGGGGTGCGGAGGTCCTAGGCCAGGCGGCGCAGGACGCGGAGGGAGTCCGTGACCGCGATCTCCTCGAAGTCGCCGGACTCCAGCGCCCGCAGGTAGATGCGGTACGGAGCCTGCCCGCCGTCCTCCGGGTTCGGGAACACGTCGTGGATGACGAGGACGCCCCCGGCGGCGACCTTGGGGGCCCAGCCCTCGTAGTCGTTGCCGGCGTGCTCGTCGGTGTGCCCGCCGTCGATGAACACGAAGCCGAGCTGCCCGGCCCACACCTTCGCGACCTGCGGGGACCGCCCGACGACCGCGATCACGTGGTCCTCGAGTCCGGCCTTGCGCAGGGTCCGGCGGAAGGTCGGCAGGGTGTCCATGACGCCGACCTCCGGGTCGACGACGGTCGGGTCGTGGTACTCCCAGCCCGGCTGCTGCTCCTCGCTGCCCCGGTGGTGGTCCACGGTCACCACGACGGTCCCCGTCTGCCGGGCGACGTCCGCCAGCAGGAGGGTCGAGCGCCCGCAGTACGTGCCGACCTCCAGCAGCGGCAACCCGAGCTTCGCGGCCCCGGTGGCGGCCTCGTACAGCGCGAGCCCCTCCTTCACCGGCATGAAGCCCTTCGCGGCCTCGAAGGCGGCAAGGATCTCGGGGGTGGGCTCGGCGGCCATGGGCGGATCTCCTACTGGCGGGTACAGGTGTACGGGCGCCCATCGTGCCCTACGCGTCGCACTCGAACCACACCGTCTTTCCGGCGGGCGTCTCCGTGGCCCCCCACCGGTCGGTCACGGCCTCCACCAGCGCCAGTCCGCGCCCGCCCTCGGCGAGCGGCTCGGGGGCCTTCGCGACGAGCGTCCCCGGCACCCCGTCCGCGACCTCCACCCGCAGCCCGTGCGGCTCGCGCAGGATCAGCACGGTGCACCGGCGGCCGGGCACGTGCCGGACCACGTTGGCGACGAGCTCGGTCAGCGCGAGCGCGGCGGAATCGGTCACGTGGTCGAGCCCCCAGCGCGTGAGGAACATGCGCAGGATGCGCCGCATGTGACCGGCGGAGTGCTCACCGACGGTGAAGGCCATGCGGTAGGTCCCGGCAAGTTCCGCCGGATAGAGGTCGGTTGCCTGATTCATGGCACCAGCGTGGGCCCGCTTCGTTACGCTCGGCTACGGAACGGAACCAACGCGTGAAAGCGTGAGCTTGGGGGTGCCCTCGCCGTGGTCAACATCCGGAACCTCGATCCCAGCGCGTCGCCGCTGGACTACTACGGGTCGGAGTTACGCCGGCTGAGGGAGGAGGCGAGGCTCAACCAGCAGCAGTTGGGGGCCGTGCTCTTCTGTACGGCTTCGCTCGTCGGCCAGATCGAGACGGCGAAGAAGGTCCCGACCCGGCAGTTCTCGGAGCGACTGGACGCGGCTCTGATGACGGGCGGCCACTTCTCACGGCTGGTGGGGCTGGTCCTGCGGAGCCAGCTGCCGACGTGGTTCCAGCCGTACGCGGAAATGGAGGCGCGGGCGACGTACATCTCCACGTATCAGGCGCAGTTGGTCTACGGGCTGTTGCAGACGGAGGAGTACGCGCGCGCGGTGCTGGGTGTCGAGAATCCCGACTGGCTCGACCAGATGGTGGCGGCCCGAATGGAGCGCCAGCGCATCCTGGGACGCGAGATCCCGCCTGTGCTGTGCGTTGTTCTCGACGAGGCCGTGCTCCACCGGGAGATCGGGAGCGCCGAGATCATGCGAAATCAACTTGCCGAGCTGTTGGGCCTTTGTGATCATCCCTGGATCCAGGTGCAGGTGTTGCCGTTCGAGGTGGGCCAACACGCTGCGCTGATGGGTTCATTCAATCTCCTGCGCTTCGACGAAGATCCTGACCTCTTCTACGCGCCGGTGTATGGCGGAGGCCATATGTCTGCCGATCACCAGGTGATCAGGGAGCGGGCCGTCGGTTACGCTCGACTGCAGGCCGCAGCCCTCTCACGTGAGGCCTCGGCGGCGCTGATCGAACGCGTGATGAGGGAGCGGTATGCGCACCAGTCAGGATCTGAGGTGGCGTAAGTCCTCGTACAGCGGCCCCGATGGCGGCGAGTGCGTCGAGTGCACCCCCCTGGGATCCGCCGCCTGGCGTAAGTCGCCCTACAGCGGTTCCGACGGCGGCGACTGCGTCGAGGTCGCCGACCTCACCGCTCACGTCGCCGTCCGCGACTCCAAGAACCCCGCCGGCCCCGTCCTCCTCGCCCGCCCCGCCGCCTTCGCGGCGTTCGTCGCGGCGGCGGCCGAGGGGCGGCTCGGGGGCTGAGCGGCGGGGCGGCGCTCGTCGGACGTGCGGCCGTCACCCGCGCGGCCCGGGCCGCCCGGATCCGCCGCCTGTTCCTCACTCGGCCCGGGTGGCTCCCGCGGTCCCGCCCGTCCCCGCGGTCCCCGCCTGTCCCGCCAGGACCGCCCGCAGCTTCACGATCCCCGCCTTCCACTCCGTGCCGTCCGACTCCTCCCAGAGCTCCAGGAGTTCCGACTCCGGGCCGAGCACCCGGTCGAGGGCGGCGACGGCCACCGGGCGGAGCTCCGTGGGGAGCGCCGGGAGGGGCTCGTCCGGGCCGTAGGAGGTGGTGACCGGCTCGCCGCCGGGGCACTGGGCCGCGACCAGGGCCGCCGCGGCGACGGCCTCGACCGCGAGGTCGGCGTCCAGATACTCCTCGCCGGTTCCGACGACCTCGCGGAAGGCCGCCAGCAGCACGTCCGCCTTCTTCTCCGCGGGGGCCTCGTCCACCGTGTAGGAGAAGTCGGCGGCCGTGTCGTTGTCGAAGGGGCCGATGTCCCAGGTGCCCATGGCGTGCTCGCTCTCTGCTTCTGATGCTGTCGCTCACTCGTTCCGGCATCGTGGCAGGGAGCACTGACAACGCCCCCCGGAGTGGGTGCGGGTCACGGCCCGGAGACCGGAGCGCCTTCCGGAGGCAGGGGTGAGGCCGGGGCGGCGGTCCACGGCCAGGCGGCCCCGCTGCCCGCCTCGATGAGGCCGACGATCCGGAAGGCGGCGTCCGTCAGGCCGCCGAAGGTGTGCCGGTGCGGGCCGGTGGGGCCGTGGGCCGGCTGGTATCCCGCGAGGTTCCAGGTGTAGACCGGGACCTCTGCGGGGACGGGCTCGGCCGGGCCGCCGGGGTCGTAGGAGGCGTTCTGCTCGTCGGTGACGATCAGGACCCGGTCGTGCTCCCGGAAGTGGGTCCGCAGGGCCTTCGTGGTGTACGTGCCCCCGAGCTTGTGGAAGCGGCCCAGCACCTCCAGGACCGGCTCGCCCGGCGCGAACGGCACCTCCGCGCTGTTCCAGCCGAACTCCACCAGATCCGCCTCCTCGGCGCGCAGGGCCAGCGCGGCGCCGAACACGCCCGCCGCGTCCGCCCGGGTCAGCGTGGACCTCTCGGAGACGGTGTCCCAGAACATGGAGTCCGACCGGTCCACGAGGATCAGGGTCCGGCCGGGCAGGCTCGGGACGTTGGCCAGGGAGTGGCCCAGGGCCCGTTCCAGCGCCGCCGACCAGCGCGGGGACGGAGCGTGCCGGTGGGCGGCCAGGTAGCGGAAGGGGAACTGCCGGGAGCGGGCGACCTCGGCGGGGTCCGAGAGGCGCCCGGCGACCCGGGCGGCGACCTCGTCCGAGACCCCGGCCTCGTCGAAGTTCCGCAGGTTCCTTACGAGGGCCATCGGCCCCATCGCGGGGATCACGGCCTCCCAGACGGCGGCGTCCAGGGGTCCCTGGAGCCAGCCCGCCAACCCTTCCCACGTCATGCCCGCTTCGGCCAGTCGCCCGGAGCCGCCCGGCCCGGTCACCAGTGTCCGCCGCTCGTCCGCGGCCGCATCCATGAGCGCCCGGTGGGCGGTCAGCGTGGGGTCGGAGGCCGGCGGAACCGCCTGCTCCGGGTGGTGGCGGCGGTCCAGGGCGTACCGGAAGAGCGCGCCCTGCCAGGGCTTCTCCGGGTCCGGCGAGGCGTGCACCAGGTTGAGCACGTCACCGAAGCGGAAGTTCTTGGACGCCGTGTCGTACTTCAGCAGGGACCGGGACGTGTAGAGCCGGCGTACGGCGTCGGCGATGCCCCGCTTCACCGGCGTCGGCACCTTCCGTCCGTACGCGGCGATCCAGTGGGCGAGCAGTTCGCCCGGCTCGTCGGCGCGCTGGAGCACCGAGTCGATCACGGACCGGTTGGAGGGTCCCTCGGTGGACCCGGCCAGGAGCCGGGCCCGTACGTATGCGGCGGCGCCCACCAGGGACGCCGTGCGCATGCTGCCCTCGCCGCGGAGCCAGCGCAGCAGGCCGGCGGTCCACGTGGGGTCCTCGACGGCGAGTTCACCGACCAGACGGGTGTAGCGGGCGTCCCGGTCCGTGCCGCTCTCGTAGAAGGTGTCCTGGGTGACGAAGTTGCCGACCGCGAGGAGGAAGAGCTCCTCGCGGGGCTCCCGGACGAAGGCCGGTCCGCCTGCGTAGGTGCGGAGGTCCGACCTGACGGCGGGGACATGGAAGCGCGTGGGAGGCAGGGAGCGGGCGGCGGCCGCGACGGGCGGGGTGACGAGCATCTCGGACCACATCTTGTCGACGCGTGGGCGGTGGCGGTAACGAGGCAGGGATTCCCCCGGATGCGAGGAGACGAAGGCGGCGAAGGCGGCGAGGGCGGCTGAGGCGGCGAAGGCTGCGAGAGCGGCGGCGACGTCGGCGAAGGGCGCGGACGACCCCGAGACCGGCCCGGCGGCGGGGCGGCGGACGGCCGCGCACGCCGAGATCAAAGGGGCCGCGGCGTCACTTTGGTTGTCAGAAGGAAGTAGCCGCAGCCGAGCGCATCGGCGGCGCGGTCGCACGCTCAACGTACAAGCGCCGCCCGGCGCGCACCAGCGATTAAATGCCACCGGCGCCAGGCCCGTTCGCGCCCTCCACCCGGCGGCCCCGCGGCCGGGGGTGCGCGTCCGGGCCCGCGTCCGGATCGGACAGCCCGTCCGGCAGGGAGTCCGGCAGCGAATCCGACGCTGTTTCTGACCTTCCGTCAGATTGGAACGTGTTCTAGTCTGCCGTGCCATGGGCATCGCCATCACGCACGAACAGCGGGAGCTCGCCCGATCCGTCCGCGGCTGGCTCACCCGCGCCGTACCGCCCGAGGCCGTACGCAAACTGCTCGACGCGCCCGACGCCGGCCGCCCCGCCTACTGGGACGGGGCCGCCCGGCAGGGCCTGCTCGGGATCCATCTCCCGGAGGAGCGCGGCGGCGGGGGCGGCGACCTGGTCGACCTGGCCGTCGTCCTGGAGGAGGCCGGGCGGGCCCTGCTCCCCGGGCCGTACCTGCCGAGCGTCCTCGCCGGCGAGCTGCTCCACCGCGCCGGTCGCGCCGAGGAGGCCGCCGCCGTCGCCGCGGGCGAGCGGATCGCCGCCGTGGCGCTCGGCGCCGGCACGCTCACCGCGGTCCGCACCGACGGCGGGTACGCGCTCGACGGCGTCGCCCCTCCCGTCCTCGGCGGCGCCGGCGCCGACCTGCTGGTCCTCGCCGCCGCGACCGCCGACGGCACCGTCTGGCTGGCCGTGGACGCCGACACCCTCGCCGTCCGCCCCCACGACAGCGCCGACCCCACCCGGCCCACCGCCGAGGTCACCGCCGACGGCGTCCTCGTGCCCGCCGGACGGCAGCTGACAGGCCTCGACTCCGCCCTCGTCCGCGACCTCGCCGCCGTCCTCCTCGCCGCGGACGCCTGCGGCACCGCCGCCCGCGCGGTCGACACGGCGGCCGAACACGCCCGCACCCGCGTCCAGTTCGGGAAGCCCATCGGGCGCTTCCAGGGCGTCAAGCACCTGTGCGCCGACATGCTCGTCCGCCTCGAACAGGCCCGCGCCCTCGCCTGGGACGCGGCCCGCGCGGCCCGCGAGGAGGACCCCGGCGTCCGGACGCTGACCGCCTCGCTCGCCGCCGCGACCGCCCTCGACACGGCCTACGGCTGCGCCAAGGACTGCATCCAGATCCTCGGCGGCATCGGCTTCACCTGGGAGCACGACGCCCATCTGCACCTGCGCCGCGCGCTCGTCGCCCGCCAGCTCCTCGGCGGCGGCGACACCCACCGCGTCACCGCCGTACGGCACGCCGCCGCGGGCACCCGACGCGAGCTGCGCCTCGAACTTCCGGCAGAGGCCGAGCGGTTCCGTACGGACGCCCGCGAGGCACTCGCCCCCGCCGTGGGGCTCGACCCGCGCGCCGCCCGCCGCGCCCTCGCCGGCACCGGCTACGCCGCCCCCCATCTCCCCGAGCCGTACGGACTCGGCGCCGGTCCCGTGCAACAGCTCGCCGTACAAAGGGAGATGGAGGCTCTGGGCATCACCCTCAGCCCGCTCTCCATCGCCACCTGGGTCATCCCCTCCCTCCTGGCGTACGGGACGCCGGAACAGCGGGAACGCCACCTCGGCCCCACCTTGCGCGGCGAGCAGCAGTGGTGCCAGCTCTTCTCCGAGCCCGAGGCCGGCTCGGACCTCGCCTCCCTCCGTACCCGGGCCGAGCGCACGGACGGCGGCGGCACGGGCGGCGGCTGGCGGATCAACGGCCAGAAGGTGTGGACGAGCGCCGCGCAGGGGGCCGACTACGGCATCCTGCTCGCCCGCACGGACCCCGGGGCGCCCAAGCACCGCGGTCTCACCTACTTCGTCGTCGACATGAGGAACACCCACGGCATCGACATCCGCCCGCTCAAGGAGATCACCGGGGAGTCCCTCTTCAACGAGGTGTGGTTCGACGACGCCGTCCTGCCCGCCGACGCGGTCGTCGGCGAGGTGGACGACGGCTGGCGGGTCGCCCGCAACACGCTCGGCAACGAACGCGTCCACATGGCCGACCAGGTCGCCTTCGACACCGGCCTGGAAGCTCTCGTCGCCGCCTCCGCCACGGCCGACACCTCCGTACGCGTCAGGATCGGCGCCCTCGTCGCCGAGGCGCACGCCCTCGCCTGCATCGGCCTGCGCACCACCCTCCTCCAGGTGTCCGGAATCGAACCCGGCCCGGGCGCCAGCGTCCGCAAGCTCGTCCAGACCCTCCACCAGCAGAAGGTCGCCGAGCTCGGCCTCGAACTCCTGGGCCCGGCGGGCGCGGTGGCGGAGGGGCCGGGCCGACGGGCCGTCCACGGGCTGCTCATGTCGCGCTGCCTGACGATCGCGGGCGGGACGACGCAAGTGCAGCTGAACGTCGTGGCCGAGCGCCTGCTCGGCCTCCCGAGAGACTGAGAGAGGCCTCCATGAAGTCGTACATCGTGGGCGTCGGCATGACGAAGTTCGAGAAGCCGGAGACCCGGGACTGGCAGTACTGGGACATGGCGAAGGAGGCCGGCACCGCCGCCCTGGCCGACGCCGGCATCCCGTACGGCCTCGTCGAGCAGGTCCCCGTCGGCTACTGCTTCCAGGCCTCGACGGCCGGCCAGCGCGCCGCGTACGAGCTGGGGCTGACCGGCGTCCCCGTCTACAACGTCAACAACAACTGCGCGACGGCCTCGACGGCGCTGATGATGGCGCGACAGTTCGTGGAGGGCGGGATCGCGGACTGCGTCCTGGCGCTGGGCTTCGAGAAGATGGCGCGGGGCGCACTGGGCGGCGGCTCGGACGGCGGCGACTTCGCGACGTCGCCCGTGGCCCGGCACTACGGGATCATGGCCGCCGGTCACGGCTTCGAGATGACCCCGCCGACCGCGCAGATCTTCGGCAACGCGGCCCGGGAGCACATGGACCGCTACGGCACGACGGAGATCCAGCTGGCAGCGGTCGCGGCCAAGAACCACCGCCACTCCTCCCGCAACCCGAACGCCCAGTTCCAGGACGTCTACTCGGTCGAGGAGATCCTGGCGGCCAGGACCATCCACCGTCCGCTGACCAAGCTCCAGTGCTCGCCGACCTCGGACGGCGCGGCGGCCGCGGTCGTGGTGTCGGAGCGCTTCGTCGCCGAACACGGCCTGGGGGACCGGGCGGTGGAGATCGCGGCCCAGGCCATGACGACGGACACGGAGGAGTCCTTCGCCTCGGGCTCGTGCATCGACGTCGTCGGACGCCCGATGTCCCGGGCGGCGGCGCGACAGGTCTACGAGCAGTCCGGACTCGGCATCGAGGACGTCGACGTGATCGAACTCCACGACTGCTTCTCGATCAACGAGCTGCTGACGTACGAGGCCCTGGGCATGTGCGAGGAGGGCGCGTCCGGCAAGCTCGTGGAGTCGGGCGCGACGACGTACGGCGGCCGCTGGGTCGTGAACCCCTCCGGCGGCCTCATCTCCAAGGGCCACCCGCTGGGCGCGACGGGTCTGGCGCAGGCGGCGGAACTCGTCTGGCACCTGCGCGGCGAGGCGGGCCCACGGCAGGTCCCGGGAGCGCGGGTGGGCCTCGCGCACAACATCGGCCTGGGCGGGGCGGCGGTGGTGACGATGCTGCGCACGCAGTGACGGCGGGGTACGAAGAGAGGGGGGAGCGGCGGTTCCGGCCCTGCTCGCGGGCGGGATCGGCGAGATACAGATCCGGGTGATGTACGGGTCGGGGCGGGTCTGCGACCATGACACGCATGCCGCGACCCGAGATCACAGGGAAGACCCCCGACCCCGCAGCCCCGACCGCCCCCTCCATATCCACCCCCGCCCCGCCCGCCCCACCCGTCCGCGTGTGGCCGGTGGTCCTGGTCGCCTGCGCGGGCCAGTTCCTCGTCATCCTCGACGTGTCCGTCGTGAACGTGGCGCTGCCGTCGATGCGGACGGAGCTCGGGCTCACGGCGACGGGCCTGCAGTGGGTGGTGAGCGTGTACTCCATCGCGTTCGCGGGCTTCATGCTGCTGGGCGGACGGGCGGCGGACCTCTTCGGCCGCAAGCGCATGTTCGTGGCGGGCCTGAGCCTCTTCACCCTGGCCTCGGTGGCCGGCGGCCTGGCGCAGGAGGGCTGGCACCTGCTCGCCGCCCGCGCGGTCCAGGGCCTGGGCGCGGCCGTGCTCTCCCCCTCGACCCTCACGCTGGTCACCGCCACGGTCCCGGAGGGCGCGGCCCGCTCCCGGGCCGTCGGCACCTGGACGGCGGTCGGCGCGGCCGGCGGCGCGGCGGGCGGCTTCATCGGCGGTGCGCTGGTGGACCTGCTGTCCTGGCGCTGGGTCCTGCTCATCAACGTCCCCATCGGCGCCGTGGTCCTGGCCGGCGCCCTGCTGTGGCTGACCGAGAGCCGGGTCGAGGGCGGCCGCCGCCTGGACCTGCCGGGCGCGATCCTGGTGACGGCGGGCCTGGCGACCCTGGCGTACGGCATCGTGCAGACGGAGGAGTCGGGCTGGACCTCCGCATCGACCGTGGCCCCCCTGGCGGCCGGCGCCCTCCTGCTGCTGTCGTTCGTCCTGGTCGAACGCCGGGCCCCGGCCCCGCTGATGCCCCTGCGCACCTTCCGCACACGGGCGGTGTCGGCGGCGAACGTGACGATGCTGCTGTGCGGTTCGTCGTCCTTCGGCATGTGGTTCTTCATGACGCTGTACGCCCAGAACGTCCTGGGCTACCCGCCGCTTGAGGCCGGCCTGGCCCTCGTCCCCAGCTCGGCGAGCGTCATCGCCGGCTCGAAACTGGCCCCGCGCCTCCTGCCCGCCTTCGGCGCCCGCACGGTCGCGGTGACGGGCGCCCTGGTCGCGGCGTCGGGCTTCGCCTGGCAGTCCACGATGACGGTGGACGGCACCTACCTGACGGCGATCCTGCTCCCGGGCATCCTGATGATGTTCGGCATCGGCATGGCCTCCACCCCCCTCGCGGTCCTCGCCACCACCCAGGCACCCCCCTCCGAGGCGGGCCTCGCCTCCGGCCTCATCAACACCTCCCGCACCATGGGCGGCGCCCTGGGCCTGGCCACCCTCTCCACGGTCGCCGCCACGGTCACCGCCGGCGCCACCACCGCGGAAGCCCTGACCTCCGGCTACGCGGCAGCCTTCCGCACGGCGGCGTGCGTGCTGGTGGGGACGGCGGCGGTGATGGCGGTGTGGCTGCCGAGGCTGGAGAAGCGGGCGCGCGGCGAACGCCCGACCCCGACCACATCCGCTGACGGATGACGGGGCTCCCGCTCGTGAAGGCCGGAGCATCTGCGAGCGGGGCGCCACGTTTCGCGGCCTACAACCACCCCTGCTGCCGCGCCGCCCGGACCGCCTCCATGCGGTTCCGGGTGCCCGTCTTGCCGATGGCCGACGAGAGGTAGTTGCGGACCGTCGACTCCGAGAGGTGGAGGGCGGCCGCGATGTCCGCGATCGTGGCGCCGTCCACCGACGCGCCCAGGGCGTCGCGTTCGCGGGCCGTCAGGGGGTTCGGGCCGGCGCTGAGGGCGGCGGCCGCGAGGGCCGGGTCGATGACCGTCTCGCCGCGGAGGACCTTGCGGATCGCCTCCGCCAGGTCCTCGACCGGGCCGTCCTTGACGAGGAAGCCCGCCGCGCCCGCCTCCATCGCGCGGCGCAGGTAGCCCGGCCGCCCGAAGGTCGTGAGGATCAGGACCCGGCAGTCGGGGACCTCGTCCCGCAGGTCCGCCGCGGCGTCGAGCCCCGACCGTCCCGGCAGTTCGATGTCCAGCAACGCCACCTCGGGCCGCGCGACCAGTGCCTTGTCGACGATCTCGTCCCCGCGCCCGACCTGGGCGACGACCTCGATGTCGGGCTCCATGCCCAGCAGCAGGGCGAGCGCGCCCCGCATCATTCCCTGGTCCTCGGCGAGGAGCACCCGGATGCTCCTGGTGGGGCGGTGGTCCTGCGGCATCTCGTTCACGAGGAACAGCGTAGGCCGGGCGGCCTGTTGAGGCGCGTTGACGGGCGCGCATCCGGGGCGGACGGCCAGTCGTTGGGCAGCGCATGAACAGCCTCACGAAGCGCACCCTCGCCGCCCTCGCCCTCACCGGAGCCGCACTCTCCCTCCCCGCCACCGCCCACGCGGACGGCCCCGGCAGGAGTGGACTGGTCAGCGGTGGGGAAGCGAGCGACGTCACCGCGGACGGCGTCGGACACGACGTCAACAAGGGTGTCGGCAAGCTCCTCTTCGACCGGCCGCTGGCCGCGGTGGAAGGGGTGAACACGGGGCACGTCATCTGAACCGCCGGCTCCCGGAGCCGTGGTCCGCCCCGTCGTCCTCGCGCCGCGGTCCTCGCCTACGGCCCCGCGATGCAGCCCGTCGGCGCGCAACCCGTTTCCGCCCCACTCGTTGGCAGCGCATGAGCAACGTGAACAGCACGAACCGCCCCACGCGCGCCCTCGCCGCCGCCCTCCTCCTCGCCGCCGGCGCCGTCCTCGGCGCGGGGGCCACCAGCGCTCAGGCCGCGCCGGTCGACCTGCCCGGCGGCGGACTCGTCGGGATGCTCGGGCTCGGGGACGCGAAGGCAAGCCCGCACGGGGCGAGCGGGGACGCGCAGAGTGCGGTCATCGGGGGGAACGCCTCCGAGCAGAGCATCGGGAGCTGAGGCGGGGCCACTTCCCGGGCGGCCTGGTCGGCAGGCCCCCGGGGCTCCTAGCAGGACCTGTCCGAGCCGGGGGCGGTGCGCGGTGCGTCCGGCGTTCCTAGCGGGGACTCCGCCTTCCCCGCCGGGAGTTCCGCCGTCCCCGTCGGGAGTTCCGCCGTCTCCACCGGCAGTTCCGCCGTCACCCGGAAGCCGCCGCGCGGGCCCGGGCCCGACTCAAGGGTGCCGCCGGCCGTCGCCACCCGCTCGCGCAGGCCCTTCAGGCCGCTGCCGGGAGTGCCCTCGGCGGTGCCCCGGCCGTCGTCCGTGATCGTCAGGCGGACGCGCTCCGGGGTGCCGCCCAGGTCGATCTCGCAGCGGGTCGCGCCGCTGTGGCGTACCGCGTTGGTCGCCGACTCGCGGATCACCCAGCTCAGCAGCGCCTCCGTCTGCGGCTGCAGGGGCGGGCCGGACTGGCGGACCACCGGCTCGATGCCCGCCGAGGAGAGGGCGTCGCGGGCGCGGTCGAGTTCCGTCGCGAGGCTGCCCTCGCGGTAGCCCGTCACCGCCTCGCGGATCTCGGTGAGGGCCTGGCGGCCCACCGACTCGATGTCCGCGATCTGGCCGAGGGCGGCGTCCAGGTCGCGCGGGGCCAGGCGGCGGGCCGCCTCCGACTTCACGACGATGACCGACAGCGTGTGGCCCAGCAGGTCGTGCAGGTCCCGGGAGAAGCGCAGGCGCTCCTTCTCCACCGCCGTGCGGGCCAGCTCCCCGCGGGTCGCCTCCAGCTGCCGCACCGTGCTGTGCAGGGCGAGGATCGCCGCCGTGACCATGGTCGAGATGAACGTGCCGTACACGATCCCGAACGAGTCCCAGCCGTCCTTCCAGAACGTCACCACCGCGACGGCCGCCACCAGCGTGAAGGCGATCACCGGCAGCCTGCGCCCGCCCCGGGCGACCGCGCCGACCGCCAGGCCGAGCAGCGGGAAGAAGAGCAGCCACTCCTCGCCGTACGCGATGGCGAGCGTGAAGGTCAGAGCCGTGAGGGTGCCCAGGAGGCCCCAGGTGAGGCGCGTGTCGCGGCGGCTCTCGACGAAGGCCCGGGTGACGACCGTGATGTAGAGCGTGTTGAAGGCGAGGATCCCGAGCGCGCCGGCCCACGGGTTGGCGATCTTCCCCTGGAGGAGGTTGGAGACCGCGCCCAGCCCCATGAGCAGCCACGGCATCAGGCTCAGGCCGCTCGGGCCGCGGTCCTGCAGCCTCGCCGTCCTCCGTTGCCAGAAGTTCGTCATCGCTCCCTGCCCCCTACGTCACGCGGTCCGTGCGGAACGACGGTACGAGAACGCCGCGTACGCGCCGAACACCGCCGCCCACGCCACGAGCAGGGCCAGGGTCGCCGCCCCCGGGAGCGAGCCCTCCGTCATCGCCTGGCCGAGTTCGGAGAAGCGGTAGGTGGGGGTGTACGAGGAGACCGTCGCCAGCCACTTCGGGAACAGGTCGACCGGGAACCACAGACCGCCGATCACCGAGAGTCCCAGGTTGCACGCCACGTTGACGACGCCGGTCGTCTGCGCGGAGAGGCGGTAGCCGTTGCCGAGGCCGAGCAGGGTGAAGGGGAGCGAGCCGGCCCACAGGACGACGGCGAGCACCGCCCACTGCCAGGCGTCGAGCCGTACGCCGTTGGCGAGGCCGCCCGCGAGGAGCACCGCGGTGATCGCGGGGAGCACGACGACCGTGCCGGTGAGGGCGCGGCCCGTGACCACCTGCCGCGGCGTCATCGGGGTGATCCGCAACTGTCGCAGCCAGCCGGAGGACTTGTCCTCGGCGACGCCGGTGCCGAGCGACAGGGCGGCGCCAAGGGCGCCGTACGCCGCCATGCCGACCATCATCGCGGTCTTCACGCCGGGGTCGTTCTGGCCGCCGAGGTTGGTGAAGAGGAGGTACATCATGACCGGCACGCCGATCGAGGAGATGGCGAAACCGACATCGCGCAGAGTGCGGCGGACTTCGAGGCGGACGTACGCGGTGATCATCGGGACATCTCCAGGGTCGTGCCGGCGGGCGCGGCAGAGGCGGGCGCGGCGGGCGCGGAGGCGCGGGTGAGGGCGAGGAAGGCGTCGTTGAGGGAGACCGGGGTGACCTCCAGGCTCCGTACGTCGCCCCGCGCGGCGAGCGCGAGGACGGTCGCGTCGGAGTCGTCGCTGCGCAGGTGGGCGCGGTTGCCGCGGATCTCCACCGCGGTGACCCCCGGCAGCATGGTGAGCCCCTCGCTGGGGTGGCCGGCCAGGTCGAAGGAGACGGCGGTGCCGCCCACGGTCCGCTTCAGCTGCTCGGCGGTGCCGTCGGCGACGACGCGCCCGGAGTCGACGACGACGATCCGGTCGGCGTGGGCGTCGGCCTCCTCCAGGTAGTGCGTGGAGAAGAGGACGGTGTTGCCGCGCCGGGCGTAGCCGCGCATGGAGTCCCAGAAGGCCTCGCGGGCCTCGACGTCGAGGGCGGCGGTCGGCTCGTCCAGGACGATCAGCTCGGGGTTGCCGGCCAGGGCGACGGCGAACCGGACGCGCTGGGCCTGGCCTCCGGAGAGGCGGTCGACGCGGCGGTCCGCGAGCTCGGTGAGGCCGGCGAGCTCCAGGGCCTCGGCGACCGGCAGCGGCGCGGGGTAGGTGCGGGCGACGAAGCCGACCAGCTCGCGGACGGTGACCCGGGGGACCGGGCGGACGTCCTGCAGCATCGCGCCGACCCGGCCGGCCTCGACCGCGCGGGCGGGCGGCCCGTCGAAGAGGCGGACCTGCCCGCGGTCGGGCTCGTCGAGGCCGAGGAGGAGGTTGATGGTGGTCGACTTGCCGGCGCCGTTGCGGCCGAGCAGGGCGACGGTCTCGCCGCGGCGGATGGTGAGGTCGACGCCGTCCACGGCGCGGACCTGGCCGAAGGTCCGGGCGACCCCGGTGAAGGCGACCGCGGTTCCGTCGGCGACGGCGCTCCCGGCGGTCCTTGCTGCTGCTGTCTTCATGACCACGAAATTACGGAGCGGGGGCGGGGGCCCGGCAGGCTCCCGTGTACGGACATGGCCGTGACAAATGTCCTGGGCCGGGGGCGTCCGGGTCGCGGGTCCGGCGCCGGCCGGGCCACGGGTCCAGCGGCGCTCGGGTCGCGGGTCCGGCGGCGTCCGGGGTGCGGGTCCGGCGGGTTCCGGGGCGCGTGACCGCCGCCATGTCGTACCGCCACAGCCATTTCTGACGTACCGTCAGGAGGGTTCACAAGCTCCGGGCCCTCCGCTATACATGGATCACCGAACTGGAACGCGTTTCACTTTCGCGGTCCTCCCTCGGTCCCGCACGGCCTCGGCGCGGTCGACGGTGCGGACGGCCGCGCCGAGGTCTCCACTGCCAGGGCCCCTCAGGCCACCAAGGAGCAGCAACGCGATGCCCATTGACGCCGCCAAGGCCGTCGCCGCCGAGCCCCGCAGCGCGGAGATCGGCTGGGACCACAAGGACGTCCAGCTCTACCACCTCGGCCTCGGCGCGGGCGTCCCCGCCACGGACCCCGACGAGCTGCGCTACACCCTCGAATCCCGGCTGCACGTCCTGCCCAGCTTCGCCACCGTCGCGGGCGCCGGCATGGGCGTCGTGGGCGGCCTGTCCGCCCCTGGCATCGACATCGATCTCGCCGCCGTCCTGCACGGCGGACAGGCGATCACCCTGCACCGCCCCCTGCCGGTCTCCGGCAGGGCCGTCTCCACCTCCCGCGTCGCCGCCGTGTACGACAAGGGCAAGGCCGCCGTCCTGGTGCTGCGCTCCGAGGCCGCCGACGCCGACGGGCCGCTGTGGACCAGCGACGCCCAGATCTTCGTCCGCGGCGAGGGCGGCTGGGGCGGCGACCGCGGGCCCTCCGAACGCCTCGACGTGCCCGACCGCGCGCCCGATGCCACCGCCGAGCGGCCCATCCGGGAGGAGCAGGCCCTGCTCTACCGCCTCTCGGGCGACTGGAACCCGCTCCACGCCGACCCCGAGTTCGCCAAGCTCGCGGGCTTCGACCGGCCGATCCTGCACGGCCTGTGCTCGTACGGCATGACCCTCAAGGCGGTCGTCGACACCCTCCTGGACGGCGACGTCACCCGCGTGCGCTCCTACCGCACCCGCTTCGCCGGGATCGTCTTCCCCGGCGAGACCCTGCGGATCCGGATGTGGCGCCAGGACGAGGGCCGCGTCCAGGTCACGGTCGGCGCCGTCGAGCGCGACGACGCCCCCGTACTCGCCGACACCGTCGTGGAGCACTCCTGACCGCTGACCGCTGATCGTCAGCCGCTGAGCGCTGAGCGCTGAGCGCTGATCGCCGACCCCGACCGCCGACCGCCGACCCCGACCGCCGATCGCCGAATGCCGATCGCTGACCCTCCGCCCGCCTGATCGTCCGATTGGAGCCGCACCCATGCGCGCAGCCGTACTGCACGAGATCGGCCAGGACAAGCTCGAAGTCCTCGACGACGTCGAGGCGGTGGGCTTCGGCCCCGGCAAGGTGAGGATCCGGGTCCGGGCCACCGGCCTGTGTCACTCCGACGTCTCCGCCATGAGCGGCGTGCTGCCGCAGCCCGCGCCCTTCGTCCCCGGGCACGAGGGCGCCGGCGAGATCGTCGACATCGGCGACGGCGTCACCGGACTGAGCGAGGGGCAGCGGGTGCTGCTGTGCTGGCTGCCCGCCTGCGGCAGCTGTCCCTCCTGCAAGCGCGGGCAGACCCAGCTCTGCCTGGCCGGCTTCATGAACGCCGGCATCCCCAACTTCAAGCGCCCCGGCGGCGACGTCTTCGGCTTCGCCGGGACCGGCACCTTCGCCGAGGAGGTCGTGGTCGACGCCGGCTGTGCCGTCCCGATCCCGGACGACGTGCCCTTCGACATCGCCGCGCTCATCGGCTGCGGCGTGACCACCGGACTCGGCGCGGCCATCAACACGGCCAAGGTGGAGGCCGGTTCGTCCGTCGCCGTCATCGGCTGCGGCGGTGTCGGCATCTCCGCCATCCAGGGCGCCAGGCTCCAGGGCGCCGCCCAGATCCTCGCGGTCGACCCGGTCGCGTCCCGGCGCGAGGCCGCCCTCCGCTTCGGCGCCACCGAGGCCGTCGCCCCCGACGCGCTCGGCGACGCCAAGCAGCGGATCACCGGCGGTGAGGGCTTCGACTACGTCTTCGAGGTCGTCGGCAGGTCCGCCACCGCGCGGACGGCCTACGAGACGACCCGGCGCGGCGGCACCCTGTGCGTCGTCGGCGCGGGCGCCCTCGACGACCACCTCCAGCTCAACATGTTCGAGCTGTTCTTCGACGAGAAGCGGATCCTGCCGTCCATGTACGGCGGCGGGGACGTGCTCCGCTCGTACGAACGCGCCATCGCGCTGTGGCGGGCCGGCCGCATCGACCTGGCGTCCCTGATCACCCACCGGGTGCCGCTCGCGGGGATCAACGAGGCGCTGGAGCAGATGCGGACGGGCGTGGCGCTGCGCACCTGCATCGAGATCTGACTTCGCCAGAAAACGTGCGACGACGGTGAGAGGACCTGATCTTCCATGTCACTCCCTCTTGAGGGCCTGAGCGCGATCGTCACCGGCGCCGGCCGGGGCCTCGGCCGGGCCGAGGCCCTGGAACTGGCCCGGCTCGGCGCGGCCGTGGTCGTCAACGACTACGGCCAGGCCGGGCGCGACGGCTCCGGCGAGGCGTCCGCGGCCCCGGCCGAGGAGGTCGCCGCGGAGATCCGCGCGGCCGGCGGCCGGGCCGTCGCCCACCTCGGCGACGTCGCCGACTTCGAGACCGCCCGCGGCCTGGTGGACCTGGCGGTGGCCGAGTTCGGGAAGCTGGACGTCCTGGTCAACAACGCGGGCATCCTGCGGGACCGGATGGTCTTCTCGATGAGCGAGGAGGAGTGGGACTCGGTGATCCGGGTCCACCTCAAGGGCCACTTCAACACGACCCACTTCGCGGCCGTGCACTGGCGGGCCCGGGCCAAGGCGGGCGAGAGCGGCGTCTACGGCAGGATCGTCAACACCTCCTCCGAGGCCTTCCTCGCCGGTTCGGCCGGACAGCCCAACTACGCGGCGGCCAAGGGCGGGATCGTCGGTCTCACGACCTCCACCGCGCTGGCCCTCGCCAAGTACGGGGTCACCGCCAACGCCATCTGCCCGCGGGCCCGTACCCGGATGACCGAGGACGTCTTCGCCGGCTTCGCCGAGCCGACCGCCGAGGACCAGCTCGACCCGCTGTCGCCGGAGCACGTGGCGCCGCTCGTCGGCTATCTCGCCTCCCCGGCGGCGGCAGGCGTCAACGGACAGCTGCTCGTCGTCCACGGCGGCATGGTGGCGGTCGTGGACCGGCCGAAGGTGGCCGCCAAGTTCGACACGGCGAAGGACGCCTTCACGTACGAGGAGCTGGACGGGCTGCTCACCCCGCACTACGCGGCCCGGCCGCCGGGGGAGACCTTCGCGGCGGCCGAGGTCCTCGGCCTCAAGAAGGGCTGAGGCCCGGCGGCGGCCGCCCGCCGGGCGGGCGCACCGATCGACCGCACGGGGGTGTGGTGGGGAAGGCGAACGGCCCCCGGACTTCTCGTCCGGGGGCCGTTCGCCTGCTCACAGGAACCTCACTGCGCTTCGGGCTCGCGCCGGTGGCGGCCGTGCGGGGAGGACGAGGAGTCCTCCACCGGCGCGGCCTGACCGCGGTGCTTCCCGGAGCCGTCCGGCTCCTCGACGTGCGTCCTGCTGTCCGACATGGCCGTCGTGGTCATGGTGGAACTCACCCCGTAGTCGTCGCTCTCTTGCTTGTGCGGCTACGAGAGTTTAACCAGCGGGTTTACGGTCCGTCAGCGGAGCCTGTTGCAACGGCACCGGGCGGCACACCCGGGGCTCGGGAGGGGCCGGTTCCGTCTCCGGCGGAGGCTCCTCGTCCGGCTCCGTCAGGGCGGCGAGTCCGCACGGCACACCGGCCGTCGTGTACGGCAGCCGCAGCACACCGGAGGCCGTCCACAGGCCCGCACCGGCCAGCCAGCCCGCGGGTACGGCCGATTGGCGCATCCGGCGCCCGGACGGCCGCCACGTGCCGACCCAGCTCCCGGACGCCGCGTCGATCCGCAGGGCGACCGCGCAGCTCTCCGGCGTCAGCACCTGGCCCGGCTGCACCGCGAACGGCGTGACCGCCGCGTCGTCGAGGCGCAGGCAGTCCGGGAAGCGCACCGGCAGCAGGCTCCCGAGGACGCCCCAGCCGAGCCGGTCGTGACCCGGCGACGGTGCGTCGGAGCGGATGAGGAGCAGTCCGCTGTCCGGGTCGGCGAGGAGCAGCCGGTCGTTGCTCTCCTCCGTGATCTGGAGCAGGGGCGTGACCTCCCCGCCGCGCTCCAGGTCGACCGTGACCGCCTTCACCGGGCCGCCGTCGGCCGCCTGCCGGTCGAGGGCCAGTATCCGCCCCGTCCGGTCCAGCCAGACCCCGCCCGTGCAGCGGCCCTTGATCCGAGCCACCTGCTCCGGGCCGAAGGCCCCGCCGGCCACCAGCCACAGGGTGGTCGTGTCCGCTCCGACGCACAGGGCGTACGCGCAGATGCCGTCCGGTGACGGCGGGAGCAGCACCAGTCGGCCCGGGCCGGGGGCCTCGACGGCGCCCAGGGCGAGTTCGCCGGTCTCCGGACCGGTCGGGTAGAGCAGCGAGAACGTGTACCGGTGTCCGTCCACCGCACGGCCGATCAGCACCCTGCCGTCCGCCAGCGGGCAGAGCAGCGCGCCCGGCTCCTCGGGCTGGGCGAGGGGGAGCGGTACGGCGTACGGCTCGGGGCCGTCCAGCGTCCACCGCTCCACGTACAGGGCGTCCCCCGAACCGGCGAGCCGCGCCGCGTAGGCGCCGTTCGCGGTGATCGTGAATCCTCCCGGGCCGGCCGGTGTGGGCCAGAGGACGTCGCCGTCCCCGGCGGCCGTCTCGATGGCACAGGCTGTCATCGACTCGTCACCTCCGGCAACGAAGCTAGTTTTCGCACTTCCAGCCGAACAACACGAGCCCTTCCACTTCACCCCAAAGGGTGGACGCCCGGCGGTTCTGCCGAGCGGACGGGGCGGGTTGTGCTGGTGTGGCGGGCGGTAGGTAAGGTAAGGCGACCCTAAGTGGAAGCTGTGGCTCCGTGGACGGGTCGTGAGCTGCCGTTTCCCCGGACCCGGCCGCGCGTACGTCCGACCCGAACGCCCACCCGAACGCGTACAGGAGACCCGCCATGTCCCTCCGCCGCCGCGGCACCGCTGCCGCCGCCCTCAGCCTCACCGCCGCGCTCACCCTCGCGGCCTGCGGAGGCGGTGACGGCTCGGACGACGCCAAGAAGGACGAGGGCGGCAAGAAGAAGGACGTCGCCGTCGGCGGCAAGGACTTCGGCGACGCCGCCGCCAGGACCGCCGCCCTGGGCACCGACGCCAAGCCCGGCCAGTTCCCGCGCACCCTCACCCATGCCCTGGGGAAGACGGAGATCCCGGCCGCCCCCAAGCGCGTGGTCGTCCTCGACGTCGGCGAGCTCGACAACGTCGTCTCCCTCGGCATCAAGCCCGTCGGCTTCGCGCCCTCCGAGGGCGACGACGGCATCCCCGCCTACCTCAAGAAGGACGCCGGCAGCCCGAAGTCCGTCGGCACCATCAACAACCTGAACCTGGAGGCGATCGCCAACCTCCAGCCCGACCTCATCCTCGGCAGCCAGCTGCGCGCCGCCGACAAGTACGACGAGCTGTCGAAGATCGCCCCCACCGTGTTCTCCATCCGCCCGGGCTTCACCTGGAAGGAGAACTACCTCCTCAACGCGGCCGCCCTCGACCGGACCGGCGAGGCGAAGTCGAAGCTCGCCGCCTACGAGACGAAGGCCCGGCAGCTGGGCGCGGACATCGGCCCGAACAAGCCGACGATCTCGATGGTCCGCTACCTCCCGGGCAAGATCCGCCTCTACGCCAAGGCCTCCTTCATCGGCACCATCCTCCAGGACGCGGGTCTGCCCCGGCCGGCGAACCAGCAGGTGAACGACCTCGCCGTCGAGGTCAGCCCGGAGAAGATCGACCAGGCCGACGGCGACTGGATCTTCACCGGCGTCTACGGCGACCCCAAGGCCACCAAGCGCGACACGGCCCGGGCCAACCCGCTCTGGAAGAACCTCGAGGCCGTCAAGGCGGGCCGGGCGAAGGACGTCCCGGACGAGACCTGGTACCTCGGCCTCGGCGTCACGGCCGCGAACAGCGTGCTGGACGACCTGCGCGCGGACCTCGTGAAGAAGTAGGGCCAGGGCCCGATCCCGCGGGGCGCGCCTGCGCGGGGCGTGCCCCGCGGGGCGGGTCGGGGGCGGGCCTGCGCGGTGGGATCGGGGGCCGTGCCCCCCCAGCGGGTTCGGGGCGTGCCCGCGCGGCTGGTCCCCGGGCCGGGCCCCCACGCGGTGGGTTCGGGGGGTCGTGCCCGCGGGGGCGGGTTGGGGGGCGTGCCCGCGCGGCTGGTCTCCGGGCCGGGCCCCCACGCGGTGGGTTGGGGGTGTGCCTGCGGGGCTGGTCTCCGGGCCGGGCCCCCGCGCGGTGGGTTCGGGGGGTCGTGCCCTCACGGGGTCCGTTGGCCGTGCCATCGGGGGTGGGTTGGGGGCGGCGTGCCCGCGCGGCTGGTCTCCGGGCCGGGCCCCCGTGCGGTGGGTTGGGGGTGTGCCTGCGGGGCTGGTACCGGGGCTGGTCCCCGGGCCGTGCCCGCGCGAGGGGTTCGCGGGCCGGGCGGTCGGGCGGCGCCCGTGGGCCCGCGCCGGTCCGGCGCCCACGGGCCGGCTCCCCGGGCCCGGGCCGGCGCGTGGCGGTCGGGTACCGCGGTGCGTTGTCCACAGGCCAGGACGCCGGGCCGCGGAGGACAGGTAGCCTTTCCTCCGTGCCCCGTCTGTCTGAAGTCATCGCCGAGCTCGACGCCCTCTGGCCGCCCGAGCGGGCCGAGCAGTGGGACGCCGTCGGCACCGTCTGCGGCGACCCCGACGCCGAGATCCGCCGTGTGCTCTTCGCCGTCGACCCCGTCCAGGAGATCGCCGACGAGGCGATCGCCCTCGGCGCCGACCTGATCGTCACCCACCACCCGCTCTACCTGCGCGGGACGACGACCGTCGCCGCCACCCACTTCAAGGGCCGCGTCGTGCACGCGCTGATCAAGCACGACATCGCCCTCCATGTGGCGCACACCAACGCCGACACCGCCGACCCGGGCGTCTCCGACGCCCTCGCCGGCGCCCTCGACCTCAGGGTCACCGGCCCGCTCGTCCCCGAGAACAACCTCGGCCGGATCTGCGAGCTCGACCACCCGGAGACCCTCGCCGAGTTCGCCGCCCGCGCCGCCAAGCGGCTGCCCGCCACCGCGCAGGGCATCCGGGTGGCCGGCGACCCCGACATGGTGCTGCGCCGCGTCGCCGTCAGCGGCGGCTCCGGCGACAGCCTCTTCGACGCCGTGCGGGCGGCCGGCGTGGACGCCTTCCTCACCGCCGACCTGCGCCACCACCCCGTCTCCGAGGCCACGCAGGCCGCACACTCCTCCTCCGGCCCGCTCGGGCTCGTCGACGCCGCCCACTGGGCCACCGAATGGCCCTGGTGCGAGCAGGCCGCCGCGCAGCTCGACTCGATCTCCGACCGCCACGGCTGGGACCTCCGCGTCCACGTCTCGAAGACGGTCACCGACCCCTGGTCCTCCCACCACACCTCTCCTGGAGCCCCCAACTGAACGCCGCGCCCGCCGACCAGATCCGACTCCTCGACGTCCAGGCCCTGGACGTGCGCCTCCAGCAGCTCGCGCACAAGCGCAAGTCGCTGCCCGAGCACGCCGAGATCGAGTCGCTGAACAAGGACCTCACCCAGCTGCGCGACCTGCTCGTCGCCGCGCAGACCGAGGAGAGCGACTGCGCCCGCGAGCAGACCAAGGCCGAGCAGGACGTCGACCAGGTGCGCCAGCGCGCCGCGCGCGACCAGCAGCGCCTCGACTCGGGCGCCGTCTCCTCCCCGAAGGACCTGGAGAACCTGCAGCGCGAGCTCACCTCGCTCGCCAAGCGCCAGGGCGACCTCGAGGAGATCGTCCTCGAGGTCATGGAGCGCCGCGAGTCCGCGCAGGAGCGGGTCGCCGAGCTGACCGAGCGGGTCTCCGCCGTCCAGGCCAAGGTCGACGACGCGACCGGCCGCCGGGACTCGGCCCAGGCCGAGCTGGACTCCGAGAGCGCGTCCGTCGCCAAGGAGCGCGAGCTGGTGGCGGGCACCGTCCCGGCCGACCTGATGAAGCTGTACGAGAAGCTCCGCGAGCAGCAGGGCGGGGTCGGCGCGGCGCGGCTCTACCAGCGCAAGTGCGAGGGCTGCCACATCGAGCTGAACATCACCGAGCTCAACGAGGTCCGCGCGGCGGCGTCCGACGCGGTCGTGCGCTGCGAGAACTGCCGCCGGATCCTGGTCCGCACCTCGGAGTCCGGCCTGTAATGACGACGTCGAGGGAGCTGATCGTCGAGGCCGACGGCGGCTCCCGGGGCAACCCGGGACCCGCCGGCTACGGCGCCGTGGTCCTGGACCCCGCGACGGGGGAGACCCTGGCGGAGCGGGCCGAGTTCATCGGCGTGGCCACGAACAACGTGGCCGAGTACAAGGGGCTCGTGGCGGGCCTGCGGGCCGCCTTCGAGCTCTTCCCGGACGCCATGGTCCACGTCCGCATGGACTCCAAGCTGGTCGTCGAGCAGATGTCCGGCCGCTGGAAGATCAAGCACCCCGACATGAAGCCGCTGGCCGCGGAGGCCGCCCGGGTCTTCCCCCCGGGCCGGGTCCGCTACGAGTGGATGCCGCGTGAGCGCAACAAGCATGCGGACCGCTTGGCCAACGAGGCGATGGACGCCGGGCGGCGGGGCGAGCAGTGGTCCCCGTCCGCCTCCACGGCGGCCGTCGACCACACCACCGCCCTGGCGGCCGCCCGCAGCGCGGCCGGCGACGCGACGGCGGGCGCAGCCAAGGCCCGCGCGGCCCTGGCGGGCGCGGGTGCGGGCGCCGTTGCGCCCGCGGACGTCTCCTCCCGGTCCTCCTCGACCGCCGGCCCCTCGACCGCCGGCCCCTCGACCGCCGGTTCTCCGGCTGCCGGCGCCCCGGCCGGCGCCGCCTCGGGCGACGCCCTGTTCCCGCCCGGCGAGGCCCTGTTCACCCCCGACGAGGCGCTCGGCGCCCAGGCGCGCGCGTCCCTCGCGGCCGCGGCGACGGCCGACCGGGAGGTCGCGACCACGCCCGCGACCGGCGACTTCGAGGCGGAGGCGGGCCGGAACGCCCCCACGGGCCACGCGGCCCGCGCGGCGGTCGGCACGAGCACCGTGCCCGGGACCGGTGCGGGCGCCACGCCCGCCGCCGCGACCGCCACGGAGTCCACGGCCCCGTCCGGTGCCCCCGCCCAGGGCTGGGCCGGGCCCGACATGGGCGCGCCGGCCACCTTCGTACTGCTGCGGCACGGGGAGACGGCGCTGACGCCCGAGAAGCGCTTCTCCGGGAGCGGCGGCGCCGACCCCGAGCTGTCGCCGGCCGGCCGGCGACAGGCCGAGGCCGTGGCCACGGCGCTCGCCGCGCGCGGCACGATCCAGGAGATCGTCAGCTCGCCGCTCACCCGCTGCCGCCAGACGGCCGAGGCCGTCGCCGCCCGCCTCGGCCTGGACGTGCGGATCGAGAACGGGCTCCGCGAGACCGACTTCGGCGCCTGGGAGGGCCTGACCTTCGGCGAGGTCCGCGAGCGTTACAAGGACGACCTCGACGCCTGGCTGGCCTCTCCGAAGGCCGAGCCGACCGGCGGCGGCGAGAGCTTCGCGACGGTCGCCCGCCGCGTCGCGGCCACCCGCGACCGCCTCGCCACCGCGTACGCGGGCCGCACGGTCCTCCTGGTCACCCACGTGACCCCGATCAAGACCCTGGTGCGCCTCGCCCTCGGCGCACCGCCGGAGTCCCTCTTCCGTATGGAGCTCTCGGCGGCGTCGATCTCGGCGGTGGCCTACTACGCGGACGGCAACGCGTCCGTCCGTCTCCTCAACGACACCTCGCACCTGCGTTAGCCGAGCGGCCCGGGGCCGCGGCGGCGGCCCGGCCCCGAGATGGGCTGGACCCCGGCCCCCGGCCGTACCGACATCGGTGCATGCGATGGCGTTTCACCGAGGAAGCCGACGCGCCTCGGTTACCGTCCTCTCGGCGACCACTCCGTCGTGGGGTTCGACGGAGAGGTCGTATCTGCCGGAGCGGGCCGGACGTCGCGAGCCGGGACGATTCCGGAGACACGACTGAGCCTGATGCGAGGGGCCCCCGTCCCCCGGCCCCGTGAGCCGCCGTCCCGTGCCCCGCTCAGGGCGCGGCCAGCGCGGCCGCCTCCCGTGCCAGGGCCTCCACGCGGCCCCAGTCGCGGGCCGCGAGGGCGTCCGGCGGGAGCATCCACGTGCCGCCGACGCAGGCGACGTTCGGGAGGGCGAGGTAGGCCGGGGCCGAGGCGAGGGTGATGCCGCCGGTGGGGCAGAACCGCGCCTGGGGGAGGGGGCCGGAGAGGGACTTCAGGTACGGGATGCCGCCCGCGGCCTCCGCCGGGAAGAACTTCAGGTCCGTCACACCGCGTTCGAGCAGCGCGACGACCTCCGTGGTCGTCGACACGCCCGGCAGGAACGGCACGCCCGAGTCGCGCATCGCGTCGAGCAGCCCGTCCGTCCAGCCGGGGCTCACGAGGAAGCGGGCCCCCGCACCGACCGCGTGCCCTACGCCGGCCGGCGACACGACCGTGCCCGCGCCGACGACCGCCTCCGGGACCTCGTCCGCGATGGCCCGGATCGCGGCCGGGGCGGCCGCGGTGCGCAGGGTCACCTCGATCGCCGGCAGCCCGCCCGCCACCAGAGCGCGGGCCAGCGGCACGGCGTCGGCGGCGTCCTGGATCACGACGACCGGGACGACGGGGGCGGCGGGGGCAAGGTCAAGCACGCTCGTCATGCGCTCATCCTGCCGAGGGCAAACGATCCGTGCAACGAGCGTTGCGCATGTTGCAACGCCGCCTCCCGGCGGTCTGGGGTGAGGGCTGGAGACCCGGGCCGGCCTGGGGTCTCCGCCGGGCGGGCCCGAGGTCCTGGCGGGCCAGGGTCCCGGCGGGGTCCGTGGTCCCGGGCGGGCACGGGTCCCCGGCGGGTTCCGAAGTCCCGGGCGGGGCCCGAGGTCCTCGGCGGGGCCCGAGGTCCTCGGCGGGCCGGGGTCCCAACGGGGTCCGTGGTCCCGGGCGGGCCCGAGGTCCTGGGCGGGCCGGGGTCTCGACGGGGTCCGTGGTCCCGGGCGGGGCCCGAGGTCCTGGGCGGGCCGGGGTCCCGACGGGGTCCGTGGTCCAGGGCGGGCAGGGGTCTCGGGCGGGTTCCGAAGTCCCGGGCGGGGCCCGAGGTCCTGGGCAGGCCGGGGACCCGACGGGGTCCGTGGTCCCGGGCGGGCACGGGTCTCGGGCGGCTCCCGAAGTCCTGGGCGGCCAGCGTCCCGGCGGGGTCCGCGGTCCTGGGCCGGCCAGGGCCCCGGGCTGGTCTGGGCCCCGGGCCGGCCAGGGCCTCGGGCTGGCCTAGGCCCCGGGCTGGTCTGGGCCCCCGGCTGGTCTGGGCCCCCGGCTGGCCTGGGCCCCGGGCTGGCCTGGGCCCCGGGCTGGCCAGGCGGCTGCCCCAGGGCCCGGGCGTAGCCCGCCCCCGCCCCCGCGTCAGTGGATCTCGTCCACCAGCACGTCCAGCACCCCGGCCTTCTCGCCGTCCTCCACCACATAGCCCAGGTCCCGCAGCGCCTCCGCCAGCTCCGCCCGGCCGGCCGGCTGCGCACCCGACTCCAGGAGACTGCGGACGATGCGGCCCTTCGTCGCCTTGTTGAAGTGGCTCACGACCTTCCGGGTCGGCGCGTGCAGCACCCGCAGCGTCGTCGTGCGCTCGGCGAGCCCGCCCTTCGGCTTCCACGCCGCCGCGTACGCCGACGAGCGCAGGTCCAGGACCAGTCCGTCGCCCGCCGCCTCCGGCAGCACCGAGGCCATCGCGCCGCGCCAGTGCGCGCCGAGCGCCCCGAGGCCGGGCAGCTTCACCCCCATCGAGCAGCGGTAGGAGGGGATCCGGTCCGTCACCCGGACAGCGCCCCACAGACCCGAGAAGACGAGCAGCGAACGGGCGGCGCGCTTCTTGGCCGGCGTGTCCAGGGTGCCCAGCCCGAGCGCGTCGTACAGGACGCCCGTGTAGATCTCCCCGGCGGGCCGCGCCCCGGCCGTCCGCAGCTCCACGTTCTTGGCGATCTCGCCGCGCAGGCCCTCGCTCAGGCCCAGCACCTCGCGCGCCTTCTCCTCGTCGGCGGCGCACAGCTCGACCAGCTCGTCGAGGACCGCCGCCCGCGCCTCCGCGAGCCCGGGCAGCGACAGCGACTCCGGCTTGAGCGGCGCCCCGCGCCCCGAGGAGGCCTTTCCTTCGGAGGGCGGCAACAGCACGAGCACGGCGGTTCTCCTTCGTACGTACGGGGGTGGGGGTGCGGCCCCAGAGAGCCAGCGTACGAGGTGCCGGGCACCGGGCCCCGCCATACGCTCGGTCCATGCCCCGCCGCCACCTCCACGTGACCGCCGCAGCGGACACCCCGCTGCGGGCCGCCCTGCGCGCACTCCGCACCGAGCTGGAGATCCCGGAGGCCTTCCCGCCCGCCGTCATCGTCGAGGCCGAGCGGGCGGCCAGGGAGCCGAACCTCCCCGAACACGACGCCACCGACATCCCCTTCTTCACCATCGACCCGCCGGCCTCCCGCGACCTCGACCAAGCCATGCACCTGGCCCGCAGGGCCGACGGCGGCTACCGCGTCCACTACGCCATCGCGGACGTCGCCGCCTTCGTCGTGCCCGGCGGCGCGATCGACGCCGAGGCGCACCGGCGGGTGACGACCCTCTACCTCCCCGACGGCAAGGTGCCGCTGCACCCCGCCGTCCTCTCCGAGGGCGCCGCGAGCCTGCTGCCCGGCAACACCGCGCCCGCCCTGCTGTGGCGCCTCGACCTCGACGCCGAGGGGCGTGTCGTCGCCACCGACGTACGCCGCGCCCTCGTCCGCAGCCGGGCCAAGCTCGACTACGCCGGCGCCCAGGCCCAGATCGACGGCGGCACCGCGGAGGAGCCGCTGGCCCTGCTCCCGTACGTCGGCCGGCTCCGCGAGGCGCTGGAGATCGAACGCGGCGGAGTGTCCCTCAACGTGCCCGAGCAGGAGGTCGTCGAGGCCGACGGCAGCTACACCCTCGCCTACCGGGCCCCGCACCCCGTCGACGGCTGGAACGCCCAGATCTCGCTGCTCACCGGCATGGCCGCCGCCGACCTCATGATCGCCGCCGGCACCGGCATCCTGCGCACCCTGCCGCCCGCCCCGGACGGGGCCGTCGCCCGGCTGCGGCTCTCCGCGAAGGCCCTCGGCATCGACTGGCCGCACCACGTCTCCTACGCGGCGCTCATCCGCGGGCTCGATCCGCACAACGGCCGGCACGCCGCGTTCCTCCAGGACGCGACGGCCCTCCTGAGGGGCTCCGACTACACCCCCTTCACCGGCGGGCACGTCCCCCCGCTCGCCGTGCACGCGGCCGTCGCCGACGAGTACACCCACTGCACGGCGCCGCTGCGCCGGCTCGTCGACCGGTACGCGGGCGAGCTGTGCCTGGCGGCCGTCGCGGGTACCGCGCCCCCGGAGTGGGTGCTCGGCGCCCTCGACGGGCTGCCCAAGGAGATGGCGAAGGGCACCAAGCTCGCCAACACGGCCGAACGGGAGTCCGTCGACATCGTCGAGGAAGCACTGCTCAGCAACCGGGTAGGCGAGACCTTCGAATCGGTCGTCATCGACGTCAAGGAGCACGAACCGGACGTCGGTACCGTGCACCTGGAGGAGCCCGCGGTGATCGGCCGGGTGCTCGCCGACGGGGCGCCGCTGCCGCTCGGCGACCGGCTGCGGGTCAGACTGACGCAGGCGGATCCGGGACGGGCGAAGGTGCAGTTCGCGCCCGCGTGAGGGCCTGGGTCAGCGCCCGGTGCAGCGCCCTGGGGTCGTCGGCGTGCAGCCGTACCGTCCGCACGGGGCGGGGCGCGCCGAGCAGCCGGGGAGCGTCCACGGGCTCGGTGAGCTCGAGGGTGAGCGAGGTCTGCGAGCCGACGGCCAGGTTCAGCTCGGCGTCCTTCTTCTCGTGCGTGAAGAGCGACTCGTGCCGTACGGCGGCGATCCGGTCCAGCGGGATCCGCACGTCCACGTGCGCGGCCTGCCGCACCCGCAGCGCGTCCGCGGTCAGCACGTGCGGGCGGGTGGCGGAGGCGGCGTGCAGGCCGAGCACGAAGAGCACGGTGTACACGTCGAGGACGAGTACGACCGCGTGGGCGACGGGCCAGTCGGCGAGCAGGTAGGACATGCCGACGGTCTCGACGCAGCAGACGAAGGCGAAGCCGTACATGAGGGCGGCCTGGTCCCGGGCGTGCGGGAACGCCTCCGTCCGCGGCCCGTCCACCCCGTGCGGCCGCCGGGCCACCCACCGCCCGAGCCCGGCCATCAGCCGCAGTTCATGGCGTACGAGCCGCAGCGCGGGCTCCGGCACGAGCGCCCGCACGGACTCCCGGTGGGACAGCCCCCGCCGCCGCAGCCGCAGAAAGGCGACACCGTTGGCGAGCAGCAGCAGGCCCACGGCCGCCTCGGCGCCGGCGAGGACGGCCGGCGGTATCCGCACTCCCGCCACCAGACACACCACGAGCACCGACTCCACGGGCAGCAGCGCGTACGCGAACCAGGTCGACGCCCGCCTCACCGCGCACGCTCCGCCACGAGACGCAGGGCGCGCCGCACGGCGGCGGCCTGCGCGGGCGCCAGGTCGCCGAAGAACACGTCGGCGAGACCGCCCTCCGGCAGCTCCGTCCCCGCCTCGTCGGGCAGCACGGCGGCGAGCGCCCCGGCCGCCTCGGCGACCAGCGGATCGTCGGGCGCGAGCCCGGCCAGGGCGTCGAAGCGCGCATAGATCGCGGACGCCTGCCCGGCCGCCCCGCGCATCAGCCCGATCAGCCGCTCCCGCTCCGCGTCCGGCACGACGGTGTCGAGCAGCGTCAGCATCGCCCGGTCCTTCGCGGCCATCGGCGAAGCGGCCGCTTCGCCGAGCTCCCCGAGCTCCGCGAACAGCCCGGCGAGCTCCGGCGACACCGGCCCCTCGGCCGTCAGCCGCCCGGCCCGGGCCTCCCCGAGCAGCTCGGCCAGCCGCGCCCGCCGCTCCCGGATCACCCGTTCCTGCCGCCCCAGGTCCGCGTCCAGCTCCTCCAGTACGTCCACGAGCTCCCGCCCCTCGTCGTCCGCGAGCACGTCCCGGACCTCGTCGAGCCCGAGCCCCAGCTCGGTCAGCCGCCGGATCCGCGCGAGCAGCACGGCGTCCCGGACCCCGTACTCCCGGTACCCGTTCGCCCGGCGCACGGGCTCGGGCAACAGCCCCAGCCGGTGGTAGTGCCGCACGGCCCGCGGGGTCACCCCGACGAGCGCGGCGATCTCGCCGATCCGCATCCCCTTGGTCATGCCCCCAGTAGAAACCTTGACGCTGCGACAAGGTCAAGCGGGATGTCGGGCGTGATCCGTGGGCGTCCGAGGATCATGTGCCACGATCGAGTGGACGAGCGCGATCACAGGGACGGCGGTGCCTCGATGTCCGACGATCACGACATGACTGCCACGCCGCACGTACCCCTCACGCAGGAGGACATCCTGCTGGAGGGCTTCCTGGCGCTGGACACGCCGGAGGGCTTCAGGGCGGAGCTGGTCGACGGGGAGATCGTCGTGACGCCGCCGCCGGACGGGGACCACGAGCACTACATCAGCCGGATCGTCCGGCAGGTGATCCGCAGGGCGGCAACCGAGATGGACGTCTCGGGAAACAAGGGGCTCACCTTGAAGGGCGTCCTGGCAGCCCCGAAGGACCACGTCATTCCCGACGCCGCCTTCGCGCCGGCGTGGCGGTCCCTCTTCCTGGGCGCCGCCCCCTGGATGCCCTGCGACGGTGTCGCGCTGGTCCTGGAGGTCACCTGCACCCGCCCCGGTGCCGATCGCGAGGTCAAGCGCCGCTGCTACGCCCGCGGCGGCATCCCCCTGTACCTCCTCGTCGACCGCGAGGACTCCGCCGTCACGCTCTTCACCGACCCGGAGAACGGCGACTACCGTGAGCAGCACCTGGTGCCCTTCGGCAAGACCCTCTGTCTTCCCAATCCCTTCGGCTTCGACCTGGAGACGGACGGCTTCACCTGACCGGGGCGGCCGGAACGGCAGGTAGCATGGGCGGCACGGCAGACGAGCCGGGCGGACGGCCGCGTGGGGATCCTCGGATCCTCCCGAGGAACGTCCGGGCTCCACAGGGCAAGGTGGTGGCTAACGGCCACCCGGGGTGACCCGCGGGACAGTGCCACAGAAAACAGACCGCCGGGGACCTCGGTCCTCGGTAAGGGTGAAACGGTGGTGTAAGAGACCACCAGCGCCTGAGGTGACTCAGGCGGCTCGGTAAACCCCACCAGGAGCAAGGTCAAAAGGGGACACCTCGGTGTCCCTGCGCGGACGATCGAGGGCTGCCCGCCCGAGTTCGCGGGTAGACCGCACGAGGCCGGCGGCAACGCCGGTCCTAGATGGATGGCCGTCACCCCGACGACCGCGAGGTCCCGGGGTACAGAACCCGGCGTACAGCCCGACTCGTCTGCCCCCACCTGGGGCTTTGCCTCGGAAAGGGCCTCTGACCTGCGCCGGAGGCCCTTTCCGGTCTTTCGGGGGCTTGCCGAGTTAGGCGGCGGAAAGTCCCTCGGAAGTCCCTCGGACAGCCCTGAAAGTCCCTGAAAAATCCCGGGCGCAGAGGTGCAGCGGACGCCTCCGACCTGGGGCAACCATGTTTCCTCTGGCCTCGGCGCGTGGCCTGCGGGAGCTGGGTGCAGCGGGTTGCAGCGCTCGTTGTCGAGATCATCGAGCCCCCCGGGAATCCCCGCGTCGGCCGAGCGCTTCGAGAGCGAACAGAACGCCGTCCTCGGCACCGTCCCCGTCGTCTGGGGGCGAGGACGAGAGCCTCACCGCCCCCCGCCGCGCAGCACTGCAGCTTGTACGGGGCTCTGCAGATGAGCTCGTACGCGGACAACCGGGGGTCCGTTCCGTCGACAGTTCCCAGCAGAGCTTCCTCGTTCTTGAAGACGGAGACCACGTAGCCGGCCGGGTTGTCCTCGTCCGAAGTCATGGAGAAGTAGCAGCCGACCTCGCCCTTGCCGGACACCGGCTTTGCGCCCTACACCCCGATGGCCTTCTGCTGGGCCTCCGTGAGCGTGGCTTCGCACACGGAGCTCTCGGTCACTCCGCTGGTGCTGGTGGGCGCCATGGCCACGTGCTGCCCGGAGTCCGCCTTGGCGGACGGGGTCACGCCGTAGGCGTGGCGGAGATGATCACTTGACCAGTCGCCACTCGACGACGGGAAAGGGCACTCGATTCCGGACCACGCGACCGCCCAGAGTGGCCAGATCCGATCTCCACGAACAAGAACCACTCGGTCCTGACCCCGCAGCCCGCACAGTTTCAGGAGCGTGCGTCAGCCGCGGCGCGATTCAGCCACTCCAGCCCCCTCTGACTCGATCTAACTTTCTGTACGCGTCCCCGTTCCGTAAGTTACTTGAGGGACTATCAACGGGGGAGATGCATGGCTTGGGACGAATGGCAGCAGATCAAGGCGGACGGGGCAGCTCGGCAGTCCGCGTCGATGCGGCTGAACCAGCTCGCTCCGGCGGCGGGAGGCGGCGGTGCCGGCAAGCCGGACATGGCTTCCAGCCCGGCGGCCAAGAAGGCGGCGGCGAAAGCGATCGACGACGACCTGGAGCCGGGGGTCACGAGGGACGGCAAGCACGCGGCCGAGACCACGAATGCCACGGTCAAGGCATTCGGGGCGAAGGACGGCCATGGCTGGGACACCTCCGGTGCGCTGAAGAGAGCCCATGAGGCGTGGGAGAAGCAGGTCCAGATGCTGCTCGGGCGCCTGTTCTCGGAGAGGCAGGCCCTCTGCGCGACCGGCATCAGCTTCCAGAACAACGATCTCGACATCGCCGCTCGGCTGTCTCGGCAGTCGCGGATCGATGGCATCTGACCGGTCGGCGGACCGGTCTCAGGGGGAGTCATGCCGACCTATCACGAAGCCATGAGCACCGATCTGTCCACGTTGACCGCCGCCGCGGGCAAGTGGGAGGAGATGGCCGCCAAGTTCAAGACGCTCGAGGACCAGTACGAGAAGGACGTCCACGGCGTCTCGCTCGGCGAGTCCTGGATCGGGCTGAGCGCGAACGCCGCCAACGCCAGGTTCACCGTCACGCTCAAGGAACTCCAAGGAGCGCAGAAGGAGGCGAAGGCGGTCGCGCGCATCCTGCGTGACGCGCATGTCCAGCTCACCGACCTGCGCAACCGGCTCAAGGCGATCCGTGACGATGCCGTCAAGGCGGGCATGCGTGTGTCCGACCAGGGCGCGGTCGCTTTCGACACGGAGCGGCTCGCCCAGGAAGAGCGCACGGCCTACGTCCATGACCCCGACTTTCAGCAGACCGCCCGCACGCGGGCGAACGAGTGGGCCGAACGGCTCGTCCAGGCGGTCAAGGCGGTCACCGACGCCGACGACGGCGTCCGCGTGGCTCTTGATGCCGCCGTCCTCGACTCCGACCCCATGGACGGCACCTTCAACGGCTTCAACCGTAGCCCCCAGGTCAGCCCCTACCCGTCCCTGGAGGAGGCCGGCAAGGCCGCGAACATGCCCAAGGACCGCAAGGACGTCCCCGCCTGGTGGGGCAGTCTCGACCCGGTCACCCGCGGCATCCTGCTGAAGGAGAAGGGCGACGAACTGCGAGCGGCCGGAATCATGGATTCGCGGTACCAGTGGCATTCCCCCGACCCCGGCTCCGGTCAGTTCAAGGTGGAAGAGCCCACCCCCGAGGACCTGTGGTTCCACGCCCGGGCCCTGATGATCGCGACGGCCGGCGATGCCGTCGGAGAGACCGGAGCCTCCCGCAACATGCTGCACTACCTGCGAGGCACCGGCGAAACGCTCAACCTCGACGTGGACCGGATACTGGCCGACGACCCCGGATTCCGGTCAGAAATCGAGAACGATCACGTCGCCGACAACCAAGACGCCTGGCGACGACAGGCACTGGATGAATTCCACAAGGCCGGAGGTGTCGAGACCGTGGTCATCCCGGTCGAGAGCAGGACCAAGCACACGACCCTGGGGAGCGACGAGTGGTTCCACGCGGTGGGATCCAATGCACACAACGTCTCCGGGTTCGTCACCGTCACCCCGGATAGTCATGGCGGCGCGCCCAAGGTCTCACTCGACTACCAGGTCAACGTCTGGGACCGATACAACTGGGACCACGACAAGTCCACACCCTTCCTCGGCGGCCTCATCAACATCTCGGACGACGACATGGGCCGACTGCACAAGGTGGGCTTCGGCCAGGAATTCGACATGAAGGGCGGCAGCTCCGCCCATTACCACGATCTCGACAGCTCCACACCTCCGACCATCACTCCAGAGGACCAGGGACGCGAAGGCACCCGGGGCGACGTGTCCCGAGGCGAGGAGAAGAACCGATGAAGCCCTGCCGTACTGCGAGAGTCCTCCCGCTGATCCCGGCGGTCACTCTCGCCGCAGGGCTGACACTTGGCGGCTGTACGTCCGCGCCCTCGGACCACGTCACACGCACGGCTCCCTCCCCCAGCTGGGAGAAGGGAGCGGGCGCCCCGGAGGCAGCGGCGTTCATGAAGATCCAGATCCCCCTGGGGGCGACGGAGGTGAAGGGTGCCGTACGGGTCCAGCCGCAGGAGAACGTCTACCTGCTGTCCTTCGTCACGAACGAGCAGACCGCGGAGGCGATCACCGAAGACCTGCACCCTGACTACCCCCTGGCCTTGGAAAGTCCGTCGTCCTCGTCGTTGAGTGGAGAGGGATTCAAGTACCTCGGCCTCACACCGCCGCAAGAGCTCGAGAGCGTGCGGATGACAAGTGCGTGTCCGCCCTGCGTCGGCGACTCGAGGCGCCGCCACATCCAAGGCATCGAGATCCACATCGGTGCGGTTTCGGGGGATCGCGTGCGGCTCTACCTGGCGGCGTACTGACCGGCCCGGCGCCGCGACCGCTCGACAGAACACGGTCCGAAACCGTGCCGCACCCCGGGGCAGGCCGCCTGTCCGGTCGAGCCCTGGCCGAGAAGATCACAGCCTCGGCGGCCACGACGACCTCGTCATCGTTCCACGGTGGCTGGATCAGTACCGAGCTTCAGGGCCGTTGACAGGCCCGCCACTCGGTGACGTGGGAGTGGCAGCGGCATCGCTCACGGCGCAGGATCGCACCCTTCTCGCCCTCGTACTCGGCGACGATCTGCAGCTTGTACTCGGGGCTGAACGTGCGGCGCTTCGGCCTGGGCGCCGGGTCGACTGCGGACGGACCGGTACTCGTCATCAGGGTGGAACTCCTACTCGGAGCCCTCTCAGGCAACCCGCCGCAGCGAGATGTCTCTCCCAAGGCGTCAGAGTGCGACCGGGCTGTCGTCTGTACCGAGTTCGGCCCAGAACTTGCCAAAATCGTCAAGGCCGGCGAGCGGCGAAGACTGGGCGAGATCGACGATGCCCCGGACAACGGCGTGAACCATCTGCGGGTCCCCTGCGTCCATGGCCTGGTCAAGGCGGACGAACATCTCTTCACTGGTGCGCGCGCGCTCCGCGAAGACCCGCTCGAAGTAGAGCTTCAGGCTCTTCTCGGCCGCGTGGATGCGATCGACCTGGACATGCTCCGCCGCTGCGATGGCAGCGCGCTTCGTCTGCTCCTGCTGCCGAATCCTGCCGTACTCGCGGGCGGCCGCCACAATCTCGTTGAGGGCGGCGAACGCCTCAGCGGTGGGAACCGGTGAGGACTTCGATCGTAGGACCTTGCCGATGTGCACCGTGTCAGACATCCGTAGTCTCCTTGATCAGGGTTCGGTACCTCATCTTGAAGCCGGCCGTCTCCTGGTTCAGTTCTCCGGATTCGTCGACGACTTGGGTCGATGCAACGTCGCGAACGGCCATTGTCAGCGTCAGCGCCTGCCGGAACGGAGCGGCGTGGTGCGCGGGGTCGAACGGCTTGGACTCGAGCAGGTCGAGGGCGGATGTCGCTCGCACGACAAGCTGGTCAAGCACCGTCTCCAGTTCCTCAGCCCGTGCGGTGATCGCGTCGAACTTCACCTTCGTCGCCTTCATCTCGGCGATCGCGACATTGACCTCGGACTCGTTCTCGCGAGCTTTGGTCTTCGCCTTCTCACCCTGCCCGGCGACCACGAGGCCGCTCACGAGAATCGCGGGCCCTACCGTGACGAAGTTGAGGGCAGCGGCTCCGACCGCCATTCCGCCGCCACCCGACGCAAGGCTGCCACCACCGAGTGCGGCCAGAGTCGCGTTCGTCATGGCCGCTCCCGACAGAGTCGAGATGGCGGTACCGGTACTCGCAGTGGCGAGCGTGGTGACCGCGGTGGTGATCCCGGTGTTGATCCCGACCCCCGTCACCGCCGCCCCTACGATCCCGCGCATCCAGGAGACGGCGTCCTGCCCAAGACTCCGATCGAGCTTGACCTGTCCAGTCGTCGAGTCAAGTCCATCCACCAAGAGCTTCTCGCTCTCCGACACCTGCTTCTCGTGGCGTCGCAGGAAGTCGGCCATACGCTCAACGACCAGGTTAATGGCCTGCTCCTGGCGGGTGCCGAGTGCCTTCAGCCTCTCGTTCGTGACCAGCTCGTGCGCCTCAAGCTTGCGACGTTCCTCGTCGTAGCGCTCTCCAGCCTTCCGGATACGGCCGTTGGCCTGCTTGATGTCATAGCCGCCCTTGAGCCCAAGGGCCGCACCGCTCGCGCCGCTGACAACCCCGACACCGATCAAGACAAGCGGAACTAGCGGAAGGACCATCGAACTTCTCCAGATCGGATCACAGTGCTCGCAACCCCTCGAATCGTAGTGTCATCTGGCCGGGTCTGCGGGAGAACGGAAGGGATGCCCCGCCTGAGGGGTCTCGTAGCCGACCAAGCCTGGGCGCACCTGCGTGCGCCCTGCACTACGAGGCCGAGCTCGTCGTGATCACCAGACGCACGACCCGCGACATCCCCGCTGAGGGCGCCGGGCGGCGGTGTCTGGCGACTGTCAGAGGCTTCGTCTAGATTTCGCGACATGGCGCTGAACGACATCACCCGATCCGCGGTTCTGCAGGCTGTCGAGGAGTACGACCAGCGGGGCCGGGATGCGTTCCTGGAGAAGTACCGATTCGGCCCCGCTCGCAGCTACGTGCTCTTGATCGATGGCAAGGAGTACGACTCCAAGGCCATCGTGGGGGCGGCGCACGGCTACCTCCCCGGCCTCGAGCCATTGGGGAGTGACGAGTTCTCCGGCGGCAAGAACCACGCCGCCAAGCTGTTGGGCGATCTCGGTTTCGAAGTCGTGGCTCGCGACGCGGCCTGACGTCCCGGTACCCGACACCGGGGGCGGTATCGGCCGCCGTGCGCGGAGTACGAGGGAACGACGCACGTGGCTCTCCAGACGGGAGGAGAGCCACGTGCGTCGTGAGCTGCTCAGACCTGGTCCTACGTAACTGGTATGCGCCGTCTCACGAGCCGCGCCGTCCACTGCGCACGCCCTCGACGATCGCCGCGAACGAGCTCGGCGCGATGAGCAGCGCCGCCCCCTGCGGGTCCTTGCTGTCGCGGATCGCGATCACGGCGTAAGCCGTGGCGGTGAGGTCGGCGACCTCGACGCAGTTGTTGCCGGCGCCGTCCGAGTACGACGACTTGAACCATTGCGCGCTGGCGTCGGTGAGTTCGGGTGCCATAGGGGTACGGGTCTGGGTCATTTGATGATCTCTCGCGTGAGTTCTTGCAGGAACGCGGGCGTGTCCTCCGGCGGCAGCGCCGATGCCGTGAGGGCGTTGAACTTCCGGGTGAACCGTCCGACCTCGCGTGGCTTGTCGGAGACCGACGTGGCGCTCCACGCGTTGTCCACCTGCACCGAGGTCGGCATGCCGTCGTCCAGGTGTAGGACGGTGAAGTCGTGCACGGACAGGTACCCCTTCAGGGTCTGGGGGAGTACCTGAACGCTCACGTTGGGGAGGGAGGCCAGCCGGGCGATCTCGTCGTACTGCTCCCGCATCACGTCCGGGCCCCCGACGGCGTAGCGCAGGGCCGGCTCGTACAGCACGGCCCGCAGCCGCAGCGGCTCCTCGTCCCTGGTGAGGGAGTCCTTGCGCCTGATGCGGACCTGGACGTTCGTGTCGATGAACTCGCTCGTGGTCTCCTCGATCGGCTTCGCGAGCTCGTACAGGGCGCGTGCGTACGCGGCGAGGAGGCTCATCCGCCCCGTGGAGGCGGCGAAGCCGGCCAGGATCAAGCCACCGAAGAAGCCGGAGCGTAAGGCTCGAGCCTGGGAGGAGGACCGGGTCGACGCCGTACGGGAGGCGCTCGCCGACCGCTACCAGATCGCGCTCGACCTCGGCGTCGGATGCGGGCTCCGACAGGGTGAGGTGTTCGGCTTCAGTCCCAACGACGTCCACGGCGACTTCGTGCACGTCGAGCGCCAGATCCTCATGTACAAGTCGCGGCTGTACTTCGGCCCGCCCAAGGGCGGCAAGGAGCGTGACGTGCCTCTGCCGAAGGTGCTCGGGAAACGGCTCCTCACCCACCAGGAACGCTTCGAACCGATCGACGTCACCCTGCCCTGGTTGGACCCCGAGGAGCCCGACCTCGCACGCGAGGACCGGCGCAAGGTGCCGTCCCGTTGCTCGTGTACACCGGGCGGCGCGGTGCGATCAACCGCACCACATGGAACACCAAGGCGTGGAAGCCGGCGCTCGCCGAGGGGGGAGTCATCCCGCCGCTGCCCGAGCGGCAGCCGGGCGAGAAGCCGTCGCGCGTATGGGAGCCGAGCCGCGAGCACGGCTTCCACGTCCTGCGCCACACGTACGCCTCGGTGATGCTCGAAGCCGGTGAGTCGATCGTCTCGCTCGCGAAGTGGCTGGGGCACTCCGATCCGGCGTTCACGCTCCGGACGTACACTCACTTCATGCCGCAGGCCGGCGCGCGGGGACTGTCCGCGATCGAGGCGTGGCTCACCGATCTCGACTGAAAGTCCCTGAGAAGTCCCAGAGGGCTGGACCAGCCGCCGGATTCCCGTAAACATGCAGGTCAGAGCGTGATCGCTCCCTGAGCGGAACAGAACCCGGCGTACAGCCCGACTCGTCTGCACCTCGACACCGAAGCCCCCGCCACGGCGGGGGCTTCGTCGTCACGCGATCAGCTTCGGTGACCCCGGCGGGCGCGGCCGGTCGCCGCCCGTGAAGCATTTCGCGGGGCGGCCGGCGGTGACGACTCCGCCGGTGGCAGCCTCGCCGCCGCGACGGCCCTGCGCGCCCGTCGACGGGGGAGCGGTAACGGCCGGACCGGACGCCGGCCCCGCCGCCCTCGCCGGAACCGCCGGAAGATCCCGAGCCGCCCGAGGAGCCGGATCCGGAGCCCGGCCCGTGACCCTGCGACGGTGGTGGTCATCGTCGTGCAGGCGTCCGGCACTTCCGACCCCCGCCGCCGCTCTCAGTCCCCGGGCGGCCCCGCGGTCGCTCCCCCGGGCGGCCCCGAGGACGGTCCTTCCGGCGGCCCCGCGGACGGTCCTTCCGGCGGCTCCGCAGAGGGTTCCTGCGGCGGCCCCGAGGACGGTCCTTCCGGCGGCTCTGCGAAGGGGCCCTGCGGCGGCTCCGCGGAGGGTTCCGCCGGCGGTCCCTGGAGCGAGCGTTCCGCCACCCTCTTCAGGTGCCCGGCGAAGACCTCCGCGGCGTCCGGTGTCAGGGTCCGCAGCGCGACCATCGCCGTGATGATGACGTCGCACAGCTCGGCCTCGACGTCCTGCCAGCTGTGGCTGTGCCCCTTGCGGGGGTTCTGGCCGGTCGCGCCGATGACCGCCTGGGCCGTCTCGCCGACCTCCTCGGACAGTTTGAGGACGCGGAGCAGGATCTCCTGGCCGGGCGGCAGCCGCTGACGGTCGGTGAGCCATTCCTGGAGGCGGGCGACGGTGGGCCAGATGGGGTCGGTCACGGGGGCAGCCTGCCAGGTTCCCGGGGTCGCGGGGGCGGGCGGTGTACGGGTAGGACATGACCATTCCCGTGGACCGGCTCGGCGACCCCGCGGTGCGGGCCTTCGTCGCCGCCCTCAACGCCAACGACCAGCGGGCCTTCTACGAGGCCCTGACCCCGGACGCGACCATGTCCGACGACGGTACGGAGCGGGACCTCCGCGACTGGACCGAGCGGGAGATCTTCTCCTCGGGCGGCCGCATGGAGGTCGAGTCCGAGTCCGACGACGGTCGCGCCCTCGTCGCCACGTACCGCAACGACACCTGGGGCGCGATGCGGACCGCCTGGCGGTTCACCGTCGAGGGCGGCAGGATCTCCCGCTTCGAGACCGGCCAGGCCCCGCCGCCCTGACCCCCGCAGCGGAGCCGCCCCCTTGCGGCGTGGCCCGACGGCCGGGGGACGCACCCCGCCGCAGCCCGTCGCCCCACCCGGGACGCAGCCGTCGCCCCCACCCGGGACGCACCCCGCCGCCCCGCGACGCGGCCCCTGGCGCCCGTGACGGGCGGGGCCCTCAGCCCCGCCCGATGTACGGCATGGTCGTCGCCATCACCGTCGCGAACTGCACGTTCGCCTCCAGCGGCAGGCCCGCCATGTGCACGACGGTCGCCGCCACGTCCGCCGCGTCCATCACCGGCTCCACCGCGAGTTCGCCGTTGGCCTGGAGGATGCCGGTCTGCATGCGGGCCGTCATGTCGGTGGCCGCGTTGCCGATGTCGATCTGACCGCAGGCGATCCGGTACGGGCGTCCGTCCAGGGACAGCGACTTCGTCAGGCCCGTCATCGCGTGCTTCGTCGCCGTGTACGCGATGGAGTTCGGGCGCGGCACGTGCGCCGAGATGGAGCCGTTGTTGATGATGCGGCCGCCCTGCGGGGACTGCTCCTTCATCGCGCGGAAGGCGGCCTGGGCGCACAGGAACGAGCCCGTCAGGTTGACGTCCACGACCGCCCGCCAGGTGTCGGGGTCGAGCTCCTCGACGGGGACGCCGCCGCCGGCGAAGGTGCCGGCGTTGTTGAAGAGCAGGTCGACCCTGCCCCACCGGTCCCGCACCGCTCCGAACAGGGCCGCGACCCGGTCGGCGGAGGTCACGTCCGTCGGTACGCACAGGGCGGCGTCCCGGTCCGGGAAGGCCGCGGCCGTCTCCTCCAGCGCCTGCGCGCGGCGGCCCGCGAGCGCCACGCGCCAGCCCGCCTCCGCGAGGGCCCGCGCCACGCTCCGGCCGATGCCCGACCCCGCTCCCGTCACCACTGCGATGCTCATGGGCGCGCAGCGTACGGCAGACGCGTGCCCCATGAACTCATCCGTCCGACACGTGGATGTTCTGTACCCGACAACGTGAGGTCGTCCCGCCCCTCTCGAATACCCGACGGACAACCACCGTCTGGGGAGGGGTACATGACTCGCACACAGGCCCGCACCGACGCATACGCGAACGAACTGCGCGCCGTCGCACGGCACCTGGGGCGCCGCCGGTTCCTGACCGTCACGGGCGCCGCCGCCGCGCTCGCCTTCACCGTGAACCTGCCGTCCGCCGGCACCGCCGCCGCGGCGGAGCTCGACGCCCGCAGGATCACCGAGAACCCGTTCACCCTCGGGGTGGCGTCCGGTGACCCGCTGCCCGGCTCCGCCCTGCTGTGGACCCGGCTCGCGCCACGCCCGTACGAGGCCGGCGGCGGCCTGCCCGCCGACACCCGGGTCACCGTCCGCTGGGAGCTCGCCCACGACGAGCGGTTCACGCGGGGGCTCCGGCGCGGCACCACCGTGGCGCATCCCGAGTTCGACCGCGCCGTCCACGTCGAGGTCGACGGCCTGGCGCCCGGCCGCGACTACTTCTACCGCTTCCTCGCCGGCGACTGGAGCAGCCCCGTCGGCCGCACCCGCACCGCGCCCGCCCCCGGGGCCCGCGCCACGGGCCTGAAGCTCGCCGCCGTGTCCTGCCAGGCGTACCACGACGGCTACTTCACGGCCTACCGCCACCTCGCCGACGAGGACCTCGACGTCGTCTTCCACCTCGGCGACTACCTCTACGAGTACGCCGTGAACGCCACCGGCGGCGCCCGCGCCTACACCGACCGCCGACTGCCGGACGTCTTCGACCGGGAGACCCTCACCCTGGAGGACTACCGGCTGCGCTACGCCCTCTACAAGTCCGACCCGGACCTGATGGCCGCGCACGCCGCGCACCCCTTCGCCGTCACCTGGGACGACCACGAGACCGAGAACAACTACGCCGGCGACGTCCCCGAGAACGACGTCCCGCCGGAGGAGTTCCTGATCCGCCGGGCCGCCGCCTACCGCGCCTACTGGGAGAACCAGCCGCTGCGCCGACCCCAGCGGCCCACCGGCCCGGACATGAAGCTCTACCGGCGGCTGCGCTTCGGGCGGCTCGCCCAGTTCGACATCCTCGACACCCGCCAGTACCGCTCCGACCAGGCGTACGGCGACGGCTGGCGGACGCCGGGGCCCGAGTCGGAGGACCCGGCGCGCACCCTGACCGGCGCCACCCAGGAGCGCTGGCTGCTCGACGGCTGGCGCGCCTCGCGCGCCACCTGGAACGTCGTGCCCCAGCAGGTCGTCCTCTCCGAGCGCCGCAGCGTGCCCACCGCCGCGTACAAGCTCTCGATGGACTCCTGGGACGGCTACCCGGCCTCCCGGCAGCGGATCCTCGCCGGCGCGCAGGCGGCCGGTATCGAGAACCTGATGGTCCTCACCGGCGACGTGCACGTCGCCTACGCCCTCGACATCAAGGCCGACTTCCGCGACCCGGCCTCCCGGACCGTCGGCACCGAGATCGTCGCGACCTCGATCACCAGCGGCAGGAACGGCTCCGAGCGCCCGTCCAACCACGACGACCTGACCCGGGCCAATCCGCACCTGCGCTTCTACAACGGCCGGCGCGGCTACGTGACGGTCGCCCTCGGCGAGGACAGCGCCCGCGCCGACTTCCGTACGGTCGCCTCGGTGACCACGCCGGGCGCCCCGGTGGTCACGGCCGCGTCCTTCGTCACGGAGGCCGGACGTCCCGGTCTCACCCCCGCCTGACACGCGTAATCTAGGAAAGGTTTCAACGAAACGGAGAACTGATGCCGATACCGGAGAGCGGCCGGGCCACCAGCACCGTCGATCACACAGTCAGCGCACCGGTCGCCTCCGCACGGAGGGCAGGGCTGCTCGTCACCCTCGTCCTCGGCGGGCTCACCGCCCTTCCGCCGCTCTCCATGGACATGTACCTCCCGGCCCTGCCGGAGGTCACCGAGGCGCTGCGCTCGCCCGCCGCCACCGTCCAGCTCACCCTGACCGCCTGCCTCGCCGGCATGGCCCTCGGTCAGCTCGTCGTCGGCCCCATGAGCGACAAGTGGGGCCGGCGGCGGCCGCTGCTCGTCGGCATGGTCGTGTACGTCCTCGCCACCGCCGTCTGCGCGCTCGCCCCCTCCGCCGCGATGCTCGTCGGCTTCCGGCTGCTCCAGGGCCTCGCGGGCGCCGCCGGCATCGTGATCGCCCGCGCCGTCGTCCGCGACCTGTACGACGGCGTCGAGATGGCCCGGTTCTTCTCCACCCTGATGCTGATCTCCGGCGTCGCGCCGATCGTCGCCCCGCTCATCGGCGGGCAGATCCTGCGGATCACCGACTGGCGGGGCGTCTTCTACGTGCTCACCGGCGTCGGCCTCGTCCTCACCGTCGTGGTCCAGCGCTTCCTGCACGAGACCCTGCCGCCCGAGCGGCGCCACGCGGGCGGCGTCGGCGAGGCCCTGCGCACCATGCGGGGCCTGCTCGCCGACCGCGTCTTCACCGGCTACATGCTGGCCGGCGGCCTCGCCTTCGCCGCCCTCTTCGCGTACATCTCCGCCTCGCCCTTCGTCGTCCAGGAGATCTACGGCGCCTCCCCGCAGACCTTCAGCCTGCTCTTCGGCGTCAACTCGATCGGGCTCGTGGCCGTCGGCCAGATCAACGGCAAGCTGCTCGTCGGCCGGGTCAGCCTCGACAAGGCGCTCGGCTGGGGCCTCGGCGTCATCCTGCTGGCCGCCACCGCGCTGCTCGTCATGACCAGCGGCGTGTTCGGCGAGCCGGGGCTCGCGCCGGTCGCCGCCGGGCTCTTCGTCCTGATGTCGGCGATGGGCCTCGCGATGCCCAACACCAACGCCCAGGCCCTCATGCGCACACCGCACGCCGCCGGCTCCGCCTCCGCGCTGCTCGGCACGTCGTCCTTCCTCGTCGGCGCCGTCGTCTCGCCGCTGGTGGGCATCGCGGGCGAGGCCACGGCCGTCCCGATGGCCGTCGTCCAGGTGAGCTGCGCGGCCGCCGCCCTCGCCTGCTTCCTGCTGCTGTGCCGGCCCTGGCGCGCCGCGCCGGCGAAGTGACCGCCCCGGTGTGACGATCCGGGGCATGTGCCACTACTGCGGCTGCCGCGACATCCCCCTGATCAGGGAGTTCATCGCCGAACACGAGGCGGTCACCGACCTCGCCGGGGACGCGGTACGGGCCCTCGACGCGGGCGACCGGGCCCGCGCCCGCGCACTCGTCGCCGGCATGACCGACCGGCTGCGCGCGCACTGGACGGGGGAGGAGCGCGGGCTGTTCGCGGTCATGCGGGAGAACGCGGAGTACACCGCCTACGTCGACGCCCTCATCGGCGAGCACCGCGAACTCGCCGCCTTCCTCGTGGCCCTCGACCTCGACGACGCGGCGGACCGGGCCGCCTTCACCCGCTCCGTCCACGAGCTGCACGCCCACGTCGCGAAGGAGGAGGACGGCCTCTTCCCCGCCTCCCTCACCGAACTCACCGGCGACCAGTGGAACCTCTCGATGGAGGCATGGCGCACGGTGCACGGGAAGGCGGACGGAGCCGCGACCCAGGCGGGTGCCCGGGACGGCCGAGGGCCCGCGGCGCCGCACTAGAATGTCGCGGTGAACGCCTCCGCCCCCTCCGCCGACACCCTGCGCGCCGCCCTCGCCGCCGCCCTCGACGGGCTGCCGCCGCGGCAGGCCGCGCAGGCCGTCGAGCGGCTGATCGCCAACTACCGGGGGGCCACCCCGACCGACGCGCCCGTGCTGCGCGACCGGTCCGACGTGGCCGCCTACGCCGCGTACCGGATGCCCGCCACCTTCGAGGCGGTGAGCAGTGCCCTGTACGCCCTCGCGGACGCCGCGCCCGACTGGGCGCCGGCCACGCACACGGACATCGGCGGCGGGACCGGGGCGGCGAGCTGGGCGGTCGCGGAGACCTGGGAGGGCGCGGCCCGCACCACCGTCCTGGACTGGGCCGAGCCGGCCCTGGCGATCGGCCGGGAGCTGGCCCGCGGCGTCTTCGAGGCCGAGTGGCGCCGGGAGCGGATCGGCGGGGCGCTCAAGCTCGCCGACACGGATCTGGTGACCGTCTCCTACGTCCTCAACGAGCTGACCGAGGCCGACCGCACCGCGCTCGTCACCGAGGCCGCGCGCGCAGCGCAGGCCGTCGTCATCGTCGAGGCGGGCACCCCCGACGGCTACGAGCGGATCATCGCCGCCCGCACCCGGCTGGTGGAGGCCGGCTTCACCGTCGCCGCGCCCTGCCCGCACAGCGGTGCCTGCCCGATCGTGCCGGGCACCGACTGGTGCCACTTCGCGGCCCGGGTCAGCCGTTCCTCGCTGCACCGGCAGGTGAAGGGCGGCTCGCTGCCGTACGAGGACGAGAAGTACAGCTACGTGGCCGCCACCCGGTTCCCCGTGACCCCGGTCGCCGCCCGGATCACGCGCAGGCCGCAGATCCGCAAGGGCCAGGTGCTGCTCGACCTGTGCGGCCCCGACGGGCTGGGCCGGGAGACCGTCACCAAGCGCCACGGGCCCCTGTACAAGCAGGCCCGTGACGCCGGGTGGGGAGACCCCTGGCCGCCGGAGGACGGCCGGGACGAGGACTAGGCCGTCACCGGCTCCGGCTCACCGGCCCGGGCCGTCACCGGCTCGGGATCACCGGTCCGGGCCGTGACCGGGTCCGGCTCACCGGCCCGGGCCGTGACCGGGTCCGGCTCACCGGCCCGGGCCGTCACCGGCTCCTGCTCACCCCTTCGGGCCGCCACCGGCTCCGGGTCACCGGCCCGGGGCCGTAGCTCCTGGGTGCAGCACTTCACGCTGCCGCCGCCCTTGAGCAGCTCGCCCAGGTCCATCCCGATCGGTACGAAGCCGCGCTCCCGCAGCGGGCCGAAGAGGCCCACCGCCGCCTGCGGGAGCAGGACGTTCCGGCCGTCGCTCACCGCGTTGAGGCCGAGGGCGGCGGCGTCGGCGGCCGTGGCCAGCAGCGCGTCCGGGAAGAGTCGTTTCAGGACGGCGCGGCTGCCGGGCGAGAAGGCGTCGGGGAAGTACATGATCTCGTCGCCCGCGTCGTCCAGCACGCACAGCGCCGTGTCCAGGTGGTAGTAGCGCGGGTCCACCAGCTCCAGGCCGATCACCGGCCGGCCGAAGAACTCCTGGGCCTCGTCGTGCGAGAGCGGGCTGGAGCGGAAGCCCCGGCCGGCCAGGATCCAGGAGGCGGTCACGGCGAAGTCGCCCTCGCCCTCGTTCACGTGCTCCGGCACCCGCAGGTCGGCGTCCGGGTAACCGTTCCTGCGGAACCAGTCCAGGTGCGCCGCGGCCTCGGCCGAGCGCTCCGGGTAGGCGAACCTGGCCCCGAGGACGAGGCCGTCCACCACGGTGGCGCCGTTCGCGGCGAAGACCATGTCCGGCAGGCCGGGGGCCGGGTCGAGCAGTTCGACGGTGTGGCCGAGTGCGCGGTAGCGGTCGCGCAGGTCCTCCCACTGCGCGAGGGCGAGCGGCAGGTCGACCGGCTTGGTGGGGTCCATCCAGGGGTTGATGGAGTAGGTCACCGAGAAGTGCGTGGGTGCGCACATCAGATAACGGCGGGGCGAGGCCTCGCGCGGAGTGTTGCGCAAAGAGGGCTCCTCTACGGTCGCAGATCGTCGATGCGGATCGTGAGCCCATGGTCCGCCTTCCGGGGGCCGTGCGCAGTGGACCGTTCGGGTGGTTCGGATGAAGAACAGGTAGCGAGACGGAACGTCTCGTCAGCTGGTAGCGTGGGCCCATGTCCGACACCAAGGCGCCCGACTCCTCCCGCCGCAGCGAACGCTCCCGCCGCGCCATCTACGCCGCCGCGCTCGACCTCGTCTCCGAGGCCGGCTACGCGAAGACCACCGTCGAGGGCATCGCCGCCCGGGCCGGTGTCGGCAAGCAGACCATCTACCGCTGGTGGCCGGCCAACTCCAAGGCCGCCGTCCTCATGGAGGCCTTCCTCGACCTCGCCGAACAGGCCGCCGAGGCCGCGGGCGGCGACGCCGGACGTGAGATCCCCGACACCGGCGACCTCGCCGCCGACCTCCGGCTCGTGCTGCGCGCCACCGTCGACGAGCTCAACGACCCCGCCTTCGACCGGCCCACCCGCGCCCTCGCCGCCGAGGGCGTCGTCGACCCCGCCCTCGGCGCCGAGTTCACCGCCAAACTGCTCGAACCCCAGCTCCAGGCCTACGTGCGCCGTATCGAGGCGGCGCAGCGGGCCGGTGACATCGACCCGGCCGTCGACCCGCGGATCGCCCTCGAACTCCTCGTCGGCCCCCTCCACCACCGCTGGCTGCACCGCACCCTGCCGCTCACCCACGCCTACGCCGACACCCTCGTCGACTACGCGCTGCGCGGCCTCTCCGGCCGACCGTGACCGAGGCAACGGGCCCCGGTTCCCGACTCCGGTCACCCGGGGCGCAGGATGGTGGGACCATGGAGAGCCCGTAGGACCGAACGGGCGGGCATGAGGTGAGGGGATAGATGGGCGACGGCATCGGCCGCTACCGCGGCACGGAGAGCAAACTCGCACAGTGGCTGCGCAGGCGCCCCAAGCGCACCGCGGCCGACGTCGAGAACGACCGCGAGAAGACGCTCCTGGCCCTCGCCGCCGCGGGAATGCCCCTCGCCCCCGCCGCGCACCCCGTCGGCTACCGCTGTTCCTGCGAGCGGATCGGCTGTCCCACCCCCGCCCGGCACCCGGTCTCCTTCGCCTGGCAGACCCAGTCGACCACCGACCGCGCCCAGATCGAGCGCTGGGCCCGCAACCAGCCCGAGGCGAACTTCATCACCGCCACCGGCATGGTCCACGACGTCCTCGACGTCCCCCTCGCCGCCGGCCGGGCCGCCCTGGACCGGCTGCTCGCCGAGGGCGTCGAGGTCGGCCCGGTCGCCGTCTCCGGCGCGGCCGAGGACCGCGACGACGAGGGCCGCATGCTGTTCTTCACGGCCACCCGCGGAACCCCCGAGGACGAGGACGAGTGGTGGCCCTGCGAGCTGGACTGCCATCCCGAGACCATGGACGAGCATCCCGGCCTGCGCTGGCACTGCCGGGGCAGCTACGTGCTGGTGCCGCCCTCCCGGCTCCCCGGTGACGAGGGGGCCCAGCCGGAGCTCGGCTGGCTCCGCGGCCCCGAGCACGCGCTGCCCGAGCCGCTGGGCCTCATCGAGGCCCTCACCGACGCCTGCGCCCGCCACGTGGCCGAGCGGGGCGGCTCCGTGGACCACGAGGCCGCCTGGCCGCTCAGCCGCTGAGCGCACTCCCGACGGGGGAGGGGCGTGCGGAGGTGTCCCGCCCGTCGGGCCCGGCCCGCGACGCTACGACCCCTCCGCCGCCGTCACACCCTGGAGCCGGCCCAGGACCACGACCCCGTCGGCCGCCGTGCCCGCCGGCTTCACCAGGACCGCCTGGCTGGACACCCAGCGCTTGGTGACCGTGTTCCTGACCTCGCCGGTCATCAGCGCCTTCACGTCCTTGCCCACCTTCGGCCGGTAGCCCGGAGCGGCCGTCTGCCGCTCGAAGTAGCGGGTGGCGAAGAAGACCAGGGCGCCGCCGTCCTCCGTGGCCAGGCCCAGCGGCGCGAAGTCCCCGCGGTTCTCCGGCTGGTCGACGTACTGCGTGACGAGCCCGGGCCGGTTGGCCGCCTTCTTCCGCTCGGCCCGCCACTCGGTGGTGTCCGGGCCGGCCGCGAACGGCCCCTGCTGCCCGTCCTTGAGGAACGCCACGTACCGCTCGCCCAGCTCCGCCGGCGCGACGGCCAGGTCCTTCGTGCCGGCCGCGACCGGAACGGCGTATCCGGCCTCGGTCCTGAAGGCGGGGACCTTGTCGGGGGCCAGGATCGACAGATAGGCGACCTGCCACGGCTCCGCCGCGGCCGCGCGCACGAAGACCAGGACCCAGCGGTTGTCGCCGGGGCCCTGGTCGGTGTCCCGGTTGGAGTCGGTGTCCGCGACGAACCAGCGCGGCCAGCCGGCCTTCCGGGGTATGGCGTAGGTGGCGTCGGTGAGCTGCAGCGGCCGGTGGTCCTTGTTGCCGCCGGGGCTGCTGACCTGACGCGACCTCAGGCCCGCCTGGTTGATCTCGCCGAGCGGGCCGGTGACCCGGCCCGCGTCGAGCGTCGGGTCGTAGGCCTTGTCGGCCTTGTTGAAGGCTTCGGTGAAGTCCTCGAGGGCCTGATCGGCCTCGGCCCGGCTCGTCGCGGGAATCAGCTCCCGCTCGCCGTGCACCGTCACACAGCCGCTCGCGGTCAGCGCCAGGCCGGTGGCCGTCACCGCCGCGAGGAGCGTGTCAGCCGGCCGCTTCCGCCCGGTTCGCGTCAGCCTTCTCATCGGTCGCCTTCTGCTTCTCCACCCGCTGGGACGGACCCGACCCTACCGGGGCCAGGAAGATCGCGAGCGTGGGGATCAGATAGAGCGCCCACACCGTGACCTGAAGGACCGTCGGGTCGGGCTGGAAGTTGAAGACGCCCTTCAGGAGGGTGCCGAGCCAGCCGTCCGGCGCGATCGTCTCGGAGATGTCGAAGGCCTTGTTCTCCAGGCCGCCCAGGAAGCGCGCCTCCTGGAGGTCGTGCACGCCGTACGCGAGGACGCCCGCCGCCACCACGACCAGCATGCCGCCGGTCCAGGTGAAGAACTTCGCCAGGTTGATCCGCAGCGCGCCCCGGTAGAACAGCCAGCCCAGGAACACCGCCGTGAGCAGGCCCAGGACCACGCCGACCAGCGGCGCGTAGGAGCCGTCCGAGGAGGCCCGCACCGACGCCCACACGAACAGCGCCGTCTCCAGGCCCTCGCGGCCCACCGCCAGGAACGCGGTCGCGACCAGCGCGCCCGTGCCCATCTGCAGGGCGGCGTCCAGCTTGCCGTGCAGCTCCGCCTTCAGGTGCCGGGCGGTCCGACGCATCCAGAAGACCATCCAGGTCACCAGGCCCACGGCCAGGATCGACAGCGAGCCGCCGAGTGCCTCCTGAGCCTCGAAGGTCAGCTCCTGCGAGCCGAACTCGAGCCCGGCGCCGAAGGCGAGCGCGAGCCCGACCGCGACACCGATGCCGATCCAGATCGGCCGCAGGGCGTCACGGCGCCCCGTCTTCACCAGGTAGGCGATGAGGATGCAGACGACCAGGCTGGCCTCGAGCCCCTCACGCAGGCCGATCAGATAGTTCCCGAACACGTCGGTTCCCTTCCGGAGTTACGAGAGTTCCGAGCTACGCGAACAGCGCCCGGCCCCACCAGTCGTCCTTGTCGCGGACGCCCGGCGGGACCGCGAAGATCGCCGAACCGACGTGCTGGGTGTACTCGTTCAGAGCGTCGTTGCGGGACAGCGAGGTCTGCACCGGGATGAAGCCCTTGCGCACGTCCTTCTGGTACGCCAGGAAGAACAGTCCCGCGTCCAGACGGCCGAGGCCGTCCGTGCCGTCGGTGAAGGAGTAGCCGCGGCGCAGGATGGTCGCGCCGCCGTTGGTGTCGGGGTGGGCCAGCCGCACGTGCGAGTCCGGCTTCATCGCCTTCAGGAACGGCTCGTCGTGCTCCTTCGCCTTGCCGACGGGCGCGCCTTCCTTCTTGTCGCGGCCGAAGATGTCCTCCTGCTCGGCCAGCGGGGTGCGGTCCCAGGTCTCGACGTTCATCCGGATGCGCCGGGCGACCAGGTAGGAACCGCCGTCCAGCCACGCGGCCGGACCCTCGGCGTCCTTGCCGGACACCCACACGTGCTCGGCAAGGCGGGCGGTCTCGGTGCCCGCGATGTTGCGGGTGCCGTCCTTGAAGCCGAACAGGTTGCGCGGGGTCTGGGCGTCCGGGGTCGTCGAGGACGTCTTGCCGAAGCCCAGCTGCGACCAGCGCACCGCGACCTTGCCGAAGCCGATCCGCGCCAGGTTGCGGATGGCGTGCACGGCGACCTGGGGGTCGTCGGAGCAGGCCTGGACGCACAGGTCGCCGCCGCTGCGCGCGGGGTCCAGGTTGTCGCCCGGGAACTTGGGCAGGTCCACCAGGGCCCCGGGCCGCTTGCCCTGCAGCCCGAAGCGCCCGTCGAAGAGCGAGGGGCCGAAGCCGATCGTGAGGGTCAGCCGGGAGGGCTTGAGGCCGAGCGCCTCGCCCGTGTCGTCCGGCGGGGCCTCCGGCAGACCGCCGTAGGCGCCCTCGCCGACCTCGTGGCCGGCCGTCATGCGCTCGGCGGCCCGGGTCCAGTCCTTCAGGAGCTGGATCAGCTCCGCGCGGTCCTTCGTCTTCACGTCGAAGGCCGCGAAGTGCAGCCGGTCCTGGACGGGGGTGGCGATGCCGGCCTGGTGCTCGCCGTGGAAGGGGACGGCCGCGCCGCTCTCGGCGACTGGCACGGCGGTGTCGCCGCCCCGGGTGAGGGCGACGGCGCCGCCGGCCGCGGCGGCGCCGAGCGCGAGGCCGGCACCGCCCCAGCCGATCACGGAACGGCGGGAGGGAGCGGCCGCGGCCGGCGCCTCGGACGTCGCGGGTTCCGCGGAGTTCTCCGGGTTCGTGGAGTGCGTGGTCATCGTGGTGGCCCCCCTTACTTCACGACGGCGGCGGCGAGCTTCGAGAGCGGCTCGGCCAGCGCGTTCACGCCGTCCGAGAGCTCCTTGCGCTGCTCCTCGCCGACCTTCTCGTACGAGGTGAAGACGTAGCTCGCCTTGTCCGCGCGGTACTTGTCGAGCAGGGTGTTCAGCGCCGCGAACTGCTTGTCGAGCTCGGCGACCAGCTGGGGGTCGTTCTTCTGCGCGACCGGCTTCAGGAGCTCGAAGGACTTCTGGGCACCCTCGACGTTGGCCTTGAAGTCGACCAGGTCGGTGTGCGAGTAGCGCTCCTCCTCGCCGGTGACCTTGCCGGACGCGACCTCGTCCAGGAGCTCCTTGGCACCGTTGGCCATGGAGGTCGGGGTGATCTCCGCCTTGCCGACCCGCTTCTGCCAGTCGGAGAGGTCCTTGTCGAGCAGGTCGGCGAGCTGCTTCTCCCGGGCGCCGATCTTCTTGTCCTGCCACAGCGCCTTCTCCAGGCGGTGCCAGCCGGTCCAGTCCGTGGCCGGGTTCTGGCCGGCCTCCAGGCCGTCCTCGCGGACGTCGACCTTCGGGTCGATGTCGCCGAAGGACTCGGCGACCGGCTCGGTGCGCTCCCAGCCGATGCGGGATTCGGCGTAGGCCTTCTTGGCGGCCTCGACGTCACCGGCGCGGACGGCGTCGGTGAAGAGCTTCACCTTGGGCAGGGTCTCGTCGGCCTGCGCCTGGACGTACTGGCGGTAGGCGGCGACGGCGGCGTCCATCTCCGGGGAGCGCTTGGCGGCCGCGGCGCCCGCGCCGGTGGCCTTGACCTGCTGGCGGATGCCGTCGCCCTTCATGCCGGGCTTGCAGGCGATCGCGTAGTCGCCGGCCTTGATCTCGGCGGTGATGGTGGCCTTGGTGCCGGGGCCGATGTTCTCGCGCTCGGTGACGATCCGGTCGTCCGGGAAGAGGACGTAGACCTCGGTGACCTTGCTGCCGCGGTTCTCCACGTTCAGCTTCACGTGGCCGGCCGGGAAGTCCTTCTTCGAGACCTCGCAGGAGTCGTCCTTCGCGATCACCTGGATCGCGCCGTCGTCGCCCTTCGAGTCGCTTTTCTGGGTGCAGCCCGTGACGGCGGCCAGAGTCGCCGCGGTGGCGGCGGCGGTGACGACGGAGAGACGGACGGCTCGCATGTGGGCTCCACTCGGGGACTGAACGGCGGGGACGGGGTGAGGCGGACCTAACTTAACCGAGGCTTACCTCAGCAATACCCGCCCGTCCAGTGATTCAGCTCTCAGGTCCGGCGAACCGGACACGGCTCGGTCACAGCGGGCTCATGGGGATTTCATGGCAAGGTCAAGGGAGGGTAAAGGCGGGCGGATTGCCCTTGTTTGGGTTACCGACCGGTAGGGCCGCGGGAAGCCTGTGCGCGGATGTGGCAGCCCCTCGACCGGCTGCGGGTAGACCCCGCTGAGCACGGCCCGTCGGGCAGCTCCGCCGGCCGGCGGCTCGGCCCCCGCGGCCCGTCCGCCGCCCGGACCGGCCGCCCCCGGTAGTCGCCGGCGCCTCCGCGGCCGCCGAGGCGTCCTCGTCCTCCCGGGCCGTGCTCGCCCAGGGCGCCCGGCCCCTCCGGACCGGCTCGGCGACGGGGAAGGGGGAGGGGGAGGGGAAGGGGAAGGGGGAGGATGGCTCGGCGGCCTGCGGCAGCATCGCCTCACGGGCAGGGCAAGCACCGCACGAGCCGGTGCGGCCTGGCCGCGTGCCCAGATACCGTGCGGGGCATGCGCCGAGAGATCCTCCCCGGAGCCCTGGTCCTGACCGGTCACGCCGACCGACTGCCCGCCCTCCGCATGGAGATGACCGACGGCCGCCGCATGCTGCTCCGCCAGGGAGAGCGCCCCGTCCTCCTCGCGCGGGTCGACGAGGACCGCGGGGGCGTCACCGTGCACCGCCGCGCCGGCTACCGCTCGCCGCTCCCGCCGCTGCGGGCCGCCGAGGCGCGGCCCCGGCCCGACTGGCTCCACCGGTTCGCGAGCGGCCTGGAGGCCTCCGACCGGGGCCCGCTGTACGCCGACCGTCTGCTGCTCGCCCGCCGGTCCGGGTTCGCCCCGTACGTCTGGCGGGGCGACTTCGTCCAGGACTGGCCCACGGCCCGTCTCGACTGGAACGACGGCTGGAACGGCGTGCTGCCGCTGCGACCGCTCTCCGCCCCCGACGCCCCGCGCGTGAAGGCGTACCGCCGGCTGGTGCGCGAGGACGTCCTGCCGCCCGTCCTGCTGTTGTGGCTCTCGGCCTTCGACGGCTGGGTGCTTCTCGACGGCCATGACCGGGCGGTGGCCGCACTCGCGGAGGGGCGGGAGCCGGAGGCGGTGGTCCTGGCGCGGGGTGCGGGCGAGGAGACCGTGGGAGTCGTCCAGGGCGGGACCGTGGAGGGCTTCGAGCGGCGACTGGGCGTACTCCCGCCCGAGCGGGAGGCGGAGCGGGAGGTGTTGGCCCTGCGCTACGCCCGTGCGCTCGCCTGCGCCCCGTACGGCGAGGCCCGCACGCTCGCCCCGCCGATTCCCGGCGGACCCGCCGAGTGGGACGCGTGGGTGGTTGAATTCCGGCATGAACACGACTGACATCGACGTCCTTCGGGTCTTCTGCGCGGGCGACGGCCGCCACGGCAACGCCCTCGGGGTCGTGCGGGACGCGCGCGGGTACCCCGACGAGGGCTCGCGGCAGGCGCTGGCCAAGGAACTCGGCTTCAGCGAAACCGTGTTCGTCGACGACCCCGAGCACGGGATCGTCGACATCTACACCCCCGGGCTGCGGCTGCCCTTCGCCGGGCACCCGCTCGTCGGCGCCGCCTGGCTGCTCGACCTGGAGGTCGTCCGTCCGCCGGCCGGCGAGGTGTGGGTGCGGGGCGACGGGGAGTTCACCTGGATCGAGGCGCGCGCCGAGTGGGCGCCGCCGCGCACGCTGCGGCAGTACGGGTCCGCCGCCGAGGTCGAGGACCTGGCCGTGCCCGAGCCGGGGGAGTGGATCTACGCCTGGGCCTGGGAGGAGGAGGCCGCCGGGCGGATCAGGGCGCGCGCGTTCCCCGGCCGCGGCGACGGCATCGACGAGGACGAGGCGACCGGTGCGGCTGCGCTGCTGCTCACCGCAGAACTGGGCCGGGCGCTCAACATCACCCAGGGCCGGGGCTCCCAGCTGCTCACCGCCCCCGGCCCCGACGGCATCGTGGAACTCGGCGGCCGGGTCCGGCTGGAGCGGACCCTGACCGTCTGAGGGGCCGCCTGCCCTGGCGGGCGGGCGTCAGGCGGCGCTGAGCGGGAACTCGCCCGCCAGCTCCCGGAAGACCGCGCCGTTGAAGTCGAAGGCGCGCTTGCACTCGTCGACGATCCGCTGCTTCTCCAGGTCGTCCGCGTTCACCCCGTCGAGCAGCTCCCGGTACCCCCGCTTGAAGGCGGCCGGGTTGGCGATGCCCTCGAAGACGTAGAACCTGACGCCGTCGCCCTTGCGTGTGAAGCCCCAGGTGCGTTCGGCCTTGTCGCGGATGATCTGACCGCCCGACAGGTCGCCCAGATAGCGCGTGTAGTGGTGGGCGACGTAGCCCGCGGGCCAGTCACGGGCGCACTCGGCGACCCGTGCCGCGTAGGACTCGGTGGCGGGCAGGGCCGTGAGCCCGGCGCGCCAGCCGGGTCCGCGCAGATGCGCGAGGTCCTGCTCCAGGGCGGCCGTCCGGAACAGCTCCGGCTGTATGAAGGGCCCGGCGACCGGGTCGGTCCGCAGCGCCTCCGCGCCGTCCTCCAGGGCGCGGTACACGAACCAGAGCTGCTCCGTGTAGCGCGCGTAGGCGTCCACGGCCAGCCGGCCGCCGAGGAGGTCGCTCATGAACGTCGACGACTCGGCCTCGGTGTGCTGTTCGTGCGAGGCGGTGCGGATGAGCGTCGAGAAGGGGGTGTCCAAGGCATGCCTCCGGGGCCGTCGGGACCGTAGGGGTCGGGAACCACTGCCGATCGTGTCGACTTAGGTATGCCTAAGTCAACTGGTTCCCGACGCCCTGTCGGTAAGAACGCTACCCCGCGGAGGGGTCAGGGCAACGTGAGGATCTCGGCCCCGGTCTCGGTCACCACGAGCGTGTGCTCGAACTGCGCCGTCCGCTTCCGGTCCTTGGTCACCACGGTCCAGCCGTCGTCCCACATGTCGTACTCGTGCGTGCCCAGCGTCAGCATCGGCTCGATCGTGAACGTCATGCCCGGCTGGATCACGGTGGTGTGGTGCGGGGAGTCGTAGTGCGGAATGATCAGCCCGGAGTGGAAGGACGAGTTGATTCCGTGCCCCGTGAAGTCCCGCACGACGCCGTAGCCGAAGCGCTTGGCGTACGACTCGATGACCCGGCCGATGATGTTGACCTGGCGGCCCGGCTTGACCGCCTTGATCGCCCTGTTCAGGGACTCCCGGGTCCGCTCGACGAGCAGCCGCGACTCCTCGTCGACGTCTCCGCACAGGTAGGTGGCGTTGTTGTCGCCGTGGACTCCGCCGATGTACGCGGTCACGTCCAGGTTCACGATGTCGCCGTCCTTCAGGACGGTCGAGTCGGGGATGCCGTGGCAGATGACCTCGTTGACCGAGGAGCACAGCGACTTGGGGAAGCCGCGGTAGCCGAGCGTGGACGGGTAGGCCCCGTGGTCGCACATGTACTCGTGGGCGACCCGGTCCAGCTCGTCCGTGGTGACGCCCGGAGCGATGTGCTTGGCGGCCTCCTCCATCGCCTGCGCGGCGATGCGGCCGGCGATGCGCATCCGCTCGATGGTGTCGGAGTCCTGCACCTCCGGGCCGGAGTACGGGGTGGGGGCGGGCTTTCCGACGTACTCGGGGCGGCGGATGGACCCCGGAACGGAACGGTGGGGGGACAGCTCCCCCGGTACGAGAAGCGACTGGCCAGACATGTCAGCGAGTCTAACGACCGTGTCTGGGGCAGCATGATGACGGAGGAAGGAGCCGAGGATGGCCCTGTTCAAGAAGCGCACGGCGGGTAAGCCGGGCGAGTGGTACTACTGCCTGCAGCACAAGAAGGTCGAGGAGGGCCCCGACTGCCCGGCGAAGGACCGCTTCGGCCCGTACACCAGCCGTGAGGAGGCCGCCCACGCCATGCAGACCGCCGAGGAGCGGAACCTGGAGTGGGACACCGACCCCCGCTGGCACGACAAGGGCGGCAAGGACGAGCCCGAGGGCTAGGCAGTCTCTTTCGGATCCTGCCGGGCTCGCGGGGTCCGGCACGCACGCTCGCCGCGTTGCCCTCGCGGCGTCCGGCACGCACGCTCGCCGCGTCGTCGTCGGTTGCCGGGAAGCGGCCTGGGTCGAGCCTTCCGGCCCCTGCCGGCTGACGGCGTCCGTTCCCCGTGCCCGCCGCGTGTGGCACCGCCTCCCGGTCCGGCCCGGTCCGCCGGACAGGCCCTACCGCGCCGCGGCGGGGGCCGGGCCCACGGGGCCGGCCCCCGCACCCGCCGGCGCCGGGAAGTGGGCCGTGGCCAGGACGGTGCCGTCCGGGGCCACCAGCCGGGCGCCGGTCACCGTCGCCGGGTCGATATCGGCCGGCGCACCCCAGTACCCGTAGCCGCCCCTGAGCGGGAACGACCCCACCGGCACCGCCGACCCGTCGGCCCGGACGAGGAGGCACCGGACCGGCCCCGGGCCCGCCCCCGCCAGGTCCACGGACATGTACACCCAGCCACCCGCGCCCTCGCCCTCGCCCGGGTGGGCGTAGATCCGCCCGACCGGGTGTCCCTGCGAGACCAGGGCCGTCTCCAGGAGGTCCGCCTGCCGCTCGACGGCCGGCGGCGCGCTCTCCACGACCGTGCCGACCGCCCACCCCGCGAAGCCGCAGGCGAGCGCGGCGGCCACGGCCACCGACGCGAGCCGCACCCTCCCGCGCCGCCACCGCGCCCGGACCGGCGGCGGATGCAGCGCCTGCGCCACCCGCGTCTCGAACCCCACCGGCGGCTCCGCCTCCGGCAGCAGCCCCAGCAGACCGTCCTCCACCGGGGTCAGCTGCTCGACGTACTCCCGGCAGTCCGCGCAGCGGTCCAGATGGGCGACCGCCTCGGCCCGCTCCCGGGCCGGCAGGACGCCGAGCGCCAGTTCGGCGCCGAGCTCCCGCAGCCGCGCGCACTCCATGCCGCTCACCGCCCCGCCTCCGGGTCCCGCCGCTCCGCCTCGTTCCCCAGGAGCGCCCGCACCTTGATCGTCGCCGTCCGGATCCTGGTCTTGGCCGTGCCGAGGGGGATGCCCTCCATTCCGGCGACCTCGCGCGCCGTCATCCCGTAGATCCCCGCCATCACCAGCGCCCGCGCCTGCTCCCGCGGCAGCGTCGCCACGGCGCGCCGGACCCGCTCCGAACCCTCCTCGGCGAGGGCCCGCCGCTCGGGCGTCTCCGTCACGACCCCGAGCAGCGCGTCCAGGTCCTCGGGCGCTACGGGGCTGGCCCGCCTGGCCCGTACGGCATCGATCGCCAGGTGGTGCGCGATGGTCGTCAGCCAGGTCCGTACGGAGCCGCGCCGCGAGTCGTAGATCTGGGCGTGCCGCCAGGCCCGTTCGAAGGTCTGCTGGGCGATGTCCTCGGCGAGCTGGGGGTCGCCGACGACGGCGACGGCCACCCCGAAGACGGTGCGCTGGAAGCGGCGCACGAAGGCCACCGCGATCTCCGGGTCGCCCGTGGTGAGACCGGAGAGCAGTGCCTCGTCGGGTACCCGCCCCAGAGACGGGCCCATGCTCCGCATACCCGTGGATACGTTCCGTCGCCCCGCAGGGATTGCCTCCCCCAGGGATGACCTCCCCCGGGGATTGCCTCCCCCGGGGATGACCTCCCCCGGGGATGACCTCCCCGAAGGGATTGCCTTCCCGGAGGGAGGGCCTGCGCCCATTGTCCGCCGCAATCCGCCGCCGTGGCCCGGACGTATCCCCTGCGGAGGACCGAACCATGACCTATCCACGCACCCGGAACCGCGTCGCGCTCGGCCTGGCGGCCGGCGCCCTCACCGCCCTGCTCGCCGCCTGCGGCGACAACGGCGACAACGGCGGAGGCACCACCACCCCGCCCCCGAGTCCGACGACGACCACGGCGGGAGCGACCCGGGTCGACGCCGACCTCGCCGACTACCGCATCACCCTGTCGAAGCAGAGCTTCGAACCCGGCCCGTACGCCTTCGTGGTGAAGAACACCGGGCAGCACACCCACGCCCTGGAGATCGAGGGCTCCGGCGGGGAGAACAAGACCAGGACGCTCGGCCCCGGAGAGTCCGACACCCTGAACGTGACGCTGAAGTCCGGCACCTACACGATCTACTGCCCCGTCGACGGGCACAAGGACCTGGGCATGAAGACGCAGATCACGGTCGGCGGCGCGTCACCGAACACCGGCTACTGACCGGGTCTCGGGGGGTGCCCTGTCGGTCCGGCCGGCCACGGCGGGCCCGGCGGGACCTCACGGACACGGCCTCCTAGGAACTCCCGGCCGCCGCGAGCTCGTCCTGCCGGGCCTTGCGGGCCAGCGCGTCCTCGTCCGTCGTGGCGTCGTAGGCCAGCAGCTTCGGCAGCGCGAGGCACAGCAGGCCCACCGACGCGACGCACGCGAGACCGCCCGACCAGACCGCCGCCCGGGTGCCCGTCCAGCCGGCCGTCGTGCCCGCGCGGACCTGCCCGAGCTGCGGGCCGACGCTGTACGAGAGGACCTCGATCCCCGCGAGGCGGCCGCGCAGCTCCTCCGGGATGGTCTGGTTCCAGATGGTCGAGCGGCCCAGGCCGCTCAGCATGTCGCCGGCGCCCGCGAACGCGAGGCAGAGCAGTACCAGCCAGATGTTGCCGAACCAGCCCGCGGCCGTGATCGCCAGCCCCCAGCCGGTCGCTCCGGCCACCACGAGCAGGCCGTGCCGGCGCACCTTCGACGTCCAGCCGCTGGTCAGCCCCAGCACGAGCGAGCCGACCGAGCCGGCCGCGTACATCAGGCCGAGCGACCAGTCCGCGTCGAGCTCGTCGGCGAGGAACGGGAAGATCGTGTTCGGGAAGGCGAAGAACATCGCCGCGAGGTCGATCGCGTACGTGCCGAGCAGCACCGGCCGCGACCACGCGTACCGCGCGCCCTCCACGATCCCGCGCAGCGACGGCTTGTCGGCGTCGTGCGCCGGCGGCGCGGGCGAGAGGCGGCGGCACAACAGCACCGACGCGACGAAACCGGCGACGGCGACCGCGTACGCGGGCGCGTGCCCCGCGTAGGCGACGACCAGGCCCGCGAGCGCGGGCCCGGCGATGGAGCCCACCTGCCAGCGCAGCGAGTTCAGCGCGGCGGCCGCCGTCTGCTGCTCGTGCGGCACGATCCGGGCCATCAGCGAGTCGAGCGCCGGCCGTTGCAGTCCGGCGAGCGCCGAGACGCCGGCGGCGACGACGTACAGCGGCCACAGCAGCGGCCGCGGCAGCAGCGCGTTGAGCAGCAGGACCAGGGCGAGGACGCCGAGCCCGGCCTCCGTCGCCACGATCACCTTCCGCCGGTCGACGGCGTCGGCGAGCGCCCCGCCGTACAGGCCGAACACCACGAGCGGCACCAGCTCCACGGCCCCCATCGCACCGACCGCGAACGGCGATCCGGTCAGATCCTTGATCTGCAGCGGCAGCGCGATCAGCGCCATGAAGCTCGCGAAGAAGGCGACGATCCCCTGCACCCAGAGCAGCCGGAAGTCACGGGAGGAGCGCCAGGGCGCGAGATCGGGGAACAGACGGGCAAGGCGTTTCACGAGGGGTCATGCTCGGCGCGGCGATCCCGTCGGGCAACCCATTTACGGGGCCGCGCGTGCGCGCGCCGGCGGCCTGCCCGCCCGGCTCAGTAGGTGCGCGTGGTCCAGGTCCCCGCGTGGTCCAGGTCCCCGCGTGGTCCCGGTCCCCGCGTGGTCCCGGTCCCGGCGTGGTCCCGGTCCCGGCGTGGTCCCGGTCCCCGCGGGGTCCCGCCGCCTGGGCCTTCAGGGTCCGAGCCCCCCGCCGGGGCGGGGCGTCAGGGCTGCGAGCTTTCCTTCGCCTCCCTTCCCTTCGCTCGGGAAGGTCGCCGCCGCGTCCGGACACCCCCACCCCCGCGGGGACCCCGGACCCTCCCCGCCGTCGTCGGCCGTCCTCACCACCGCTCCGGCGGCGGGGCCGTCAGCTGGTCCGCGAGGCGCGAGAGGCGGTCGCGGAAGCGGAGGCGGCCGCGGGGGGCGGGCGGCGGACAGTTCTCGCCGGTGGCCGCGCTCACCAGGTGCTGCACGGTGTCCAGGTCCACCTCCGCGTCCGCCGGCACCGTCAGCGTCTCGTGCGCCAGGCCGAGCAGTTCCGTGTCGCCGCCGTCCAGGGACAGCACCGTCGCCCCGGCCCGGCGCGCGTCGTGGACCCGTTCGAGCAGGCCCTCGCCGGGCCGCGACGGCGCGACCGTCAGCAGCGTCGCCCCGCGGCCCGCCGACTCGATCCGCCCGAGCCCGACCGCCAGGTGAGCCGGGTCGCCGGGCCGCACCCGGTGGCGTACGAGCGTCGGGGCCAGCTCGGGAAGGCCCGACCAGGCGGACTCGTCGACGAGGTGCGCGGCCAGGTGCCACGGCTCGTACTCCTCGGTGCCGACGAGGAGCAGACCGCCGCCGTGGGAGACGACGGAGGACCGCAGCGAGCCGGCGAACCGGCGGGCGGCGGCGGGCCACTCGGTCCCGGCCAGTACCTCGCGCAGCAGTGCGACACGTACGGCGTCCATGGGCCGCATGGTGCCCGAGACCGGGCCGCACGGGTGGGTGTTCGGGCCGGACTCACCCGGACGGGTCCGGCCGGGGCGACCGGCCAGTAATGTCGAGGCCATGACTTCCTCCACCACTGCACCCGCCCCGAAGGACCCCTGGGACCTCCCGGACGTCTCCGGCCTCGTCGTCGGTGTCCTCGGCGGCACCGGTGACCAGGGCCGCGGCCTCGCCTACCGGCTCGCCAAGGCCGGCCAGAAGGTGATCATCGGCTCGCGTGCCGCCGACCGCGCCCGGACCGCGGCCGACGAGATCGGCCTCGGCGTCGAGGGCGCCGACAACGCCGAGTGCGCACGGCGCAGCGACATCGTGATCGTGGCCGTGCCGTGGGACGGCCACGCCAAGACCCTGGAGTCGCTGCGCGAGGAGCTCGCCGGGAAGCTCGTGGTGGACTGCGTGAACCCGCTCGGTTTCGACAAGAAGGGCGCCTACGCGCTCAAGCCGGAAGAGGGCTCCGCCGCCGAACAGGCCGCGGCGCTGCTGCCCGACTCACGGGTCACGGCCGCCTTCCACCACCTGTCGGCGGTGCTCCTCCAGGACGCGTCGATCGACGAGATCGACACCGACGTGATGGTCCTGGGCGAGGTGCGGGCCGACGTGGAGCTCGTCCAGGCGCTGGCCGGACGCATCCCCGGCATGCGCGGCGTCTTCGCCGGCCGGCTGCGCAACGCCCACCAGGTCGAGTCCCTGGTCGCGAACCTGATCTCGGTGAACCGCCGCTACAAGGCCCACGCGGGCCTGCGCGTCACGGACGTCTGAGCCGGTCCGGCCGGAGCCGGTACCGGCGCGGACCGGGGCATGGGGGACACTGGACGGGCACCACACGCCGTATCCGGACAGGAGCCGACCCCATGCCCCGCCTCGCCCTCTACGCCCTGGTCGTCTGTGCGCTCGCCGTCGCCGCGGCCGTCGCCGCCTTCGTCCAGGGCAGCCTGATCGGCATCGTGTGGGTGCTGCTCGCCGGCCTCTCCTCGAACATGGCGTGGTTCTCCATCAAGCGCGCGAAGCAGGCCGCCGGCAGCCAGGGCTGACCGGCGGGACCAGGCGTCGACCGACCAGGCGTCGACCGACCGGGAGTCAGCCGACCGGGAGTCAGCCGACCTGGCAGAACTCCGGCGTCTCCTGCCAGAACCGGAAGAGGTTCGAGCCGCAGTAGCGGGACAGCTCCGGCACGTCGAGCGCCCGCAACAGGGCGTCGATCGCGTCGAAGAAGGCGCCGTTGACCGCCGGGACGAAGAGCAGCGCGATCACCACGAAGAAGCCGTAGGGAGCGAACGGCTCGATCTGCCGCTTGACGCCGTACGACAGCCAGGGCTCGACCACGCCGTAGCCGTCCAGGCCCGGCACCGGCAGCAGGTTCAGGAGTGCCGCCGTCACCTGCAGGAACGCCAGGAACGCGAGTGCGTACTGGAAGGCGAGGGGCACACCGTCGAGCGCGCCGAGCCAGAACGGCGCGGTGCACACGACGGCGAACAGGACGTTGGCGAGCGGTCCGGCGGCGGAGATGAGGCTGTGCTTCCAGCGGCCGTGGACCCGGTTCCGGTCGATGAACACCGCGCCGCCCGGCAGACCGATGCCGCCCATGATCACGAAGAGCACCGGCAGGATGATGCTCAGGACCGCGTGGGTGTACGCGAGCGGGTTGAGGGTCAGATAGCCGCGGGCCCCGACGGTGATGTCCCCGCCGTGCAGGGCGGTGCGGGCGTGTGCGTACTCGTGCAGACAGAGCGACACGACCCACGCCGAGGTCACGAACAGGAACACCGCCAGGCCCGGCAGCGCCGCGAAGTCGCTCCACACGGCCCAGCCGGTGACGGCCATGACCGCGAGGATCGCCAGGAAGACGGGGCTGATCCGCCGCTCGTCGTGACGATGCGTGGTCGTGGCCATGGATGGACTCCCGGAAGACGCGGTGAGGGTGCGGCACGGCGGGTGTGCCGTGCCCGGGAAACGTATCGGCCCCCGATCCGGGTTCCGTCCCCGGGCCCCCACCGGCCCCCGTCCGGACACGGCCCGCCCCGTGGTCGCCCTCGTCCCGCTCGCCGCCTTCCCGCTCGGGGCGGAGTCACGCCTCGCGGCGGGTGGTGGGTGATCTCCGTGGGTCTGCGGGGGTGGTGGGGTGATCTCCGTGGGTCTGCGGGGGTGGTGGGGTGATCCTCGTGGGGGCTGCGGCGGGTGGTGGGTGATCCTCGGGTCCACGGCGGATGGGGTGACCCTCGTGGGGCTGCGGCGGGTGGTCGGTGATCCTCGGGTCCACGGCGGATGGCGGGTGATCCTCGTGGGTCCGTGGCGCGCGGCGGGGTGACCTCGGGGTCCCGCGGCGGGCGGGGCGATCTCCGTGGGTCCCACAGCGGGCGGCGGGGCGCGGTCCCCTGGGGTCCGCGGCGCGCGGCGGGACAAACCCCGTGGGCCCGCGGCATGTGCCTCGCGGAGAATGGCCCCGTGCGCTATTCCGTCCTCGGCCCCACCCGGGCCCACACGTCAGAAGGCAGCGTCGCCGTCGGCGGCCCCCGCGTCCGCGCGCTGCTCACCGTGCTCGCGCTGCGGGCCGGACGCGGCGTGCCCGTGGGGGTGCTCGTCGACGAGGTGTGGGCGGCCGAGCCGCCCGCCGACGCGGTCGCCGCGCTGCAGGCGCTCGTGGGCCGGCTGCGCCGGGCGCTCGGCCACGAGCGCGTGGTCTCCGTCGACGGCGGCTACCGCCTCGACGCCACGCCCGACGACGTCGACGCCCACCGCTTCGTCCGCCTCGCGGCCGACGGCCTACGCGAGCTGGACGCCGGCCGCCCCCGCCCCGCCGCGGAGCTGCTCGACGAGGCCCTCGCCCTCTGGAAGGGGCCGGCGCTCGCCGACCTTCCCGACCGTGCCGCCGAGGGCGCCCGCTGGGAGGCCCGCCGGGTCGACGCCCGCCGCGCCAGGCTGACCGCCGCGCTCGCCCTCGGCGAGGCCGCCGCCATGCTGCCCGAGCTCGCCGCCCTGTGCGCGGAGCACCCGCTGGACGAGCCGCTGCAGGCCCTGCGGATCCGCGCCCTGCGCGACACAGGCCGGCCGTCCGAGGCGCTCGCCGCCTACGAGTCGGTCCGCCGCGAGCTCGCCGAGCGGCTCGGCGCCGATCCGTCCCCGGAACTGCGCTCCCTGCACGCCGAGTTGCTGGACACCCCGGTACGGACCGCGCCCGCCCACCGCCCGCCCCTGGGCAATCTGCGCACCCGCCTCACCAGCTTCGTCGGCCGCGAGGACGACATCGCCGCCCTCCAGGGCGATCTGCGCACCGGACGTCTCGTCACCCTGCTCGGCCCCGGCGGCGCCGGGAAGACCCGGCTGTCGCAGGAGGCCGCCGAGCGGGTGAGCGACGAGTGGCGCGACGGCGTCTGGTTCGTCGAACTCGCCCCCGTCACCGACCCGGAGGCCGTCACCGAGGCCGTGCTCGCCGGGGTCGGCGCCCGAGAGACGGTGCTCTTCGGTGCGGGCGCCGAGGAGCTGCGCCTCGGCGAGGAGCCGGCCGGCCGGCTCGTGGAGCACTGCGCGGACCGCAACATGCTGGTCCTGCTGGACAACTGTGAGCATGTGGTGGGTGCGGCGGCGGAGTTGGCGGAGGTGCTGCTGGCGCGTTGTCCGGGGGTGTCGGTGCTGGCGACGAGTCGTGAGCCGTTGGGGGTGCCGGGGGAGGTGCTGCGGCCGTTGGGGCCGTTGCCGTGGGAGACGGCGGTGCGGCTGTTCGGTGAGCGGGGGGCCGCGGTGCGGCCGGGTTTCGACGTGGCGCAGGATGCGGAGGCGGCGGCGGAGATCGTGCGGCGGCTGGACGGTCTGCCGTTGGCGATCGAGCTGGCGGCGGCGCGTTTGCGGATGTTGGGTGTCCGTCAGATCGCGGAGCGGCTGGACGACCGTTTCCGGTTGCTGACCTCGGGGGCGCGGACGGTGCTGCCGCGGCAGCAGACGCTGCGTGCGGTCGTCGACTGGTCGTGGGACTTGTTGGACGCCTCGGAGCGGGCGGTGCTGCGCAGGCTGGCGGTGTTCACGGGCGGTTGTGATCTGGAGGCGGCCGAGGCGGTGTGCGGTGAGGGTGTGCCGGGCGCTGCGGGTGGTGAGGTGTTGTCGCTGCTGGGTTCGCTGGTGGACAAGTCGCTGGTGGTGGCGGTGGAGTCGGAGGCGGGGATGCGGTACCGGCTTCTGGAGACGGTGGCCGAGTACGCGGCCGAGCGTCTCGACGAGGCGGGGGACCGGGACGCCGCCGAGCGGCGTCATCTGACGTACTACCGCGAGCTCGCGCGGCTCACCGACCCCGAACTCCGCACCGGCCGCCAGGTGGCCGCCGTCGCGCGGTTCGGGGCCGAGTACGGAAACCTGCGGAGCGCCCTGCGCCGGGCCGTGGCCACGCGGGACGAGCACGAGGCGCTGGTGCTGGTGCACTCGCTGCTCTGGTACTGGAACATGCGGGACCTGCGCGTCGACGCCCTGCACTGGTCCGAGTCCGTCTCCGCGCTCGGACCCGATCCGTTCGGCTCGCCGCCCGCCCCGGTCGTACCGCTGGAGGAGCCGTGCACGGCCGCGCCCCCGCCGCTCTCGGAGGAGCAGCTGTGGGAGGCCCGGCGCGGGGTGCGGCTCGTCGAGCTGATGAACATGGACCACGAGACGGGCCGGTGGACCACTCCGGAGGGGATCGAGCGGCTGAAGCTGATCACCGGCGTCTACCCGCCGGGGCTGCCGCAGACCTGCCGGGTGCCCGGCTCCTTCGCCGTCTTCGCGGTGCTGCTCATCGGCCGGCCCGGCCGCATGCAGGAGGCCCTCGACGCCAACGTCGACGCCTGCCGCCGGTACGGCTACGACTGGGAGCTGGCCAACGCCCTCCAGCTGCGCGCCAACCTCATGGCCAACCGCGCCGACCTGTCCCGTCAGGCGGGCGCCGACGCCGAGGAGAGCCTGGAGATCTTCGTACGCCTCGACGACGCGTGGGGCGCGGCCGAGGCGCTGTCCTCCCGCGCCGAGGCACGCGAACGCCGGCTGGAATTCGAGGGCGCCGCCGAGGACTTCGCCGCCGCCATCGCCTACGCGCAGCGCATCGGCGCCCAGTCGCAGATGGCGCTCCTGCGCGCCCGGTACGCGGACATGCTGATCGAGACCGGCCGGCGCGAGGAGGCCGAGCGGATCCTGCGGGAGGTGGTGGAGGGCGAGCACGGCCGTGGCCACGAGCCGATGCTGGCGGCCAGGATCTTCCTCGCGATCCTGCTCGGCCGCACCGGTCGCACGGCCGAGGCGCGCGAGCACCTGCTGCGGCTGCTCGCCGACTTCAAGTCCGAGACCTACTCCATCTTCGAGGGCTTCACCCTCGGCAGCCTGGGCTGGGTGGACAACCTGGACGGGAGGTACGCCTCGGGGTTCGCGCTGGCCCGCCGGGCGTACGAGCGCTCGCTGGGCGCCCTGTCGATGATGGTGGCCCCACAGATGCCGGCGATCCATCTGATCACCGCCGCCTGGTCCCTCGCCGGTCTCGGCGGGGCGTCGGCGCGGTCCGCCGCCACCCTGCTCGGCGCGTACGAGTCGCTGCTCCCGCCGGCCCATCTGCCCTCCCCGATGGAACAGGAGAACCGGCGTCGGGCGACCGAACTCGCCCGGTCCGCGCTCGGGGACGAGGCCGTCTTCGAGGCCGCGTACGCCGAGGGCGACGGCCTCTCCGCAGAGGAGGCCGCCGCCCTGCTCGAACGCGCCGACGCGATCAACGGACGCGCCGAGTCCTGAATCCCCTGTGCGGATCAGGTCTTCTTGCGGAACTTGGACACCGCGAGCGGCGCCATGACCACGGTGATGCCGGCCGCCCAGGCGAGCGTCATGAACGCCGAGTGGGCGACGGGGCCGCCGATGATCAGACCGCGGGCGGCGTCGGCGAGGTTGGACAGCGGGTTGTAGTCGGTGAAGGTCTGCAGCCAGCCGGGCATCGTGGTCGGCTTGGCGAAGATCGACGAACCGAACTGCAGCGGCATCAGCACGAGCATCGCCATCCCCTGGACGGCCTGGGCCGTCTTCATGGTGAGACCGAGCAGGATGAAGATCCACATCAGGGCGGCGCCGAAGACCATCGACAGGCCGATCGCGGCGAGGAGGCCGAGGACCGAGGTGTGGATCTCCAGGCCGAGCAGGAAGCCCATGGCCAGCAGGATCGTGGTGGCGATCAGCATGCGGCCGATCTCGACGACGATCTTCGCGATGAGGACCGAGGAGCGGGCGATCGGCATGGTCCGGAACCGGTCCATGACGCCCTTCTTGAAGTCGTCGTTGATGCCGGTGCCGACGCCCATCGCGATGTTCATGCCCATCATGGCCATCAGGCCCGGCACCAGGTAGTTCACGTAGTCGGACTGGTTGCCCTTGCCGGCCATCGCGCCGCCGAAGACGTACGTGAACAGCAGGATGAAGATGATCGGCATCAGGACGGCGTCGAACATCGACTCCGGGTCCTGCTTGATCTGGAGGGCGTTGCGCCGGGCCAGGGCGCCGATGTGGCGCAGGTTGGCCCGCAGGCCGATCCGGCCGTCGGACGAGTCCGCGGCCCGCTGGGCGGGCGCCGGGGCCGAGGAGCCGACGGGGGACTGGGACAGGGTGGTGGTGCTCATGCGGCGACCTCCTGGGTGAGCGCGTCGCGGATGCCGTCGGTGGCGGTCGTCTTCTCGCCCGTGATCGCGAGGAACACCTCGTCGAGGCTGGGCAGGTGGGTGCCGATGTGGGTGATGCCGAAGCCGCGGGCGCCGAACAGGCCCACGACGGCGGTCAGCTGCTCGTCGCTGAGGATCGGCACGTACAGCAGGCCCTCGTCGGGCACGACGGTCGCGCCGGCGACCCCGTCGAGGCCGGTCTCACGCAGCGCGGCGGACATGGCGGTCAGGTCGGCCGGGTCGGCCGGGCGGACCTGGAGGGTGCGGCCGCCGACGCGGGCCTTGAGCTCGTCGACGCCGCCCTTGGCGATGACGCGGCCGCGGTCGATGACGGTGAGTTCGCTCGCGAGCTGCTCCGCCTCCTCCATGTACTGGGTGGTGAGCAGGACGGTGGCGCCCTCGGCGACCATCCGCTGCACCTCGTCCCAGACCTCGTTGCGGGTGCGCGGGTCGAGACCGGTGGTCGGCTCGTCCAGGTAGAGCACGGCCGGCCGGCCGATCATCGAGGCGGCCAGGTCGAGGCGGCGCCGCATGCCGCCGGAGTAGTTCATCGCGGGGCGCTTGGCGGCCTCGGTGAGCGAGAAGCGCTCCAGGAGCTCGTCGGCGCGGGCCCGGGCGTCCTTGCGGGAGAGGTCGAGCAGCCGCCCGATCATGTAGAGGTTCTCCCGGCCGGACAGCTTCTCGTCGACCGAGGCGTACTGGCCGGTGAGGCCGATGGTGCGGCGCAGCTGGCGGGGCTGGCGCACCACGTCGTAACCGGCGACGACGGCGGTGCCGGCGTCGGGGACGATGAGGGTGGACAGGCAGCGGACGAGGGTGGTCTTGCCGGCGCCGTTGGGCCCGAGGACCCCGAGGACGGTGCCCTCGCGGACGTCCAGGTCGACCCCGTCGAGGGCCTTCGTCTCGCCGAAGTGCTTCACGAGGCCCCGTACCTCGACGGCGTTGGTGTGTGATCGCGTCATGTCCCTCATGGAACAGGGCGCCACCGACAGCGCACCGACAGGCGACCGACAGGGCCGCCGACACGCACCGACAGGCGCCGTCGACGCCTGTCGGCCGGTCCCCGGGCACGGTGAGACGGCCGGTCCCCGGGCACGGCGAGACAGCCGGTCCCGGGCCCGGTGACCCGGCCGGTCCCGGGTACGGCGACAGCCCGCCGACGGGGGACGGTCGGCGGGCTGTCGGTGTTTCCGCAGGGGCCTGGGGGCTCAGTGGAAGGTGTGCTCCTCGGCGGGGAACGCCCCGCCGGACACGTCCTCCGCGAAGGCGCGGGCGGCGTCGCCGAGCGTCTCGCGCAGGTTGGCGTACTGCTTGGTGAAGCGCGGCACCTTGCCGCCGGTCAGACCGGCCATGTCGGTCCAGACGAGGACCTGGGCGTCCGTGTCGGGGCCGGCGCCGATGCCGATGGTCGGGATGTGCAGCGAGCGGGTGACCTCGGCGGCCAGCTCGGCCGGGACGAGCTCCAGGACCAGGGCGAAGGCGCCCGCGTCCTGCGCCGCCTTGGCGTCGCGCAGCAGCTTGTGGGCGGCCTCGTCGCTGCGGCCCTGCACCCGGTAGCCCATGGTGTTGACGGACTGCGGGGTCAGGCCGAGGTGGGACATGACCGGGATGCCGGCCTGGACGAGCAGTTCGGTCTGCGGCAGCGAGCGCTCGCCGCCTTCGAGCTTGATCGCGCCGACGCCGGCGTCCTTGACCAGCCGGGTGGCGTTGCGCAGGGCCTGGACGGGCCCTTCCTGGTACGAGCCGAAGGGGAGGTCACCGACGACGAGCGCGCGCTTGGTGCCGCGGACGACGGCGGCGGAGAGCAGCGTCATCTCGTCCATCGTGACGGGCACGGTGGTGTCGTAGCCGAGGTGACAGTTGCCCATGGAGTCGCCGACGAGGATCACCGGGATGCCGGCCTCGTCGAAGACGGAGGCGGTCATGGCGTCGTAGGCGGTCAGCATGGGCCACTTCTCGCCGCGGGTCTTGGCGGCGGCGATGTCGTGGACGGTGATGCGGCGAGTGCCCTTGCCCCCGTACAGCGCCTTGCTGCTGTCGGCGGACGGTTTCTGGGCAGCCTGAAGCGTCATGGTGAACGGCTCCTCTGTTGTCATCTCGAGGCGCCCTGTGGCGTCCCCGGACCACATCCATGGTGGCACTTCGGCGGGCGGAGGGGGAAGTCGCCCGGCGGAGTGGGGTCGCGTGGCGCTGTTCACATCGCGGGAACGTAAAGAGTCCCTCTGTTTTTTCAATACGAGACGGTCTCGTATCGAAATGGGTCTAGGGTGAGGCACATGTCTCAGCCGTCCTCTGTCTCCGCTGCCGCCCCCGGCACCCGTCGCGTGCCCGAGGCCGTGCACCGCCGCCGCTGGGCGATCCTCGGCGTGCTCATGCTCAGCCTGCTGATCGTCGTCCTCGACAACTCGATCCTCAACGTGGCGGTCAAGACGATCGCCAGCCCCGCCCCCACCGGCATCGCCGCCACCCAGAGCGAGCTGGAGTGGGCCATCAACTCCTACACGCTCGTCTTCGCCGGCCTCCTGTTCACCTCCGGCCTGCTCGGCGACCGGCTCGGCCGCAAGAAGGTGCTGCTCTTCGGCATCACCGTCTTCGGCATCGGCTCCGCGCTCGCCGCCTTCTCCACCACCCCGGGCGAGCTCATCGCCTACCGGGCCGTGATGGGCCTCGGCGCCGCCTTCGTGATGCCCGCGACCCTCGCCGTCCTCATGAACGTCTTCGAGCGCGAGGAGCAGCCCAAGGCCATCGGCATCTGGGCCGGCAGCGTCGGCCTCGCCATCGCCGTCGGTCCGATCACCGGCGGCATCCTCCTGGAGCACTTCTGGTGGGGCTCGATCTTCCTGGTCAACGTGCCCGTCGTGCTGCTCGCCTTCGCGCTCATGGCGTGGCTGGTCCCCGACTCCAGGGACCCCCGGCCCGGCCGGATCGACCTGCCCGGCGTGCTGCTCTCCGTGCTCGGCCTGGTGCTGCTCGTGTACGGCATCATCCGCGGCGGCGAGCTGGCGAGCTTCACCGACCCGGAGGTGCTGCTCCCGTCTCTCGGCGGCATCGTGGTCCTCGTCGCCTTCGTGCTGTACGAGAAGCGCAGCGACCACCCGGCGCTCGACGTCTCCTACTTCCGCAAGCCCGCGTTCTCCGCGGCCGTCGGCGCCATCGCGCTGGTCTTCTTCGCCCTCATGGGCGTGACCTTCTTCTCCGCCTTCTACCTGCAGAGCGTCCGTGGCTACAGCGCGCTGGAGTCCGGCCTGCTGATCCTGCCGCTCGCCGTCGCCCAGATGGTCTTCGCGCCGCGCGCCCGGCTCGTCGTCGAACGCTTCGGCGCGAAGGCCGTGTGCACCACGGGCATGCTGGCCGTCGCGGTGGGCCTCGCCTCCTTCGCCCTGTTCGACGCCGACACCCCGGTCTGGATCCTCGAGGTCGTCTTCTTCCTCCAGGGCGCGGGCATGGCGCACATCATGCCGCCGGTCACCGTCTCCATCATGCAGGCGCTGCCCCGTGAGAAGGCCGGCTCCGGCTCGGCCGTCAACAACACGTTCCGCCAGGTCGGCGGCGCGCTCGGGGTGGCCGTGCTCGGCTCGGTCCTGTCCAGCACCTACCGCGGCGAGATCGAGGGCCACCTCGGCGCGCTCCCGGCGGGCCTGCGCGACACGGCCGGCGAGTCCATCGAGGCGACCCTCGCCGTCGCCGAGAAGCTCGGCCCGGCCGGCCGTGGCCTGGTCGCCCCGGCGTACGACGCCTTCATCGACGCCATGCACGTCACCGCCATCGGCTCGGCCGTCGTCGCCGTCCTCGGCGCGATCGTCGTCGCCGTCTTCCTGCCCGGCCGCGCCCCGGCCGCACCGGGCGCCGGTGCGCCCGTCCCGGGCACGCGCGCCGAAGCGGGAGAATCGGTTCCGAACTAGCCAAGAAGGAGAGGCGCAACGAGCGTGTCGCAGCACACGGGTGGATCCGCCCCGGTCGCCGACTGCCCCGGCGGCGGGCGGCGCGGGCGGCCACGGAGCGAGGCGGCGGACCAGGCGATCTTCGACGCGGCGATCGGCCTGCTGGAGAGCGGGCTGGCGCTCGCCGACCTGTCCATCGAGAAGATCGCCCGCACCGCCGGCGTCGGCAAGGCCACGATCTACCGCCGCTGGCCCGGCAAGGAGGAGCTGTTCGTCGACCTCCTGCGGTCGGTCGAGCCTCCGGACCCGGTGCTGCCCGGCACCTCGCTGCGGGACGACTTCGTGGCGCTCCTGGAGACGATGCGGCAGCGGGGGCTCGCCAAGCGGACCTCCGCGCTGCTGCACAGCGTGTTCTCGCAGATGCAGCTGTATCCCAAGCTGTGGGACGCCTACCACCACACGGTCATCGAGCCGCGCCGCCGCATGGGCCTGGACGCCATCCGGCGCGGCGTCGAGCGCGGGGAGGTCCGCACCGACCTGGACGTCGAGCTGGTCAACGACCTGTTCGTCGGCCCGCTGCTGCTGCGCTCGATCATCCGCCCCGGTGCCACCCTGGAGCCGGGCCTGCCCGAGGAGATCGTCGACACGATCATGGACGGTCTGCGACCTCGTGTCTGACTCGTACGAATGTGCGCGTTCTGTCACAGCCGGACGCCCCACGCCACCTGCAGGAACCCGCCACGCGCGGGTGTCGTCCCTCGAAGAGTACGACCGACCCGCGATCGCCTAGTGTCGAGACCGGGTCGCACAGCAAGGCAGTGAGGACGGCAGCGATGGCGCGGGTGGACATGACGGAGACCGAGCACGGCGGAACGCCGGACGACGAGGGCTCCAGCCTCCGGCCCGCCTCCCGCCTGCGAGCCCGGTTCGCCGGGCTCCGCGGCGACCGGGGCATCTGGCGCCGGGGCATCGTCGTCGCCCTGTGCGCCGTCCTGCTGGCCCTCCTGATGGGACTTCACTCCGACGTCCCCAACCGGATCGGCAACCTGGGCAGCCTCACCGAGACCTTCCTTCCCTGGCTCGGCCTCTTCGTGCCGGTGCTGCTCGTCCTCGGCCTGCTGCGCCGCTCCGCGACCGCGCTGATCGCGCTGATCCTGCCGGTCGTGGTCTGGCTCAACCTCTTCGGCGGCCTCGTCGTCGACAAGTCCGAGCCCGGCGGCGACCTCACGGTCGTCAGCCACAACGTGAACGCCGACAACCCCGACCCCGAGGGCACGGCCCGTCAGATCGCCGCCTCCGGCGCCGACGTGGTGGCCCTGGAGGAGCTCAAGGGCGACATGGTCCCGGTCTACGAGCGGATCCTCGCCGGCACCTACCAGCACCACTCGGTGCAGGGCACGGTCGGTCTGTGGAGCCGGTACCCGCTGCGCGACCCGCGGCCGGTCGACATCCGGATGGGCTGGACCCGCGCCATGCGGGCCACCGTCGCCGCCCCGAAGGGCGAGGTGGCCGTGTACGTCGCCCACCTCCCGTCCGTACGGGTCAAGCTGAACGCCGGCTTCACCGCCAACCAGCGCGACGACAGCGCCAACGCCCTCGGCGAGGCCATCTCCCACGACCCGCACCGGCGGATCGTCCTCCTCGGCGACCTCAACGGCACCATGAACGACCGCGCCCTCAACGGCGTCACGTCCCAGCTCCGGTCCACCCAGGGCGCGGCCGGCGACGGCTTCGGCTTCAGCTGGCCGGCGTCCTTCCCGATGGCCCGCATCGACCAGATCCTGGTCCGGGGTGTCGAGCCGGTCTCCTCCTGGACCCTCCCGGAGACCCGGAGCGACCACCTGCCGGTGGCCGCCCGGGTCACACTGTGACGCCGGAGCGTCCCGGCGTCAGTCCCGCGTCGCCTCCCGCCAGCGGTTCGTGATCGGCAGCCGGCGGTCCTTGCCGAAGCCCTTCGCGGAGATCTTCGTGCCCGGCGGGTACTGACGGCGCTTGTACTCCGCCAGGTCGACCATCCGCAGGGTGCGGGTCACCAGCGTGTCGTCGAACCCGGCGGCCACCAGTTCGTCCCGGCCCCGGTCGCGGTCGACGTAGAGCTCCAGGATCCGGTCCAGGACGTCGTAGTCCGGAAGGGAGTCCGTGTCGACCTGACCCGGGCGCAGCTCGGCGCTCGGGGGCTTGGAGAGGGAGTTCTCCGGGATCGGCGGGGTCTGGCCGCGCTCCTCCGCGGCCCGGTTGCGCCAGCGGGCCAGCCGGAACACCCAGGTCTTGTAGACGTCCTTGATCGGGCCGAAGGCGCCCACCGCGTCCCCGTACAGGGTCGAATAGCCCACCGCCAGCTCGGACTTGTTGCCCGGGGCGAGCACGAGGTGGCCCTCCTGGTTGGAGAGCGCCATGAGCAGCGTGCCGCGCAGCCGCGCCTGGAGGTTCTCCTCGGCGAGCCCGGTGAGGGGGAGCGAGCCCATGTAGGCGTCGAACATGGGCTCGATCGACACCGTGCGGAAGTTCAGGCCGGTGCGCCGCGCGAGTTCGGCGGCGTCGCCGCGCGAGTGGTCCGAGGAGTACTTGGACGGCATCGACACGCCGTGCACGTTCGCGGGGCCGAGGGCGTCGCAGGCGAGGGCGGCGACGAGGGCCGAGTCGATGCCGCCGGACAGGCCGATGAGGACGGAACGGAAGCCGTTCTTGTTCACGTACGCCCGCAGGCCGACCACCAGCGCCGAGTACACCTCCTCCTCGTCGTCGAGCCGGTCCGCGTAACCGCCCGTCACCTCCGGCTCGTAGGCCGGCAGCGGCTCCTCGGAGAGCACCACCCGGTCGATCCGCAGCCCGTCGTCGACGACCCCGACGGGCGCGTCCGGGAGCGCCGCCGGCAGCTCCAGATCGAGGACCACGCAGCCCTCGGTGAACTGCGGGGCGCGGGCGAGGACCTCGCCGCCCGCGTCGACGACGATCGAGTCCCCGTCGAAGACCAGTTCGTCCTGACCGCCCATCATGGCCACGTACGCGGTCGTGCAGCCGGCCTCCTGGGCCCGCTTGCGGACCAGTTCGAGCCGGGTGTCGTCCTTGTTCCGCTCGTACGGGGAGGCGTTGACCGACAGGAGCAGCCCGGCCCGGGCGCTGCGGGTCGCCGGGACGCGCCCGCCGTCCTGCCAGAGGTCCTCGCAGATCGCGAGGGCCACGTCGATGCCGTGGACCCGGACGACGGGCAGCGTGTCGCCCTGGACGAAGTAGCGGTACTCGTCGAAGACGCCGTAGTTGGGCAGGTGGTGCTTGGCGAACCGCAGCACCACCCCGCCCCGGTGGAGGACCGCGGCCGCGTTCTCCGGGGAGCCGGCGGGCCGGCCGAGCCGGGGCTCGGCCCGCTCGGAGCGGTCGAGGTAGCCCACGACCACCGGGAGTTCACCGAGGCCCTCGTCGGCGAGCCGCCGCGCGAGCGCCCGCAGGGCGTCCCGGGAGGCCTCGACGAACGAGGAGCGCAGCGCCAGGTCCTCGACGGGGTAGCCGGTCAGCGCCATCTCGGGGAACGCGACGAGGTGCGCGCCCTGCTCGGCGGCGTGCCGGGTCCAGTGGACGACGGCCTCGGCGTTCCCGGCGAGATCGCCGACGGTGGAGTCGATCTGATTCAGAGCGAGGCGAAGTTGAGGCACGCCCCCCAGTCTAATCGTCAATTCGACGCTATGTCCTGCGCTCGCTCCTCCTCGTGCGCATCGGACGCGAGGGAACCCACGGAGTCCGCCTGACGTTCGACCCACTGTGTTCAGGAATACCGGGCGGGCGCCCGCCGCCGAGCGCCGCCTCACGCGTGCGCACCCACGGGGTGACGGCGCGGCCGAGCGTCGGCCAGGGCCGGAGCAGCCCGAGAACCGGCCGGGGGGAGCGCCGATGACCTTCGTGCGACACGCCGGAGTCGCCCACCACGTCGTCGTCGACGGCTCGGGCCCGGTCTGCGTCCTCGCCGCCGGGCTCGGCATGAGCTGGTTCGACTGGGACCCGGTGGTCCCGCTGCTCACCCCGCACCGCACGGTCGTCCGCTTCGACCGCCCCGGGCACGGCCTCTCGCAGCCCGCCGCCGCGCCCCCGACCCTCACCGGCGAGGCCGACCGGATCGCCGCCGTCCTCGACGCCGTCCTCGACGCGCTCGGCGCGGACGACCGCGCCCCCGCCACGATCGTCGGGCACTCGATCGCCGGCTTCCACGCCGAGGCCTTCGCGCGGCTGCACCCCACCCGAACCGCGGGCCTCGTCCTCGTCGACTCCTCCGTCGAGGAGCGTCCCCGCGCCTCCCGTACCGCCCCGGCGCTCGCCCGCGTGCTGGGCGCGGCCCTGTGCGCCGCCGGGGTCCCGGCCACGCTGGGCCCGGCGGTCCGCGCCCTGGCCGTCCGCGGTTCGGCCCGACGGCGGCCCGATCCGTCGCCGCCCGCGCCGGTCCGCCGCGTCTACCGCACGTCCCGGGTCTGGCGCGGCACCCTCGACGAGAACGCCCGCTACGGGGCCGTAGCGGCCGAGCTGCCGGCCCTGCGCGAGCGGGCGCCCCTGCCGCCGGGCCTGCCGGTCACCGTGCTCGCCGCACCCGACGGCTCCGCCCGCTGGGAACGGCGCCAACGCGCGCTGGCCCGCCGGCTCGGCGCCCGCTACGAGGCGGCCGAGCCGTCGGGCCATCTGGTCATGCTGGACCGGCCGGACGCGATCGCCCGGGCGGTGCTGCGCGTGCCGTCCTGACGTCCTCCGAGCGGCGGTCGGGACCGCCGCCCGGGGAGGGGTCGGGAGGCCGCGGGGAGCGGCCAGGAGGTGTTCAGGGAGATCAGGAAGTCGCGTAGACGCTCTCGCAGAACGCCTTGAGCTGCTCGTCGGTGATGTTCCTGGCCAGGTCGGCCTCGCTGATCATGCCGACCAGGCGCTTGTCCTCGTCGATCACCGGCAGCCGGCGGATCTGGTGGCTCTGCATCTCCTCCAGGACCGCGCCCACGTCGGCGTCGGACTCGATCCAGCGCGGGGTGCCCTTGGCCATCTCACCGCACGTGACCTTGGAGGGGTCGCGGCCCATGGCCACACAGCCGATCACGATGTCGCGGTCCGTGAGGATGCCGCACAGTCGTTCGTTCTCGTCGGCGATGGGCAGCGCGCCCACGTTGAGGTTCCGCATCAGCTGGGCGGCGCGGTCGAGCGTCTCGTGTGCCGGGATCCACTGGGCCCCCGGGTGCATGATGTCCTTCGCCGTCTTCATGGGGTGGGTGCCTTTCGTCGAACGTCGTGCCTACCTCCCCGAGCACCCTCAATTGTCGGCGCGCGACGAGGCCCCCGCGACCGCAGGGGTCACGGGGGCCGTCGGGTCGGCGCCGGTACGGCCGCCTACGCGCCGCGTGCCCTGAGCATGTCCGCCATCAGCTTGATCTCGGACTCCTGGGCGTCGACCATGCCCTGCGCGAGGTCGCGCTCCACCCCGGGCACGCACTTCTCGACGCAACCCTGGGCCATGTGGATGCCGCCCTTGTGGTGCGCGGTCATCAGCTTCAGGTAGAGCACCTCGGCCGCGCGGCCGGAAGCGGTGCGCAGCTGGTCGAGCTGGGCGCGGGTCGCCATGCCCGGCATGAGCGCGCCGTCCGCACCGGCCTCCTCGTCGGCGTACACGCCCATGCCCATCCAGGTCATGGGCGCCACGCCGGACTGCACCTTGGGCAGCCCCCACATGTCCAGCCAGCCCAGCATCATGCCGCGCTGGTTGGCCTGGGTGTTGGCGATGTCGTACGCGAGACGGCGCACGTCCTCGTCCTTCGTCCGGTCACGGACGATGAACGACATCTCGACGGCCTGCTGGTGGTGGACCGCCATGTCACGGGCGAAACCGGCGTCCGCGGACTCCGCGGTGGGCGTCGTCGGGGCGTCGTCGCGGTCCGCGGAGGCGACGGTGACCGCGCCCCCGGCGAAGAGCAGGGCGAGGACCACGGCGATGACGGACGCCCACTGCGTCCGGTTCAGCCTCACTGGCCCATCCCGGCGCCGCCCTGGCCCTCGGCGCCGACACCGCCGGTGCAGGCGGCGCCCGGCTCCGGGGTCTGCGGGCCGGTGACGTACTTGGTGAAGAAGGCGTCGACCCGCGGGTCGTCCGCCTTGTCCACGGCGACCTGCTTGCCCCAGGCGCTCAGCACGATCGGGGCGGCCTGGTCCTCGTACGGGCTCATCAGCGAGTACGGGGTCTTCTTGACCTTGGCCTTCAGCGTGTCGACGTCACCGGAGGCGGCCTTCTTGCTGTACGTCACCCACACGGCTCCGTGCTCCAGCGAGTGCACGGCGTTGACGTCGTTGACCGGCTTGTCGTAGACGTCGCCGTTGCAGTTCTGCCAGACCGGGTTGTGGTCGCCGCCGACCGGCGGCTTCATGTCGTACTTGACCGGCGTGGTGACGTGATTGCGGGTCAGCTTCTTGGCGTCCCAGGACTTCTCGTCCTTGATGGGGGCCTTGGCGGCGGCCTGCTGCTCCTCCTTCTTGTCGTTCTCCTTGGTGATGACCCAGCCGCCGAAGCCGACGAGGGCGAGCACGACGGCGCCGGACAGGCCGATCGTGAGGAAGCGGTTGCGGCGCTCGCGGGCCTGCTCGGCGCGGCGCATCTCCTCTATTCGGGCGCGGCGGTCGGCGGTGGCGGAGCGGTTCGCGGCCATGGTGGTGTCGTCCTTCGTGAAGTCTGGAAACGAGTGGGAATGCGAACGGAACGAACGTGACGAAGAGCCCGGCCGCTCACGTCCGCAGGACTTGAAGGACGTGGAGGTCCGGCGCGCGCGGCCGTGCGCCGGAGCGGGGCGCCCCGCCGGAGAGGGGCGGGGTGGTGAACCGGGGGGTGCCGCCCGCCGCGTGCAGCGGGGGATCGAGCGGCGGTGCGCTGAGCACCGCGGGGGAGAGCGAGGGGAAGAGCGAGCAGCCACCGCGCTCGTACGGGCAGACGTACTGGTCGGCGGCGACGGCTACCGGACCGGTGCGACCGGTGACCGGACCGGTCCGCCCGGCGTCTGCCCGGCCGGTCCGCCCGGCGGCGTCGACGTGGTCGTCCGCCGTCGCGTGCCGGGCCCGGTCGGCGGAATGCCCGGTCTCCGGGTGGCCGACCCCCAGACAGAGGAACAGCGCGCCGAGGAGCGTCGCCACGGCACTCGCCAGTGCCAGGGGACGCGCGTGTCGCGGCGGGCCGTCGAGCCGGGAGGCTCCCATGGGCGCAGATCGTAGTGCCAGAAGGGGCGCCGTGGGCGGGACGGGGTACCCATCGGCGGGGAGCCGGTACCGGCAGGCCGTCGTGCGAGCGCCGCTTTTCGGCCGCTCCCCCGTTACCTGAGTCACAACGGAGCAGGCAGTATGGGTGTGCAACGTGCGCGAAACCATGTGGTGGGATGCTCAGGTGCCCCCCGAAGTACCCGAGGCGGTGGGAGCAGGCGGCCTGACCAGCAAGGATGGGTGTGGAAATGGACAAGCAGCAGGAATTTGTGCTCCGTACGCTCGAGGAGCGCGACATCCGCTTCGTGCGTCTGTGGTTCACCGACGTGCTCGGCTTCCTGAAGTCGGTGGCCGTGGCACCCGCCGAGCTCGAGCAGGCCTTCGACGAGGGCATCGGCTTCGACGGCTCCGCGATCGAGGGCTTCGCGCGGGTCTACGAGTCCGACATGATCGCCAAGCCCGACCCGGGCACCTTCCAGATCCTGCCCTGGCGCGCGGAGGCCCCCGGCACGGCCCGGATGTTCTGCGACATCCTCATGCCGGACGGCTCGCCGTCCTTCGCGGACCCGCGTTACGTCCTGAAGCGCGCGCTCGCCAAGACCTCGGACCTGGGCTTCACCTTCTACACCCACCCCGAGATCGAGTTCTTCCTCCTGAAGGACAAGCCGCTGGACGGCTCCCGTCCCACCCCGGCAGACAACTCGGGCTACTTCGACCACACCCCGCAGAACGTGGGCATGGACTTCCGCCGCCAGGCCATCACCATGCTGGAGTCGATGGGCATCTCGGTGGAGTTCTCCCACCACGAAGGCGCACCCGGCCAGCAGGAGATCGACCTCCGCTACGCGGACGCGCTGTCCACCGCCGACAACATCATGACCTTCCGGCTGGTCATGAAGCAGGTGGCGCTGGAGCAGGGCGTGCAGGCCACCTTCATGCCCAAGCCCTTCTCGGACTACCCCGGCTCGGGCATGCACACCCACCTGTCCCTCTTCGAGGGCGACCGCAACGCCTTCTACGAGTCGGGTGCCGAGTACCAGCTCTCCAAGGTGGGACGTTCCTTCATCGCCGGCCTGCTGAAGCACGCGGGCGAGATCTCCGCCGTCACCAACCAGTGGGTCAACTCCTACAAGCGCATCTGGGGCGGCTCCGGCCGCACCGCCGGCTCCGGCGGCGAGGCCCCCGCGTACATCTGCTGGGGCCACAACAACCGCTCCGCGCTGATCCGCGTCCCCATGTACAAGCCGGGCAAGATGGGCTCCTCGCGCGTCGAGGTCCGCTCCATCGACTCGGGCGCCAACCCCTACCTGACGTACGCGGTCCTGCTCGCCGCCGGCCTGAAGGGCATCGAGGAGGGCTACGAGCTCCCGGCCGGCGCCGACGACGACGTCTGGGCCCTCAGCGACGCCGAGCGCCGCGCGATGGGCATCGAGCCCCTGCCGCAGAACCTCGGCGAGGCCATCACCCTGATGGAGCGCAGCGAACTGGTCGCGGAGACCCTGGGCGAGCACGTCTTCGACTTCTTCCTGCGCAACAAGAAGCAGGAGTGGGAGGAGTACCGCTCCGAGGTCACCGCCTTCGAACTCCGCAAGAACCTGCCGGTGCTGTAAGTACGGGCAGGAGCGGGCTGAGCCCGGAAACGCCCCTGGGGGCCGACGGTCGCGCACCGTCGGCCCCCAGGCGTCTCCCCGGCTTCGGGCCGTGCTCCTGGCTTCGGGCCGTCCTCCTGGCCGTGGGCCGTCCTCCTGGCTTCGGGCCGTCCTCCCTGGCCCGGGGCCGTCGCCGGGCCCTCTCCCCGGGGCGGTCCGTTCACCTGCTGAGGTGCTCCGGGAACGCCGGGGCCCGCGCGCCGGCGGGCTCGGGCAACCGACCTCGAGGCCCCGACATCAAATGCGTTGCGGGCGGGCGGGGGACGTCCGAGACTGCGGTCCGTGAACGACCTGCGCACGATCCAGACCGCGCGGCTCCGGCTGCATCCGCTCTCCGTCGACGAGGCCCGGCGCATCGTCGACGCCCGCCCCGCCCCCGGCGACCGCTGGGCCGAGGACTACCCGGGTGCCGGCGACGCCGCCAGCGCGCGCGGCTTCCTCGCCGGCGTCGCGGAGCGCGGTGACCCGGGCGTCTACCGGCCGTACGCGATACGCCTGGAGGACGGCACCACGGTCGGCGGCATCGGCTTCCACGGCCCGCCGGACGCCGACGGCGTCGTGACCGTCGGATACGGCCTCGTCCCCGGAGCCCGCGGGCACGGCTATGCCCGTGAGTCCCTGCGCGCCCTGATCGCCCGCGCCCGCGAGGCCGGCGCCACGGCCGTCCGCGGCGACGCCGACCTCGCCAACATCCCCTCCCAGCGCGTCATGGAGGCGGCCGGCATGACCTACGAGGGCGAGGACGAGCGGGTCCGGAACTACCGTGTCGTCCTCACGGACGCGCCGTAGCCCCGTCGCGCGGCCCCGGGCCGTAGGAACGCGCGCCCCGTCGCGCGTACCCGGGCCGTACGCACGCCGGCGCGCGAAGGGCCTCAGCGCTCCGACAGTTCCGACGGCGCCTCCTGCACCAGCCACCCGTTGCCGTCCGGGTCCTGGAACGACATGAAGGAGTTCCACGTGTCGCCCCGGCCGGCCTCCCAGCCCGTCGCGCCCACGTGCATCACCGGCGTCACGTGCACGCCCGCCGTGACCAGCCGTTCGCGTGCCGCGTCGATGTCGGTGACGCAGAGCTGGAGTCCGTGCAGGGCGCCGGGGGCGGTGGCCCCGGTGCCCGGGAACGGCGGCATGCCCTGCACCAGAGAGATCGAGCAGCGCGAGCCCGGCGGGGTGATCTGGACGATCCGTACGCCGGGCGCGACCTCCTGGTCCAGGTCCACCGTGAAGCCGCACTTCCCGGCATAGAACTCCTTCGCACGGTCCACGTCGGTGACGGGCACGACGATCACTTCCAGCGTCCAGTTCACGGTCGCCTCTCCTCGGTCTCGGCCGGCGGTCCCGGGCGCTCGGTCCCGGGCGCTCGGTCCCGGATGCTCGGTCCCGGGCGCTCGGTCCCGGATGCTCGGTCCCGGCTCCTCGCAGGGTGCTGTCGGCAGTTCATCGTGGTCCGTACCACCTTCGTCCGCCAGCCCGCCGCCGCGCACCCGGAGGGCTTCGCCGGATAGGCTCGACCGGGGACTGGACCGAGCGGTATCGACCGGTGGAGGAGCGGCGGCATGACGGTGCCGGGGCGCAGGAGCAGCACGTTCACCCGGCTGCTGCGGCACGGGTTCACCGATCCGTCCGCCGCCGAGCGGCTGCTCGACCTGGACGAGCTCGCCGCGCTGCGCGGCGACTCCGTGCTCCTGGACGCCCTCGGCGCCACCGCCGACCCCGACCTCGCCCTGCGCGGCCTGGTGCGGCTCGTCGAGGCCCAGCCCGTGGCCGACCGGCCGACCCTCACCACCACCCTGCTGTCCGCCAAGCCGTTCCGCGACCGGCTGCTCGGCGTCCTCGGCGCGTCCGAGGCGCTCGCCGACCACCTGGCCCGGCACCCCCGGGACTGGCAGACCCTCGTCACGTACGAGGCGGCCGATCTGCACCCGGGCGTCGCCGAGTTCGAGCGCGGGCTCGGCGAGGCCGACGACCCGGTCTCGCTGCGCGTCGCCTACCGCCGCTGCCTGCTCGCCATCGCGGCCCGCGACGTGTGCGGCACCATCGACGTGGCCCAGACCGCCGCCGAGCTCGCCGACCTCGCCACCGCCACGCTGCGCGCCGCGCTGGCGCTCGCCCGGGCCGCCGCGCCCGAGGACGCCGTCCAGTGCCGGCTCTCCGTCATCGCCATGGGCAAGTGCGGCGGCCACGAACTCAACTACGTCTCGGACGTGGACGTCATCTTCGTGGGCGAGGCGGCCGACGGCGTGGACGAGGCCAAGGCGCTGCAGGCCGCGACCCGGCTCGCCTCCCACCTCATGCGGATCTGCTCCGAGACCACCGTCGAGGGCACCATCTGGCCCGTCGACGCCAACCTGCGCCCGGAGGGCCGCAACGGCCCGCTCGTCCGCACCCTCTCCTCCCACCTCGCCTACTACCAGCGCTGGGCCAAGACCTGGGAGTTCCAGGCCCTGTTGAAGGCCCGGGCCGTCGCCGGCGACCAGGAGCTCGGCGCCGCGTACATCGAGGCCGTCTCACCGCTGGTCTGGCAGGCGGCCGAGCGCGAGAACTTCGTGGCCGACGTGCAGAAGATGCGCCGCCGGGTCGTCGACAACATCCCGGCCGGCCAGGTCGACCGCGAGCTGAAGCTCGGCCCCGGCGGCCTGCGGGACGTCGAGTTCGCCGTCCAGCTGCTGCAGTTGGTGCACGGCCGCAGCGACGGCACGCTGCACAGCGGCACCACCCTCGACGCGCTCGCCTCCCTCGCCGCCGGCGGCTACGTCGGCCGCGCCGACGCCGCCCAGCTCGACGAGGCCTACCGCTTCCTGCGCGCCATGGAGCACCGCATCCAGCTGCACCGGCTGCGCCGCACCCACCTCGTGCCCGAGGGCGAGGAGGACCTGCGCCGCCTCGGCCGCTCCCTCGGCCTGCGTACCGATCCGGTCGCCGAGCTCAACCGCGAGTGGCGGCGGCACGCGGCCGTGGTGCGCCGGCTGCACGAGAAGCTGTTCTACCGTCCGCTCCTCGACGCCGTCGCCCAGCTCGCCCCCGGCGAGATCCGGCTCAGCCCGAAGGCAGCCGGGCAGCGGCTGGAGGCCCTCGGGTACGCCGATCCCACGGCCGCCCTGCGCCACCTGGAGGCGCTGTCCTCCGGCGTCACCCGCAAGGCCGCGATCCAGCGGACGTTGCTGCCCGTGCTGCTCGGCTGGTTCGCCGACTCCGCCGACCCGGACGCGGGCCTCCTCGGCTTCCGCAAGGTCTCCGACGCGCTCGGCAAGACCCCCTGGTACCTGCGGCTGCTGCGCGACGAGGGTGCCGCGGCCGAGAACCTCGCCCGGGTGCTGTCCGCCGGCCGGCTCGCCCCCGACCTGCTGCTCCGGGCACCCGAGGCGGTCGCGATCCTCGGCGACCCCGAAGGCCTGCGCCCGCGCGGGCGCGAGCACCTGGAGCAGGAGGTCCTCGCCGCGGTCGGCCGGGCCGGGGGCGCCGAGCAGGCGGTGGCCGCGGCCCGCGGGGTGCGCCGCCGTGAGCTGTTCCGTACCGCCGCGGCCGATCTCATCGGCTCGTACGGCACCGAGGACAACCCCCGCGAGTCCGACCCCGGCGAGCTGGTGGACCGGGTCGGGAAGGCGGTCACCGACCTCAACGCGGCCACCCTCGCGGGCGCACTGCGGGCGGTCGTGCGGGCCGAGTGGGGCGAGGAACTGCCCACCCGCTTCGCGGTGATCGGCATGGGCCGCTTCGGCGGACACGAACTGGGCTACGGCTCCGACGCCGACGTGCTGTTCGTGCACGAGCCGCGCGAGGGCGTCGACGAGCAGGAGGCCGCCCGGGCCGCCGGGCGGGTCGTCACCGAGATGCGCCGGCTGCTCCAGCTCCCCACCGCCGACCCGCCGCTGCTCATCGACGCCGATCTGCGCCCGGAGGGCAAGAACGGCCCGCTGGTGCGCACCATCAAGTCGTACGACGCCTACTACCGCCGCTGGTCGCTCGTCTGGGAGAGCCAGGCCCTGCTGCGCGCCGAACCGATGGCCGGCGACAAGGAGCTGGGGGAGCGCTTCCTCGAACTGATCGACCCGCTGCGCTACCCGGCGGAGGGGCTCGACGAGGACGCGGTGCGCGAGATCCGCCGCCTCAAGGCCCGCATGGAGACCGAACGGCTGCCGCGCGGCGCCGACCCCACGCTGCACGCCAAGCTCGGCCGCGGCGGCCTCAGCGACGTCGAGTGGACCGTCCAGCTGCTGCAGATGCGGCACGGCTCCGCCGAGCCGGGCCTGCGCACCACCCGGACCCGGGAGGCCCTGGCCGCGGCCCGGGCGGCCGGGCTCATGGGCACGGACGAGGCCCAGATCCTCGACGAGGCCTGGGTCCTCGCCTCCCGCGTCCGCAACGCGGTCATGCTGGTCCGCGGCCGCCCCGGCGACACGTTCCCCTCGGAACCGCGCGAACTGGCGGCGGTGGGCCGCTATCTGGGCTACGGCCCGGGCAGGGTCGGCGAGATGGTCGACGACTACCGCCGCGTCACCCGCCGCGCCCGCGCGGTGGTGGACGACCTGTTCTACGGCGCGTAGCGGAGCCCCCGGCGGGCCGACTCCTCGGCCCTGTCGCCCGACTCCCGTCGTTGCCCGGAGGACAGGCGGGAGTTCCACGACAGGACCTAGGAGTCGCCGCCCGTCGCGGAGGCGTCGTCGCCGCTCCTGTTCCTCCGGCCCGGGTCGGACTTGCGGGCCAGCTCGCCCGCCGCCAGCGTCGCCCTGGCGACGCCGCGTGTCCAGCGCGGGCCGCCGCGGGCCGCCCAGACCACGCAGACGCAGCCGAAGACGGCGAGCACGAGAACGCCGGACAGGATGAGCAGGGTCATGCGGGTCCCCCTTCGCGGATGCCCGCCGAGGGCGTCCCTGCGGCGGTCGGGCCCATGGTCTCAGGCGGAGCCGGCGAGCAGGCGACGGCAGTGTTCCAGATAGCCCGCGAGGGCGAGTTCGAAGGCCGCGTCGGTGCGGCCCCCGGTGACCGCCGCGAGGGCGTCGGCGAGGCGCGGAGTGGCCGTGTCGTCGGCGAGCTCCCACATCATCTCGGGTGCGGCCATGTCGAGTGCCGAGCCGAGGACCAGGTTCTCCAGGGCGATGATCAGCGGCATCACGTCGGGGAGCGGGAAGCCCGCGTCCAGGAGGCGGACGACGGCCTTCTCGTACTGCAGGAGCACCTTCGGCGCGCGCACCGGTGACGTGGTCAGGAGGGGGATCGCGCGCGGGTGGGCGGCGAAGGCGGCTCGGTAGGAGCGGGCCCAGGCCGCCATGGCCGCGTCCCACGGCCCGTGGGCGAAGGCGCCGTCGTCGATCGCGTCGCAGACCCGTTCCCGCAGCAGCTCCACGATGCCGTCCCGGCCGTCCACATGGTGGTAGACGGAAGCGGTCTGCGCCCCGAGCGCCCGCGCGATCTGCGGGACGCTGAAGTCCCCCTGCTCGTCGACGAGTCGGAGCGCCGTGGTGGTGATGCGCTCCCGGTCGAGGAGGGGTGTGCGCGGCCGGCCCATGAAGGTCTTCCTCCTGTTCAGGTCTTCCCGAATCGTTGAGCCCGAGGCTACATTGCGCCAACCGAAAGGCTTTAGGTTTCCTGCTCCTGCCGCAGAAGGGCCTCCCTACCCATGTCGTCCAGCGCCTCCGACGAGCCACCCGGTCTCCGTACCGGCACCCTCACCACCGCCGACATCTCCTTCTTCGTCGTCTCCGCCGCCGCCCCGCTCACGGTGATGGCCGGGGTCGCCCCCATCGCCCTCGTCCTCGGTGGCATCGGAGCCCCGGCCGGCTACCTCCTCGCCGGCATCACCCTCGCCGTCTTCGCCGTGGGCTTCACCGCCATGAGCCGCCACGTCCGCAGCGGCGGCGCCTTCTACGCGTACATCGCCCAGGGCCTGGGCAAGCCCCTCGGCATCGCCGCCGCGCTCGTCGCGATGGTCGGCTACAACGGGATGGAGATCGGCGTCTACGGACTCCTCGGCTCCGCCACCGCCGACACCGCCCACGCCCTGTGGGGCGTCGACCTGCCCTGGCTCCCGATCGCCCTCGCCGGACTCCTGCTCATCTGGTACGGCGGCTACCGCTCGATCGACTTCGGCGCCAAGGTCCTCGGCGTCCTCCTCGTCGCCGAGACCGGGATACTCGTGCTCCTCGCCGCCGGGGTGCTCCTCAAGGGCGGCGCGCACGGACTCTCCCTCGCGTCCTTCGCCCCCGGCAACGTCCTCGTCCCCGGCACCGCCGCCGTGCTCGCCTTCGCGTTCTCGGCCTTCACCGGCTTCGAGTCGACCGTCATCTACCGCCGCGAGGCCCGCGACCCGGCCCGCACCATCCCGCGCGCCACGTACATCGCCGTCGGCTTCCTCGGGCTCTTCTACGCCTTCGTCGTGTGGACCGTGATCCAGGCCTTCGGCGACGACCGGGTGGTCGAGGCCGCCGCGGGCGACACCGGCGGACTGTTCTTCGCCGCCATCACCACGTACGTGGGCGCCTGGGCCGCCGACCTGATGCACGTGTTCATCGTGACCAGCATCCTCGCCTCGCTGCTGGCCTTCCACAACGCGATCAACCGCTACGGCCTCGCGCTCGCCGAGGAGGGCGTGGTGCCCGCCGCGCTCGGGCGGATCCACCCCCGCCACCGCTCCCCGTACGTCGCCGGGATCGTCCAGACCCTGCTCGGCGCGGGCGTCGTCCTCGGCTTCGCCGCCGCCGGCGCAGATCCGTACACCCAGCTGCTGCTCTGGGTGAACACCCCCGGCATGCTCGGCCTGATGGCGCTCATGCTGCTCGCCGCCCTCGCCGTCGTGCGCTACTTCCGCCGCGTACCGCACCAGGAGGGGGCCCTGCGCACCCTCGTCGCCCCGGTCGTCGCCGCCGCCCTGCTCGCGGTCGCGCTCTGGCTGGTCGCCTCCAAGGTCGCCCTCTTCACCGGCGCCTCCACCACCGTCAACACCGTCCTCGTCGCCGTCGTCCCCGCCGTCCTCGTCCTCGGGCTGCTCCTCGCGCTCCGGCTGCGCCGCACCCGCCCCGAGGTCTACGCCCAGTTCGCCGCAGAGCCGCCCACCGAAGGAGCCGACTCCCCGTGTCCGCACCCGAAGCACCCGACCTCCTCCTCGTCGACGCCCGCCTCCGCACCCCCGGTCTCTCCCGCCACACCGCTGTCGCCGTCCGCGACGGACTGATCACCGCCGTCGGCGACGACACCGACGCCCGTGCCTGGCGCGGTCCCCGCACCGAGGTCGTCGCCCTGGCCGGTGCCACCCTCACCCCCGGACTGACCGACGCCCACAGCCACCCCGTCTGGGGCCTGGAGATGGCCACCGGCACCGACCTCTCCGCCGTCACCGACCTGGACGGACTGCGGGCCGCGCTCAGGGGCGCCGAACGGCGCGAGGGCTGGGTCGTCGGCTTCGGCCTCGACCACAACGTCTTCGCCGGCCGCCCGATCCACCACGCGCTCGTCGAGGACGCCCTCGACGGCGCCCCGGCCCACCTCCGCCTCTACGACGGACACTCCGCCCTCGCGAGCGCGACGGCCCTGAAGGCGGCCGGGATCGACGGACCGCGCGTTTTCGGCCAGCGGTCCGAGATCGTCTGCGACGCCGAGGGCCGTCCCACCGGGCATCTGGTCGAGCACGCCGCCATGGACCTGATGACCCCGGTGCTGCCCGCGCAGCCGTACGCCGAGCGCCGCGACCGGCTCGTCGAGCTGCTGACCGCCATGGCCGCCACCGGCCTGACCGGCGCCCATGTCATGGACCTCGGCGGACAGGACGTCCCCGGCCTGCTCGCCGCGATCGAGGCCGACGGCGAGCTGCCGCTGCGGCTGCGCCTCGCGCCCTGGTGCATGCCCGGGGCGACCGAGGAGGAGCTCGACGAGCTGGTACGGCTCCAGGAGCGGGCCGGGCGCCACTGGCGGATCGGCGGGGTCAAGTTCTTCATGGACGGCACCGTCGAGGGCGGCACCGCCTGGCTGGAGCACGCCGACTGCCACGGTCAGGGCACCGACGCCTTCTGGCCCGACCCGGCCGCCTACTCCGCCGCCGTACGGCACCTGCACCGCGCGGGCGTCGGCACCGCCACCCACGCCATCGGCGACGCGGCGGTCCGCCACGTCCTGGACACCGTGGAGACCCTCGGGGCCGGCCCCCGGCACCGGATCGAGCACATCGAGACCGTCCCCGACACCCAGCTCGCCCGCTTCGCCGCGCTCGGCGTCGTCGCGTCGATGCAGCCCCCGCACACCGCCTACACCCGCGCCGACCGCACCGACGAGTGGTCGAAGCGGCTCGGCGAGGAACGGGCCGCCCGGGCCTGGCGCTGCCGGGACCTCAGGGACGCGGGCGCGGCGCTCGCGCTCGGCTCGGACTGGCCCATCGCGCACCACGACGCCCGCCAGGTCCTCGCGACCGCCCGGGCCCCGCGCGGCGCGGCCTCGGCACGGGCCGGCCTCACCGGGGCGATGGCCCTGGAGGGCATGACCACGCACGCGGCGCTCGCCGCGGGGGAGGAGCGGTACGCGGGCCGGATCGCCCCCGGCTACCGGGCGGACCTCACGGCCTTCGCCGTCGACCCGGTCGAGGCCCCGGCCGACGAGACGGCGACAGCCCCGGTCCGGCTCACCGTGAGCGGCGGCCGGATCACCTTCCGGAGCTGACCTTCTCCTGCTCCGCGGACTCCTGGTCCGTCCCCGGCGCCGGGGACGGACCGCCCCGCGGCACGCCCTGCGGGACCGACGCGGCGGGCTCCACGAGGCGGGGGAGCCGGTGCGGGCGGGAGCCGTACCAGAAGTACGAGACCATGAAGCCGAAGGCCAGGCAGATCACGCCGCCGACCGCGTCCATCCAGAAGTGGTTCGCGGTGGCCACGATGACGATCAGGGTGGCCGTCGGATAGAGAAGGCCGAGGATCCGGGCCCAGGGCGCCTTGGCGAGCAGGAAGATCGTCACGCCGCACCACAGCGACCAGCCGATGTGCATCGACGGCATCGCCGCGTACTGGTTCGACATGTGCTTGAGGTTGCCCGAGGCCATCGAGCCCCAGGTGTGGTGCACGAGCACGGTGTCGACGAACTGCTGCCCGTTCATGAGGCGCGGCGGGGCCAGCGGGTACAGGTAGTAGCCGACCAGGGCCACGGCAGTCGTGGCGAACAGGACCGTGCGGAACGCCGCGTAACGGCCCGGCTGCGAACGGTAGAGCCACACGAGCACACCGATCGTCACGACGAAGTGCAGGGTGGCGTAGTAGTAGTTCATCGACACGATCAGCCATGTCACCGAGTTCACGGCCTGGTTGACGGTGTGCTCGAAGGCGAGGCCGAGGGAGTGCTCGACCTGCCAGATCCAGTCGGCGTTTTTGAGCGCCTGGGCCTTCTGCTCGGGCACCGCGTTGCGGATGAGCGAGTACAGCCAGTAGCTGACCGCGATGAGCAGGATCTCGAACCAGATCCGGGGCCGGCGCGGGGTACGGACGCGCAGCGCGCGCGTGAACCTGCCGCCGTCCACGGTGGGTGACGACGGGGTCGTCCGACTTTCCGAGGTCTTCACGGTCGTTTCACCCATGGGAGGAGAGTCTGCCAGATCCCGTTCCTTCGACCGATCATCCCTCGGTCGGGTATGAGGCGCACCCTCTCAGCCTCAAGAAGGAGAAGGAGAGGGACTCGCGACCGAGGGCGCGGGAGCGGATGCCGTGGAACCCCGAACCACCAGCTCGGGCATGAAGACGAACTCGCTGTGCGGGGCCGGCGTGCCGCCGACCTCCTCCAGGAGCGCCCGCACCGCCGCCTGCCCCATGGCCTGCACCGGCTGCCGGATCGTGGTCAGCGGCGGATCGGTGAAGGCTATGAGCGGGGAGTCGTCGAAGCCGACCACCGACACGTCCTTCGGCACCTCGAGCCCCTGCTGCCGGGCCGCCCGGATCGCGCCGAGCGCCATCATGTCGCTCGCGCACACGATCGCGGTGCAGCCCCTGGTGATGAGCGCGGACGCGGCGGCCTGGCCGCCCTCCAGGGTGTAGAGGGAGTGCTGGATCAGCTCCTCGGCCTCCTCGGGGGCGAGCCCGAACCGCTCCTGCATGCCCTTGCGGAAACCCTCGATCTTGCGCAGCACCGGCACGAAGCGCTTCGGTCCGACGGCCAGTCCGATCCGGGTGTGCCCGAGCGCCGCCAGGTGCGTCACGGCGAGCACCATCGCGGCCCGGTCGTCGGGGGACACGAAGGGGGCCTGCACCCGGGGGGAGAAGCCGTTGATGAGGACGTACGGGACGCCCTTGCCGCGCAGCTGGTCGTAGCGGGTGGTGTCGGCCGTGGTGTCGGCGTGCAGCCCGGAGACGAAGATGATGCCGGAGACCCCGCGCTCCACCAGCATGTCGGTGAGCTCGTCCTCCGTGGACCCGCCGGGGGTCTGGGTGGCCAGCACCGGGGTGTATCCCTGACGGGTGAGGGCCTGCCCGATGACCTGCGCGAGCGCGGGGAAGATCGGGTTGTCCAGTTCGGGGGTTATGAGTCCGACGAGGCCCGCGCTGCGCTGGCGCAGCCGTACGGGGCGCTCGTAGCCGAGCACGTCGAGTGCGGCGAGCACGGATTCACGGGTGGCCGCGGCCACACCGGGCTTGCCGTTGAGCACGCGGCTGACTGTGGCTTCACTGACCCCCGCCTGGGCTGCGATGTCGGAGAGCCGCGCGGTCATGGGAGTGGACTGTACCGGTCATGCGTCGGATTGCCCACCGAACGCGGGTTCCGGCCGTTGTCGGTGGTCTTGCGCAAGTTCTTGCAAGCGGTGGCGCGCCCCGGAAGCTGTCAAGCGGCTCGTCGGCAACCTTAGGGACACGTGGATGTAACGATCGCCGGGTCTTGCAGAAATTTCACGCAAGCTCTTTCGGCTCGTTTTCATCCCTGTTACGTTCCTGGCAACCCGGCGCGCCGCGAGGGAGCGGTCGCAGAGGAAGGTTCCAGCCCCTCGTCATCCGGGACCACCTGAAGGAGTTCACATGCGGCGTGGCATAGCGGCCACCGCGCTGGTCGCGGCCCTGGGCGTGACCCTGGCGGCGTGCGGAAGCGACAACGGATCCACCGACGGCGGCGCGAAGGGCTCGGGCGAGCTCTCCGGCACCGTCACCTGGTGGGACACCTCCACGGTCGGTTCCGAGGACAAGGTCTTCAAGAAGATCGCCGAGGACTTCACCAAGAAGCACCCCAAGGTCACGATCAAGTACGTCAACGTGCCCTTCGGCGACGCCCAGAACAAGTTCAAGAACGCCGCCCAGTCCGGCGCCGGCGCCCCCGACGTGATCCGTTCCGAGGTCGCCTGGACCCCGGACTTCGCGAACCTCGGCTACCTCGCCCCGCTGGACGGCACCGCCGCCCTGAAGGACAAGGACGACTTCCTCAAGCAGGCCGCCGCGTCGACCAAGTACAACGGCAAGACCTACGCCGTGCCGCAGGTCATCGACTCCATGGGCATCTTCTACAACAAGAAGATCTTCAAGGACGCCGGCGTCGAGGTCCCCAAGAACATCGACGAGCTGAAGTCCGTCGCCGCCAAGATCAAGCAGAAGACCGGCAAGACCGGCCTCTACCTGCGCGGTGACGACGCCTACTGGTTCCTCTCCTTCCTGTACGGCGAGGGCGGCGACATGGTCAACGCCGACACCAAGACCGTCACGATCGACAACCCCGCCGGCGTCAAGGCCTTCAAGACCGTCAAGGACCTGGTCGACTCCAAGGCCGCGATCACCGACGCGACCAACGGCTGGGACAACATGCAGGCCGCCTTCAAGGACGGCAAGGTCGCGATGATGATCAACGGCCCGTGGGCCGTCGCCGACACCTACACGGGCAAGGAGTTCGCCGACAAGGCGAACCTGGGGATCGCCCCGGTCCCGGCCGGCTCCGCCGGCCAGGGCGCGCCGCAGGGCGGCCACAACCTCGCCGTCTACGCCGGCTCCAAGAACCTGGACGCCTCCTACGCCTTCGTCGAGTACATGAGCTCGACCGAGGTCCAGGCCCAGGTCGCCAAGGAGCTCAGCCTGCTCCCGACGCGCAGCTCGGCCTACGGCAAGACGGAGGTGGCCACCAACGAGATGATCACCTTCTTCAAGCCGGTCGTCGACAAGGCCGTCGAGCGCCCGTGGATCCCCGAGGGCGGCAGCCTCTTCGCCCCGCTCGTCACCGAGTACACCAAGGTCCTCACCAACCAGGCCACCCCGGAGCAGGGAGCGAAGACGGCGGGCGACTCCTACCGCAAGCTCCTGAAGGACTGGAAGTAAAGACACGGAAGCGGGAAGGAAGGCAGACCGGCTGATGGCTGTGGACACCAGCAGCCAGTCGGTGGCGAAGGCCGCGGGCGAGAACGTCGCCCGCGGCCGGAGCCGCGGAACTGGCAAGCACAAGGGCGGGGGCCAGGGCGCCGTGCGGCGTTCGCTCTCCATCCACTGGTACGCCTGGGCGATGGTCGCCCCGGTCGTGCTCGTGATCGGCGTGATCATCGGATACCCGCTGGTCCGCGGCGTCTGGCTGTCGCTCACCGACGCCAACGAACGCAACGTCGAGCGTTCCATCGGCGTCAACCACATCCCCGCGACCTACGAGTTCAAGGGCCTGCAGAACTACACCGACGCGCTCACCGGCGGCCAGTTCCTCGGCACGCTCGGCTGGACCCTGGTGTGGACGGTCTCCTGTGTGTCGGTGACCTTCGCCCTCGGCCTCGCGCTCGCCAACATCCTCAACCGGAAGATGGCCGGCCGCTCCGTCTACCGGATGCTGCTGATCCTGCCCTGGGCCGTCCCCGGCTTCGTCTCCGTCTTCGCCTGGCGCTTCCTCTACGACGAGCGCCGCGGCATCCTCAACCAGCTGCTCGCGGGCGGCGGCATCGACGCCGTGCCGTGGCTCAACGACCCCACCTGGGCCAAGTTCTCGGTCATCGCCGTGAACGTCTGGCTCGGTGTGCCGTTCATGATGGTCGCCCTGCTCGGCGGTCTCCAGTCCATCCCCGGCGAGCTGTACGAGGCCGCCGAGATGGACGGCGCCGGCGCCTGGCAGCGCTTCCGGCACATCACCCTGCCCGGGCTGCGGTCCGTCAGCACCACGGTGATCCTGCTGAGCACCATCTGGACCTTCAACATGTTCCCGGTGATCTTCCTGCTGACCCGGGGCGGTCCCGGCGAGGCCACCCAGATCCTGGTGACCCAGGCCTACAAGTTCTCCTTCGAGATCAGCCCCCGCGACTACGCGCAGTCCTCCACCTGGGGCGTGCTGATCCTGATCCTCCTGATGGTCTTCGCCGCGGTCTACCGGCGAGTCCTCCGCAAGCAGGGAGAAGTCTGGTGACCACCGCCGTCCACACCCCCCGTCGCGGCCGCCGTTCGCCGCTCGCCTCCGTGGGGCTGCACGCGACCCTGATCGTCGCCTCCGTGATCGCCGTCTTCCCGGTGCTCTGGGTGCTGCTGACCTCGCTCAAGCCGGCGAAGTTCGCGAGCACCACGGACTTCGTCAAGGAGCCGACGCTCGAGAACTACACGAACCTGCTGAACGACACCCCGTTCCTCACCTGGTTCGGCAACTCGCTGCTCGTCGCCGCCCTCACCACCGTGCTCGGCGTCTTCGTCTCCTCCACCACCGGCTACGCGGTCAGCCGCTTCCGGTTCCCCGGCAAGCGCGGGCTCATGTGGACCCTGCTGGTCACCCAGATGTTCCCGGTCGCCGTCCTCATCGTGCCGATCTACAACATCATGGCGTCGATGGGCCTGCTCAACAGCCCGACCGGCCTGGTCGTCACGTACCTGACCATTGCCGTCCCGTTCTGCGCCTGGATGATGAAGGGCTTCTTCGACACCATCCCGCGCGAGATCGACGAGTCGGGCCAGGTCGACGGCCTCACCCCCTTCGGCACCTTCTGGCGGCTGATCCTGCCGCTCGCCAAGCCGGGCATCGCCGTCACCGCCTTCTACTCCTTCATCACCGCCTGGAGCGAGGTCGCCTACGCCTCCGCCTTCATGGTCGGCGACGAGAACCTGACCCTCGCCGGCGGACTGCAGAAGTTCGTCAACCAGTACGGCGCCCAGTGGGGTCCGATGACCGCGGCCTCCGTGCTCATCGCCATCCCCGCCGCCCTGGTGTTCCTCTTCGCCCAGCGCCACCTGGTGACCGGCATGTCCGCCGGCGCCGTCAAGGGCTGAGCGCGGAAGAGCCACCGTGTCCGCGCACTCCGTGTCCGCACACTCCTTACGAATCAAGGAAGACATGACCCAGCACCTCGCCGCCCCCGCCGACGCCGCAACCGCCACCGGTACGCAGTCGGGCTGGTGGAGAGACGCGGTGATCTACCAGGTCTACCCCCGCAGCTTCGCCGACGGCAACGGCGACGGCATGGGCGATCTGGCGGGCATCCGCAGCCGGCTGCCGTACCTGAAGGAACTCGGCGTCGACGCCGTCTGGCTCTCTCCCTTCTACGCTTCCCCGCAGGCCGACGCGGGCTATGACGTCGCCGACTACCGGGCCATCGACCCGATGTTCGGTTCGCTCCACGACGCCGACGCCGTCATCCGCGAGGCCCACGACCTGGGTCTGCGGATCATCGTCGACCTGGTGCCCAACCACTCCTCCGACCAGCACGAGTGGTTCCAGCGCGCACTGCGCGAGGGCCCCGGCTCCCCGCTGCGCGAGCGCTACCACTTCCGCCCCGGCCAGGGCGCCGACGGCGAACTCCCGCCCAACGACTGGGAGTCCATCTTCGGCGGCCCCGCCTGGACCCGCACGGAGAACCCGGACGGCACGCCCGGCGACTGGTACCTGCACCTCTTCGCGCCCGAGCAGCCCGACTTCAACTGGGAACACCCCGCCGTCCGCGACGAGTTCCGCTCGATCCTGCGCTTCTGGCTGGACATGGGCGTCGACGGCTTCCGCGTCGACGTCGCACACGGCCTGGTCAAGGCCGCCGGCCTGCCCGACATCGGCGCCCACGACCAGCTCAAGCTGCTCGGCAACGACGTCATGCCCTTCTTCGACCAGGACGGCGTCCACGAGATCTACCGCTCCTGGCGCACGGTGCTCGCCGAGTACGACGGCGAGCGCGTCCTCGTCGCCGAGGCCTGGACCCCCACCGTCGACCGCACCGCGAACTACGTGCGCCCCGACGAGATGCACCAGGCCTTCAACTTCCAGTACCTGGGCACCCACTGGGACGCCGCCGAGCTGCGGTCCGTCATCGACGCCTCGCTCGCCGCGATGCGCCCGGTCGGCGCCCCCACCACCTGGGTGCTCTCCAACCACGACGTCACCCGGCACGCCACCCGGTTCGCCAACCCGGCGGGCCTCGGCACCCAGCTGCGCACCCCCGGCGACCGCGCCCTCGGGCTGCGCCGCGCCCGCGCCGCGAGCCTGCTGATGCTGGCGCTGCCCGGCTCCGCCTACGTCTACCAGGGCGAGGAGCTCGGCCTGCCCGACGTCACCGACCTGCCCGACGAGGTCCGCCAGGACCCGTCGTTCTGGCGGGCCACCGGCCAGGACGGCTTCCGCGACGGCTGCCGGGTGCCGCTGCCGTGGACCGTCGAGGGCTCCTCGTACGGCTTCGGGACCGGCGGCTCCTGGCTGCCGCAGCCCGCCGCCTGGGGCGGGCTGAGCGTCGAGGCCCAGACCGGTGACCCCACCTCCACCCTGGAGCTGTACCGCAGCGCGCTCGCCGTGCGCCGCGCTCAGCCGGGGCTCGGTGCGGGCGAGTCCGTGGAGTGGCAGGACGCCCCCGAGGGCGTGCTGGTCTTCCGCCGCGACGGTTTCGTCTGCACCGCCAACACCACCGGCCGGGCCATCACCGTCCCGCTGCCTGGCCGGTTCCTTCTCTCCAACGAGGAGATCCGGATCGTCGAGGGCGCGGCCGAGCTGCCCGCCGACACCACCGCCTGGTGGGCGGTGTGACGATCCCCCTGCCGCGGGGCGCCGGAGGGGGCGCCCCGCGGCTCGCGGACATCGCCGCCCAGTCCGGGGTGAGCGAGGCCACCGTCAGCCGGGTCCTCAACGGCAAGGCGGGGGTGGCCGGCGCGACCCGGCACAAGGTGCTGGCCGCGCTCGACGTGCTCGGCTACGAGCGTCCGGTACGTCTCAAACGCCGCAGCGCGGGCCTCATCGGTCTGGTGGTGCCCGAGCTGACGAACCCCATCTTCCCGGCCTTCGCCCAGGTCATCGAGCAGGTCCTGGCCGGGTACGGCTACACCCCGGTGCTGTGCACGCAGATGCCGGGCGGCGCGACCGAGGACGAGCTCGTCGAGCAGCTGGTGGAGCGCGGGGTGGCCGGCATCGTCTTCCTGTCCGGCCTGCACGCCGACGCCAGCGCCGACCCGGCCCGCTACACCCGGCTGGCCGCGCGGGGGGTGCCGTTCGTCCTCATCAACGGCTTCAACGAACACGTCGACGCCAACTTCGTCTCGCCCGACGACCGCGCGGCGGCCAGGATGGCCGTACGGCACCTGGTCGAGCTCGGTCACGAGCGGATCGGGCTCGCCATCGGGCCGACCCGTTACGTGCCCTCGCGCCGCAAGGCGGAGGGCTTCTGCGCCGAGCTCCGCGAACAGCTGGGGGTGGAGCGGGCCGAGGCCGAACGCCTCGTGCAGCCCACCCTGTTCGGCGTGGAGGGCGGCCACGCCGCCGCCGACCTGCTGATCGCCGAGGGCTGCACCGGCATCGTGTGCGGTTCCGACCTGATGGCCCTCGGGGTGGTCAGGGCGGCCCGCGCCCGGGGCCTCGACGTGCCCCGCGACGTGTCGGTGGTCGGCTTCGACGACTCCCCGCTGATCGCGTTCACCGACCCGCCGCTGACCACCGTGCGCCAGCCGGTGCAGGCGATGGCGACGGCGGCGGTCGGCGCGCTCCTGGAGGAGATCGAGGGAAACCCGGTCCAGCGCACGGAGTTCGTCTTCCAGCCCGAGCTGGTCGTGCGCGGTTCCACGGCGCAGCCGCCGCAACTCCTTTCGTAAACCCTTCCCTTGGTCTGTTCGAAGGGTTGACCGCACGCCTGTGCGCCCCTACGGTCGCGGCTGAAAACAGTTGCTGTCATTTTCGGCAACTTCTTGCGACAGGGACGTCGTACAGGAGGAGAAATGGCAAGAAAGACCGTGGCCGCTGCACTCGCCCTTGTGGCAGGAGCCGCCGTGGCCGTCACGGGAACCCCCACCGCACAGGCCTCGGCCCCTGGCGAGAAGGACGTCACCGCGGTGATGTTCGAGTGGAACTTCGCCTCGGTGGCCAAGGCCTGCACCGACCAGCTCGGTCCCGCGGGTTACGGCTACGTGCAGGTCTCACCGCCCCAGGAGCGCATCCAGGGATCCCCGTGGTGGACCGCCTACCAGCCCGTCAGCTACAAGATCGCCGGACCGCTCGGCGACCGCACCGCCTTCAAGAGCATGATCGACACCTGCCACGCCGCAGGGGTGAAGGTCGTCGCCGACTCCGTCGTCAACCACATGGCCGGACCGTCGGACCCCAACGCCACCTACACCGGCACCGGCGGATCCACCTACAGCAAGTACAACTACCCCGGCGTCTACTCCGGCGCCGACATGGACGACTGCCGCGCCACCATCTCCAACTACCAGGACAAGGCGAACGTCCAGAACTGCGAGCTCGTCAATCTCGCCGACCTCGACACCGGCGAGGCGTACGTGCGCGGCCGGATAGCCGCCTACCTCAACGACCTGCTGTCGCTGGGCGTCGACGGCTTCCGCATCGACGCAGCCAAGCACATCCCGGCCGCCGACCTCGCCAACATCAAGTCCCGGCTGACGAATCCTTCCGCCTACTGGAAGCAGGAGGCCATTTACGGCGCCGGCGAGGCCGTCTCCCCGAGCGAGTACCTCGGCAACGGCGACGTCCAGGAGTTCCGTTACGCCCGTGACCTCAAGCGGGTCCTGCAGAACGAGAAGCTCTCGTACCTGAAGAACTTCGGCGAGGCCTGGGGCTACATGCCGAGCGGCCAGTCCGCCGTGTTCGTCGACAACCACGACACCGAGCGCGGCGGCGACACCCTCACCTACAAGTCCGGCGCTTCCTACACGCTGGCCTCCGTGTTCATGCTGGCCTGGCCCTACGGCTCCCCGGACGTCCACTCCGGCTACGAGTGGACCGACAAGGACGCCGGCGCCCCCAACGGGCACCAGGTGAACGCCTGCTACAGCAACGGCTGGAAGTGCCAGCACGCCTGGCGCGAGATCTCCTCCATGGTCGCCTTCCGCAACACCTCCCGCGGACAGGCCGTCACCGACTGGTGGGACAACGGCAACAACGCGATCGCGTTCGGCCGCGGCACCAAGGCCTACGTGGCGATCAACCACGAGACCTCGGCCCTCACCCGCACCTTCCAGACCTCCCTGCCCGGCGGCTCCTACTGCGACGTGCAGAGCGGCAAAGCCGTGACCGTGAACTCCACCGGCCAGTTCACGGCCACCCTCGGCGCCGACACCGCCCTCGCGCTGCACGCCGGCGCCCGGACCTGCGCCGCCCAGGCGGTCACCGCCGGCGCCTCCTTCAACGTCAACGCCACCACGGTGACGGGCCAGAACGTCTACGTCACCGGCAACCGCGCCGAACTCGGCAACTGGTCCCCGGCCGCCGCCCTCAAGCTCGACCCCGCCGCGTACCCCGTGTGGAAGCTCGCCGTGACGCTGCCCGCCGGAACGGCCTTCGAGTACAAGTACATCCGCAAGGACGAGGCCGGCAACGTGACCTGGGAGTCCGGTGCCAACCGCACCGCGACCGTCCCCGCCTCGGGCCAGGTCGCCCTGAACGACACCTTCCGCAACTGACGTTCCCCGCGTCCCAGGGCCGCCCCGACCGGGGCGGCCCCCCTTCCCGTCCTCCTGGGAGCATTCCCGTGACACGCAAGAGAACGGCGGTCGTCCTGGCCGCCGCGCTGTGCGCCGCCCTCGTGCCCGGCATCCCCGCCACGGCCTCGCCGCGGCCCCCGGCCCCGCCCTCCGACCGGGCCCTCGCGGCCACCCCGGCCCGCCACGACCTGACCCGCGAGCAGTTCTACTTCGTCCTGCCCGACCGCTTCGCCAACGGCGACGCCTCCAACGACCGCGGCGGCCTCACCGGCAGCCGCACGGCGACCGGCTTCGACCCGGGCGACAAGGGCTTCTACCAGGGCGGCGACCTCAAGGGCCTCACCCAGCGCCTCGACTACATCAAGGGCCTCGGCACCACCGCCATCTGGATGGCGCCGATCTTCAAGAACCGGCCCGTCCAGGGCGAGGGCAAGGACGCCAGCGCCGGCTACCACGGCTACTGGATCACCGACTTCACCCAGGTCGACCCGCACTTCGGCACCAACGACGACCTCAAGCGGCTGATCGCCACCGCCCACGCCAAGGGCATGAAGGTCTTCTTCGACGTCATCACCAACCACACCGCCGACGTCGTGGACTACGAGGAGAAGTCCTACGGCTACCTCGCCAAGGGCGCCTTCCCCTACCTGACCAAGGACGGCGTGCCCTTCGACGACGCCGACTACGCCGACGGCACCCGGCGCTTCCCCGCCGTCGACCGCGACTCCTTCCCGCGCACCCCCGTCGTCGCCGCGGACGAGAAGGACGTCAAGGTCCCCGCCTGGCTCAACGACCCGACGATGTACCACAACCGGGGCGACTCCACCTTCGCAGGCGAGTCCTCCTCGTACGGCGACTTCGTCGGTCTGGACGACCTGTGGACGGAGCGTCCCGAGGTCGTCGAGGGCATGGAGAAGATCTACCAGCGCTGGGTGCGCGACTTCGACATCGACGGCTTCCGCATCGACACCGTCAAGCACGTCAACACCGAGTTCTGGACCCAGTGGGCCACGGCCCTCGACGAGTACGCGGCCAGGCGCGGGCGCAAGGACTTCTTCATGTTCGGCGAGGTCTACTCCGCCGACCCGGCGGTCACCGCCCCGTACGTGACCGAGGGACGCCTCGACGCCACCCTCGACTTCCCCTTCCAGGACGCCGCCCGCACCTTCGCCTCCCAGAGCGGCCCCGCCGACAAGCTGGCGAACCTCTTCGCGCAGGACTACCGCTACACCACCGACAAGGCCAACGCCTACGAGTCGGTGCCCTTCCTCGGCAACCACGACATGGGCCGCTTCGGCACCTTCCTCAAGCAGGACAACCCCCGGGCCGGCGAGGCCGAACTCCTCCAGCGCTACCGCCTCGCCAACGAGCTGATGTTCCTCAGCCGCGGCAACCCCGTCGTCTACTACGGCGACGAGCAGGGCTTCACCGGCGCCGGCGGCGACAAGGACGCCCGGCAGAGCCTCTTCGCCTCCCGGACCGCCGACTACCTCGACGACGACCAGCTCGGCACCGACCGCACCCACGCGAGCGACGCCTACGACACCACCCACCCGCTCTACCGCCAGATCGCCGAGCTCTCCGCGCTCACCCGGAAGCACCCCGCGCTGCGCGACGGCATCCAGCAGGAGCGCTGGTCCCAGGGATCGGTCTACGCCTTCTCCCGCACGGACGCCCGGCAGCGCACCGAGTACCTCGTCGCCGCCAACAGCGCCACCACCCCGCAGACGGTCACCGTGCCCGTCGACTCGGCCGCCTTCCGGGTCCTGTACGGCGGCACGGGCGCCGTCACCGCGAAGGACGGCAAGGTCACCGTGACCGTCCCGGCCCTGTCCGCCGTCGTCCTCAAGGCCGACCGGCCGCTCCCGGCCCCGGCCACCGCGCCGCGGCTCACCCTGAATCCCCCCGCCGCCGGCGCCACCGGCACCGTCGAGCTCGGCGCCGACGTCACCGGCGGCGGCCTGAACCGCGTCGTGTTCGCCGCCCAGACCGGCAACGGGCCGTGGCAGGTCCTCGGCTCCGCCGACCACGCGCCCTACAAGGTCACCCAGAAGGTCACCGCGCCCGCCGGAACCGCCCTGCGCTACAAGGCCGTCGTCGTCGACGGCGCGGGCCGCACCGCGAGCGCGACCGCCGCGACCACCAGCGGCGCCCCGGCCGTCGAGCAGCCGCCGACCGCCACCCAGCGCGACTACGCGGTCGTCCACTACAAGCGCGCCGACGGCGACTACGCCGACTGGGGCCTGTACACCTGGGGCGACATCGCCGACGGCGAGGGCACCAGCTGGCCCGCGGGCAAGCCCTTCACCGGCCGCGACGCCTACGGAGCCTTCGCCTACGTCAGGCTCAAGCCCGGCGCCTCCTCGGTCGGCTTCATCGCCGTGAACAAGGACGGCGTGAAGGACACCGAAGCCGACCGCAGCATCGACCTCTCGAAGACCGGCGAGGTCTGGATCGAGCAGGGCCGGCCCGAGGTCCGCACCTCCGCCCCCGACGGCGCCTACCCGCCCCAGGACACCACCAAGGCCGTCCTGCACTACAAGCGTGCCGACGGCGACCACACCGGGTGGGGCCTGCACACCTGGACCGGCGCCGCGAACCCCACCGACTGGAGCAGGCCGCTCCAGCCCGTCCGCACGGACGCGTACGGAGCCGTCTTCGAGGTCCCCCTCGCGGCCGGCGCGACCTCGCTCAGCTACATCCTGCACAAGGGCGACGAGAAGGACCTGCCCACCGACCAGTCCCTCGACCTCAAGGCCGCCGGCCACGAGGTGTGGCTGCTCGGCGGACAGGAGAAGTACCTGCTGCCGCAGCCCAAGGGCAGCGGCGCGGCCCTGGACCTCACCAAGTCCCAGGCCGTCTGGATCGACGCCGACACCATCGCCTGGAACGGCAGCGACGCCGCCGCCTCCACCGTGCTCCTCGCCTCCCGCGAGGGATCGGTCACCGTGCAGGACGGAGCCCTCGCCGGCGACCGCACGGTGCTCCGCCTGAACCGTACCCGGCTCACCGACGCACAGAAGGCCGCCTACCCGCACCTGAGGGCGTACGGGGCGTACACCGTGGACCCGCGGGACCGCGACCGTGTCCGCGCCGCCCTCCGGGGCCAGCTCGTCGCCGCCCAGTACGCGGCGAACGGCGCCGTCCTCACCGCCACCGGCGTCCAGACCGCCGGCGTCCTCGACGACCTCTACGCGGCGAAGGCCACCGGCGCCGCGCTCGGCCCGGTCTTCCGCAGCGGCCGCCCCACCCTGTCGCTCTGGGCCCCGACCGCGCGGTCCGTCGCCCTCGAACTCGACGGCAGGACCGTCCCGATGCGCCGCGACGACGCCTCCGGCGTCTGGTCCGTCACCGGCACCCGGGGCTGGACGGGCAAGCCGTACCGGTACGTGGTGAAGGTCTGGGCGCCCAGCGTCCGGAAGATCGTCGAGAACCGGGTCACCGACCCCTACTCCACCGCCCTCACCACCGACTCCGCGCGCAGCCTCGTCGTCGACCTCGCCGACCCGGCCCTCGCGCCCGCGGGCTGGAAGACCCTGCGGAAGCCCGCCGCCGTGCCGCTGCGCGACGCGCAGATCCAGGAACTCCACATCCGCGACTTCTCCGTCGCCGACCCCACCGCCAAGGCTGACCACCGGGGCACCTACCTCGCCTTCACCGACGGCGACAGCAAGGGCTCCCGCCACCTCAAGGCCCTCGCCGCCGCCGGTACCTCCTACGTCCACCTGCTGCCCGCCTTCGACATCGGCACCATCCCCGAGAAGAGGTCCGAGCAGACCGCGCCCGCCTGCGACCTGAAGGTCTACGCCCCCGACTCCGAGGAGCAGCAGGCCTGCGTCACCGCCGCCGCGGCCAAGGACGCCTACAACTGGGGCTACGACCCGCTGCACTACACCGTGCCGGAGGGCTCGTACGCCACCGATCCCGAAGGCAGCCGCCGCACCGTCGAGTTCCGGCGGATGGTCCAGGCCCTCAACGGCGACGGCCTGCGCACCGTCATGGACGTCGTCTACAACCACACCGTCGCCGCCGGACAGTCCGACAAGTCCGTCCTCGACCGGATCGTCCCCGGCTACTACCAGCGCCTCCAGGCCGACGGCTCCGTCGCCACCTCCACCTGCTGCGCCAACACGGCGCCCGAGAACGCCATGATGGGCAAGCTCGTCGTCGACTCGGTCGTCACCTGGGCCAAGGAGTACAAGGTCGACGGCTTCCGCTTCGACCTCATGGGCCACCACCCGAAGGCGAACATCCTCGCCGTCCGCAAGGCGCTGGACGCGCTGACCGTCGAGAAGGACGGCGTCGACGGCAAGGCGATCGTCCTCTACGGCGAGGGCTGGAACTTCGGCGAGATTGCCGACGACGCCCGCTTCGTCCAGGCCACCCAGAAGAACATGGCCGGCACCGGCATCGCGACCTTCTCCGACCGGGCCCGCGACGCCGTCCGCGGCGGCGGCCCCTTCGACGAGGACCCCGGCGTCCAGGGCTTCGCCTCCGGCCTCTACACCGACCCCAACGCCTCGGCCGCCAACGGCACCCCCGAACAGCAGAAGGCCCGGCTGCTCCACTACCAGGACCTGATCAAGGTCGGGCTCTCCGGCAACCTCGCCTCCTACACCTTCACCGACACCTCCGGGCGCACGGTCAAGGGCTCCGAGGTCGACTACAACGGCGCCCCGGCCGGCTACGCCGCCGCCCCCGGCGACGCCCTCGCCTACGCCGACGCGCACGACAACGAGAGCCTCTACGACGCCCTCGCCTTCAAACTGCCGGCCGGCACCCCGGCGGCCGACCGGGCCCGTATGCAGGTCCTCGCCATGGCCACGGCCACCCTCTCGCAGGGGCCGGCGCTCTCCCAGGCCGGCTCGGACCTGCTCCGCTCCAAGTCCCTCGACCGCAACTCCTTCGACAGCGGCGACTGGTTCAACGCGATCCACTGGGACTGCCGCGACGGCAACGGCTTCGGCCGGGGCCTGCCACCGGCCGCCGACAACGGCTCCAAGTGGTCCTACGCGAAGCCGCTGCTCGCCGACCCGGCCGTGGCCCCCGGCTGCGCCGAGATCGACGGCGCCTCCGGCGCCTACCGCGACCTGCTGAGGATCCGCAGCGGTGAGCCCGTCTTCTCCCTCGACACGGCCGCCAGGGTCCAGGACGCGCTGTCCTTCCCGCTCTCGGGCCGCGACGAGACCCCGGGCGTGATCACCATGCGCCTGGGCGACCTGGTCGTCGTCCTCAACGCCACCCCGCGGGAGCAGCGTCAGACCGTGGGCGACCTGGCCGGCAAGGGATACCGCCTGCACCCGGTCCAGGCGAACGGCGCCGACATGGTGGTCAAGGCCGCCGCGTACGAGCAGGGCTCCGGCACCTTCACGGTCCCGGCCCGCACGGTGGCCGTCTTCACCGCGCGCTAGCGGCGGGGCACGCGACGAGGGACCGTTCGCCCAGCGGACGGTCCCTTGTGCGCGGGGCGGGCGCCCGGTCAAGCTGTGCCCCGACATCCGCATCACCAGGAGCGACTCCCATGCCGCACATCACCGTCGACTACTCCGCGCCCCTCGACCGGCGCGGCTTCGCCCGCGCGCTGCACCCGGTCGTCGTCGAGACGGTCGAAGCCCGCCTCGCCGGCTGCGTCACCAGCTTCCGCGAGATCGAGGAGACCGTGGTCGGCGACGGCGCGGACGGGGCCGCGCTCGTCCACGTCGACATCGCCCTGCTCCCGGGGCGCAGCGCCGAGGCCAAGGCCCGGCTCTCCGCGGCGGTCCTCGCGCTGCTGCCGGAGTACCTCAAGGACGCAGAGGGCGTCACCCTCACCGCCGAGGTGCGCGACCTCGACCCCTCCTACGCCAAGCGCTGACCGGGGATCTCCGGAACCAGCGCCACGAGCCGGCCCACCAGTTCGCCGAACGGGCCGTCGGCCGGCTCGTCGGCGATGATCCGGACCAGGATCTCCGCCATCTCGGTGTCGTAGGCCGCGCTCACCGCCGCGAGCGCCGCGAAGTCGTGCACGAGCTGCAGTTCCAGCTCCGCGCGCGGCACCCGGCGGCCGTCCAGCCAGAGCAGCGCGGTCGTCTCGGCGAGCGACACCCAGGAGCGGACGACCAGTTCGAGCCGCGCCGAGGGGCTGTCGACCTCCAGATGGGCCAGGATCTGCTCGTACGCGGCCTGCCGCACCTCGTCGATCATCGCGTTGGTGGTCGAGGAGCCGACCGCCGGGCCGCCCCGCATCAGCGCGGCGAAGCCCGGTCCGTGGTCGTCCACGAAGTCGAAGAACCGGCCCATCACCCGCAGCAGACGCGCCCCGAGCGGGCCCTGCGGCGGCTCCAGGAAGCGGGCCGCCAGCTCGTCGGCGGCGCGGCGCAGCGCGGCCTCGTACAGGGACTGCTTGCCGGGGAAGTAGTGGTAGACGAGCGGCCGCGAGATGCCCGCGGCGGCCGCGATCTCGTCGATGGAGACCTCGTCGGGGGAGCGGTGGCTGAACAGCTCAAGGGCCACCCCGATCAGTTGCTGTTTGCGCTCCTCGACGCCCATCCTGCGGCGCACCCCGGTCGTCATGCGAACAGCCTAACGGGAGTCCTATACGCTCCCGGCACATGAGCGCTTCTGAGCAGGCCCCCGAGCAGGACACCGCGGACGCGGCGGACGAGCCCGACGCGACCGACGAGCCGGACGCGACGGACGAGCCGGCCGGCCTGACCCCCCGGCAGGCGCGACTGCTCCGGGTGGTGGCCGGTTCGGTCCTGCTCGTCGTGACGGGCGCCGTGCTGGTGGCCCGGCTGGCCAGTCACACGTCGGTCCTCGTCGTCGGGGTGTACGGGCTCGCCATGATCCTCTGCGGGGTCGTGATCGAGCTCTCCCGCAACGGGCGCACGCGGCTTGCCACCTGGCTCCTGGTGGGCGGTCTGGCCACCGCGTTCGCCCTGGACTGGCTGGTCCTCCCGTAGCGGCTACAGATCGAGGACGAGCCGTTCCCCGGCGCACCGCGAGACGCACAGCAGCATGGAATCGTCCCGCTCGGCGTCGGTGAGCAGCTCGTCGCGGTGGTCGATCTCGCCCGCCAGGACCCGCTGCCGGCAGGTCCCGCAGAAACCCTGCTCGCACGAGTAGAGGAGGTCCGGCACGACCTCGCGGACCGCGGACAGCACCGACCGGTCGGGGGCCACCGTCAACGTCCGCCCGGTACGCCGGAGTTCGACCTCGAAGGCCTTGCCGCCCTCGGTCCGGGCGGCCGAGAAGCGCTCCAGACGCGGCGTCCGGCCCTCGGGCAGGGCGGCGCCGACCGCCGCCATGAGGCCCTCGGGGCCGCAGCAGTAGACCTCCGTCGCGGCGCCCACCGAGGCCAGGAACGCGAGGTCGGGGCGGCCGTCCTCGTCCTCGGCGACCACGGTGGTCCGGTCCTCGCCGAGGGCGGCGACCTCGGCGAGATACGGCATGGCGGCCCGGCTCCGCCCGCAGTAGAGCAGCCGCCAGTCCGCACCTGCGGCCTCCGCGGCCCGCACCATCGACAGGACCGGGGTGATCCCGATGCCGCCCGCGACGAAGACGTACGAGGGCGCGGGGGCCAGCGGGAAGCGGTTGCGCGGCCCGCGGATCTCGATCTCCGTGCCGACGGGCAGCTGTTCGTGGACCTCGGCCGAACCGCCGCGGCCGCCCTGCTCGGCCTCGATGAGGCGGGTGGCCACCGTGTAGGCGGCGCGGTCGTCCGGGTCGCCGCACAGCGAGTACTGGCGGACGGTGCCGGAGGGCAGCACGAGGTCGATGTGCGCGCCGGGCTGCCAGGCGGGCAGGTCGGAGCCTTCGAGCCGGAGCTGGACGACGCCCTCGGCGGGCGTGGCGCGTGCGGCGACGCGCACCCGCCGGGTGACGGTGGCCTGCCGGCCCCGCCCGGAGACCGGCTCCTCCAGAGCGGGCAGCGGCCACAGCGGCGAGGCGGTGATCCGGCGCCGGAGCGCCCGCTTGACGAGCAGGGCGCCGCCGGCGGCGAGGACGACGGTACGGATGCGGGGCACGGTCAGCGACCTCCGTTGGCGCCGGGCGAGCCGGCCAGGTAGGCGACGGCCTGGGCGGTGTCGCCCTCCTGGGAGGGGTGGTAGCCCCGGCTCAGGTAGCGGGGGATGGAGCGCAGCATGTCCGGTGTCGACGGCAGGACACCGGCGCGGCCCTTGCGGACGAACTGGCCGACGGACGGCTTGGCGTCGAGGAGCGTGGGGTCGTTCTCCATGAAGAACCGCACCCCGCGCTGCCACAGGAACACCAGCGCGGTGAAGGCCGTCGCCCAGGTCCGGGCGCGCCGCCGGTAGCTGCCGTCGAGGTGCAGGAACAGCTCGAAGGCCACCGAGCGGTGCTCGACCTCCTCGGCGCCGTGCCAGCGGAGCAGGTCCAGCATGACCGGATCGGCGCCGACCCGGTCCAGCTCCTCGGCGTTGAGCACCCAGTTGCCGAGGAAGGCGGTGTAGTGCTCGATGGCGGCGATCAGTGCGACCCGCTCCATCAGCCACCACCGCCGGGGGCGCCCCGGCGGCAGCGTCCGGTCCCCGAGCAGCTTCTCGAAGAACCAGTCGACCTGGGCGGTGTACGGCGTCGGGTCGAGGCCCAGCCGCTTGAGGTGCGGCAGCACGTCGTCGTGCGCCTGGGAGTGGACGGCCTCCTGGCCGATGAAGCCGATGACGTCCGCGCGCAGCCGGTCGTCGGTGATGTAGGGGAGCACCTGCCGGTACACGTGCACGAACCAGCGTTCGCCGGCCGGGAGCAGCAGGTGCAGCACGTTGATGGTGTGGGTGGTGAACGGGTCGTCGGGCACCCAGTGAAGCGGGGTGTCGTCCCAGTCGAAGGACACCTTGCGAGCCTTGAGCTCGATGTGTTCCGACGCCACCGGTGCAGGCTGCGTATTAGACATGGCGTCAATGTACTGAGCGGTAAGCGAACCGGCCAGATCCCGCGCAGCCCCTTTTTCGCACCGGTTCCTCGCGCCGGCTCCCCGTACCGGCTCTTCGCGTCGGCTCTTCGCGTCGGCTCTTCGCGCCGGTTCCTCGCGCCGGCTCTTCGCGCCGGTTCCTCGCGCCGGCGACGTCCCGTCAGCGCAGGGCGTGCAGGCGGGTGCCGTCCGCGAGGGTGCCCGTCAGGTCCGCGCGGCTCCCCTGGGCGGCCTTCACCGCCAGCACGTGCCCGTCGGCGCGGCCCCTCACCCCGCCCGACAGCGCCAGTGACGTGAAGTCCTCCGATCCCGCCGCCAGTACGTACCACTGGCCACTTCTCGCCTGCCAGACGACCCCTGCCAGGACCCGCGGATCCCGCGCCCCGCAGGCCGCCGACCCCTCCGAGCGGGCGGCCAGCGCGGCCGTGCCCGTCGTGCCCGGCGCGCGGAAGAGCGCGAGGCTACGGTTCCCGGTGCCCCGCCACGTCTCCGCCCGCGCGCACAGCCACTCGGCGCTCCCCGCCCCCTCGGGCAGCCGCTGCGTCGTGTACGCCCAGGAGTTGACCGACCGCACGCCGTGCGAGCGCACCGCCAGGAGCTGGCAGGCCGCCCGCGCCCACTCCTCCCGCGCCGCCCCGCCGGTCACGTCCGCCGGCCGGCCGGGCGGGCCCGAGGTGAGCCGCGCCGGGGCCAGTTCGCCCAGGTCGGTCAGGAGTCGCTCGCCCGTCGCGTCGCGCAGCCGCAGCGCGCTCCACCGCGTACAGCTCCGCGCCGTCACCGGGCTCGGGATCGGCTCGGTCACCCCGTACCGGTCCCGCACGAGGACCCGCGCGGCCTTCGCCGGCACCAGCAGGTCCCGCACGGCCGCCTCCGTCACCCACGGGGCCGTCAGATAGCGCACGTTGCCGGCCGCGCGCGACACCACCAGCGCCGCCGAACCCACGGCGTCCGCCCCGTCCGTACGCGCGAAGTCCAGCGCCGCGCCGCTCGTGCTCCCCACCGGCTCCGCGTACCGCACCACCCGCAAGCCGTCGAAGAACAGCACCACGCGCACCGCGTCCACCTCCCCCGCGAACAGCAGCTGCGGCGGCCCCATCGGCGGCCCCACCGGTGTGGCGGGCGTCGCCGAGGCGTGCACGGTCGGCCCCGGCCTGGCCCACACCGCGAGCGCCCGGCGCAGCAGCGCCGTGTCGCCGGCGAGCCCGCCACGGGCCGGCCACACGGAGAAGTCCGTCCGTGACGCGTACCGCCAGTCGGCCGGGCCGATCCGCTTCACCCCGGCCGGATCCAGCGCCGCCTCCGCCGCCGGATTGCGGGCGTACGCGGGGGCCGCAGCACCGTTTCTGCCCCATCCGTCCCCGGGTAGCCCGAGCAGTGCCCCGCAGACGAGGAGGGCGACGGCCGCCGCGGCCGCGGCCCGGCCGTGCTGGCGTCGCCGCATCAGATCCGTCGGCCGCGCCTGGAGCGAGCACGGGTCGAACTCCGGGGACTCCAGGAGCGCGTAACGCGCCTCGACGCCGTCCGCCTCCCCGAGCGCGGCCGCCGGCTCCTCGACCCCGGCGGCGGCCAGCACCCGCAGCACCTCCGGGTCGCCCTGCCGCTCCAGGCCGCGCAGCACGTACGCCGCCCGCGCCGGTCCGGAGAGCGCGGACAGGCGCTGGTCCAGGGCCAGTTCGTCGGCGCCGCCCGCGCGCGGGAACAGCCGCAGCCCCCACACGTGCGGCAGCAGCGGCGGGAACTGCGCCCGGTGGGGCAGCGCCCGGCGCCGCAGCGGCAGCCCGGCGATCAGCGCCTGCCGCAGCACCTCGCCCCGTACGTACGCGTACCCCGGGTCGACCGCGTCCTCCGTGGCCCGCCGCGCACCGGGCACCGCCCCGGCGGTCCCGTGGACGCGCCGCCGCGGCAGTGCGCGCTGCACCAGCGCGTGCGCGGTGAGCACCCGGCGGTTGCGCCCGAGGGAGGGCGGCAACACCAGATAGGCGATCCGGACGAGCCGCGGATAGTGCTCGACGAGCGCGGCCTCGGCCTGCTCGACGTCGACCGGGCCGGAGGAGTCGGGAACGGGGGAGGAGGGGGCGAGTTCCTGGGTGCTCACGTTCAGCAGAACGAGCGAATCATGCGATGGTCACCCCGGCGGCTCGCCGCCCCGGCGGCCCGCCGTCCCCGCCGCGTCGGCCCGGCCCCCGGTCGCCGGCCTGCCCCGCTGCCCGACCCCAGACCTGCCCCGCCCCCCCGGTCGCCGGCCTGCCCCGCTGCCCGGACCCCGGCCGCCCCCGCCGTCCCGCCGCCCGCCGCGCACTCCGGACGGCCCGCACTCCGGACGGCCCGCCCTCAGGTCGGCCCACCCTCAGGCCGCGTACACCGTCAGGCGCTCGCGGATGACCGCGACCGTCTCGTCCGGGACCCCGAGCCCCTCCCGTACGTACTTCTCCATCGACCCGTGCCGCACCGCGACCTCGTCCTGGGCCGCCTCCAGGTACCCCGGTACGACCCCGAGCAGCGCCAGTGCCAGCTCCGGGTCGCCGCCCTGCAGCGTGAAGCCCTCGATGAGCGGCGCGAAGGCCTCCCGTACCGCCGGATTGACCGCAAGGTACTCGTCCGTCACCGTCCTCTCGTCCGCGCCGAGCAGAGAGAGGACCACGGTCGCCGCCCACCCCGTGCGGTCCTTGCCCGCCGTGCAGTGGAAGAGCAGCGGGCCGGCGTGGGGGTCGCCCAGCTCCATGAGGAGCGCCCGGTACGACGCGCGGGCCGAGTCGCTGCTCACGAAGGCCCGGTAGGTCCGGGCGAAGGCCGCCTGCGCCCGGCCGCCGCCCAGGTGCTCCTCGGCCAGCGCCGGATCGGACAGCAGCGTCTTGAGCCGGGCCGCGGGCGGCAGGCCGCTGGTCGCCAGGAAGTCGGCGAGCACGTCCGCGACGACCAGCCGCCCGCCCGGCGGCACGCGGTCGGGCCGCTCGGTGCGCTCGGCGGCGGTGCGGAAGTCGACGACGGTACGGATGCCGAGTCCGGCCACCACCGGATCCTCCGCGTCGAGCCGGTCGAGCTGCCCGGAACGGAAGACCAGGCCCTCGCGGACGCTGCGGCCCTCGCCGAGGGGGAGGGTGCCGAGGTCGCGGAGGTTGGCGACGGTGGTGGCGGGGATGGCGGGCATGCGGCGAATCCTCCGATACCGGTGCGAAAGGCACGTTGCCTACGAACGTTAACCGATGGGCGGGGGAGGCGATCACCGGTGCCGGGTGCCGGGGTGACAGCATGGGCGCACCATGACGCACACCCGGTCGCCCCTGCGCGCCCTCCGGGCCGCACTGTTCGCGGCGGTGTGCGTGGTGTTGGCGGCTGTGGGGCATTCGTCCATGTCCGCCCACGTGATCCCGCCCGGCTCCCTCCTCGCCGCCTTCGGCGGGGTGGCCGCCCTCGCCTGGTCCGCCGCCGGCCGCCGCCGCGGAACCGCCGCCCTCGCGACCGGCCTGACGGCCGTCCAGGGCATCCTGCACCTGCTCTTCGGCCTGGGGGAGAACCCCGGGCCGGCCGGCACCACGCCGGGCGCGGCAGGGACGGCGGGGATGCAGGGCATGCCCGGGATGACCGGGGCGGCGCACACCGGGACCGCGGAACTCGCGGCCGACGGCGCCGGCGCCCTCGCCGGAACCGCCGCCGAACTGCCCGCGGCGGTCCTCGCCGACCCCTTCCTCACCCACGCGGCCCACGCGGCGCACCTGACCCACACCGGACCCCTGGCGCAGGGCCACGCCATGGGCGCGGGCTCCGGCGCCGGGATGCTCGCCGCGCACCTCCTGGCCGCCCTGGTCTGCGGGCTCTGGCTGGCCCGGGGCGAGGCCGCGCTGTTCGCACTGGCCCGCACCGTCGGCGCGTCCACGTTCAGCCCGCTGCGCCTCGCGCTCGCCGTCGCGCGCGTCCTGGTCCCCGTGGCACCGTCCCTCCGCCCCGTACGCGTCAGCCCGTACACCTGCCGCCTGCACGGCGTCGTCCTCGCGCACACGGTCTCCCGGCGCGGCCCGCCCGACCGGCCCGCACCCCGCGCCACGGCCCTCGGAGCACGCGTCTGACGTGATCGACCGGGGGTCGCCTCCCCATGTCGACACACGACGCACGACACGACTCCGACTCGAGTCACGACTCCAAGGACCGTCATGACCCTCGACGACCTCGCACGCCCCGACACCCCCGAAACGGCGGACGGACCCCCGGGCGGCGGCCGGGCGAGCGGCTGGGCCGCGCTGCGCCCGCTCGTCCTGCGCCTGCACTTCTACGCGGGCGTCCTCGTCGCCCCGTTCCTGCTCGTCGCCGCCGTCAGCGGACTGCTGTACGCGCTCTCCTATCCGGCCGAGAAGGTGCTCTACGCGCACGAGCTCGAAGTCCCGGTGCCGGACGGCGCCACCGCCCTGCCGCTCTCCCGCCAGGTCGAGGCCGCCCGCGCCGCCGATCCCGACGGCACCGTCACCGCCGTCTGGCCCGGCGCCGAGCCCGGGGCCACCACCCGGGTCCTCATGGCCGACCCGGACGTCCCCGAGGGCACCTCGCTCGCCGTCTTCGTCGACCCCTACACCGGCGACATACGCGGACAGCTGCCCAGCTACGGCAGTTCCGGGGCGCTCCCGCTGCGCACCTGGCTCTCGCAGTTCCACGTCGACCTGCACCTCGGCGAGTTCGGCCGCAACTACAGCGAACTGGCCGCCAGCTGGCTGTGGGTGGTCGCCCTCGGCGGCCTGCTGCTGTGGCTGGGCCGCCGCCGCAGGAACCGCCGAGCCCTCTTCCTGCCCGAGCGCGGACCGAAGTCCCGCCGCCGCACGCTCTCCTGGCACGGCACGGTCGGCCTGTGGGCCGTGGCCGGTCTCGTCGCCCTGTCCGCCACCGGTCTCACCTGGTCGCGGTACGCGGGCGAGAACATCGGCTCCGTCCAGGACCGGCTCGGCGGCGCGACCCCGACGCTCTCCGCGGGCCTCGCCGGCGGCGCCGGCGCGGGCGGCGAGCACGCGGGCCACGGCGCCGGACACCACCCGGCGCCCGCCGCCCAGGGCGCGGACGTCGGCATCGACAAGGCGGTCGCGGCGGCCCGCGCCGCCGGCATCGACAGCCCCTCGATCTCCGTCGTCCTGCCCGCCGAGGGCAGCGGTTACGTGGTGAAGGAGACCGACAAGCAGTTCCCGGCGCAGCTGGACTCCGTGGCCGTGGACCCGGCCGACGGCACCGTCCTCGACAGCCTCCGCTTCGCCGACTACCCGCTGCTCGCCCAGCTCACCCGGATCGGCATCGACGCCCACATGGGCGTCTACCTGGGCCTGTTCAACCAGCTCGCGCTCGCCGCCCTCGCGCTCGCCCTGGTCCTGCTGATCGTCTGGGGCTACCGGATGTGGTGGCTGCGCCGCCCGGGCCGCCCGGTCGCCCGCGGCACCTGGCGCAGGGTCCCGCCCACGATGCTGCTCCCGCTCCTCGCGGTGACCGCGCTGGTCGGCTGGTTCGTGCCGCTGCTCGGCATCAGCCTGGTGGCCTTCCTGGCCGTCGACCTCGCCCTGGCGCTCGTCGCCCGGGCGAGGTCACGGCGAACCGCCTGATCAGGGCGTGTACTTGTAGCCGACCCGCCGCACGGTCTGGATCGTGTGGCGGTGCTCGGCGCCCAGCTTGCGGCGCAGCCGGGCCACGTGGACGTCCACGGTCCGGCCGTCGCCCACGTGTCCGTACCCCCACACCGTCGTGACCAGCTGGTCCCGGGTGTGCACCCGGTGCGGGCGGGCGACGAGGTGGGCGAGCAGCTCGAACTCCAGATACGTCAGGTCGAGCGCCCGCCCGTCGACGCTGGCGATGCGCTGCACGCTGTCGATGGTCACCGGCCCCTGCTCGATCTGGGCCTCCGGAGCCCCCAGGTGCGCCGGCGGCTGCTGGTCGGCGGGCAGCAGGACGAGGTACCCGACCATCGGCGGCCGGCCCGGCAGGGTGGGCAGCGCGTGCGGCGGCGCGGGCAGGAGCGTGGCGCCGGGCGGCAGGAAGTCGGCGACCTGCGCGAGCCCGGCGACCTCGTCGGGCGCGACGGCCCGCAGACGGGGACGGGCGGCGGTCAGGGGAGTGGCGGCAGCCTGGGTGTGGGCCATGGGAGTCTCAGCTCTTTCGCGCGAGTTACGAACGGACGGGGCGTCGTACGTCTTGCGCGTCGGCCGAAGGCCGCGGGACCGGCATCCGAGCCGGTCGGGGCTTTAGAGGGCCGACGCGTTCCTCACGCGCCGACAGCACCGGTCGAAGTCGTGGTGCTGCCGGGAAGGCCAGAACGGCTCGAGGTCGTGGCGACCCGTCGCGGTGTCGTTCTGCATGCTGGCCATATCCCTATTAAACCAGCAGGGAATCCACCTGAGGACCCCCTGTTCGGCCACTGGGACGCCGGACGTTCGGTCCCTGGGACGCTCAACCCGCCGGACGCCCGCGTCAGTCGGGCCCCGTGACGAGGATCGCCCGCCCGGAATCTCCGTCCCGGCGGAGCCTGAAGACGGACCCGCGCGCGTGCCGACAACGCGAGGAGGGCGTCCCCGCCGTCGCGTACGACGGCGGGGACGCCCTCCTCGGAGTGCGGGGACCGGACCGGTCTCAGACCTGGCCGGCCTTCTCCAGGGCCTCGCAGCAGGTGTCCACCAGGAGGCGGGTCACCGTGTACGGGTCCACGTTGGCGTTCGGACGGCGGTCCTCGATGTAGCCCTTCCGGTCCTGCTCCACCTGCCACGGGATGCGGACCGAGGCGCCGCGGTCGGAGACGCCGTAGGAGTACTCGTCCCACGGGGCGGTCTCGTGCAGACCGGTCAGTCGGGCGTCGATGCCGGCGCCGTAGTTCTTGACGTGGTCGAGCGGCTTCGAGCCCTCGCCGAGCGACTCGCACGCGGTGATGATCGCGTCGTAGCCCTCGCGCATCGCCTTCGTGGAGAAGTTGGTGTGCGCGCCGGCGCCGTTCCAGTCGCCCTTCACCGGCTTCGGGTCCAGGGTCGCGGAGACGTTGAAGTCCTCGGCCGTGCGGTAGAGCAGCCAGCGGGCCACCCACAGCTGGTCGGCGACCTCCAGCGGCGCCAGCGGGCCGACCTGGAACTCCCACTGGCCCGGCATGACCTCGGCGTTGATGCCGGAGATGCCCAGACCGGCCTTGAGGCAGTTCTCCAGGTGCGCCTCGACGATCGGACGGCCGAAGATCTCGTCGGCGCCGACACCGCAGTAGTAGCCGCCCTGCGGAGCCGGGAAGCCGCCGACGGGGAAGCCGAGCGGACGCTCGCCGTCGAAGAAGGTGTACTCCTGCTCGATGCCGAAGATCGGCTCCTGGGCGGCGTACTTCGCGTACACCTCGGCCAGCGCGGCACGCGTGTTGGTCTCGTGCGGCGTCATGTCCGTGTTGAGGACCTCGCACATCACCAGGATGTCGGCGCCGCCGCGGATCGGGTCGGGGCAGGAGAAGACCGGCTTGAGGACGCGGTCCGAGGCGTGACCCTTGGCCTGGTTCGTGCTGGAGCCGTCGAAGCCCCAGATCGGCAGCTCCTCCAGCGGCAGGCCCTCGCCCGCGATGATCTTCGTCTTGGAGCGAAGCTTCGCGGTCGGCTCGGTGCCGTCGATCCAGATGTACTCAGCCTTGAAGGTCACGGGGCCTCATCCTTTGGCATGCGGGTGCCGGGCGGCGGCTCGCGACGTTGCGAGAGCTGCGGTGGCGGTGTCTGCGTCGTGCGCAGCTTCGCAACACGGGATTTCCCGTCGGTTGCCCGATTGTGAACCCCGTGTTACTCAGCCTTCCTGCTTTTCGCGCAGCCGCCGTGCGACGACGTGCGCGTCCAGCAGGGAGCCGAAGCCGGCCCGCCGGATCCGCGCCACCACCTCGGCGTACGAGGTGCCGAGCGCCTCCGCCGTACGGTCCAGGTGCCAGTCGCAGTCCGCGAGCCGGCGCAGCAGGTACCCCCGCCGGATCTGGTTCTCCGACAGCCGGAAGGTCTTCAGATAGAGCGTCCGCCCCTTGTGGTCGCAGATCAGCTCGCCGATGTGCTGCTCCTGCCCGGTGCGCAGGAACGGCGGCAGGAAGCGGTAGAGCCGGAAGCCGCCCATCCGGTGGACCCGCTCGAAGGCGTACGGGGTCTCCAGGAGGTCCCGCGCCATCAGCCCGTCGTGCGCCTGGGCCCAGGCCCGTTCCTGCGCGTGGGCGGCACGGCGCAGATCCGCGAGCGAACGCACGGCGCCGGCGTCCAGCGACGTCGTGAAGTCCGCCACGGGGGAGCCGTAGAGCGCGTACTGGTGCACCAGCTCCCCGAAGAGGTCCTCCACCAGCGTCGGGTGCAGCAGCCGGTAGTCGTCGGGGTGCGGCACCACGAAGGCCGCGGCCAGGGCGTCGGCCACGTACAGCAGCATCCCGCACTGCCCCGGATGGATCTCGAAGACCCGCAGGGCCTCGGCGAGCCCCGGCACCTGCCACCCCGCGTAGGCCGCCTCCGCCCGCGGCGACAGCCCGCGCCGCACCGCCTCCCGGGACCACTCGTCCCACACCACGGACGGCCCGCCGAAGTGCAGCGCCAGATACCCCTCCAGGGCGAGGTGGAGCGGCAGGAACCGCAGCCGGGACTCGCCCCGGCGGCGGCGGGCGAGCCGCCGCACCGGGACCGCGACCGGTGGCTCGGTCCCCAGCCGGGTCCCGTAGGCGGCGGCCTCCGCGCCCGAACCGGACCAGTCGGCGACGAAGCCGTGCGGAATGTAGGAGGTGTACGAGGTGCCGTCGCCGACCTCCACCGTGTCGCCCCACGGTCCGCCGGCGTAGACCTCACGGCGCAGCCGCAGGCCGGCCACCGGCTCGTCCCGCACGAGGGGGACGAGCCGCACCCCGCCCCACACCTGTGCGGGCCGGACGGTGAGCCCGGTCAGATCGATCCGGGTCATGCCCGTGCCTCCTCCGATGCCGTCCCCAGGAACAGCTCCACCCGGCGGTCCAGATACGCCCGCAGCGCCGGCAGCCCCTCGCGGCCCTCGGCGAAGCGCGCGATCTCCACCAGCGCCGGCAGGTCCTCCGCGTCCCGGATGCCCGCCGTCGGCACCCCGGGCGCCAGCCGGCGCACGTCGAAGACACCGGCGTCGTATACGGGGTTCACATGCACCACGCCCGTCCGGCGCTCCGGATCGAGCCGCGACCGCCACACCCGCAGCACCTCGCCGGCGAGCCCGGGCGGCGCGTTGTCCCAGCCGTCCGAGACGATCACCAGTCGCTCCGGCGCGTCCTCCAGGGCATCGAGGATCCGCGTCCCGAGCGGGGTCGGCCCCCACGGGCGGACCAGCAGCGGATCGCGCCCGCCCGAGGTCCAGTGCGCCGTGTACGCGCCCGGCGCGGCCAGCGCCTCCAGGAGGAAGTGACAGCCGAGCGCGACCGCCAGCGGCCGGCGCCGCTTCACCCCGGAACCGGAAGCCGACCAGCTGTCGTCGAGCACCGCCGCCACCCTGCCCCAGCGCCCGGCGTGCGGCCCCGCCACCCGCCGCGCGGCCGTCCGCAGGGCCCCGGTCAGCTCGGCCCGCCGCCGCGCCCTCTCCCCGAACGGGAGGGACAGCACGTACAGCGCGAGCCGGGTTAGCGGCATCACCGACAGGTCGGTGCCCGGCCCGGCCGCGCGGGTGCGCAGCCGCTCCAGGCGCGTCATCCGCGGCGCCATCCGCTCCAGGAACACCTCGCGGGGCACCCCGTGCCGGGCGGCGAACCCCTCGGCCACCGTGAACGGCAGCTCGTACAGCGCTCCCTGCTCGTGGCGCGCCCGGCGGAACGCCTCCAGGGTGGGGTGCGCGTAGCGGGCGCGACGGCCGGGCGCGAAGAGGAAGTCGCCCAGCTCCGCCCCGGACTCCGCGGACCGGGGCAACGGCAGATGCGCGTGGCGGGCGGCGGCCTTCAGCCCGGACCGGTACTTCACGGCGTCGTGCGCCAGGTCGCGGCCCGCCAGCCAGTCGCGCACGATCGCCCGGGTGCGCCGGTTGTTGACCCCGGCGGCCCGCAGGACGCCGAACAGCCGGTAGACCCGCTGCGGCGGCAGCTTCGCGAGCCGCGCGGCGATCAGCCGCCCTTCGACGGGGCCCGCCTCGCCCGGGGAGCGGAGCAACTGCTCGACGATCAGGGCGGCGTTGTGGTCGTTGACGTCCAGCGCGAGCGTCGCGGCGTACAGCGGGCGGTAGTTGACGCGGACGTACTCGTGGACGAAGCCGAGCGAGAGCCGCTGCTCCTCGGCGGAGGAGCGGAACTCGCGCTGGCCGGTCGCGGTGACGGCCGCGTTGACGAAGAGCAGGACGTCCTCGGCGGCGATCAGGTCGGACATGGTCCCCTCCTTGGCAGGGTGCCGGCCGGGGAATGGGGGCGCGAACAGCGAATACGTTGCTTCAGAGGCAGGTCCCGGAAGTCGCACCGGAGTCCCGCGGCCGGCGCGGAAACGCTAACACCGGGGGTGGGGAGGGCCTCCACCGGATTTCCCGCCTCGCGGGCCGCCGCCCCCCGCCCGCGCCCGCGGCCCGCCGCCCGCGCCCGCGGCCCGCCGCCCCGGGCCCGCCGCCCCCGGCCCGCGCCGTTGGCCCGCGCCGTCGGCGGGCGTCGCCGACCGGGCCAACGGACGTCGACGGCGGCCGCGATCCGGTGCCCGGCGGCCGGGTCCGGTGCGTTCCCCGGGCGTGCGCCCGGCCCGGGGCCGGGGCCGGGCCGGGGGGATCCCGGAGCCGGGCGGCGGACCGGACCGGCAGACTGGGGGCATGACGAAGCTTCCTGGCGCCCGGCCCCGTATCGGTCTTCTCGGCAGCGGCCCCTGGGCCGAGCGCACCCACGGGCCGGCCCTCGCGGCGCACCCGGGCGTGGAGTTCAGCGGGGTGTGGGGGAGACGCCCCGAGGCCGCCGCCGCGCTGGCGGCCGCGTGCGGGACCCGGGCGTACGAGGACGTGGACGCGCTGTTCGAGGCGAGCGACGCCGTCGCCCTGGCCCTGCCCCCGGACGTCCAGGCGCCGCTCGCGATGCGGGCCGCGGCGGCCGGCTGCCATGTGATCCTCGACAAGCCGGTGGCGACGACCGTGGCGGCGGCCCGCGAGCTGTCCGGCGCGGTGACGGCGGCCGGGGTCGCGTCGGTCGTCTTCTGCACCCTGCGCTTCGCCGAGTCCACCGCCCGCTGGATCGACGAACAGGCGGCGGCGGGCGGCTGGTTCCTCGGCGAGGCGCACTGGCTGGGCTCGCTGTTCGCGCCTGGCTCGGACAGTGCGTACGCCGCCTCGCCCTGGCGGCGGGAGAAGGGCGGCCTGTGGGACGTGGGCCCGCACGTCCTCTCCGTCTACCTGCCGGTGCTCGGCGACGTCACCTCGGTGACCTGCGCCGCCGGCCCGGCGGACACCCGCCATCTGGTGCTCCGTCACACCTCGGGCGCGAGCAGCACCGCCACGCTCACCCTCAGTGCCCCGCCCGGCGCCTCGGAGGCCGCGCTCTCCCTCTACGGCGAGCACGGCCGGACCACGATGCCGGGCTGGGACGGTGCCCTGGGCGCCTTCGCGGGTGCGGTGGACGCCCTCCTGGACACGATCCGGACGGGTGAGCCGCACCCCTGCGACGTCCGCTTCGGCGCCCGGCTCACCGAGATCCTCGCGGAGGCGGAGGCGCAGGCCGAGGCGTCGCTCCGGAGCCGCGGGGACGGCACCGGTGATCCCGGGACACCGCACGGGTAGGGTGCCGTTCGCGTTCGATCCGCTCGGGGGCGAACGGCCGGAGGGGGAGCACATGACTCGGGAGGCCTTCGACCTCGCCTACGACGCGGTGCTCGGCTCGTGGCCGCGGGGCACCGGCACGGCCATGCTGCCCACCCCCTACGGCGCGACCCACGTCATCAGCCACGGGCCCGCGGACGCCCCGCCCGTCCTCCTGCTGCCGGGCGGCGGCGCCACCGCCACCGGGTGGTACGGGACGGCCGCCGCGCTCGGTGCCACCCACCGCGTCCACGCCGTGGACCTGGTGGGCGAGCCGGGGCGCAGCGTCCCCGACCCGGCCCGTCCGATCCGTACCGCCGACGACCTCACCGGCTGGCTCGACGCGCTGCTCGACGCCCTCGGCGTGCCGCCCGACGGCGCCGCCGGGCTCGTCGGGCACTCGTACGGCGCCTGGATCGCCCTCCACTACGCGCTCGCCGCACCCGGTCGGGTGGACCGGCTCGCGCTCCTCGACCCGACGAACTGCTTCACCGGCTTCGCCCCGCGCTTCCTCCTCCGCGCGCTGCCCGTGCTGCTGCGCCCCACACCGGCCCGGCACTCCGCCCTGCTCGGCTGGGAGACGCGCGGGGCCCCGCTCGACGCCGACTGGCGCAGGCTGCACGCGCTGGCCGCGCAGGTCCCCACCGCCCGCCCGGTGTCCGGGCCCCGGCCCGCGCCCGGACGGCTCGCCGCGCTCACGGCGCCGACGCTCGTCCTGCTCGCCGGCCGGACCCGGGTCCACGACCCCTACGCGGTGGAGCGGCGGGCCCGGGCCGCGGTGCCCGGTCTGGAGACGGCGGTCCTGCCCGACGCGAGCCACTTCACGCTGCCCGTCTCGGCCCCGGACGGCACCCACGCCCGGATCGCCCGCCACTTCGCCGGCTGAGCCGGCGGGACCGTGCCGCACGGCCGGGTCGGTCCCGCACCGGCCGGTCGGCCCCGGCGGCCGGTCGGCCCCGCCGGCTCGGCTCGCCGAAGTGGCGGGCGATCCGGGCGTGGGGGCGGACCCGCACCGGCGAGGTCGGTCCCGCACCGGCCGGTCAGCGGGACAGCGCGTCCCGCACCGCCTCCTCGGACCGGCCGATCACGGCCGTGCCGTCCTCGGCGGTGATGATCGGGCGCTGGATCAGCTTCGGGTGCTCGGCGAGGGCCTCGACCCAGCGGTCCCGGTTCGCCTCGTCGCGCGGCCAGTCCTTGAGCCCGAGCTCCTTCGCGGCCGCCTCCTGCGTCCGCGTGATGTCCCACGGCTCCAGTCCGAGCCGCTCCAGGACGGCCCGGATCTCGTCCGGTGAGGGGACGTCCTCCAGGTAGCGGCGCACGGTGTAGTCCGCGCCCTCGGCGTCCAGCAGGGTCACCGCGCTGCGGCACTTGGAACAGGCGGGGTTGATCCAGATCTCCATGCTCCCCAAAGTACCGCCAAAGCCGGTCTGGCCAGGGACGATTGTCAGTGGGGGGCACTAAAATGAGGGGTGAAGGTGAGGGTCCCGGGGAGGGCCCCCACCCACCGTTCGCCAGGAGGTCGCCCGTGGCTGTCGCCATGATCCGGACACCGTCCCTCGAACCCTGGAAGCCGCTCCAGAGGCAGCCGCTCCCCGCGGGCCGCCCCCGCGAGTGGTACGTCACCCACAACCGCAGGCTGAAGGCCATGCGCCTCGCGATCGCCCTGCTCGACGCGGGCGTCTACCTGCCGTCCCGGGCCACGAACGCCAAGATACGCACCACCGCCGTCCAGCTCGGCATCCACCCGCCCTCCGACACCACCTGCCACATGGTCCGCGCGCTCATCCGCTACGGCCGCTGAGGGCCGTCCCACGACGCGCTGCCCGGCACCGGCATTCGCACCCGGGCCGGGCAGCGCTCCACGTCCTCCCTGCCGGCTACCAGGCGGCGGGCAGCCGCTCGGGCAGCCGCTTCATGAAGTTGGTGCGCCACACCAGCTGCTCGACGGGCACCGCGAGCCGCAGCTCCGGCAGCCGGTCGAGCAGCGTCTCCAGGGCGATCTCGGCGTGCCGCTTGCCGAGCGCCGTCGCCGGGCAGAAGTGCCGGCCGCCACCGAAGGACAGGTGCTCCGCGGCGTTCTGCCGGTCGGGCCGGAAGGCCAGCGGGTCCGGGAACTGCTCGGGATCGTGGTTGGCCGCCTCCACGAGCACGAGCACCAGCTCGCCCGCCCGCACCAGGGTGTCACCGAGCCGGACGTCCTCCAGGGCGAGCCGCGGCAGCCCGTCGCCGATGGACAGGTTGACCCGCAGCAGCTCGTCCATGGCGCCGACCACCCCGCCGCCGGCCAGCGCCTCCCGCACGTCCTGCCGGGTCAGCACCGACACGAGCGCCATGGTCAGGAAGCCCGCGGTGGAGATCACGCCGGCCCCGAAGAGCGTCACCCCGACCGTCGCCAGCATCTCGTCGGTCAGGTGCGCATACTCGGGATCGTCGCGCAGCGCCGCGAGCTCCGCCATCAGCCCGCCGGTCGCCGGGTCGTCCAGCCGCTCGGCCATGTAGGCGATGTCCCGGTCCCAGTTGAGGCGGGCGGCCTCGATCTCGCGCGGTGCGTTCATGAAGGCCACGTCCAGGCTGCGCAGCAGCCGCGGCCCGTCCTCCTCCGGGATCCCCAGGAGCCGGCAGTGCAGCCCGGCCGAGTACGGGTCGGCGAAGCCGCTGCGCAGCTCCCCGGGCGCCCCCTCGGCGCCCATGGCGTCCACCAGGGCCCCGGCCTTGTCGCGCAGCCACTCCTCCAGGCCCGGGGCCTTCGGGATGATCGCCTTCATCACGGCCTTGCGCAGCCCCGCGCCCGTGATGTTGCCCATGTTGTTCACCACGTGCGGCGGGATGGTCAGCGCGTACTGCCGCGGCACCCCGGGCGCCGAGGTGTCCTTCAGGCTGAACCGCGGGTCCTCCAGGACCTGCTTGCACAGCGCGTACGAGGAGACCAGCCAGGCCTCGTCACCCGCGATGGTCCGCACCTTCCGCACCGGCTCGGCGCGCAGCGCGTCGACCTCGGCGGGCAGCCGGGTGCCGTTCCAGTCGAAGGGGAAGCCGGGCAGGGTCTCGACGGCGAGGGTCATCGCGCATCTCCTTCGGGGGACGGGGCGGATTCGGGGGAGCCGGCGGGCGTGAGGATGCCGTGTCCCTGGTTGCGCGAGGCGCGCAGCCCGGATCCCCGGGCGTACAACAGGTCGGCGAGCGGCAGGGCCTGGTGGTAGACGTTCAGCGAGGACGGCACCCCGAGGATCGCCGGGGTGTCGAGGAACAGCGGCACCTCGGCGCAGATGTACTCCCGGCACACCTCCTTCTGCCGCTCGGTGATCTCCTGCCCGGGGGTGAGCTTCCCGGCGAGGAAGATCCCGGCCAGCGCGTCGCAGGTCGCCCGCACCACCGGGTCCCCGGCCACGGCCGCCACGACCTCGCGGTGCAGGGCGTCGTAGGCCGGCACGCCGCGGAACTCGGACATCCCTCGGCCCCGCAGCCGTCCGCCGGCGTCGGCCTCCGCCACGGCCCCCTGGACCTTCGCCCGCACCCCCCGCAGGTTCTTCACGGCCTTGCGGCGGGCCTCGTCGGGTCCGTAGCCGAGTGCCTCGTACATGTCGGCGACGTGCAGATCGGTGTAGACGAAGTCGACCCGTTCGTAGTGGTCGAGCCCCCAGCGCGCCAGTTCGCGCATGCGGTGGGCGGTGAAATAGCTGTTCCCCGGTGAGACGCCGATGACCACGTGCGCACCCTCGTCGGCGATGACGCGGCAGTGGTCGGTGTACGGCTGGAGTCGGAGCGTCTCGGCAGGGGCGAAAGCCGCCTGAGTCACGTTCGGCAAGTCCTCATCGCGCCAGCTAGTCCCAGCGGAGCCCTGTGCTCCGGGTGTGGCGGCAGCGACGACCACACGCTATCGATCAGTCGCGGAGAGTGAACCCCTTACTCGCAGGTATATACGAAAGTTCGTCGTCCGTTCGCATTTCTGTAGGAAACGCGGCGAGGGCCGCCATCCCGGAAGGGATGACGGCCCTCGTCAGCAGCCTGCGGCTTAGAGGTCGAAGTAGAGCTCGAACTCGTGCGGGTGCGGGCGCAGCTGGATCGGGGCGATCTCGTGGGTGCGCTTGTAGTCGATCCAGGTCTCGATCAGGTCGGGCGTGAAGACGCCGCCGGCCTGCAGGTACTCGTTGTCCTCCTCCAGGGCGGTGAGGACGGCCTCGAGGTTGGTCGGGACCTGGGCGACGCCCGCGTGCTCCTCGGGGGCGAGCTCGTAGAGGTCCTTGTCGATCGGCTCGGCCGGCTCGATCTTGTTCTTGACGCCGTCGAGGCCCGCGAGGAGCAGGGCGGAGAAGGCGAGGTAGGGGTTCGAGGACGGGTCCGGCGCGCGGAACTCGACGCGCTTGGCCTTCGGGTTCGAGCCCGTGATCGGGATGCGCATGGCGGCGGAGCGGTTGCGCTGCGAGTAGACCAGGTTGATCGGGGCCTCGAAGCCCGGCACCAGGCGGTGGTAGGAGTTCACCGTCGGGTTGGTGAAGGCGAGCAGCGACGGGGCGTGCTTCAGGATGCCGCCGATGTAGTAGCGCGCGGTGTCCGACAGACCCGCGTAGCCGGTCTCGTCGTAGAACAGCGGGTCGCCGTTCGACCACAGCGACTGGTGGACGTGCATGCCCGAGCCGTTGTCACCGAAGATCGGCTTCGGCATGAAGGTCGCGGTCTTGCCGTTGCGCCAGGCGACGTTCTTGATGATGTACTTGAACAGCATCAGGTCGTCGGCCGCGGCGAGCAGCGTGTTGAACTTGTAGTTGATCTCCGCCTGGCCGGCGGTGCCGACCTCGTGGTGCTGGCGCTCGACCTGCAGGCCGACCTTCTCCAGCTCCAGGGACATCTCCGAGCGCAGGTCGGCGAAGTGGTCGACCGGCGGGGCCGGGAAGTAGCCGCCCTTGTAGCGGACCTTGTAGCCCCGGTTGTCCTCCTCCTTGCCGGTGTTCCAGGCGCCGGCCTCGGAGTCGATGTGGTAGAAGCCCTGGTTCGCGGAGGTCTCGAAGCGGACCGAGTCGAACACGTAGAACTCGGCCTCGGGGCCGAAGTACGCGGTGTCGGCGATGCCGGTGGAGGCCAGGTACGCCTCCGCCTTCTTCGCGATGTTGCGCGGGTCACGGCTGTACTGCTCGCCCGTGATCGGGTCGTGGATGAAGAAGTTGATGTTCAGCGTCTTGTCGCGGCGGAACGGGTCCAGGCGGGCCGTCGACAGGTCGGCGCGCAGGGCCATGTCCGACTCGTGGATGGCCTGGAAGCCGCGGATCGACGAGCCGTCGAAGGCCAGCTCGTCGGACGGGTCGAACGCCGTCGCCGGGATCGTGAAGTGCTGCATCACGCCCGGAAGGTCGCAGAAACGGACATCGACCATCTTGACGTCATTGTCCTGAATGAACTTCTTGGCCTCGTCGGCGTTCTGGAACATCCAACTCCTCCTACTCCCGGCCCGGGGAGGGGCGGGGTTGCAGCTCGGTCGTGCGGCCAGTGCGGTGGCACACGCAGGACCCGACCATAGGCAGACGGGATTTCTCAAGCATGACCCATTTGTTTCGTCGAAGTTAACCGGGGCGGGTGCGCCTCGCCGCCCAGCGAGGTCCCGGCCACCCAGGCCGAAGTGATCAAAAACGGTCGCAGTACCGTGGTCGGGTGGACAACAGGCAAGCACTCGGATCATGGCTCTCCGGCCCGCGCGCCGCGGCCGAAGAAGCAGGCGTGGACTTCGGTTACCGGGGGCAGCAGCTCGGTCTGCCGGAGGAGGGGCCGGGCTCGATCGCCCGTCCCGGCCGCCGCCTCGGCGCCCTCGCCGTCGACTGGGCCCTCTGCATGTTGATCGCATACGGCCTCCTCACCCACGGCTACAACCAGGCCACCGGCAACTGGGCCCTGCTGATCCTGCTGGTCGTGAGCGTGCTCACGGTCGGCACCGTGGGCTCCACCCCCGGCAAGCGCCTCTTCGGGCTGCGGGTCGTCTCGGTGCACGGCGGGCGTCTCGGCATCGTCCGGGTCGCCCTGCGCAGCCTCCTGGTCTGCCTCGCCCTCCCGGCCCTCATCTGGGACCGCGACGGCCGCGGCCTGCACGACCGCTTCTCCGGCGCCGTCCAGGTCCGGATCTAGGCCGTTTCCTTTCGGATCAGCCACCGCGAGGCGATGATCCGACCCGCACGGCGACGACAACGAGAAGGGGCGCCCCGGACCGAGCAGGTCCGGGGCGCCCCTTCTTCGTCTCCTGCGCTCAGCGCATCTTTCCGCCGCGCGGCATCCGCATGCCCTTCGGCATCGGACCCTTCGGCAGCGGCATGTTGCTCATCAGGTCGCCCATCGCCCGCAGCCGGTCGTTGGCGGCCGTCACCTGCGGACCGGACAGCAGCCGGGGCAGCTTCAGCATCTTGGTGCGGACCTTCTTCAGCGGCACCTGGCCGGCGTCCTCGTCGTTGCCGACGACGATGTCGGTCACCGGTACGTCCACCGCGACGCGGGCCATCTTCTTCTTCTCGGCCGCGAGCAGCGGCTTCAGCCGGTTCGGGTTGCCCTCGCCGACCAGCACGATGCCCTGGCGGCCGACCGCCCGGTGCACGACGTCCTGGTTGCGGTTCATCGCGACCGCCGGGGTCACCGTCCAGCCGCGCCCGATGTTCTGCAGCACCGCCGCGGCAGCGCCCGGCTGGCCCTCCATCTGCCCGAATGCGGCCTTCTCCGCGCGCCGTCCGAAGACGATCGCCATCGCGAGGAACGCGAGGACGAAGCCGAGAATGCCCAGGTAGACCGGGTGACCGATCAGGAAGCCGATCGCGAGGAGGACACCGAGTACGACGATGCCCACGCCCGCGACGACGAGACCGACCTTCGGGTCGGCCTTCCGGGTCATCTTGTACGTGAGGGCGATCTGCTTCAGTCGCCCCTGGTTCGCGGCGTCAGCGCCGCCCGTGTTTGCCTTCCTCGCCATGTCCTGAAGTTTACGTGGCCCGGGAGGCCCGACCGGCCACGGCCTCCATCACGTTTTGGGCCTCCACGCGGTCCTTCGCGCGGCGGCGGTCCTCCAGGACGGACGTCCAGGCGTTACGCCGTGCGGTGCGCTGCCCGCGGGCGAGCAGCAGGGCCTCCATGGCCCGCAGGGCGTCGGTGACGGACGGGAACGCAGTGGCTCGGATGTGCGCGGCCTGCATGGGCGGGGGCCTCCGTGACCTTCGGTGGCGGTGAGTGAGAACACGCTCACAGAACGGTGTTACCAGGGTGTGACCCGGCGGTCAAACACTGATGAAGAGATCGGACACGACAGATGCGGCCATCCGGACGGACGGCCGCATCTGTGCGAGGCGCGGAGAAGGCGGTGGGTCAGACGGCCTGCGAGGCGTCCACGGCGCCAGCCCCACGCCGCTCGATCGCCTGCTGGTACAGGCGACCGGCCCGGTACGAGGAGCGGACCAGCGGGCCCGACATCACGCCGGAGAAGCCGATCTCGTCGGCCTCCTCCTTCAGCTCCACGAACTCCTGCGGCTTCACCCAGCGCTCCACGGGGTGGTGCCGCACGGACGGGCGCAGGTACTGGGTGATGGTGATGAGCTCGCAGCCGGCGTCGTGCAGGTGCTGCAGGGCCTCGCTGATCTCCTCACGGGTCTCGCCCATGCCGAGGATCAGGTTGGACTTCGTGACCAGACCGTAGTCGCGGGCCTTGGTGATGACCTCGAGCGAGCGCTCGTAGCGGAAGCCGGGGCGGATCCGCTTGAAGATCCGCGGCACCGTCTCGACGTTGTGCGCGAAGACCTCCGGGCGCGAGGCGAAGACCTCGTCCAGGAGCTCCGGCACCGCGTTGAAGTCGGGGGCCAGCAGCTCGACCTTGGTACGGCCGGCGGCCCGCTCGGCGGTCTGCTGGTGGATCTGGCGCACGGTCTCCGCGTACAGCCAGGCGCCGCCGTCCTCCAGGTCGTCGCGGGCGACGCCGGTGATCGTGGCGTAGTTCAGGTCCATCGTGACGACGGACTCGCCCACGCGGCGCGGCTCGTCACGGTCGAGGGCCTGCGGCTTGCCGGTGTCGATCTGGCAGAAGTCGCAGCGGCGGGTGCACTGGTCGCCGCCGATGAGGAAGGTCGCCTCGCGGTCCTCCCAGCACTCGAAGATGTTGGGACAGCCCGCCTCCTGGCAGACCGTGTGCAGGCCCTCGCTCTTCACGAGACCCTGCAGCTTGTTGTACTCGGGCCCCATCTTCGCCCGGGTCTTGATCCACTCGGGCTTGCGCTCGATGGGGGTCTGGCTGTTCCGGACCTCCAGGCGCAGCATCTTGCGTCCGTCGGGTGCGACTGCGGACACATCGGCTCCTGTAGCTTCGATTCTTCGGCGGACACCAGGGTACGCCCGTTGCTTCCTTTGCCCTTCACCGTTGGCCAACCCGTGGCCAGGGGTGGGCATTCCTAGGGGGCGTTTCGTCGACCGAGCCCGGCCCGATCGACGACGGCCCCCTAGACCGGGGCCTGCTCCGTCTCGCGGGCCGTCCCGTCGGCGCCCGCCCCGTCGGCGCCGTCGCGCTCGACGAGCCGCGGCTTCAGCTCCGCGTTCTCCAGCACGTCCCGCAGGTGCTTCTCCACGACCGGCAGCACCTCCTCGATCGTGATGTCCCGGCCGAGCTCGCCGGCCAGGGAGGCCACGCCCGCGTCGCGGATGCCGCACGGGATGATGCGGTCGAACCAGGTGTTGTCCGGGTTCACGTTGAGGGCGAAGCCGTGCATGGTGACGCCCTTGGCGACGCGGATGCCGATGGCCGCCAGCTTGCGGTCCTCACGGCGCTGGCCGGCGTTGGACGGGGCGTACTCCGGGCCGTTCAGCCGGGGGTCGAACTCCTCGTCGGTCAGTCGCGGGTCGAAGTCCAGCGAGAGACCGCCCAGCGCCGGGCGCTGCTCGACCGGGTCGCCCAGCACCCACACACCGCTGCGGCCCTCGACCCGGCTGGTCTCCACGCCGAACTCGGCGGCGGTGCGGATCAGCGCCTCCTCCAGGCGGCGGACGTGGGCGACCACGTCGACCGGGCGGGGCAGCTTCATGATCGGGTAGCCGACCAGCTGACCGGGGCCGTGCCAGGTGATCTTGCCGCCGCGGTCCACGTCGACGACCGGCGTCCCGTCCAGCGGGCGCTCGCTCTCCGCGGTGCGCCGGCCCGCGGTGTACACCGGCGGGTGCTCCAGCAGCAGACAGGTGTCCTCGACCTCGTCGGCGAACCGGGCGGCGTGCACCTCGCGCTGCTTGTCCCACGCCGCCCGGTACTCGACGGCGTCCTCGCCGAAGCCCAGACGGACGAATCGCAGCTCACTCACGGCCTTGCCTCCTCCTGGGTGCCGTGGACCGGGTTCCGGGGATCGTCCCGGGCGGGAGCCGGCGCGGCACCATGCGTCATTCGCGCCCATGCCACTGTACGGCGACAGCCCGAACGGACCTTCGGCAGGTGCGCGGCGGACCGGGCACCGCAGGTGCCCGGTGAACGCCTCCGTCCCTCGTGAGCCCCGGTGCGGACCCCAGGTCATCGGGCTGCGGCAACCCTCGCTCCTGTTCCTCACACGATCGGATGAATGTGGGGCGAAGGTGGCGGTCTGGGCGATCGGTGCCGCTAAATTCACGCCGTTCCATGAGGGCCATGAGGGTCCATACGGGCTCCCACCCGGGCCCGGAAGGCAGGAGACCGCACAGCTGATGACGGAACGACCCCCGCAGCGCATCCCGAACCGCCAGCTCGCCGCGCTCATCGCCGAAGCAGGTTTCTCCAACGCGGGTCTCGCCAGACGGGTGGACCAGCTCGGCCTGGAGCACGGGCTGGACCTGCGCTACGACAAGACCTCGGTGACCCGCTGGCTGCGCGGGCAGCAGCCGCGCGGCACCACGCCCGCGCTGATCGCCGAGGTCTTCACCCGCCGGCTCGGCCGCCGGCTGTCCGCGCAGGACCTCGGCCTCGACGCCTGCGCGCCGGTCTACGCGGGGCTGGAGTTCGCGGCGACCCCCGAGGAGGCCGTGGACATCGTCAGCGGGCTGTGGCGCAAGGACTCCGGAAGCCACGCCGAGCTGCGGAAGATCGCCTTCACCCCCGCCGGGCTCGTCGTCCCCAGCCGAGACTGGCTGATCGGCCGCGCAGACGAGCGGGTGGCGCGCGGGGAGCCCTCCGGCGCCGTGCCGGTGGCCGCGGGACCGAGGGCCCCGGGCCCGGACCCGCGGGTCCCGCTCCAGGGCCGGTTCTCCGTTCCCCGGCAGCGCGGCACCGACCGGGGCCCCGGTCAGCGGGTCTCCAGCGGCGACATCGCCGCGCTGCGCTCGGTCGGCGAGCTGTTCCGCACCCTCGACCACGCCTACGGCGGCGGCCACGCCCGCCAGGCGCTCGTCCGCTACCTGGAGCACGAGGCGGAGCCGATGCTGCGCGGCACGTACGGGGAGAGCGTCGGGCGGCGGCTCTTCGCGGCGGCCGCCGACCTCACCCGGCTCGCCGGCTGGACCTCGTACGACATCGCCGCGCACGGCCTCGCCCAGCGGTACTTCGTCCAGGCGCTGCGGCTCGCCCAGGCGGCCGGGGACCGGGCCTACGGCTCGTACGTCCTCGTCACCATGAGCCACCAGGCGGTCTACCTGGGCCACGGCCGCGAGGCCGTACAGCTCGCCCGGGTCGCCCAGCAGGGCGTCGGCGCCGCCGCCCCGCCCGTCGTCCAGGCCCTGCTGCACGCGGTCGAGGCGCGCGGGCACGGCGTCCTCGGCGAGTCCCGGGCCTGCGGTGCCGCGCTGGCCCGGGCCGAGCGCGCCCTGGAGGCGGCCCGGCCCGGCGACGAGGTGCCGTACTGGGCCCGGTCCTTCGACGAGGCCCAGCTCGCCGACGAGTTCGGGCACTGCCACCGCGACCTCCAGCAGTACCGGGCCGCCGCCCAGCACGCCGAGCGCGCCCTCCAGCTCCGCGCCCCCGGCTACGCCCGCAGCCGGCTCTTCTGCCGGGTCGTGCTCGCCTCCGCCCGGCTCGCGCTCGGCGAGCTGGACCAGGCTTGCGCGCTCGGTGCCGAGGCCGCCCAGCAGGCCTCCGAGATGCGCTCGGCCCGCGCGGTCGAGTACGTCCGCGACTTCGAGCGCCGCCTGGAGCCCTACCGCGACGCCCCCGCCGTCCGCACCTACCGCGACCGAATCGCCGCACTCGGCTAGGGGGTGCCCTGTCGATCAGGCCGGAGCCCGATCGGCACGACGTCCCCTGGGTGCCTCCGGAGGACGCACCCAGGGCCTACGCGGCCTTCACCGCTCCGGTCTCCGTCCGGGGCAGCGGCAGCCCCAGGTCGGTCAGCAGGGCGGCCGTGACGCGGCGTGCCGAGGACAGGGCGCCGACGGGGGTGCCGGTGGCGCGGTGGTCCCCGCAGACGTAGAGGCCGGCCAGGACGCGTATCGGGCGCTCGGGGTCGAACGGCGGCCGCATCGCCGGGAAGGCGTACGGCGTGTGGTGCAGCGCCAGCAGCTCCCACTCGTCCGTCGACGTCCCGTACAGCGTCGCCAGGTGCTTGCGCACCCGGCGCTCCGTGTCGTCGGGCGGGGTGCCGAGGACCGTCGAGGTGATCAGGGTCCGGCCGGCCGGCGCACGGGTCGGGTCCACCGCGCTCATGACCGCCGTGTGCGCCACCGGGCCGCCCGGATCGGACTCCAGGAGCAGCACCGGGTCGGCGGAGGGGGCCGCCGGGGCGGTGTGGTGGAGCACGGTCGCCGCCTGGTACTCCGGCACGTGCAGACCCGGCAGCAGCTCCGCCGCGGTCCGCCCGCCCGTCGCGACGATCACCGCGCGGCAGGGGAAGATCCCGTGCTCGGCCGTCGTCACCCGCGAGATCGACGCCTCCGTGACCCGTACGCCGGTGTGGACCGTCCCCGGCGGCAGCGCCGCGGCGAGCCGCTCCGGAAGCGTGCCCGCACCGCCCTCCGGCACGCCGAGCCGGCCCCGCGCGAAGGACCGCAGCGCGAGATCGGCGCGCCTGCTGGAGGTCGCCAGGTCCGGGTCCCCGAGCAGCGCGGCGAGCAACGGGCGCAGCACCCCCTGCACGGTGCGGGCCGGCAGCCGGGCGGTCAGTGCCTCGCGGGCGGTCCGCTCGGTGCGGGTCAGCAGCCGCTGCGGCGGCGTGGTGGCCAGCCGCACCAGGGAGGCGCCGAGCCGCGCCTGGTCGAGCGACACCGCCGGATTCCGTGGGGCGCCCGCCAGGGCACGGGCCACCCCGCGGGCCCCCGCGACGCCCCGTGAGCCCCCTGCGCCCCGTGTGCTCCACGGCGCGTGCGGCGCGCCCCACCGGCCGTACCGCCCGTCGCTGTGCACGAGCACGCCCGGGGCGAACGGGCGCAGCGGGACGCCCTCGACCTCCGGCACGGTGAACAGCGGTCCGAGGTGGTCGAGCCGGAAGCCGTCGACGGTGTCGGTCGCCATCCGGCCGCCGACCCGCGGCGCGGCCTCCAGGACCGTCACCGAGAGCCCGGCTCCGGTCAGCTGATGAGCCGTCGCGAGCCCCGCGAGCCCGGCTCCCACGACGACGACGTCCGATTCCTTGCGCACGTGCCCCTCCCCAGGTCGGCGCGACTGGTTTGAGGCCTATGCCCCCGACGCGCCCCCGGAATGCCCGAGTTCGCAAGAGATTAGGCAGCGCTCCCACCGCCGGGCGCCGCGCGTGACGGGGGTGCACGCAGCATGGGGAGCGCACGCGCGGCGAAGCGGGAGGTGACAGGGCGCCAGGGCGGGAGGTGACAGGGGCGCCAGGACAGAAGGTGACAGGGGCGCCAGGGCGGGAGGTGACCGGGCGGGAGGGCGGGAGGGCGGGAGGTGACCGGGCGGGAGGGCGGGAGGTGGCGGCCCGTCAGCGGGCCGCGGCCCGCACCGAGTCGTCGATCGTCGGGAACGCGAAGTCGAAACCGGTCTCCAACAGGCGTCCCGGCAGGACCCGCTGACTGCCGAGCACGTCCTGCGCGAACTCCCCGAGCGCCATCCGCAGCGCGGGCGCCGGTACGTGGAAGACGGCCGGACGGTGCAGCACGCGCCCCATCGCCGCCGTCACCTCCCGGTTGGTGACCGGCTCGGGAGCGGTCAGGTTCACGGCGCCCGAGAGGCCCGGCGTGTCCATCAGGTGCCGTAGCGCGGCGACCTCGTCGTGCAGCGAGATGAAGCTCCAGTACTGGCTGCCGTCGCCCATCCGCCCGCCGAGCCCGGCCCGGAACAGCGGGAAGAGCCGTCCCCAGGCGCCGCCCTCGCGGGCCACCACCAGGCCGGTACGGGCGTAGGCCACGCGGATGCCGGCCGCCCCGGCGGGCGCCGCCGCGGCCTCCCACTCCACGCACACCGAGGGGAGGAAGCCCTCGCCCGCGGGCGCGCTCTCGTCCACCGCGCGGCTGCCCGTGTCCCCGTAGTAGCCCAGGGCCGTACCGCAGACCAGTACGTCGGGCGGCGTCGCGAGGGATGCGAGCGCCTCGGCGATCGCCCGGGTGCCGAGTACCCGGCTGTCCCGGATCTCCTTCTTGTACTCCTGGCTCCAGCGCCGCTCGCCGACGCCCGCGCCCGCCAGGTGCACGACCGCGTCGACCCCGACGAGCCCGGCGGTGTCCACGTACAGCCGGGCCGGGTCCCACTCGACCTCGTCGGCCGCGGCGGCCGGTCGCCGGACCAGCCGCAGCACGTCGTGGCCGTCGGCGCGCAGGGAGCGCACGAGGGCGGAGCCGATGAGTCCGGACGCGCCGGTGACGGCCACCCGCCTGCGGGACGCCGGGGCCGGGTGCGACGGGGGCTGTGAGGAGGGCTGCATGCCGCCATCCTGCCCCCTCCACGGCCCTGCGTGGCACAGTGGCCCGCATGACGGTGCCGGAGATACGGATTCGCGGGGCGGCGCGCGCGGACGAGCGCGCCCTCGCCGCGCTCGACCGCGCCACCTGGTCGCACCTCCACGCCGTGCTGCCCGCCCCGGCGCCCGGGCAGCCCTTCTACGACGAGCGGCACCTGCCCGAGCACTACCTGGTCGCGGAGACGGGCGCGGAGCTGGTCGGCTACCTGCGGCTCGTCCCGCCCACCCCGATGGCCTGCCACACCCACGTCCGGCAGATCCAGGGCCTGGCCGTCGCCGAGTCCGTCCGCGGCCGGGGGGTGGCCCGCGCACTGCTGCGCGCCGCGATGGACCGCGCCCGTGGCGAGGGCGCCACCCGGATCACGCTCCGGGTCCTCGGCCACAACGCGCCGGCCCGCGCCCTCTACGCCGCCGAGGGCTTCACGGTCGAGGGCGTGCTGCCGGGGGAGTTCCTGCTCGACGGGACGTTCGTGGACGACGTCCTCATGGGCCGGTCACTGCTCGGCTGACGGCGTCCCCGCTGTGGTCGGGGGCCGCCCCGAAGCGTGCCGGGTCGTGTCCCGGGCGACCGGGGGCGCCCCGACACCTGCCTGGGGCGCCTGTGCGGTGGCCGGGGGCGCCCCGACACCTGCCTGGGACGCCTGTGCGGCGGCCGGGGGCGTCCCGGAGACCGCGGGGGGCGTCCTCGAAGCGGAGGGGGACGCCTCCGCGGCGGCCGGGGCCGCCGCCGGTCCGGGCGGCGCCGGGGCGAGGAGCCGCATGCCGCCCATCAGTTCGCGCAGGCAGCGCACCGCCAGTTCCGCCGGGGCGCCCTCGCCCCGTACCGGTGCGTCGGTCTCCGCCCAGGTCTCCAGGGCGATCCGGATCGCGTCGGTGGCCGCGGCGGCGGCGAGCCGGAGTTCCAGGGGGTCGGTGCCGGGCCCGGCGAGGCCGGCGAGGACCTCGCGGAGGCGGTCCTCGGACTCCTGGTTGACCCGGTACCAGACGGCCCTCAGCGCCGGGTCCCGGTCCGCCGCGCGCAGCAGGCCGCGGGTCCAGCGCAGGCCCTCCTGCGCCTCCTCGCCGTCGGCCGCCAGCGAGTCGGCGATGGACCGCTCCAGGGCGGTCGGCAGGGCCGTGACCGGCCCGGCGGCGGCGAGCTCGGCGCGCCAGCGGTCGGCGCCGCCCGCGAGGAGCGGCGCGACGGCGTCCTGCTTGGAGCGGAAGTAGCGGTAGAAGGTGCGCAGTGCGACGCCGGCCCGCTGGGCGATGTCCTCGGCGGTGGTGTCGTCGGGTCCGCGCTCGGTGAACAGCTCCGCGGCGGCGCGGGCGATGTCGAGCTGGGTGGCGGCCTTGCGGCGCTCGGTCAGGGTCCGGGGCGGGCGGGGGGATCCGGGCTGCGTGCTCACGTACTCAGCCTACGCTCCCGGCTGCCACTCGTGCATTTCATGCAGGTGTGGCAAAACGTGCCACTTGGGCGTACGGTGGCGTCACCCCCGGAAAACTCGACATCGAGAGGTTGTCGTCATGAACCAGTTGACCCGCTACGAAGGACGCCGCGCACTCGTCACCGGCGGCGGCTCCGGCATCGGCCAGGCCACCGTGCTGCGCATGCTGGCGGAGGGCGGCACCGTGGTCGCCGCCGACATCAGCGAGGACGGCCTCAAGGACACCGTCGCCAAGGCCGGCGACGCCGCCGGCCGGCTGACCACCGTCGTGGTGAACATCGGCGACGAGACCTCGGTACGCGAGGGCGTCGCCGCCGCCGTGGCCGCCCTCGGCGGCCTGGACGTCCTGGTCAACGCGGCCGGCATCCTGCGCTCCTCGCACACCCACGAGACCACCCTCGACGCCTTCGAGCAGGTCGTCCGGGTCAACCTCACCGGCACCTTCCTGATGATCCGCGAGGCGATACCGGCGCTCCTGGAGGGGAACGGCTCCGCCGTCGTCAACTTCTCCTCCACGTCCGCGATGTTCGCCCACCCGTACATGGCGGCCTACGCGGCCAGCAAGGGCGGCATCCAGTCGATGACCCACGCGCTCGCCGCCGAGTACGCCAAGCAGGGCATCCGCTTCACGGCCGTGCAGCCCGGCTCGATCTCCTCCGGCATGACCGACGGCTCCGGCGCCAGCAAGCAGTCCGTCGGCCCCGGGCTGCCCGAGGACACCGACTGGTCCCTCTTCACCAAGCTCGCCCCCGCCCTCGGCCAGGGCTTCGCAGGCCCCGAGACCGTCGCCGGCGTCGTCGCGATGCTCGCCTCCGAGGACGGCCGGTTCATCACCGGCACCGAGGTCCGGATCGACGGCGGCACCCACTTCTGACGCCGGCCCGGGTCGTGTCCTTCGGATCAGGCCGGATCAGGCCGCACACCGCGAGCCCGGCACGATCCGGACGACACGGCCCGGGGCCGCCGCGCTCCGGCCCGCCGGCCGACAGGCTCCCGGTTCGGTCCCGGGACCCGTCGTACCCCCGTCACCCGGGACCGAACCGGGCCCACAGCCGCGGGAAGCGAGCCGCGAGCACCCCTTCGTCACCCAGGTCGAACGGGGTGCCCTCCGGCTCCGCGCCCGGCGGCGGAATGCCCAGGTCCGGCGTCTCCGCGCCGGTCAGGCGCTCGTACGCCTCGTCCGCCGCGAAACCCAGCTCCTCGCCGTCCCCGTCGATCTCCTCGTCGAAGTCGGGGAGCAGTTCCGCCAGCGCGTCAGGATCGTGCACCGCACCCTCGAAGACCTCCCGGCCCTGGCCGATCAGCCAGCAGCGGAAGTAGTCGAAGGCCTCGACCCCCGCCCCGTCGAGCAGCACCGTCGCCGCGCCCCACACGTCCCAGGTGTACGCGCGGTTGTAGCGGGCCTCGAAATGGCGGGCGAAGTCGACGACGGAATCCGGGTCCAGCAGGGTCAGCCGCTCCACGAGCAGGTCGGCGTGCTCGTCCGGATCGCCCTCCGCCTGTTCCCGGGTGGAGTCGATCATCTCCCAGAACTCCGTCTCGTCCATCACGGGACAAGCATCGTGGCTCGAGGGGGGCGACGCACCCGGAAACGGCGGAAAAGAATCCGGACAGGAGATGTCGGATTTCCCTGCCAGGCTGCTCGCATGACCACGGAAACGAAGCCCCTCGCGGGCCGTGTCACCCTCGTCGCCGGCGCCACCCGCGGCGCCGGACGCGCCATCGCCGTCCAGCTCGGCGCCGCCGGAGCCACCGTCTACGTCACCGGGCGCACCACCCGCGACCGGGTCAGCGAGGTCGGCCGGGCCACCGAGACCATCGAGGAGACCGCCGAGCTCGTCACGGCCGCCGGCGGTGAGGGCGTCGCCGTCCCCACCGACCACCTGCAGGCCGACCGGGTCCGGGCCCTGGCCGGGCGGATCGACCGCGAGCACGGGCGGCTCGACGTCCTCGTCAACGACGTCTGGGGCGGCGAGCACCTCATCGGCCCGTCCTTCGGCAGGAAGACCTGGGAGATCGACCTGGCCGACGGCCTCCGGATGCTCGAACTCGGCGTGAAGACGCACGCCGTCACCTCGCACACCCTGCTGCCGCTGCTGATCCGCCACCCCGGCGGACTCGTCGTCGAGGTCACCGACGGCACCGCCGCGTACAACGGCACCCGCTATCGCGAGAACCTCTTCTACGACCTCGCCAAGAACGCCCCCATCCGGATGGCCTTCGGCCTCGCCAAGGAGCTGGAGGAGTTCGGCGGCACCGCCGTAGCCGTCACTCCCGGCTGGCTCCGGTCCGAGCAGATGCTCGGGCACTTCGGCGTCACCGAGGAGAACTGGCGCGACGCCACCGCGGACCTGCCGGGCTTCGCGATCGCCGAGTCCCCCGTCTACGTGGGCAGGGCCGTCGCCGCGCTCGCCGCCGACCCCGAGCGGGCCCGCTGGACCGGACGGTCGCTGTCCAGCGGACAGCTGGCGCGGGAGTACGGCTTCACCGACGCGGACGGCTCGCGGCCGGACGCGTGGGGCTTCATGATCGCCCAGGAGACCGACCCGGACGTGTCCGTCGAGGACTACCGGTAGGGCGGGCGGGCGAGGGCGGGGTGCCGGCCGGCTACCGGTAGCGCGCGGCCAGGCCCCGGGCGGCCTCCGCGAACCGCTCGCGGAGCGCCTCCGGGGCCAGCACCTCCGCCTCCGGGCCCAGCCCGAGCAGCTGGCCGAAGGCCACCTCCTCGCTCTCCACCCGGAGCACCGCCCGGACCCGCCCGTCCGCCTCGGTGGCCCCGGCCGCCAGCGCCTCCTCGGCCGCCGCGCGGTCCGTCACGTACGGCAGCCGCCGCGCGCCCGCCTCCGTGAGCCGCAGCACCACCTCGGCCCGCAACAGCGAGCGCGTGAACTCGGCCGAGCGCTCGGTCCAGAACGCCGCCAGATCGAAGTCCGGGTCCCGCTCGAAGGGCACCTCGCCCACCGTCACCTCGGCGAACCGATCCACCCGGTAGGTGCGGTACGAGGAGCCGGCCCGGGCGCACACGTACCAGACCCCCGCCTTCAGGACGAGCCCGTACGGCTGCAGCTCCCGCGTGACCTCGGCGTCGCCCCGCCGGTAGCGGGCCCGCACCGGCCGGTCGTCCCACACCGCCTCCGCGAGCGGCGCGAGCAGCTCCGGCGTCTCCGGCTCCTGGTACCAGGCCGGCGCGTCCAGATGGAAGCGCCGCCCCACCGCCTCCGGCGCGTCCCGCAGCGAGGGCAGCAGCGCCGCCGAGACCTTCAGGCGCGCCGCCGAGGCCGCGTCCGCGAGCCCCAGGTCCCGCAGCGCCCCCGGCAGCCCCGACAGGAAGAGCGCCTCCGCCTCCCCGCGCGCGAGACCCGTCAGGCGTGTCCGGTAGCCGCCGACGAGCCGGTATCCGCCCGCCCGGCCCCGGTCCGCGTACACCGGCACGCCCGCCTCGGACAACGCCGACGCGTCGCGGGTGACGGTCCGTTCGGACACTTCCAGCTCCTCCGCCAGTTCGGCCGCGGTCATCGACGGCCGGGACTGCAGCAGGAGCACCATCTTGATGAGGCGGGCGGCACGCATGCCCCCAGCCTGCCATCCGTCCGGACGCCGCGAGCCCGTCCCGGCCCGGTCCGGGAGACAGGGCCCGGCCGCCCCGGACACGGCGAGGGGCCGTGTCCGTACACGCGTACGGTCACGGCCCCTCGGCCCGGTCGGATCCGGCCTTACAGGCCGTAGCGCTCGCGCGCCTCCTTCACGGCCGACGCCTGGACCTCGCCGCGGCGGGCGAGCTGGGCGAGGGCGGCCACGACGATCGACTGCGCGTCGACACCGAAGTGGCGGCGGGCGGCGTCACGGGTGTCCGACAGACCGAAGCCGTCGGCGCCCAGCGAGGTGTAGTCCTGCTCGACCCACTGCGCGATCTGGTCCGGGACCTGGCGCATGTAGTCCGAGACGGCGAGGACCGGGGAGTCCACGCCCTCCAGGGCCTGGCGGATGTACGGGACGCGCTCCTCGCCGCGCAGCAGGGCCGCGTCGGCCTCCAGCGCGTCACGGCGCAGCTCGGTCCAGGAGGTCGCGGACCACACGTCGGCGCCCACGCCCCACTCGGCGGCGAGCAGCTTCTGGGCCTCCAGGGCCCAGTGGATGGCCGTGCCGGAGGAGAGCAGCTGGATGCGGGTGGCGTTCGCCGGGAGCTCCAGGCCGGCCGACTCGGCCGTGTTGAAGCGGTAGAGGCCCTTGACGATGCCCTCGTCGACCCCGGCCGGCTTGGCCGGCTGCGGCATGGGCTCGTTGTAGACGGTGAGGTAGTAGAAGACGTTCTGGTCCTCGCCCTCGGCCGCCTCGCCGTACATGCGGCGCAGGCCCTCCTTGACGATGGCCGCGACCTCGTAGGCGAACGCCGGGTCGTAGGTCAGCGCCGCCGGGTTGGTGGCCGCGATGACGGGGGAGTGCCCGTCGGCGTGCTGCAGGCCCTCACCGGTCAGGGTGGTGCGGCCGGCGGTGGCGCCGACGAGGAAGCCGCGGCCGAGCTGGTCGCCGAGCTGCCACATCTGGTCGGCGGTCCGCTGCCAGCCGAACATCGAGTAGAAGATGTAGAACGGGATCATCGCCTCGCCGTGCGTCGCGTACGCGGTGGACGCGGCGATGAAGTCGGCCATCGAGCCGGCCTCGGTGATGCCCTCGTTCAGGATCTGGCCGTTGACGGCCTCCTTGTAGTACATCAGCTGGTCGCGGTCGACCGGCTCGTACGTCTGGCCCTTCGGCGAGTAGATGCCGAGCGAGGGGAAGAGGGACTCCATACCGAAGGTGCGGGCCTCGTCCGGGACGATCGGGACCCAGCGCTTGCCGGTCTCCTTGTCGCGGACCAGGTCCTTCACCAGGCGGACGAAGGCCATCGTGGTGGCGACGGACTGCGAGCCGGAGCCCTTGTCGAAGGCGGTGAAGGCCTTCTCGGCCGGGGCCGGCAGCGGCGCGAGCGGGTGCACGCGGCGGGCCGGGGCGGGGCCGCCGAGGGCCGCGCGGCGCTCCTGGAGGTAACGCACCTCAGGGGAGTCGGCGCCCGGGTGGCCGTACGGCACCACGCCGTCGACGAACTGCGCGTCCGAGATCGGCAGGTCCAGCAGGTCCCGCATGGTCCTGAACTCGTCCGAGGACAGCTTCTTCATCTGGTGGTTCGCGTTCTTCGACGCGAAGCCCTCGCCCAGGGTGAAGCCCTTGACGGTCTGCGCCAGGATCACCGTCGGCGCGCCCTTGAACTCCAGGGCGGCCTTGTACGCGGCGTACACCTTGCGCGGCTCGTGGCCACCACGGGAGAGGTGGAAGCACTCGAGGATCTTGTCGTCGGACAGCAGCTTCGCCATCTCGACGAGCGCCGGGTCCTTGCCGAAGAAGTCGGCGCGGATGTAGGCGGCGTCGCGGGTCTGGTACGTCTGGACCTGCGCGTCCGGCACCTCGCGGAGGCGGCGGACCAGGGCGCCGGTGGTGTCGAGCGCGAACAGCTCGTCCCAGGCGTTGCCCCACAGCGACTTGACCACGTTCCAGCCGGCGCCGCGGAACTGGGCCTCCAGCTCCTGCACGATCTTGAAGTTGGCGCGGACCGGGCCGTCGAGGCGCTGCAGGTTGCAGTTGATGACGAAGGTCAGGTTGTCCAGACCCTCGCGGGCGGCCAGTGCGAGGGCCGCCGTCGACTCGGGCTCGTCCATCTCGCCGTCGCCGAGGAAGGCCCAGACGTGCGAGGAGGAGACGTCCTTGATGCCGCGGTTGGTCAGGTAGCGGTTGAACCGTGCCTGGTAGATCGCGGAGAGCGGGCCGAGACCCATCGAGACGGTGGGGAACTCCCACAGCCAGGGGAGGCGCCGCGGGTGCGGGTAGGAGGGCAGGCCGTTGCCGCCGGACTCCTGCCGGAAGTTGTCGAGGTGGGTCTCGTCCAGGCGCCCGTCGAGGAAGGCGCGGGCGTAGATGCCGGGGGAGGCGTGGCCCTGGATGTAGAGCTGGTCGCCGGAGCCGGCGGCCTCGCCGGACTCCTTGCCCTTGAAGAAGTGGTTGAAGCCGGTCTCGTAGAGCCAGGCGGCGGAGGCGAAGGTGGCGATGTGGCCGCCGACGCCGTGCTTGGCGCCGCGGGTGACCATCGCGGCCGCGTTCCAGCGGTTCCACGCGGTGATCCGGCGCTCCATCTCCTCGTCGCCGTCGATGACGGGCTCGGCGGAGGTGGGGATGGTGTTGACGTAGTCCGTCTCCAGCAGCTTGGGCAGGGCCAGGCCCGCGCCCTCGGCGTGCTGGAGCGTGCGGCGCATCAGGTAGGCGGCCCGGTGCGGGCCGGCGGCCTTGGTGACGGCGTCGAGGGAGGCCGCCCACTCGGCGGTCTCCTCGGTGTCACGGTCCGGGAGCTGGTCGAGCTCGCTCGGAATCTTGCCTACGGGATCGGTCATGATCGCCGCCTTCCGGACAGGTGGGGGTGGAGATAAAGGGGGCCTTGTCTGGCAGGACAGGGCGAAGGGCCGGGGTACGGCCCGCCGAAGACTGTAAGCCGCCGATCGATGATCGATCAAAGCGTTGAAGCGAAAAACTTCCCCGGAACGAGAAAGTCGGCACAGGGTGCCGCGAAATCGGGCACCCGGTGCCTTGTTTTCGAAGGATCCGTGCAGGTGGGAGAGCGATTGAGGGTCCGGACGCACGAATGAGCGGGCCTGTTCGACACAGACCCGCTCACGATCCCGATGGCCGGATCACGCCCTCGGCGCGCACCCCAGCACATGCGCCTTCACCAGCGCCCCGATGTTCGGGTCGCCCCGGCGGAAGGCCTCCACCAGCTCCTCGTGCTCCTCCGCGTACGACTTCTGCACCGTGCCCAGCCAGCGGATCGACAGCGCCGTGAACACCTCGATGCCCAGGCCCTCCCAGGTGTGCAGGAGCACGCTGTTCCCGGCCGCCTTGACCAGCTCCCGGTGGAAGGCCACCGTGTGCCGTACCTGCGCCGTGCCGTCCGAGGCCGCGTCCGCCTCGTACAGGGCCGCGACGTGCGGTTCCAGCGTCGAGCAGTCCGCCGCGAGCCGGCCCGCCGCAAGCTCCGCCGCGATCTGCTCCAGACCCGCCCGGACGGGATAGCTCTCCTCCAGGTCCGCGGCCGTCAGATTGCGCACCCGGACGCCCTTGTTGGGAGCCGACTCGATCAACCGCAGCGACTCCAGCTCGCGCAACGCCTCCCGGACCGGGGTCTGCGAGACCTCCAGCTCCGTCGCGATCCGTCGCTCCACGATGCGCTCGCCCGGCTTCCAGCGGCCGCTGACGATGCCCTCCACGATGTGCTCGCGGATCTGCTCGCGCAGCGAATGGACGACGGGCATGGTCATGGGGGCCGCTCCTTAGGAGTCACTGGACACTAAGACAATACGGCGGCGCCCCCGCCCGGAAACACATCCGGGCGGGGGCGCCGCAGGTGAGGCTTGTTACGTTGCCTTTCGGCCGCGTGCCCTGCAGACCGAGGTCTACAGACCGAGGTCGACCTCGAACTCGCCGGCCTCGAGGATCGCCTTGACGGCCGACAGGTAGCGGGCCGCGTCGGCGCCGTCCACCAGGCGGTGGTCGTACGACAGCGTCAGGTAGGTCATGTCGCGGACGCCGATGACGGTGCCCTCGGCGGTCTCGATGACGGCCGGACGCTTGACCGTGGCACCGATGCCCAGGATGGCGACCTGGTTCGGCGGCACGATGATCGTGTCGAACAGCGCACCGCGCGAGCCGGTGTTGCTGATGGTGAAGGTCGCACCGGACAGCTCGTCCGGCGTGATCTTGCTGGCACGGACCTTGCCCGCCAGCTCGGCCGTGGCCTTCGAGATACCGGCGATGTTCAGGTCGCCCGCACCCTTGATGACCGGGGTCATCAGACCCTTCTCGGAGTCCACGGCGATGCCGATGTTCTCCGAGTCGAAGTACGTGATGGTGCCCTCGTCCTCGTTGATCCGGGCGTTGATGACCGGGTGGGCCTTCAGCGCCTGGGCCGCCGCCTTCACGAAGAACGGCATCGGGGACAGCTTGACGCCCTCACGGGCGGCGAACGCGTCCTTGGCACGGGCGCGCAGCTTCATCAGCTTGGTGATGTCGACCTCGACGACCGAGGACAGCTGGGCCTGGCCGTGCAGCGCCTTCATCATGTTGTCGCCGATGACCTTGCGCATGCGGGTCATCTTGACCGTCTGGCCACGCAGCGGGGAGACCTCCAGGGCGGGGGCCTTCGGCGCGGCGGCGGCGGCCGGGGCGGCGGCGGGAGCGGCAGCGGCGGCCTTCTTGGCCTCGGCGGCCGCGAGGACGTCCTGCTTGCGGATACGACCGCCGACGCCCGAGCCCTTGACGGCCGCCAGGTCGACACCGTTCTCGGTGGCGAGCTTGCGGACCAGCGGGGTCACGTAGGCGCCGTCCTCCGCCGGCTGTGCGGCGGCGGGGGCGGCCGGAGCCGGGGTGACCGGGGCCGGGGCGGCCACCGGGGCGGCCGGAGCCGGAGCGGCCGGAGCCGGAGCGGCGGCCGGGGCAGGCGCCGGAGCGGCGGGGGCGGCCGGAGCCGGAGCCGGAGCCGGGGCGGCCGGAGCCGGAGCGGCGGCGGGGGCCGGAGCGGCCGGAGCCGGGGCGGCGGCGGGAGCGGCACCCGCGGCACCGATGACGGCCAGCTTGGCGCCGACCTCGGCGGTCTCGTCCTCGGCGACGACGATCTCGAGCAGCACACCGGAGGCCGGGGCCGGGATCTCGGTGTCGACCTTGTCCGTGGAGACCTCGAGCAGCGGCTCGTCCTCCTCGACGGTCTCGCCGACCGACTTCAGCCAGCGGGTGACGGTGCCCTCGGTGACGGACTCGCCCAGCGCGGGCAGCACGACGTCCGTGCCCTCGGCGGAACCGCCGGCGGCGGCCTCGGCCGTCGGAGCCGGGGCCGGCTCCTGGACGTCGGTGGACGGGGTGGACTGCGGCGCGGGGGCGGCGGGGGCCTCGGCGGCCGGGGCCGCGGCGGGCTCGGCCGCGGGGGCGGCGGCGGGGGCGCCGGAGCCGTCGTCGATGATGGCCAGCTCGGCGCCGACCTCGACCGTCTCGTCCTCGGCGACCTTGATGGAGGCCAGGATGCCCGAGGCGGGGGCGGGGATCTCGGTGTCGACCTTGTCGGTCGAGACCTCGAGCAGCGGCTCGTCGGCCTCGACACGCTCACCCTCGGCCTTGAGCCAGCGGGTGACGGTGCCCTCGGTGACGCTCTCGCCGAGCGCCGGCAGGGTTACGGAAACCGACATGGTTTCAGTTGCTCCTAACGAATTGCGGAAAGTGGTCGTCGCGCCCGTGTGACGTGAGCGTCAGTCGTGCGAGTGCAGAGGCTTGCCGGCCAGGGCCAGGTGGGCCTCGCCGAGCGCCTCGTTCTGCGTCGGGTGGGCGTGGATGAGCTGCGCGACCTCGGCCGGCAGCGCCTCCCAGTTGTAGATCAGCTGCGCCTCGCCGACCTGCTCGCCCATGCGGTCACCGACCATGTGGACGCCGACCACGGCACCGTCCTTGACCTGGACGAGCTTGATCTCGCCCGCGGTCTTGAGGATCTTGCTCTTGCCGTTGCCCGCGAGGTTGTACTTCAGGGCGACGACCTTGTCCGCGCCGTAGACCTCCTTGGCCTTCGCCTCGGTGATGCCGACGGAGGCGACCTCCGGGTGGCAGTAGGTCACCCGCGGCACGCCGTCGTAGTCGACCGGCACGGGCTTCAGACCGGCCAGCCGCTCCGCCACGAGGATGCCCTCGGCGAAGCCGACGTGTGCGAGCTGCAGCGTCGGGACCAGGTCGCCGACGGCGGAGATCGTGGGCACGTTGGTGCGCATGTACTCGTCGACGAGGACGTAGCCGCGGTCCATCGCGACGCCCTGCTCCTCGTAGCCGAGACCGGCCGAGACCGGGCCGCGGCCGATGGCGACGAGCAGCACCTCGGCCTCGAAGGTCTTGCCGTCCGCCAGGGTGACCTTGACGCCGCTGTCGGTGTACTCGGCCGACTGGAAGAAGGTGCCCAGGTTGAACTTGATGCCGCGCTTGCGGAAGGCGCGCTCCAGCAGCTTGGAGCTGTTCTCGTCCTCGACCGGCACGAGGTGCTTCAGGCCCTCGATGACCGTGACGTCGGTGCCGAAGGACTTCCACGCCGAGGCGAACTCGACGCCGATGACACCGCCGCCGAGGATGATCGCGGACTCCGGGACCCGGTCCAGGGTCAGCGCGTGGTCCGAGGAGATGATGCGGTTGCCGTCGATCTCCAGACCGGGCAGCGACTTCGGCACGGAACCGGTGGCGAGGAGGACGTGACGGCCCTCGACGCGACGGCCGTCCACATCGACGGAGGTGGGGGAGGACAGGTGGCCGGTGCCCTCGATGTACGTCACCTTGCGGGAGGCGACCAGACCCTGCAGACCCTTGTAGAGGCCCGAGATCACGTCGTCCTTGTACTTGTGCACGGCCTTGATGTCGATGCCCTCGAAGGAGGCCTTGACACCGAACTGCTCCGCCTCGCGCGCCTGGTCGGCGACCTCGCCGGCGTGGAGCAGGGCCTTCGTCGGGATGCAGCCGTTGTGCAGGCAGGTGCCGCCGAGCTTGTTCTTCTCGATCAGTGCGACGTCCAGGCCCAGCTGCGCTCCGCGCAGCGCCGCGGCGTAACCGCCGCTACCGCCGCCGAGGATCACTAGGTCGAAAACGGTGCTGGCGTCGTTCGCCACGTCACGTCCTCCATGCATGTGCGCTCGTCGCCGGTCTTCCCTGACCGGGCGGCGGCTGGTTCCGGCCGCATTTTCTTCGGCCCTGTGGTGGGGGCCCTGTCCTGCCGAGAACCCATCTTCGCACTTGTTGCCGGACGGCGGGACGCGGGGCCGGAGGATGAGACCGGCCGATCGTCCGTACGGACGGGTAACGCGGGCGTAGGAAGCTACGGATTTCGTCGCGGGCGAACGCGTGGGGCCCCGGGCAGAGCGCCCGGGGCCTCGCGCGATCGTGTGACGGAGGGGGCCCCGTCAGGGATCCGCTCAGATCTCGCCGTCGGCGGTCAGCTCCGCCAGGCGCACCAGGGTGCGCACCGAGGAGCCGGTGCCGCCCTTCGGGGTGTAGCCGTACGGGGCGCCCTCGTGGAAGGCCGGGCCCGCGATGTCCAGGTGGGCCCAGGTGATGCCCTCGCCCACGAACTCCTTCAGGAACAGACCGGCCACCAGGCCGCCGCCCATCCGCTCGCCCATGTTGGCGAGGTCGGCGGTCGGGGAGTCCATGCCCTTGCGCAGGTCCGCGGGGAGCGGCATCGGCCAGGACTGCTCGCCGACCTCCCCGGCGATCTCGTGGATCGCGGTGCGGTAGGCGTCGTCGTTCGCCATCACGCCGAAGGTGCGGTTGCCGAGCGCCAGGACCATGGCACCGGTGAGGGTGGCCACGTCGACGATCGCGTCCGGCTGCTCCTCGGAGGCCTTGGTCAGCGCGTCCGCGAGGACCAGGCGGCCCTCGGCGTCCGTGTTGAGGACCTCGACGGTCTTGCCGCTGTACATGCGCAGCACGTCGCCGGGGCGCAGCGCGTTGCCGGACGGCATGTTCTCGGCCAGCGCGAGCCAGCCGGTGACGTTGACGGCGAGGCCCAGGCGGGCGGCGGCCACGACGGTGGCGAACACGGCGGCGGCACCGCTCATGTCGCACTTCATCGTCTCGTTGTGGCCGGCCGGCTTCAGGGAGATGCCGCCCGAGTCGTAGGTGATGCCCTTGCCGACCAGGGCCAGGGTCTTCTCCGCCTTCGGGTGCGTGTAGGCGACGCGGACCAGGCGCGGCTGGTGGGTCGCGCCCATGCCGACGCCCAGGATGCCGCCGTAGCCGCCCTTGGCGAGGGCCTTCTCGTCGAGCACCTGGACCTTGAGGCCGTGCTCCTTGCCGGCCGCCTGCACGGCGGTGGCGAAGGTGGCCGGGTACAGGTCGTTCGGCGGCATGTTGATCAGGTCGCGGGCGCGGTTGATCTCCTCCGCGACCGCGAGCGCGCGCTCCTGGGCGGCCTTGTGGGCCTTGTCGCGCGGCTTCGCGCCGAGGAGGGCGACCTCGGCCAGCGGCTTCTTCGCGCCCTGGCCGTTCTCCTGGTACGCGGTGTACGCGTACGCACCGAGCAGCGCGCCCTCGGCGACGGCGCCGACGGCCTCGGCCGAGGCGACGGGGAGGGCGAAGGCGGCCTTCTTCGAGCCGGTCAGGACACGGGCGGCGGTGCCCGCGGCGCGACGCAGGGTCTCGGTGCCGTACTCCTCGCCGTCCTCGGGGGCCGAGCCCAGACCGACGGCGACGACGACGGGGGCCTTGAGGCCGGCGGGGGAGGGCAGCTTGGTCGCCTCACCCTCGGCGCCGGAGGCGCCCAGCGTCTCCAGGACGGCGGCCAGCCCACCGTCGAAGGCCTGGTCGACGAGCTCCGCGCCCGGGGCGACGACGAGCGTCTTGCCGGCCTTCGCGACGCCGACGACCAGGGCGTCGGCGCGCAGCGTCGCCGCTCCGGCGGTGCTGAGAGTGAGAGCAGTCACGGTGGTGATTTCTCGCTTCCGTTGAGTTCTGTGGCGGTCGAGGGATGGGCCGACCGTGCCCGCCGCATCGTATTTCGGCCCGATGAGCGCCGGTAACGAGCCTACGCTCGCTCATCCGTCTCGCTCACGGCGGCGGCGATTCACTCATCCGTGGAGTCTCTGCCGGGTTTACCTCGCGGCTCCCCCGGGCGCGTTTCACACTCGCCTCAATCGTGCGAGGGCGGCCCGTCCGTCCTTCGCCCCAGCTGCGACATCTCGCAGGTCCCGCCGTCCGGCGGGACCGCCGAGGGGGGACACCCACCGATGGATTCCGGCCGCTTCCGCACGCCCAGAAACGCCGCCCGCACCTCCACCGCCGGCCCCGCGTCCGACGCCGCGTCCGACGCCGCTTCCGGCGGCCCGTCCGCGTGCGGAGCCCCTCCCGGCACCGCGTCCCCGGCCGGCGCCGCCCGCGCGCCCGGCACCGCCCGGGGCCACCGGGCCGGCCGCGCGCCCCGCACCCTCCGCGGTCCCCGGGCCGCCCGGATCGCCGCGCTGGCCGCCGCCGGGCTGCTCGCCACCGTCGTGCCCTCCGCGCAGGCGGGCGCCGCGGACCCCACCCCGCGGGTCGACCTGACCGTGCTCGTCGTCGACGACGGTGGCAGCGCGGTCCGGGCGATCACCGCCGAACTGACCGGCTCCGGCATCCCGTACCGCACCCTCGACCTCGACGACGCCGACCGCCCGGTCCTCACCCCGGCCTTCCTGAGCGACCCCTCCGACAGCGCGACCGGCCGGCCCCGCGCCCGGTACCAGGGCGTCGTCCTGCCGCACGAGGCCGTCTTCGGCCCCGACTCCGCCGAGCAGGCCGCCCTCGTCGCGTACGAGAAGGCCTTCGGCATCCCGCAGGTCGACGCGTACACGTGGGCGCACCCCGGCGTCGGACTCGACTACACCTCCGACGGCGGCTGGTCCGGCGTCCTCGACGGCGCCCGCGCCTACGTCACGCCCGCCGGCCAGGCCGGGCCCTTCCGCGACCTCAAGGGCCCGTTGACCTTCGAGGACAACGCGCCGGACGTCTCCGAGAGCTACGGCTACGCGGGCCGGCCCCGGGCCGGCTACACCAGTTACCTCGACATGCCCACGGCGGACGGCGGCCGGGCCGCCCTCGTCGGCGAGTACGCCCACGACGGACGCCGCGAACTCGTCGTCACCTTCGCCTACAACCCGCACCAACGGCAGTTCCGGGCGCTCGCCCGCGGCATCGTCGAGTGGCTCACCCAGGGCGTCCACCTCGGCCAGAGCCGCAACTATCTCTCCGTCCACGTCGACGACGTCTTCGCCCCCGACGCCCGCTGGGACACCCTCCGCAACTGCACCCCCGGCGACCTCGACTGCCCCGGCGGGGACGGAGCGGCCGCGAACCCGGTCCGGATGACCGCCGACGACGCCGCGTACGCCGCCGCCTGGCAGAAGTCCTCCGGCTTCCTCCTCGACATGGTCTACAACGGCGGCCAGGGCGAGCAGTGGAAGACCGAGCACGGCGGCACCGACCCGCTCGCCGCCCGGCTGATCGCCGACCGCGCGCAGTACCGGTGGATCAACCACACCTACACCCACCCCTTCCTCGGCTGCGTCCAGGACGCCGGCACCGTCCCCTGGAGCTGTGCCAAGACGCCCGCCGGGGCCACCCGGTGGGTCAGCAGGTCCGCGATCTCCGCCGAGATCCGCGACAACCTCGACTGGGCCCTCGGCAAGGGCCTGCCCGTCGACCGCACCGAACTCGTCACCGGCGAGCACTCCGGCCTGAAGACCCTGCCGCAGCAACCCGTCGACAACCCGAACCTCGCGGGCGCCCTCGCCGACAACGGCGTCCGGTGGACGGCGAGCGACAACTCCCGGGAACCGGCCCAGCGCTCCGTCGGCACCGGCTCCAGCGCGGCGCAGACCGTGCCCCGGCACCCCATGAACGTGTACTACAACGTGGGCACCGCCGCCGAGATGGCCGACGAGTACAACTGGATCTACACCTCGCGCGCCGAAGGCGGCAGCGGCATCTGCGAGAACAACCCGGCCTCCACCTGCCTGCCCGCCCCGCTCGACACCGCCACCGGCTACGCCGCGTACATCGTCCCGCGCGAGGCCCGCACCGCCCTCACCCACGTGCTGGGCAACGACCCGCGGCCGCACTACGTGCACCAGTCCAACCTCGCCGAGGAACGCCTCCTCTACCCCGTCCTCGACACGGTCCTCGCCGACTACCGGGCGCTGTTCGCGGACAACACCCCGCTGGTGAACCCGCGTCAGAAGGACGTCGGCACCGAGCTGAACCGGCGGGCCGCCTGGGACCGGGCACTCGCCGCCGGCCAGGTCACCGCCTACCGGATCGGCTCCACCGTCACCGTCAAGGCCCCGTCCGGCGTCGCCGTCCCGATCACCGCACCCGAGGGCACCCGCAAGCAACTGCTGCTCGGCACCGCCGCGTTCGGCACCTCCTACGCGGGCACCCGGTCGGCCTGGACCACGCCCGAAGCGCTCCAGAGCGGGATCACGCTCAAGCTCCCGACCATCTGACCAGCACGTTCCGTCCGGGGGGAACGCACATGCCGAGCAGTGGCCGCCATGTCACCATGCTCACCGAAGGCACCTATCCGCACGTCCACGGGGGCGTGAGCACCTGGTGCGACCAGCTCGTCCGGGGCATGCCCGAGGTCGACTTCCACGTCCTCGCCCTCACCGGCAGCGGCCGCGAGCCCGTCACCTGGGAACTGCCGCCCAACCTCACCGCGCACACCTCCTACCCGCTCTGGGGCCCTGCCCCCGAGCGGGCCCGGACGGCCCCGCGCGGCCGGACCCGCCGCCGCTTCCTCGACACCTACGAGCGCTTCCTGCTCGCGATCCTCGACCCCTCCGCGGGCTGCGACTTCGGCGAGAGCCTCTACGAACTCGCCGAACTCGCCCGCGCCGGACGGCTCACCGCCGCCCTGCGCACCGAGCGGGTGCTCCGCTCCCTGATGTGGATCTGGACCATGCCGCACCTGCCGACGGCCGCGGCCCGGCCCACCGTCCACGACGCCCTGACCGCCACCGACCTGCTCGAACACGCGCTGCGCCCACTCGCCGCCCGCATATCCGGCGACCGGGTCGCGCACGCCGTCTCCAGCGGACTCGCCACCCTGCCGGCGCTCGCCGCCCAGCACTTCGAAGGGGTGCCCTTCCTGCTCACCGAACACGGCATCTACCTGCGCGAGCGCTACCTCGGCTACCGCACCGAGGCCCAGCGCTTCCCCGTCAAGTCCCTGCTGCTCGGCTTCTACCGGGAGCTCAACTCCCTCGGCTACCGCAAGGCCGACCTCATCACCCCCTGCAACCGGTACAACCGCCGCTGGGAGGAGCGCGGCGGCGCGCCCGTCTCCCGCATCCGCACCGTCTACAACGGCGTCGACCCCGCCGCCTTCCCCTGGGCCGGACCCGAGCCGGAGACCCCCACCCTCAGCTGGGTGGGCCGGGTCGACCCCATCAAGGACCTGGAGACCCTCGTCCGGGCCTACGCCATCTGCCGGGCCGAACTCCCCGAACTGCGGCTGCGGCTCTTCGGCCCGGTCCCGGCGGGCAACGAGGACTACCGCACCCGCCTGGAGAAGCTCGCCGCCGAACTCGGCGTGCACGACGGCGTCACCTTCGAGGGCCGCACCTCCGACGTCGCCGGTGCCTACGCCTCCGGCAACGTCGTCATGCTGTCCTCCATCAGCGAGGGCTTCCCCTTCTCCCTGATCGAGTCCATGTCCTGCGGCCGGGCCACCGTCTCCACCGACGTCGGCGGCGTCCGTGAGGCCGTCGGCGACACCGGCCTCGTCGTCCCGCCCCGCGAACCGGCCGTCATGGCCGCCGCCACCACCGAACTCCTCCGCGACCACGAACGCCGCGCCGACCTCGCCCGCCGCGCGCGCCAACGAGTCGTCGACCGCTTCACCCTGCACCGCTCCGTCGACGGCTTCCGCCGCATCTACCTGGAACTCGCCGGGCGCCCGGTCACCACGCCCGAGGAACCGGAGGACTGGACGGTCCGTCTGACGGACCCCTGGCGCACCGAACCGGCCGGAGGCGCCTGGACATGAGCGGCTCCCTCTGGCTGAAGCCCGGCACGACGGGCGACTCGCTCCCGGCGATCCCGCGGCAACGCGCGACGGACCGGCGCGGGGCGGGGGAGGGCCTCGCCCCCGCCCCGCCCTCCGGTCCGCCGTCACGGGGCGGGGCGGTGGAGGCCCGCCCCGGACGCGGCCCGCAGCGCCCGGGCGCCCGCCCGCCCCGTACGGCCCCCGCGCCGCGGGACCCGCTCGGCGCCGCGCCGGCGACGGGCGGACCGCCGCCGGCCCCCGCACCGGCCGCCGGCGCCGATCGGCCCGGACCCGGCACCCCGCCCACCGGCCCCCTCGCCGCCGACCCCCTGGACGCGCTCGCCGACCGGCTCGACGCGCTCGCCGCCGTCGCCGTGCACCCCGACGAGATAGCCGCGATCCTCGAGTCGGACGGCATGACGGACGATCACATCCGGCTCACCTACGGCCGCGCCGACTCCTTCGCCCTCGCCGAGGACCTCTACGCGCGCACCGAGCGCCGCCACCCGGAGCCCGAGGCGCCGCCCACCGGGCCCTGGCACACCGGGCTCCCCGGCTGCCTGCTCCGCGGACTGGTGTTCGCGCTGCCCGGTCTCGCCTACGTGCTCGGGGCGCCGCTGCCGGCCGGCGGGCCGGGGCGCCACGGGCTGCCGCCCGGGACCGTGCCGCTGCTCGCGGGCGCGGTCACCGGCTGGATGTGGAACCAGTCGCTCGCCCACCGCGCGTACAGCTGGCTCGGACTCGGTGACCGCCGGGCCGCCGCCCGCGCCCTGCTCACCGGGGCTCCGGCCGGGGCGCTCGCCGGGGCGCTCGTCGCCGTCGCCGCCGCGGCGCCGGGGGAGGGGCCGGCCGCGTTGTTCGCCGCCGGGCAGGCGCTGTACCTGGCCGCGGCCACCGTGCTGCTCGTCCTCGGGCGCGAGCGGGCCCTCCTCGTCAGTCTGTCGCCGCTCGTCGGCGTGGTGCCCGCCCTCCGCCACGACCTGCCGGACGTCCTGCGGGTCGCGCTGCTGCTCCTCCCGCTCACCGCGAGCACCGTCTTCGCGGCGCTCGTGCTGCGGCCGGGACTCGGCCGGCGGGCCCGGGGCCGCGGCGGCCCGCCGTTCGCGCGCTCCCTGCCGTACGGCCTGTTCGGCCTGGGCAGCGGGCTGCTGGTGCTGCACGCGGGCGCCGACGCGGTCATCGCGCTGAGCCTCTCCATGGGCCCGGCCGAATGGCTGCTGCACCGCTTCCGCGGCGCCAGCCTGACCCGGCTGCGGCTGCTGACGACGGCGTACGAGTTCCGGCGCGCCGTCCCCGGCATGCTGGCCCGCAGTCTCGGCGGCTACCTCGCCCTGCTGTCCGTCCTCACCGTGACCGCCGCCCTGCTGTGGCCCGGCGCCGCCGTCGTCTCCGCCGGGCGGGTCGGCTCGCTGCTGCTCGTCGGCGCGGTGCTGTGGCTGGGGCTGCTGCTCCAGGCCTTCGGCGCGGTGTCGAGCGCGGCCGCGGTCTGCCTGCCGGCCGCCGCCGCGCAGGCCCTCGCCCCCGCCGCGGGGACGGTCGCGGCGGGCGTGGCGGCGGCCGTGCTGTGCGTGTTGACCCGTGTTCTGCTGGTACGACCGACCGCCCACCGCTTCTAGGGGCCGGACTGTGAACTCCTCCCTCCTCGTGCCGTTCTACGAGCACCCCGCCGAGCGACCCGAGCACTGGGCCGCCGTCGTCGCGGCGGCCCCCTCCCTCTACGGCGTCGTCCTCAACCCGGCGAGCGGCGCGGGCCCGGCCCCCGACCCCGCGTTCGCCGAGGTCGCCGCCCGGCTGACGGCGGCCGGGGTGCGGGTCCTCGGCTACGCGGACACCGACTACGGGCGCCGCCCGCACGCCGAGGTCGTCGCGGACCTGGTCCGGCACCGCGACTGGTACGGGGCCGACGGCGCCTTCCTCGACCAGGTGCCGACCGAGCCGGCCGCGCTGCCGCACTACCGCCGGCTCGCCGTGTCCGCGCGGGCCGCAGGTTCGCGCACCCTCGTCCTCAACCACGGCGCGCACCCCGCCCCGGGCTACGAGGCTCTGGCCGACCTCCTCGTCACCTTCGAGGGCCCGTGGGACTCCTACCAGGGCCTGGACCTGCCGGTCGCCGACCACTACTGCCACCTCGTCTACGCGGCCCCGGCCGACGCCCGCCCGGCCACCCCGGTGCACTGCGTCGTCCCCGGCACCGGGGCCCACCCCTGGGGCACCCTCCCGCACACCCTGGAGCCCGCCCGGTGAGACGCCTTCTGCCCCTGTTCGCCCTGCTGCTGCTCGCCGCCTGCACGACGGCCCCGCCGCCCGACGACCCCGCGCCCCGTGCGCCCCGCTGGCAGCCCCGCCCGGGACTCGCCTGGCAGTGGCAGCTCAGCGGCCGGCTGGACCCGACGGTGGACGTCCCCGTCTACGACATCGACGGCTTCGACCACTCCGCCGCGACCGTCGCCGACCTGCACCGGCGCGGCCGCAAGGTCATCTGCTACGTCTCGACCGGCGCGTGGGAGGACTTCCGCCCCGACGCCGCGAAGTTCCCGGCGTCGCTCCTGGGCAAGGGCAACGGCTGGCCCGGCGAGCGCTGGCTCGACATCCGCCGCACCGACCTGCTCGCCCCGCTGATGGCCGCCCGCCTCGACATGTGCCGGGCCAAGGGCTTCGACGCGGTCGAGCCCGACAACATGGACGGCTACCGGAACGCCACCGGCTTCCCCCTCGCCGCCGCCGACCAGCTCCGCTACAACCGCCTGATCGCCCGGCTGGCCCACGACCGCGGCCTGGCCGTCGGCCTGAAGAACGACCTCGACCAGATCCCGCTGCTCCTCCCCGACTTCGACTTCGCGGTCAACGAACAGTGCGCCGAGTACGAGGAGTGCGAGCTCCTGGCCCCCTTCGTACGGGCGGGCAAGGCGGTCTTCCACGCCGAGTACGAACTGGCCCCCGCCGCGTTCTGCCCGCGGGCCCGCGAACTGGGCCTCAGCTCGATGCGGAAGAGGTACGAACTGGGGGTCTGGCGGCAGGCCTGCTAACCCAGCGTCAGCGCGATCAGCGTCGCCGTCGCCGCCGTCTCCTCGACCGCGCCGAAGACGTCGCCGGTCACTCCGCCGAAGCGCCGTACGCAGCGGCGCAGCAGGAGTTCGGCCACGCCGAGCGCCGCCACCGCCGCGAGGAGGTGGCGGAGGGCGTCGTACCAGGAGAAGAGGGCGCCCGACGCGGCGCACAGGGCCAGCACCGCGGCCGTCGCCAGAGCGGCGGCGCGGACGGGGACGGTGGCGGCCACGATCGCACCCAGGCCCTCGGGGCGGGCGGCCGGGACGCCCTGCCGGGAGGCGTGGGTGAGGGCGAGGCGGGCGACCGTCGCGGCGAGCGCGGCCGCGACCGTGCCCTGCGCCCAGCCCTCGCCGTAGAGGCGGTAGAGGGCGGCGACCTGCGCCAGGAGCACGAAGAGCAGGGCGATCACGCCGAACGGGCCGATGTCGGACTGCTTCATGATGCGCAGCGCGTCCTCGGCGGGCTTGGCGCTGCCGAGGCCGTCCGCGGTGTCGGCGAGGCCGTCGAGGTGCAGGCCGCGGGTCAGGAGGGCGGGGACGGCGACCGTGATCACGGCGGCGAGCAGCGGGCCCGAGCCGACAAGCAGGAACACCCCGCCGACCGCCGCCGCGAACAGGCCCACGACGAGGCCCGCGAGCGGGGCGCAGAGCATCCCGGCGCGTGCCGCGTCACGGTCCCAGCGGGTGATGCGGGCGGGAATCACGGTGAGGGTCCCGAAGGCGAAACGCAGGCCGTCCATCCGCGGAAGGGTAGTGCCCCATCAGGACCGCTAGATTGGCGATAGCGTACGGAAACCGATCAAATCCGGCCGATCGTCAGAGGGTGGCATGGGTCACTGGTTCTCCCGCAACATCGTCGAACCCGGGAAGCTCCCGATGCTTCTCGCCCTGACCTCGTTCCTGGTCACCTTCGTCGTCACCCGGACCATCACCCGGCTCATCCGGGCCGGCAAGGGCCCCTTCGGGAACGTCTCCACGGGCGGGGTGCACATCCACCACGTGGTGCCGGGGGTCGTGCTCACCGTCCTCGGCGGCTTCGGGGCCGTCGGCAGCGGGCGGCACGGGGTGGGCGCGGCCGTGTTCGCGATCGTCTTCGGGATCGGCGCCGGGCTCGTGCTGGACGAGTTCGCGCTGATCCTCCACCTCGACGACGTCTACTGGTCGGAGGACGGGCGCAAGAGCGTCGAGGTCGTCGTCCTGACCGCCGCCCTGGTGCTGCTGGCGCTCGGCGGCTTCTCGCCGCTCGGCGTGAGCGACATGACGGCCGCCGAGCAGCAGAACCGGGCGACCTTCATCCTGACCCTGGTGCTCAACTTCGTCCTCGTGCTGGTCACCCTGGTGAAGGGGAAGTTCCGGATGGCCGTGATCGGCACCCTGATCCCCTTCGTCGCGATCGTCGGTGCCGTCCGCCTGGCCCGCCCCGGCTCCTGGTGGTCCCGGCACCTCTACGCCCGCCGGCACCGGGCCCGGGCCCGCTCCCGGATCCGCACCTACCGGCACGACAAGCGCTGGGTCCGGGTGCGCCGCAGGGCTCAGGACATCATCGGCGGCTTCCAGGAGCGCGTCCCCGGGCGCGGCTCCCTGCCACGCTGACCAGGCCCGCGCCGCTCCCGCCGGCTCTGCACGGCGACGACCACGAGGACCGCGGCGATGGCGGCCAGGTGCTCCTTGCCGGCCAGGTTGTTCTTGACCAGCACCTCGACGCCCATCGCGACGACCACCAGGGCCCCGGTCCACCGGGCCCCGTACCGCCAGCACACGTAGACGGCGAGGCCGACCACCGCCGCCGACGGCCCGGTGTCGACGACCTGCGCGTCGGTGGCGGGCAGCCCCAGCGGGTGGTCCGGGCCGAGCGCGATGCCCACCCGGGCGTACAGGGTGCCCGCGAGCGTCGCCACGTACGCCAGGCCCAGCGTCCGCCACCGGCCCAGGCAGATCTCGGCGATCCCGAACACCAGCAGGATCTGCGCGAGCGCGCCCCACACCGGCAGGTCGAGTGCCGGCACGAAGAGGGACAGCGGGGTACGGAGCAGGGCGAGCCAGAGCGGGTCCTCGGCCCGCACGGAGCCGATGTCCTGGACCGGCTGGTAGCCCCAGTGCTGGTTCTGCACGATCTGGAACACCGAGGTGAGGCAGACCGCGGCCAGCGTCATCGGGACGGCCCGCCACCTGCGGGTGACGAGTGCGGTCCGCACGGTCGTGTGGAGCCGGCCCCACTCCCGCCGCGCGAAGCCCTTCGGGGAAGGGCTCAACGCCTGCCCTCCAGATGTCTGCGGTGCATCCACTTCGGCAGCCCCGGGGCCTCCAGGAAGCCCTCGGCGCGGCCGGCGGCGAGGCCGATCCGCAGCAGGTCGGCGCTCTTCTCGAAGAGCATGAATCGGGGCTCCCAGATCGGTCGGTACTTGGCGTTGGCGCGGTACAGCGACTCGATCTGCCACCAGCGGGAGAAGAAGCTGAGCAGCGAACGCCACATGCGCAGCACGGGTCCCGCCCCGAGCTTCGAGCCGCGTTCGAAGACGGAGCGGAACATCGCGAAGTTCAGCGAGACCTGAGTGATCCCGATCTCCTTCGCACGCTGCAGCAGCTCGATGACCATGAACTCCATCAGGCCGTTCTCGGAGTCCCGGTCCCGGCGCATCAGGTCGAGCGAGAGCCCCTTCGGCCCCCAGGGCACGAAGGACAGCAGGGCCCGCAGCTCGCCCTCGCCGTCGGTGCACTCCAGCATCACGCAGCGCCCGTCCCGCGGGTCGCCGAGCCGGCCCAGCGCCATCGAGAAACCGCGCTCGGTGGCACCGTCGCGCCAGTCGTCCGCCTTGCGGAGCAGCTCGTCCATCTCGTCGGCCGGGATGTCCTCGTGGCGCCGGATGCGGACCTCGTAACCCGCTCGCTTGACCCGGTTGAAGGCCTGCCGGACGGTGCGCATGGCCCGCCCGTCGAGGGTGAACTCGTCGGTCTCCACGATCGCCTCGTCGCCCAGCTCCAGGGCGTCGAGCCCGTGCCGGGCGTAGATCTGGCCGGCCTCCTCGCTCGCGCCCATCACCGCCGGGATCCAGCCGTGCTCGCGCGCCTCGGCCAGCCACGGGTCGATCGCGCCGGGCCATGCCTCGGGGTCGCCGATCGGGTCGCCGGAGGCCAGGGAGACGCCGCCGACCACCCGGTAGGTGACGGCCGCCTTCTCGCTGGGGGACCAGATGACGCTCTTCTCGCGGCGCAGCGCGAAGTAGCCGAGGGAGTCCCGATCGCCCTGCTTGTCGAGCAGGGTCCGCAGCTTGTCCTCGTCCTCCTCGGTGAGCGGGTCGACCGCCCGCCGCGCGCGGAAGGCGGCGAACAGCACGGCGAACAGCAGCAGCGTGGACATGACGTTGATGACGACGTCGACCCAGCCGGGGGTGCTGATGGCGGGGAAGCGGGTGTCGTCGGAGGCCAGCGTGATCAGCCGCATCACGCCGTACCGCCAGCGCTCCAGGAAGGTCGAGTGCGCGGTCGCCGTGTTGGTGACGGTGACCAGGGCGGCGGCGAGCAGCGAGGTGACGAGCAGTCCGCCGACCGCGACGACGGTCGCGGCCAGGGGGTTGGAGCGGTCGCCCTTCGCGTAGAACTCCCTGCGCCCGAACAGCAGCGCCACGAAGAAGGCGGCCGTCAGGACCAGCGAGATCCAGTTCTGGGCGTGCTGCCGGATCTCCGGGAAGATCATCACCACGGCGAACAGCAGCAGGAAGAGCCCGCTGAGCACGACGTTCAGGATCCAGGCGGCCCGCTTGCGCCGGCGCATGGTGATCGCCAGGAAGAGGGTGAACACTCCGGAGGCGAAGCCGGCGGTGAGCATGTACGGGGTGAAGTAGTTGTCCTCGTTGTGCCGGCGCAGGTCATTGCCGAACGAGACCCAGACGGCGCTCAGGAAGTTGATGAACGTGACGACCCGCAGATACCAGACGGTGAACGCGGCGCTGCGCCGCGATCGGACCGTGCTCCGGGGCGCTCCTTCGGTGGACAAACGGACCTCTCCCATGAAAAGCGATCATATGGGGCACCGTTCCGCATGGCCTCGTGTGGCGTGTGTCCCACCCGCGTGGCGGGCCGGACACACGCCGACGGGCAGCCCGCTCAGTGGTCCGCGTCCTCCGCCACGGCTTCCGGAGCGGGCAGCTCCGGCAGCTCCGCCGCCAAAGCGGCGGCGGCGCGGACGAGCGGCAGCGCGAGCAGCGCCCCGGTTCCCTCGCCCACAGTGACGCCGTGGTCCAGCAGAGGGTTGAGCGCCATCCGGTCCAGCGCCTTCGCCTGCGCCGGCTCCCCGCTCACCTGGCCCGCCAGCCACCAGTCCGGGGCCCGGAAGGCCGCCCGCTGCGCCACCAGCGCACAGGCCGCGCCCACCACGCCGTCCAGGATCACCGGCATCCGGCGCACCGAGGCCTGCAGCAGGAATCCCGTCATCGCCGCCAGGTCGGCGCCGCCGACCGCCGCCAGCAGCTCCAGCTGGTCGCCGAGCACCGGCCGGGCCCGGCGCAGCGCGTCCCGGATCGCCGCGCACTTGCGCATCCAGGCCAGATCGTCGATCCCGGCACCGCCCCGGCCGGTCACCACCGAGGCGTCCGTCCCGCACAGCGCGGCGATCAGCGTGGACGCGGGCGTGGTACCTCCCACGCTCACGTCACCGAGCACCACGAGATCGGTGCCCGCGTCGGCCTCCTCGTCGGCGACCGAGATCCCCAGCTCCAGAGCGGCCCGGGCCTCCTCCGTGGTCAGCGCGTCCTCGATGTCGATCCGGCCTGTGCCGCGCCGCACCCGACGCCGCGTCACCTCGGCCGGGAGCAGCTCCGGATCGCAGTCCAGACCCGCGTCCACCACCCGCACCGGCACCTGCTGGGTGCGCGCGAGCACCGCGACCGGGCTCGCACCGTCCAGGACCCCGCGCACCAGCTCGTACCCGCCGCCCGCGACCCGCCCGGACACACCGAGCGAGGCCACGCCGTGGTCGCCCGCGAACAGCACCACCTTCGGCTGCTCGACCGGCCGCACCGGGACCCGGCCCTGGGCCGACGACAGCCACTCACCCAGCTCGTCGAGCCGGCCGAGCGCGCCGGGCCGTACGGCGAGCCGCTCCCTGCGCTCTTCGGCCTCGTGCCGTATCCCCCCGTCGGGGCGCTCGATCAGATCGGAGAAGTCGTCGAGGTTCAAGGTTCGTTCCGCCTAGGACGTCATGGGTCGTTGGGCATGTGTTCGCACCCTACCCGCGCAGCACCAGGGCCTGGCCCGCCACCACGAGCAGCACCTGCTCGCACTCGTCGCCGAACGCCGCGTTCAACCGGCCCAGCTCGTCCCGGAAGCGCCGCCCCGAGGGCGTCGCGGGCACCACGCCCGAACCGACCTCGTTCGTCACCGCCACGACCGTACGGGCTGTCTCCCGGACGGCGGCGACCAGTTCGGCGACCCGTTCGGCCAGCGCCTCCTGCCCGCCGTTCGCCCAGGTCTCGTCGTCCCAGGCGCCGACCCGGTCCATGGCGTCCGTCAGCCACAGCGACAGACAGTCGACGAGCAGCGCGGGTCCGTCGGCCCGCAGCAGCGGGACGAGGTCGCAGGTCTCCTCCGTACGCCAGGAACCAGGCCGCCGGTCCCGGTGCAGGGTCACCCGGCGCGCCCACTCGGGATCGCCCTCACGGGTGCCGCCCGTCGCCACGTACACCACCTCGGGGACGGTCTCCAGACGCCGCTCGGCCTCCACCGACTTCCCCGACCGGGCCCCGCCCGTCACCAGGGTCCGCCGCGGCACCTCCGGCACCGCGTGGTACTCGCCGACGTACAGCGTCGTCCCGTCCGGCACCGCCCGCGCCCCCGCCGCCGCGAGCCGGCGGTCCAGCTCGGCCCCCGCCGGGGCGTCGTGGTCCAGGTGCACCGCGACCACGTCGGTGCTCCCCCCGACCGCCCCCGTGGCCCGCAGCCGGGCCAGCCCGTCCGGACGCCCCGTCACATCGGCCACGACCATGTCGTACGGCTCCACCGCCCGGTGGTTCTCCGTCAGACCCGCGGGCGCGCCGCCCGGCGGCAGGTACAGCAGCCGCTCGCCGTCCGCCGAGATCACCTCGTACCCGGTCCCCGGCGCGTCCATCGCGATCGCCCGCACCCGGTGCCCGCTGATCAGCGTCAACTCCCGTCCGTCCGGCACCCGCCCCGCCGTGGGCAGCCCGGCCGGCATCTCCACGGCCGGCCCGTCGTGCGGATGCGTCAGCAGCACCTGCCGTACGCCGACCAGCGAGTGCCCCGAACGGGCGGCGGCCAGCGCGGCCCCCGGCGTCAGATCGAGCAGCAGGGCCCCGTCCACGAGCAGCGAGGTCGCGGCCCGCGCCCGCTCCCCGCGGGACAGCGCGCACACGGCGCAGGGGCAGCCGGGGCGGGGGAGTCCGAGGGGCGCGCCGGTGCCGAGCAGAGTCAGTTCCACCCCTAGATCCTCCCGCGACACCGCGAGCGGTGCGCGCCCGGCTACGCTGCGGGCAGGAAACCGATCATCCGGAGGCTGACATGGCATGGACGTGGCGGTTCGAGAAGTCCGACGGCACCGAGGTCACGCCGTCGGTGACCCCGGAGGAGTTCAGCACCCAGGGGGACGCCGAGTCCTGGATCGGCGAACACTGGCGTGACCTCCTCGACGGCGGCGCGGACCAGGTGACGCTGTCCGAGGACGGCACGAAGATCTACGGCCCGATGGCGCTGGACGCCGAGGGATAGGTCTTTCGTCGATCCCGTCGTTGCCCGGAGGGCGGCCCCGCGGCTCAGGCGCGTGCTCCCGGTCTGCCGGGCGCGAGGCCTCGTACCGCGGACGTGCTCGGGCCTGTGCCCGGTGCGGCGAGAGCGCGTGCATGGCGTCGCGGGGCAGGCGGGAGCCTGACGACAGGGCCTAGGAGGCCAGGGGAGCGGGCCCGCCCGGCGCGGGACCCGCACCCACCGCGGGCGGACGCGGCGGGGCGCCCGGTGTCCGCCCGCGGCGCGTCTCACGCCGTCGCCAGGAACTGCGTCGCCGCCAGCTCCCCGTACAACTCGTCGCCCTCCACCAGCTCCGCGTGCGTCCCCACCGCGCGCACCCGGCCCGCCTCCATCACGACGATCCGGTCCGCGAGCGTCACCGTCGACAGCCGGTGCGCCACGACGAGGACCGTCGTCTCGCGGGCCACCTCCGCCACCACGTCCCGCAGCGCCAGCTCGTTCACCGCGTCCAGCTGCGAGGTCGCCTCGTCGAGCAGCAGCAGCCGCGGCCTGCGGAGCAGCGCCCGTGCGATGGCCACCCGCTGCCGCTCGCCGCCCGACAGCTTGGACCCGCGGTGGCCGACCACCGTCTCCAGGCCCTCCGGCAACCGCTCCACGAGCGCGTCGAGCCGGGCCCGGACGAGCACCCGGCGGATCTCCTCCTCGCCCGCGTCCGGCGCGGCGAAGGTGAGGTTCTCGCGCAGGGTGCCGGACAGCACGGGCGCGTCCTGCTCCACGTAACCGATCGAAGCCCGCAGTGCGGCCAGCGGCCACTCCCGTACGTCCCGGCCGTCCACCAGGACCCGCCCCCCGGTCGCCTCGTAGAAGCGCTCGATCAGCCCGAAGAGCGTCGTCTTGCCGGCGCCCGAGGGCCCCACGAAGGCCGTCATGCCCCGCCCGGGCACCTCGAAGGACACGCCACGGTGCACGGCCGGAAGGTCGTCCCGGTACCGGAAGGAGACGTCCTCGAAGACCACCGACGCCGGACCGCCGCCGTCCGTCGGAGCCGCCGCCCCGGCACCTGCCGCCGCCCCGGTATCGGGCGCCGCCCCGGTATCGGGCTCCTCGACCTCCAGCGCCTCCGCCTCCAGGATCCGCGACACCGCCGCCGACCCCACCTGGAACTGCGTCGCAGCCTCCACCAGCTTCGAGATCGGCTCGATGAGGTAGAAGAGGAAGAGGAGGAAGGCGATCAGGGACGAGATCGTGGTCGCCCCGGACGCGACCCGCGCGCCGCCGATGCCGAGGACCGCCAGGAACGACACCTGCACGGCGAGCCCGATCGAGGACCCCGCGAGGGACTGCCACTTGGCCGACTTCACGCCGTGCCGCCAGGCATCCCGCGCCGCCGCGTCCACGACGGCCGTCTCCCGCGCCTCGGCGCCCGAGGCCTTGATCGTCCGGAAGGCGCCGAAGGCGCGCTCCAGGACGGTGGAGATCCGGCCGACCGCCTCCTGCGAGCGCCGGGTCGCCGCCGCGATCCGCGGCATGAGCACGGCGACGGCCCCTCCGATCAGCACGATGACGCCGATCGTGACACCCAGCAGCACGGGGTCCATGAAGCCCATGAGGACGAGCGTCGCCACGAACGAGAGCCCGCCGGTCGCCGCTGACACGACGGACTGGGTGGTGACCGCCCGGAGCAGGGTGGTGTCGGAGGTGATCCGGGACATCAGGTCGCCGGGCTGGGTCTTCTCGACCTCGGGCAGCCGCAGCCGCAGCAGCCGCCCGATCAGCGAACGCCGGGCCGCGAGGACCACCGACTCGGCGGTCCGCTCCAGGACGTACGAGCCGAGTGCCTCGACGGCCGTGCCGAACACCACGAGTGCCGTCAGGGCCAGCAGGATCGAGGCGATCGGCTCGTCGTGGCCGAGCCGGTCCACGAGTGCCTTCGCCGCGAGCGGCTGGGCGAGCCCGCTCGCCGCGCCGATCAGGGCGAGCACCGCCCCGAGCGCGACGGCGGCCCGGTGCGGCCGGAAGTGGGTGTAGAGGGCGCGCCAGACCTGGCGGGCGGGTACGGCGGGAGCGGCGGGGGCTTCGAGCGCGGTGGTCACACCGGTCAGGACGCGAAAGCGCCGCGCTCACCTGACCGGTGCGCGGACCTCAGGGCCGGAACGGCCCGTAAGGGCCGGAGTGGCCGGTAAGGGCCGGAGGGCCGGCGAGGCCGGAAGGCCCGGGGGAGGGCCCGAAGGCC
>NZ_JBIWOU010000006.1:243801-312976 GCF_044767915.1 Streptomyces sp. NPDC101191
CCGGGGGGAGGGCCCGAAGGCCGGGGGGAGGGCCCGAAGGCCGGGGGGAGGGCCCGAAGGCCGGGGGGAGGGCCCGAAGGCCGGGGGGAGGGCCCGAAGGCCGGGGGGAGGGCCCCACGGCCGGGGGGAGGGCCCGAAGGCCGGGGAGAGAGGGGGGCGGAAGGACGCGGAGGGGCCGGGAGGCCCGGGGAGGGAGGGGCCGGGCGGCCCGGGCAGGGTGCGGAAGGGCGCGGAGGGCCCCGAAGGCCGGTCCCGCCCCCGGGAGGTCAGCCCCGCACCCCGCAGAGATGCAGCAGCCCCGCGATCCGCCGGTACGGATCCGTGCGCCCCGCCCGGTCCTCCGCGGTCAGCAGGCGGTCGAGTTCGTCCGCGGCCGGCAGACCCAGGTCGCCCGGGATGCCGTCGGTGAAGACCCGCACCCCGTACCAGGCGTGCAGCGGCGCCGCGATCCCGGCGAGGGTCGTGGTCAGCGCGTCGAGCCGGTCCGCCCGCACCTTGGTGCCGTTGCGGTCGGCGTACACGTCCGACTCGAAGCCGGCCAGCGCGCCCGCCCAGTCCCCGGCGAGGCCCGGCCGCATGGCGAGGGCCTCCGCGTTCCGTACGACCAGGGACAGCAGGCCGCCGGGCGCCAGCATCCGGGCCAGGCCGGCGAGGAGTGCGTCGGGCTCGTCGGCGTACATGAGCACGCCGTGGCACAGGACGACGTCGAAGGAGCCGGGCAGGAAGTGCACGCCGGTCTCGCGACCGTCACCCTGCAGCAGCCGGACCCGCTCACGGATGCCGGCCGGTTCGGTCGCCAGCGAATCGCGGGCGGCCTTCAGGAGCTCGGGGTCGGCCTCCAGGCCGGTCACGGTGTGACCGGCCCGGGCGAGGCGCAGGGCCTGAGTGCCCTGCCCCATGCCCGCGTCGAGGATCCGCAGCCGCTGCCCCACGGGGTAGCGCCCGGCTATCTGCTCGTCGAGCTGCCGGGCGATCAGCTCCTGGCGCACGGTGTGGCGCAGCCCGCCCGGCACGATCGGCCAGTGACCGACGACCGGCAGCCCGCCCGAATCCGCCAGCACCCCACCCGAAGCCGGAACCTCCGCGCTCAGGGCCGCTCTCCGCGCTTGACCTGCGGCTTCGGCAGCCGCAGCCGGCGCATCTGGAGCGTGCGCATCAGGCCGTACGCGACCGCGCCGCGCTTGGACTCGTTCGGGAAGCGCTGGTTCAGCTGCTTGCGCAGGCGGATCGTGATGCCGATCGAGTCGATGACGATCATCACGATGACACCGGCCCACAGCAGCAGGGAGATGTTCTGCAGACCGCGGTTGGTGTTGCCGAACAGCGACAGCACGAGGATCACCACGGCCATCGGCAGGAAGAACTCGGCGACCGCGAAGCGCGAGTCGACGAAGTCGCGGACGAAGCGCCGCACCGGGCCCTTGTCACGGGCCGGCAGATAGCGCTCGTCACCGCTGGCCAGGGCCTCGCGCTGACGGGCAAGGTCCGTGCGGCGCGCCTCGCGCTGGCGCTTCATCGCCTCCTTGCGGTCCGTTGGCGCGGACTGCGCGCGGCGGCGCTGGGACTGTGCGTCACTCCGCTTCGGGGTCGGTCGGCCCTTGGGGGCCTCGGGGTCGCGGGGCTGCTTGGAGAGGTCCGCCGTCACCTTGTCGGTGGGGGCCTTCTCATCGTTCGAACGGCTACGGAACACAAGGCCAAGGGTACGGGGTACCAGGCATGGACCCCAGCGTCGCCGGGAACGATCCGATAGCGATCCTTTCAAAAGATCTTGAAAAATCTCCGGAATCGGCGGAGCGGCGGCGGCGCGGCCTGCGTCTACGCCGGTACGGGCCGGGGGGTTCCCTACTCCTTGGGCTGGAGGGACCGTGATCTCCACTCGTCCTTGGGGAGGAGCACATCGGGCCCCGAACAGTGCGGTAATGGAGTCAGGAACCGTACTGTGGTTCATGTTGGAGTGCAGGAGCCGAGTCCGTCAGAAGGGGGCGCGCGAAGCCCATGAGCGGTGTGATGAAGCGTATGGGGATGATCTTCCGCGCGAAGGCAAACAAGGCCCTGGACCGGGCCGAGGATCCGCGCGAGACCCTCGATTACTCCTACCAGAAGCAGTTGGAGCTGCTGCAGAAGGTGCGCAGGGGTGTCGCCGACGTCGCGACCTCCCGCAAGCGCCTCGAGCTGCAGCTGAACCAGCTCCAGGGCCAGTCCGCGAAGCTGGAGGACCAGGGCCGCAAGGCACTGGCACTCGGCCGCGAGGACCTGGCGCGCGAGGCGCTGTCCCGCCGGGCCGCGCTGCAGCAGCAGGTCAGCGACCTGGAGGTGCAGCACCAGACCCTGCAGGGCGAGGAGGAGAAGCTCACCCTCGCGGCGCAGCGGCTGCAGGCCAAGGTCGACGCCTTCCGTACGAAGAAGGAGACGATCAAGGCGACGTACACGGCCGCCCAGGCGCAGACCCGGATCGCCGAGTCGTTCTCCGGTATCTCGGAGGAGATGAGCGACGTCGGTCTGGCGATCCAGCGGGCCGAGGACAAGACCGCCCAGCTGCAGGCGCGGGCCGGTGCGATCGACGAGCTGCTCGCCTCGGGCGCGCTCGACGACCAGTCGGGCCTCGCCAAGGACGACATCCAGGCCGAGCTCGACCGCCTCTCCGGTGGTACGGACGTGGAGCTGGAGCTCCAGCGGATGAAGGCCGAGCTGGCCGGCGGTCCGTCGGCGCAGCAGCAGGCGATCGAGGGCGGCAACGGCAGCGCCCAGAACCAGAACCAGCAGCAGTCCCAGCCCCGCTTCGACAAGCAGTAGGCGACCGGAAGAGGACGCGTCATGATCGTACGGATCATGGGGGAGGGCCAGTGGAAGCTGGCCGACAGCCACTTCGCCGAGCTGAACAAGCTCGACGACGAGCTGCTCGCGGAGATGGAGTCGGGGGACGAGTCCGGTTTCCGGCGCACGCTGGGCGCGCTGCTGGACGCCGTACGGCGGCTCGGTGAGCCGCTCCCCGACGACGCCCTCGAACCGTCCGAACTGATCCTCCCGGCGTTCGAGGCGACCCTCGACGAGGTCCGCCAGATGCTCTCCGACGACGGCCTGATCCCGGGCTGACCCCTCCCGAGCCCGCTTCCGGCCTGCCGAGCCGGTCCGGGCCGGGGACGGGCCCGCAGGGGACGGACCGGAAGCGGTCGGTCCGGCGGCGGACGGTCCGGCGGCGGGGCGGCCCGCGGGGTGGCGCGTCACGGCCGTCGGGGCCGTCCCCAGTGGCGGACGAGCCCCTCCCGGCCCACGCCCCCGGCCCACGCCCCTCTCGCGGCCCCCACCCCTCTCGCGGCCCCCGCCCCCGGCCCACGCCCCCCGGCCCCCGCCCCTCTCCCAGACCGGGCCCCTCTCCCGGCCCACGCCCCTCTCCCCGACCGGGCGCCTACCTCGGACGGCGGCCCGCCGCTCCTGGCACTCCACCCCGCCGGGTCGAACAGGGCCCGAGGCACTCCACCCCGCCGGGTCGAACAGGGCCCGAGGCACTCCACCCCGCCGGGTCGAACAGGGCCCCACCCCGTACGGCTGATTCCGGGTCCGCGCCCGCACCCCGCTTCCGCCCCCGCCCGCTGACCGGATACGCCCCGCCCCGGCGACCCCGTACCGTTCTCCGCGTGACGACCGACGGCACCCTCCTTTCCCGGAGCCGGGACCGGCTGCGGGACCATCCGCTCGCCTTCGACACGGGGCTCGCGTTCCTCGTGCTCGTGGCGATGGTGATCGCGTCCTTCACCGACCCGCACGGAAGCCCCGACGGGCCGACCTTCGGGGACCGGTCGCCCAGTGCCACCGCCGTGGTGGTGATGCTGGTCGGGGCCGCCGCGCTGGTGTTCCGGCGGCGGCAGCCGATTCCCGTGCTCGTGTTCACGGCGACCGTGTCCCTGGTCGCGCTCGTCGGCGCCGAGCGGCCCGCGCCCGTGGCCATGGCCGCCGTGGTGGCGCTGTACACCGTCGCCTCGCGCACCGACCGGCCCACCACCTGGCGGCTCGGCCTGGCGACGATGGGCGTGCTGACCGGCGCGGCCATGCTCTACGGGCCCACGCCCTGGTACGCGCAGGAGAACCTCGGTGTCTTCGCCTGGACCGGGATGGCCGCGGCCGCCGGGGACGCGGTGCGCAGCCGCCGGGCGTTCGTGGACGCCATCCGGGAGCGGGCCGAGCGGGCCGAGCGGACCCGCGAGGAGGAGGCCCGGCGCCGGGTGGCGGAGGAACGGCTGCGGATCGCGCGGGACCTGCACGACGTCGTGGCGCATCACATCGCCCTGGTCAACGTGCAGGCCGGCGTCGCGGCGCACGTCATGGACAAGCGGCCCGACCAGGCCAAGGAGGCCCTCGCGCACGTTCGCACCGCCTCCCGTTCGGCGCTGGACGAGCTGCGCGCCACGGTGGGGCTGCTGCGCCAGTCCGGCGACCCGGAGGCGCCGACCGAGCCGGTGTCGGGGCTCGCCGTGCTGGACGACCTGCTGGGCACCTTCCGCAACGCGGGGCTCCCCGTCGAGCTGGCCCGTACCGACGGCCGCACCCCGCTGCCCGCGGCCGTCGACCTCGCCGCGTACCGGATCATCCAGGAGGCGCTGACCAACGTGCGCAAGCACGCGGGCCCCGAGGCCCGGGCCGAGGTCAGCGTGGTGCGGGTGGGCCGCACCGTGGAGATCACCGTGCTGGACGACGGCCCGCCCGCGCCCGCCCCCGCGGAGGCCGACGGCGGCGGCCACGGGCTGGTCGGGATGCGTGAACGGGTGACGGCCCTCGGCGGCACGCTCACCGCCGCACCCCGCTACGGGGGCGGGTTCCGCGTGCAGGCGATACTGCCCGTGACCGGCTGCACGGGGGAGGACGAGGCGTGACGGACACCTATGGCACACCGGAGGAGCGGCGGCCCATCAGGGTGCTGCTCGCCGACGACCAGGCCCTGCTGCGCAGCGCCTTCAAGGTCCTGGTGAACTCCGAGCCCGACATGGAGGTCGTCGCCGAGGCCGCCGACGGGGCCGAGGCGGTGGCGCAGGCCCGCGCCACCCGGGCCGACGTGGTCCTGATGGACATCCGAATGCCCGGCACGGACGGGCTCGCCGCGACCCGCATGATCACCGCGGACCCCGAGCTGGCCGACGTGCGGATCGTGATGCTGACGACCTTCGAGGTCGACGAGTACGTGGTGCAGTCGCTGCGCGCCGGGGCCTCCGGCTTCCTCGGCAAGGGCGCCGAGCCGGAGGAGCTGCTGGGCGCCATCCGGGTCGCGCACGCCGGCGAGGCCCTGCTGTCCCCGGCCGCGACCAAGGGCCTGATCGCCAGCTTCCTGGCCCAGGGCGGCGGCGCCGACCCGGACGAAGGGGCGGGACCGGCCTACTCGGAGCGGCTCGCCGCGCTGACCGCCCGCGAGCGCGAGGTCCTGGTGCTGGTGGCGGGCGGACTCTCCAACGACGAGATCGCCGAGCGGCTCGACGTCAGCCCGCTGACGGTCAAGACCCATGTGAACCGGGCGATGGCCAAGCTGGGTGCCCGGGACCGGGCCCAACTGGTGGTGACCGCCTACGAGTCCGGGCTGGTACGTCCAAGGGTGGAGTGACCGGGGGGCCGGGCGTACTCCAGACGCGGTATGCGCGGGATAAGGATTTGGACCCGGGGGCCGAGGATCCGGCCCTTCTCGTGGCTGATCGTATAAGCGGACGCCCCTGGGGACCCCGGAGGGCGTCCGGTCGCCGCGTACGCCACAGAAGAGAGTCCCCATGTCCTGGCTGTCCAGATTCAGCCTCGCGCAACGGGCCCTGATCGGGCTGATGTCCCTTGTCGCGCTCCTCTTCGGAGTGATCGCGATCCCGCAGTTGAAGCAGCAGCTGTTCCCCTCGATCGAGCTCCCGATGGTCTCGATCATCGCCCCGTACCAGGGCGCCTCGCCCGACGTGGTCGAGAAGCAGGTCGTGCAGCCGCTGGAGAACAACCTCAAGGCCGTCGACGGCATCAAGGGCATCACGTCCACCGCCTCCGAGGGCAGCGCCGTCATCATGGCCAGCTTCGACTACGGGGACGAGGGGACCAAGCAGCTCGTCGCCGACGTCCAGCAGGCCGTCAACCGGGCCCGGGCCACGCTGCCCGACTCGGTCGACCCGCAGGTGGTGGCCGGCTCCACCGACGACATCCCGACCGTCGTCCTCGCCGTCTCCTCGGACAAGGACCCGCAGGCCCTCGCCGACCAGCTGGAGCGCACCGTCGTCCCGGTCCTGGAGGACATCGACGGCGTCGCCCAGGTCACCGTGGACGGCGTGCAGGACCTTCAGGTCTCCGTCACGCCCGACGAGCGCAAGCTCGCGGCGGCCGGCCTCACCTCGATGAAGCTGGCCGAGGCGCTCAGGAACGGCGGCGGCACGATGCCCGCCGGCGCCTTCTCCGAGGCCGGCAAGAGCCGCACCGTCCAGGTCGGCGGCGGCTACACCTCGCTGCGGCAGATCGAGGACCTGCGGATCAAGCCCGAGCAGGGCAAGGCGGTCCGCCTCGGTGACGTCGCCACGGTCCGGCAGGAGGAGTCGCGCCGCGTCTCCATCACCCGCACCGACGGCAGGCCCAGCCTCGCGGTCATGGCCACCATGGACAAGGACGGCAGCGCCGTCGCCATCTCCGACGCGGTCGCGGACAAGCTGCCGCAGCTGCGCAAGGACCTCGGCGCGGGCGCCGAGCTCACCGTGGTCTCCGACCAGGGCCCGGCCGTCGCCAAGTCGATCTCCGGCCTCACCACGGAGGGCGCGCTCGGCCTCGTCATGGCCGTCCTCGTCATCCTGGTCTTCCTGGCCTCGCTGCGCTCCACCCTGGTCACCGCGGTCTCCATCCCGCTCTCGGTGGTCCTCGCCCTGATCGTGCTGTGGACCCGTGACCTGTCGCTGAACGTGCTGACCCTCGGCGCGCTCACCATCGCCATCGGCCGGGTCGTCGACGACTCGATCGTGGTCCTGGAGAACATCAAGCGGCACCTCGGCTACGGCGAGGAGCGCGAGGCCGCGATCATCACGGCGGTCAGGGAGGTCGCGGGCGCGGTCACCTCCTCGACGCTCACGACCGTCGCCGTCTTCCTGCCGATCGGTCTGGTCGGCGGCATGATCGGCGAGCTGTTCGGCTCCTTCAGCCTGACCGTCACGGCGGCGCTCCTCGCCTCGCTGCTGGTCTCGCTGACCGTCGTCCCGGTCCTCTCGTACTGGTTCCTGCGCGCGCCCAAGGGCACCTCGGAGGACCCGGACGAGGCCCGCAGGGCGGCCGAGGAGAAGGAGAACAAGAGCCGGCTGCAGCGCGCGTACGTGCCGGTGTTGCGCTTCGCGACCCGCCGCCGTCTCACCAGCCTGGCCATCGCCCTCGTGGTCCTGGTCGTCACCTTCGGCATGGGCCCGCTGCTGAAGACCAACTTCTTCGACCAGGGCGATCAGCCGGTCCTGACGGTCAAGCAGAAGCTGGCGCCCGGCACCAGCCTCGCCGCCTCCGACGAGGCCGCGAAGAAGGTCGAGAAGGTCCTCGCCGACACCGAGGGCGTCAAGGACTACCAGGTCACCGTCGGCTCTTCGGGCTGGATGGCGGCCTTCGGCGGCGGCACCGGCTCGAACCAGGCCTCCTTCCAGGTGACGCTGGAGGACTCCGCCTCGTACGAGAAGACCCGCGACGCGATCGACGCGGCGCTCGGCAGGCTCGACGGCATCGGCGACACCTCGATCGCGGCCGGCGCCGGCTTCGGCAACCAGGACCTGAGCGTCGTCGTGAAGGCCGGCGACCCGGCGGTCCTGAAGAAGGCCTCGGAGCAGGTCAGGAACGCGGTCGCGGAGCTGAAGGACGTCACGGACGTCCAGAGCGACCTGTCGCAGTCGGTGCCCCGGATCTCGGTGAAGGCCAACGCCAAGGCGGCCGACGCGGGCTTCGACGACACCACCCTGGGCATGGTCGTCTCCCAGGCCGTCCGGGGCACCCCCGCCGCCAAGGCGACCCTGGACGACACCGAGCGGGACGTCCTGATCACCTCGGCGAAGCCGGCCACCACCCTGGCCCAGCTGAAGGCGCTGCCCCTCGGCCCGGTCCGGCTGGGCGACATCGCCACCGTCGAGCTGGTGCCCGGCCCGGTCTCCATGACCCGGATCGACGGCGCCCGCGCGGCGACGATCACGGCCAAGCCGACCACGGACAACACCGGTGAGGTCAGCGCGGCACTCCAGACGAAGCTCAACGGCCTCGACCTCCCGGACGGCGCCACCGCCACCGTCGGCGGTGTCTCCGAGGACCAGGCCGAGGCGGCGAGCAGCATGGCCCTGGCGATGCTCGCGGCCGTGGCGATCGTCTTCATGCTCCTGGTCGCGACCTTCCGGTCGCTGGTCCAGCCGCTGATCCTGCTGGTCTCCATCCCGTTCGCGGCGACCGGCGCGATCGGTCTGCTGGTCGCGACGGGCACGCCGATGGGCGTCCCGGCCATGATCGGCATGCTGATGCTGATCGGCATCGTGGTCACCAACGCGATCGTCCTGATCGACCTGATCAACCAGTACCGGGCCCAGGGCCTGGGCGTGGTCGAAGCCGTGATCGAGGGCGGCCGGCACCGACTGCGCCCGATCCTCATGACCGCCCTGGCGACGATCTTCGCGCTGCTGCCGATGGCGCTCGGCGTCACCGGCGAGGGCGGTTTCATCGCCAAGCCGCTGGCCGTGGTGGTGATCGGCGGTCTGATCACCTCGACGCTGCTGACCCTCCTCCTCGTGCCGACGCTCTACGCGATGGTGGAGCTCCGCAAGGAGCGCCGCGCGAAGAAGAAGGCGGCCAGGAAGAGCAGGAAGGGCGACGGGACGATCAACCCGGAGCAGCCGGACGTCACCCCCGCGGACGCGACGCTGCTGGACGCCCTGGATCTCTGATCCGGCCCGGCACGCACGCCAAGGGGCGCCCCGCTCATCAGCGGGGCGCCCCTTGGCGTGGCTGGGGGGAATCGTTACGGCAGTGCCAGCATCCGCTCCAGCGCCAGCTTGGCGAAGGACTCGGTCTCCCTGTCGACCCGGATCTGGTTGACCAGGTTGCCCTCGGCCAGCGACTCCAGGGTCCACACCAGGTGCGGCAGGTCGATGCGGTTCATGGTCGAGCAGAAGCAGACCGTCTTGTCGAGGAAGACGATCTCCTTGTCCTCGGCGGCGAACCGGTTCGCGAGGCGGCGCACGAGGTTCAGCTCGGTGCCGATGGCCCACTTCGAGCCGGCCGGGGCCGCCTCCAGGGCCTTGATGATGTACTCGGTCGAGCCCACGTAGTCCGCGGCGGCGACGACCTCGTGCTTGCACTCGGGGTGGACGAGCACGTTCACGCCCGGGATGCGCTCGCGCACGTCGTTGACCGAGTCGAGCGAGAAACGTCCGTGCACGGAGCAGTGGCCGCGCCACAGGATCATCTTCGCGCCGCGCAGCTCCTCGGCGGTCAGGCCGCCGTTCGGCTTGTGCGGGTTGTAGACCACGCAGTCGTCCAGGGACATGCCCATGTCGCGGACGGCGGTGTTGCGGCCGAGGTGCTGGTCCGGGAGGAAGAGCACCTTCTCGCCCTGCTCGAAGGCCCAGTCCAGGGCCTTCTTCGCGTTCGACGAGGTACAGATCGTGCCGCCGTGCTTGCCGGTGAAGGCCTTGATGTCGGCGGAGGAGTTCATGTACGAGACGGGGACGACCTGCTCGGCGATGCCGGCCTCGGTCAGCACGTCCCAGCACTCGGCGACCTGCTCGGCGGTGGCCATGTCGGCCATCGAGCAGCCCGCGGCGAGGTCCGGCAGGACCACCTTCTGGTCGTCGGTGGTCAGGATGTCCGCCGACTCGGCCATGAAGTGCACGCCGCAGAAGACGATGTACTCGGCCTCCGGCTTGGCGGCCGCGTCACGTGCGAGCTTGAAGGAGTCGCCCGTGACGTCGGCGAACTGGATGACCTCGTCACGCTGGTAGTGGTGCCCGAGGACGAAGACCTTGTCCCCGAGCTTCTCCTTGGCGGCGCGGGCGCGCTCCACCAGGTCGGGGTCGGAGGGCGACGGGAGGTCGCCGGGGCACTCCACGCCGCGCTCGCTCTTGGGGTCGGCCTCCCGGCCGAGCAGGAGAAGGGCGAGCGGCGTCGGCTGGACGTCCAGGGGCTGGGCGGTGGTCACGTCACGCACCCTTTCTACAGTGAGCTCGACAAGCCTTTTCGTCTAAATGACGCTATCTATCATAACCGGTTCACGTCACTTTGACGATGTCCATAGTGTCGATGTGACGAATTCGCCTTCCGCCTCTTCGGACTTCGCCTTCCACGTCTCTGGACGCGGTGTGCGAGCATGAAAGGGAAAGACACGCCTCGGCCCGGAATGAATCCGCGGCCCCGCCGGTTGCAACCGTCGGCAAGCAGTCTCCGTACCAACCCGGGAGAGAAGCAGATGTCCGTATCGGACGAGAAGACCACTGTCAGCGACGGCATCCTCCTGTCCGACGCCGCCGCGGCCAAGGTCAGGGCCCTGCTCGACCAGGAGGGTCGCGAGGACCTGGCGCTGCGCGTCGCCGTTCAGCCCGGTGGCTGCTCCGGCCTGCGGTACCAGCTGTTCTTCGACGAGCGCTCGCTCGACGGCGACGTCGTCAAGGACTTCGGCGGCGTCAAGGTCGTCACCGACCGCATGAGCGCCCCGTACCTGGGCGGCGCGTCGATCGACTTCGTCGACACGATCGAGAAGCAGGGCTTCACGATCGACAACCCGAACGCCACGGGCTCCTGCGCCTGCGGCGACAGCTTCAGCTAGTCCTCGGGCCCCCAGGGCCTGAGACACGCGTGAGGGCGGCACCCGGGGATCCGGGTGCCGCCCTCACGCGTGTCTCAGTGCCCCGGCGGGCTCAGGGACGCGGCACGGCCTGCCCGCTCGCCCCGTCCACGACCGGCCGGTCGCCCAGCGGTGCCTGCAGCGTCACCGTCCTGGTGATCTCCACGGCCATCGCGACGCACACCCGGTCCGGATCGGTCGGCTTCTCCGTGATCCGCACCACGACCTTCTGCGGGCTCTCCTCGGCCGTCACCGTGTAGGTGCTGCACACGCCACCCCAGAAGGTCACCGACAGCTTCCGGCCGCCCGGGTCCGTCGTGAACGAGGAGAGCTGCCGCTCGGGCGCCGTCCCCTGGTCCGGCGGGGGAGTGGGTGTGGGCGTGGGCCTGGCCGGCGGCGCCAGGTACCGGGCGTCCACGGCCGTCCGTACCACCGTGTAGGGCCTGCTGCCGGCCGCGTCGTCCCGCGCCGTGAAGAGCCACGCCGGTACGAGCACCTGCTCGCCGTCCACGTACTGCGCGGCCAGGCCGAAGACCGCGCCCGTCACCGCCACCTCGTGCGGCGGCGCCTTGTCCACCGCTACCTGACAGGGCGCGTCCGGCTTGTCGCCCGGCTTTCCGCCCCGCCCCTCCGCAAGGCCGGCCGGCGGGTCCGTGGCGCAGCCGCCGATCCCGACCGGCCCGGTCCCCTTGGCGTCCTCGTTGAGGTCGGCCAGCGCCTTCTTCGCGCTGACGACCGGATACGTGTCGCCCTTGGCGGGCTCCTTCAGCCGCCCGCTGCCGGCCACCAGCGAGCCGTCCGGTCCCACGTGGATCCCGGTCGACCAGCCGTACGTGGGCAGGCCGTCCACCACCGGATCGGCGTTGACGACCCGCTCCGAGCCGTTCATGACCTGGTGCGCGTCCAGCTTCGCGTCGTCCTGGCCGATCGCCTTGAGGACCGGCGCCACCGCCGCCTTCGCCGCGGCCTCGCTCACCGGGGAGCCGCCGCGCGAGGGCTTCGCCTCACCGGGCGGCGGGCAGGCCTTGCCCTTCAGACAGGTGTCGCCCACCGGGCCGCCCTCGTACCGGCTGAAGGTCCAGCTTCCCGGCGCCTTCACCGAGACGTCCAGGCGCAGTCCCGAGCCGTCCTTCTCCGGGGCCAGCTGCCACACCTCGCCCACCAGCCGCGGGGTGCCCGCCAGGCCCAGCGCCGTCGCCAGCCGGGTCACCTCCGCCGAGGTGACCCGTCCCCCGGGCCGGTGGACCGCGGCCGAGGAGGGCCCGGAGGGAAGCGGACCCCTGGCCCTGTAGACGGTTCCCGCGGGGTCGCCGCCGGGGTCGGGTTCGCCGGGCGCGATCCCCGCGCCACCGCTCTGCTCGCCCAGGTGCAGGGGCGGGGGAGCGGCGGGCGCGTCCTTCGCCGCGCTGCCGCCTCCACCGCCGTCACCCGAGGCCGTGGCGGCGTAGTACACGCCGCCACCGCCCACGAGGAGCACTCCCGCCGCCACCGAGGCGACCAGGAGCGGACCGTGCTTCCTGGGCCGGTTCTCCGTACTGCTGCTCACCGCGCGCTCCTCCAGACCGTGCATCCCTGCGGAAGACACCTCTGGGACGGGAGCGGCGCGCGAACGGTTCCGTGGGCGGTGCCCTCAGGCTCCGTACTCGGAGGTGGCGGCGATCAGCCGGGCCGAATCGGCCGGCACGTCCACGCCGTGGATCAGCGCGGGCGATACGGGGGCGGCCGCGGGCTCGGACGGGATCACCCAGTGCGGGACCATCCGCGCGCTGTCTCCGCACAGCTCGGCGAGGCTGAACTCGGACTCCTGGGGCTCACGAGGAGCGGGGTACTGGGTCATGGCGGCACCGTACGCACGCTCCGCCTTCGGAGAAAAGACCTACTCTGGGGTAGTTTCCCCTGTTCGGCTTCCGCGCTCCCAGCCGGTAGCGTGAACTGTCATTCCCGCCCGTCGTGTACCACCACCCTTCCTTCGAGCGCCTCGCGCGCCTCTACGACTTCCGCAGGAGCACCCAGCCGTGCGTATCGCAGTCACCGGCTCCATCGCCACCGACCACCTCATGACCTTCCCGGGCCGGTTCGCCGACCAGCTCGTGGCGGACCAGCTCCACACGGTCTCCCTGTCGTTCCTGGTCGACAACCTCGACGTCCGCCGGGGTGGCGTCGCGGCGAACATCTCCTTCGGCATGGGACAGCTCGGCGGCCGTCCGGTCCTGGTGGGCGCGGCCGGCTTCGACTTCGACGAGTACCGCGCCTGGCTCGACCGGCACGGCGTGGACACCGGTTCCGTGCGCATCTCCGAGGTCCTGCACACCGCCCGCTTCGTGTGCACCACGGACAAGGACCACAACCAGATCGGCTCCTTCTACACCGGCGCCATGAGCGAGGCCCGGCTGATCGAGCTGAAGGCCGTCGCCGACCGCGTGGGCGGCCTCGACCTGGTCCTCATCGGCGCCGACGACCCGGAGGCCATGCTGCGCCACACCGAGGAGTGCCGGACCCGCGAGATCCCCTTCGCGGCCGACTTCTCGCAGCAGATCGCGCGCATGGGCGGTGAGGAGATCCGCACCCTGCTCGACGGCGCCACCTACCTCTTCTCGAACGAGTACGAGAAGGGCCTGATCGAGTCGAAGACCGGCTGGACCGAGGAGGAGATCCTCGGCCGCGTCGGCCACCGGGTCACCACCCTCGGCTCGCGCGGCGTGCGCATCGAGCGGGTCGGCGAGGACCCGATCGAGGTCGGCTGCCCGGAGGAGGAGGCCAAGGTCGACCCGACCGGTGTCGGCGACGCCTTCCGCGCGGGCTTCCTGACCGGCCTCGCCTGGGGCGTGGGCCACGAGCGCGCCGCCCAGGTCGGCTGCATGCTCGCCACCCTCGTGATCGAGACCCTGGGCACCCAGGAGTACACCCTGCGCCGCGCCAACTTCATGGACCGCTTCACCAAGGCGTACGGCGACGAGGCCGCGGCCGAGGTCCGGGCGCACCTCGCCTGACGCGTCCGCCGGAGCCCCGGGCCGTGTGCCCGGGGCTCCGGCGCGTCCCGGGGGCGTACGGGCTACGCCACCCGGCGCACCACGTACGCCGTCCCGCCCTTCGGGGACACCTCCTCGCCCACGTACTCCTGGCCGCGCATCTCGCACCAGGCCGGGATGTCCAGGCGAGCGGCCTCGTCGTCCGAGAGGACGGTGACCGTGCCGCCCACCGGCACGTCGCCGATCACCTTGGCGAGCTCGATCACCGGGATCGGGCAGCGCTTGCCGAGGGCGTCGATCACGAGGGTGTCCGGAGTGCCGGCGGACACGGTGGCCGGCCGCGGGGCGCCCAGCCGGTCGCGCACGGAGCCGACGACGCCCGGCAGGACCGCGAGGAACCGGTCCACGTCCTCCTCCGAGCTGCCCGGCGGGAGCGACACACGGACGTTGCCCTCGCTCAGCACCCCCATCGCGCGCAGCACATGGCTGGGCGTCAGTGTCGAACTCGTGCACGACGAACCGGACGAAACGGAGAAACCCTCCCGGTCCAGCTCGGCCAGCAGCGTCTCCCCGTCGACATAGAGACAGGAGAAGGTGACGAGATGGGGAAGCCGGCGCACCGGGTCGCCCACCACCTCCACGTCCGGCACCAGCTCCGGCACCCGCGCCCGGATCCGCTCCACCAGCCCCCGCAGGCGCGCCGCCTCGGCCGCCGCCTCCGCCCGTACGGCGCGCAGCGACGCGGCCGCCGCCACGATCGCCGGCAGGTTCTCGAAACCGGGCGCCCGCCCCGACTCCCGCTCGTCCGACGGACCCTGCGGGGCGAACCGGACGCCCTTGCGCACGGCGAGCAGCCCCACCCCCGCCGGGCCGCCCCACTTGTGCGCGCTCGCGGCGAGCAGCGACCACCCCTCCGGCACCGGCCCCCAGCCGAGCGACTGCGCCGCGTCCACCAGGAGCGGCACCCCGGCCGCCCGGCACGCCGCCGCGACCTCGGCCACCGGCTGCTCGGTGCCCACCTCGTGATTGGCGGACTGCAGGCACGCGAGCGCGGTCCGGGCGTCGAGGGCCGCCGCGAAGACCGCCGGGTCGACCGCCCCGGTCCGCCCCACCGGCACCTCGGTCACGGTCCCGCCCGCCGCCGTGAACGCCTCGCCGGCGTGCAGCACGGAGGAGTGCTCGACCGCCGACACCACGAGCCGGTCCCCGACACGCCGACGTCCCGCGAGCGCGCCCGCGACCCCGGCGTGAACCGCGCGCGTTCCCGAAGGAGTGAACACGAGCTCGTCCGGGCGGCACCCGACGGCCTCCGCCGCGGCCTCGCGCGCCGCGTCCAGCAGCAGCCGGGCCCGGCGCCCCTCGCGGTACAGCCGGGCGGGGTCGGCCCAGCCCTCGTCCAGGGAGGCGAGCAGCGCCTGACGGGCGACGGGGTGCAGCGGAGCCGCGCTGGCGGCGTCGAAGTACGGCATCCGGCCACGCTATCCCCGACCGGATAAGGGCCCGTCAGAAGGCCCGCCCGCACCGCCGATCGGCCCCCCGGAACCCGCCTGTGGAAGGAAGGAGTCCACCCCTTCGGGGACTCGGACGGCGCGTTGGGCACCCTCCCCGCGCGACCCCAAATAGCGTCCAGTAGGGTTTGGTCCGCATAAACATCCAAACCCCTGCCCGCGGCCGGGGCGGCGACCGACCAGCGAGACGGACGGCCGTGGCCGACCAACGCGGGCCGAGACTCTCGGGAAGGCGCTACGTGAGTCCCAACGGCTCCGACCGCTCGTCGCGGCGCCCGATGCGGCGGAAGCTGCCGCAGGTGCTGACTGCGGGCCTGATCCTGGCGACAGCCACCGGCTGCTCGTACAACTGGGAAGACTTCCCCCGCCTTGGAATGCCTACCCCGGTGACGGAACAGGCTCCGCGGATCCTCTCCCTCTGGCAGGGCTCGTGGGCGGCTGCGCTCGCCACCGGCGTCCTGGTGTGGGGCCTGATCCTCTGGGCCACCATCTTCCACCGGCGCAGCCGCACCAAGGTCGAGGTACCTCCGCAGACCCGTTACAACATGCCCATCGAGGCGCTGTACACGGTCACCCCGCTCATCATCGTCTCGGTGCTCTTCTACTTCACCGCGCGCGATGAGTCCAAGCTCCTCGAGCTCACCCCGAAGCCGGCTCACACGGTCAACGTGGTCGGCTACCAGTGGAGCTGGGGCTTCAACTACATCGAGAACGTGCCCGGTGTGACCGGCGACGCCAAGGCGGACAAGAACCTCCGGGCGATCCCGGAGAGGTTCAAGGACGACTTCCCGGCGAACGCCGGTGGCGTCTACGACGCCGGCATCCCCGGCACCCGGAACCCGCAGACCGGCAACCCGGGCCCGACCCTGTGGCTGCCCAAGGGCGAGAAGGTCCGGTTCGTCCTGACCTCGCGTGACGTCATCCACTCCTTCTGGGTGGTCCCCTTCCTGATGAAGCAGGACGTCATCCCGGGTCACACCAACTCCTTCGAGGTCACTCCGACGCAGGAAGGCACCTTCCTCGGCAAGTGCGCCGAGCTGTGCGGTGTCGACCACTCCCGGATGCTCTTCAACGTCAAGGTGGTCTCCCCGGAGCGCTACCAGGCGCACCTGAAGGAGCTGGCGGAGAAGGGTCAGACCGGCTACATCCCGTCGGGCATTGAGCAGTCGGACCCGGCCAGGAATGCGGAGACGAACAAGCTGTGAGCATTCTCAACGAACCCCACGGGGCGGCCGCGGCTGAGGACTCGTACGAGAACGAGCTCCCGGTACGCCGCAAGCAGCCCGGCAACGTCGTGGTGAAGTGGCTGACGACCACCGACCACAAGACCATCGGCACGATGTACCTGGTCACGTCGTTCGCCTTCTTCTGCATCGGTGGCCTCATGGCGCTCTTCATGCGCGCCGAGCTGGCCCGTCCGGGTACGCAGATCATGTCGAACGAGCAGTTCAACCAGGCGTTCACGATGCACGGCACGATCATGCTGCTGATGTTCGCGACGCCGCTGTTCGCCGGTTTCGCGAACTGGATCATGCCGCTGCAGATCGGCGCGCCCGACGTGGCGTTCCCGCGGCTGAACATGTTCGCCTACTGGCTCTACCTGTTCGGCTCGATCATCGCCGTGGCCGGCTTCCTCACCCCGCAGGGTGCCGCCGACTTCGGCTGGTTCGCCTACTCCCCGCTGTCGGACGCGGTCCGCTCGCCGGGCGTCGGCGCCGACATGTGGATCATGGGTCTGGCCTTCTCCGGCTTCGGCACGATCCTCGGTTCGGTCAACTTCATCACCACGATCATCTGCATGCGCGCTCCGGGCATGACGATGTTCCGCATGCCGATCTTCACCTGGAACGTGCTGCTGACCGGTGTCCTGGTCCTGCTGGCCTTCCCGGTCCTGGCGGCCGCGCTGTTCGCCCTGGAGGCGGACCGCAAGTTCGGTGCCCACGTCTTCGACGCGGCCAACGGCGGCGCACTGCTGTGGCAACACCTCTTCTGGTTCTTCGGACACCCAGAGGTGTACATCATCGCCCTGCCGTTCTTCGGCATCATCTCCGAGGTCATCCCGGTCTTCAGCCGCAAGCCGATGTTCGGCTACATCGGTCTGGTGGCCGCGACCATCGCGATCGCCGGTCTGTCCGTGACCGTGTGGGCGCACCACATGTACGTCACCGGCGGCGTGCTCCTCCCGTTCTTCTCCTTCATGACGTTCCTCATCGCCGTCCCGACCGGTGTGAAGTTCTTCAACTGGATCGGAACGATGTGGAAGGGCTCGCTGTCCTTCGAGACCCCGATGCTCTGGGCCGTCGGCTTCCTGATCACCTTCACCTTCGGTGGTCTGACCGGCGTCATCCTGGCCTCGCCCCCGATGGACTTCCACATCTCGGACTCGTACTTCGTGGTGGCGCACTTCCACTACGTGGTCTTCGGCACCGTCGTGTTCGCGATGTTCTCCGGCTTCCACTTCTGGTGGCCGAAGTTCACGGGCAAGATGCTGGACGAGCGCCTCGGCAAGATGACCTTCTGGACGCTGTTCATCGGCTTCCACGGCACGTTCCTGGTGCAGCACTGGCTGGGTGCCGAGGGCATGCCGCGTCGTTACGCGGACTACCTCGAGGCCGACGGCTTCACCACGCTGAACACGATCTCGACGATCTCGTCGTTCCTCCTCGGCCTGTCGATCCTGCCGTTCTTCTACAACATCTGGAAGACGGCCAAGTACGGCAAGAAGGTCGAGGTCGACGACCCGTGGGGTTACGGCCGTTCGCTCGAGTGGGCGACGTCCTGCCCGCCGCCGCGGCACAACTTCCTCACCCTGCCGCGGATCCGTTCCGAATCCCCGGCGTTCGACCTGCACCACCCGGAGATCGCCGCTCTCGACCAGCTCGAGAACAAGGGCCACGAGGTCGAGGCCCTCACCGGCGGCAAGGAGGCCGGCAAGTGAAGATCCAGGGCAAGATGTTCATCTGGCTGAGCGTCTTCGTCCTCGCCATGGCAGTGCTCTATGGCGTGTGGTCGAAGGAGCCGGTCGGTACGACGGCGCTGTTCCTGGCGTTCGGCCTGTGCATCATGATCGGCTACTACCTGGCCTTCACGGCCAAGCGGGTCGACGCGATGGCGCAGGACGACAAGGAGGCCGACGTCGCGGACGAGGCCGGCGAGGTGGGCTTCTTCGCCCCCCACAGCTGGCAGCCGCTCTCGCTGGCCATCGGCGGTGCGCTCGCCTTCCTCGCCATCGCGATGGGCTGGTGGCTGCTGTACTTCTCGGCCCCGCTGATCCTGGTCGGCATCTTCGGCTGGGTGTTCGAGTTCTACCGCGGTGAGAACCAGAACCAGTAGCAGGACCCCGTAACAGCCCGAGGGGCCCGGTCACTTCGACAGCGAAGTGACCGGGCCCCTCGTTTGCATGCGCTCGGCGCGCCGGGCGCGAGGAATGTTCTTAGCGTGAAGTCATGAACGACACGCCGCGCATTCGGATAGTTCCGATCTGCACTCTTCTGGTCCTCACCGTCACCGCGGGCGCCACGGCGTGCGCGGGCGCCGGGGACCACCCGCTGACGGCGAGGCCCTACGACGCGGCGGACGAGGTCTCCTTCAACGCCCCCGCCGAGGGGAAGAAGGCGGATCCCGAGAAGCCGCTGGAGATCAGCGCCAAGGGCGACGACGGGCGCATCACCGATGTCACCGCCACCGACGAGTCGGGCCACCACCTGGCCGGCGAACTGACCGCGGACGGGCACAAGTGGCGCTCCACCGCCGCCCTGGCGGCCGGCGTCCGCTACACCGTCCGGGTGACCACCGAGGACGCCGACGGCGCCCCAGGAGCCCGTACGTTCACGTTCGAGACGGCCCCGGCCGACCGGGCCCTCACCGCCACCTTCGGCCCGGAGGCGGGCACGTACGGCGTCGGGCAGCCGATCACCGCCGAACTCAGCCTCCCGGTGAAGGACCGGGCGGCCCGGGCGGTCGTCGAACGGGCCCTCAAGGTCCGCTCCTCGCCCGCCGTCGAGGGCTCCTGGTACTGGGTGGACGACAAGAAACTGCACTTCCGTCCGAAGGAGTACTGGCCCGCGGGCGCCTCCGTCACCGTCACCGGCAACCTGGACGGCCTCAAGGTCGGCGACAAGCTCTACGGCGGCGCCTCCAAGCCGCTCAAGCTCACCATCGGCGACCGCGTGGAAGCGGTCGCGGACGCCGGCTCGCACTACATGACGGTGAGCAAGAACGGAGAAGTGATCAACACCATTCCGGTGACCACCGGAAAACCGGGCTTCTCCACCCGTAACGGGATCAAAGTGGTACTGGGCAAGGAGTACTTCGTCCGGATGCGAAGCACCACCGTCGGCATAGCCGAGGGCAGCTCGGAGTCGTACGACCTGCCCGTCTACTACGCCACACGGGTCACCTGGAGCGGTGAATACGTGCACGCCGCCCCCTGGTCCGTCGGCTCCCAGGGTGCCGCCAACGTCAGCCACGGCTGTGTCGGCATGTCGACCGAGAACGCGGCCTGGTTCTTCGGGGCCGTCCGCCCCGGTGACATCGTCCGCGTCGTCAACAGCCTGGGCGACACGATGGACACCTTCGGCAACGGCTTCGGCGACTGGAACCTGGACTGGGACAAGTGGCGCAAGGGCAGCGCCCTGGTGACGGACGGCGGGAACCCGACCGTCACCGAGGACGCCAAGGCCCGTCTGCGGCCCTCCATCTAGCCCGAGGGTGCCCGGGCCGCTAGGAGGCGATCGAGAGGCGCGAACGCAGCAGGGACGCCAGGGACGCCGCGAACTCCACCGGTTCCACCGGAAGGGTGATCGCGGCGTCCGCGCGGCTCCAGGTGGCCAGCCAGGCGTCCTGCGGGCGCCCGATCAGCAGCAGGACCGGCGGGCACCGGAAGACCTCGTCCTTGATCTGCCGGCCCACGCCCATGCCGCCGGCCGGCACCGCCTCGCCGTCGAGCACGCACACGTCGATGCCGCCCTCGTCCAGCGCCTCCAGGACCGCGGGCAGCGTCGCGCACTCGACGAACTCGACCGGGGGAACATCGGCGGCGGGCCTGCGCCCGGCCGCGAGGCGGACCTGCGCGCGGGTGTTCGCGTCGTCGCTGTAGACCAGGACCGTGGCGCTCGACTGCATCGTTCCTCCGTGAAGGTGGTCGGTCGTTGCGCGGATGCTACTCCGGTCCACACCCCGTCAACACCCGTTCAACACCTGTTCGAAGGGTGCCGGAACGCCTTCCGGATGGGCCGTTCGGGCTGGACACGCGCCCCGGACACTCCGAACGGCACCCCCCGGAGTGAGGGCGGGATAAGCGACCGACATAATGTCGGTCGTGGCGACAGTAACGACAGTAGATACCGGGCACGCGCACCCGTCGGTCAATCGACCGAACCTCACCAGCGTCGGAACCATCATCTGGTTGAGTTCCGAGCTGATGTTCTTCGCGGCCCTCTTCGCGATGTACTTCACCCTGCGATCCGTGATGGGCGCGGAGTTCTGGACGGAAAAGGCCGAGGCCTTGAACCTTCCGTTCTCCGCGACGAACACCACGATCCTGGTGCTCTCCTCCCTCACCTGCCAGCTCGGCGTCTTCGCCGCCGAGCGGGGCGACGTGAAGAAGCTCCGGACGTGGTTCATCATCACCTTCGTGATGGGCGCGATCTTCATCGGCGGCCAGGTCTTCGAGTACACCGAGCTGGTCAAGGTGGACGGCCTCTCGCTGTCCTCGGACCCGTACGGCACGGTGTTCTACCTGACCACCGGCTTCCACGGCCTGCACGTGACGGGCGGTCTCATCGCCTTCCTGCTGGTCCTCGGCCGGACGTACGCCGCCAAGAGGTTCACCCACGAGCAGGCAACCGCCGCCATCGTCGTGTCCTACTACTGGCACTTCGTCGATGTCGTCTGGATCGGCCTCTTCGCCACGATCTACTTGATCAAGTAATCGGGCTCCGCCTCCGGGCGGAGACACATCCAGCAAGCATCGACGCAGAAGATCCTGACACCGGGGTAATCCGTGAAAAAGCTCTCCGCACGACGACGCCATCCGCTGGCGGCGGTCGTCGTCCTACTCCTCGCGCTGGCGGCAACTGGGGGGCTGTACGCCGCGTTCGCGCCCGCGGGCACGGCGAAGGCCGATGAAACCGCCCAGTCCCTCGCCATCGAGGAGGGCCAGAAGCTCTACGCCGTCGGCTGTGCCAGCTGCCACGGAACCGGCGGTCAGGGCACCTCTGACGGCCCGTCCCTGGTAGGCGTGGGTTCGGCGGCCGTGGACTTCCAGGTCGGCACCGGCCGCATGCCGGCCCAGCAGCCCGGCGCCCAGGTCCCGAAGAAGAAGGTCATCTACTCGCAGGCTGAGATCGATCAGCTCGCGGCGTACGTGGCTTCTCTCGGTGCCGGCCCCATCACGCCGAAGGCAGGCCAGTACAGCCCTGAGGGCGCCGACATCGCCAAGGGTGGTGAGCTGTTCCGCTCCAACTGCGCCCAGTGCCACAACTTCACCGGTGAGGGCGGCGCTCTGACCTACGGCAAGTACGCCCCGTCCCTCGAGGGCGTGGACCCGAAGCACCTCTACGAGGCCATGCAGACGGGCCCGCAGAACATGCCGTCCTTCCCCGACACCACCATGCCGGAGAAGCAGAAGAAGGACATCATCGCCTACGTCCAGGCCGTGAACAGCGACAAGGCCGACAGCCCGGGTGGTCTCAAGCTCGGTGGCCTCGGCCCCGTCAGCGAGGGTCTGTTCGCGTGGATCTTCGGTCTGGGCGCGCTGATCGCAGTTGCCATCTGGGTCGCGGCCCACACCGCTAAGGCCAAGAAGTCATGAGTAGCCAAGAGAATCCAGAAGAGAACCTGCCGACCGAGCAGGCCACCGCGCACGGCGCGGTGAAGGTCGCCGACGACCCGTTCGCCGACCCGGGCCTCCCGCCCCACAAGCCGCGCATCCAGGACATCGACGAGCGGGCCGCTCGCCGGTCCGAGCGCGCGGTCGCGTTCATGTTCACGCTGTCGATGCTGGCCACGATCGGCTTCATCGCCTCGTACGTGATCTTCCCGGTCGACAAGATCGTGTACATCTGGCCCTTCGGCCGGGTGTCCGCGCTCAACTTCGCCCTGGGTCTGACCCTCGGCGCGGCCCTGTTCTTCATCGGCGCGGGCGCGGTCCACTGGGCCCGCACCCTGATGTCCGATGTCGAGGTCGCCGACGAGCGTCACCCGATGGAGGCGTCGCCGGAGGTCAAGGCGAAGGTCATGGCGGACTTCGCGGCCGGTGCCGCCGAGTCCGGCATGGGCCGTCGCAAGCTGATCCGCAACACGATGTTCGGTGCGCTGGCCCTGGTGCCGCTCTCCGGCGTGGTGCTCCTGCGTGACATGGGTCCGCTGCCCGAGAAGAAGCTGCGCTCCACCATGTGGGCCAAGGGCAAGCTGCTCATCAACATGAACACCAACGAGCCGCTGCGTCCCGAGGACGTCGCGGTCGGTTCGCTGACCTTCGCGAAGCCCGAGGGCCTCGAGGAGCACGACCACGACTTCCAGGTCGAGATCGCCAAGGCCGCCCTGATGATCGTCCGGATCCAGCCGGAGGACATCAAGGACAAGCGCGAGCTCGAGTGGTCGCACGACGGCATCGTCGCCTTCTCGAAGATCTGCACCCACGTCGGCTGCCCGATCTCCCTGTACGAGCAGCAGACGCACCACGTGCTCTGCCCGTGCCACCAGTCCACCTTCGACCTGTCCGACGGCGCCCGTGTCATCTTCGGCCCGGCCGGCCACGCCCTCCCGCAGCTGCGGATCGGCGTGAACGACAAGGGCTTCCTCGAGGCGCACGGCGACTTCGCAGAGCCCGTCGGTCCTGCCTTCTGGGAGCGCGGATGAGCACTGTGACCAATACGCAGAAGAAGGCGCCCGCCGGTGAGCGGGTCGCCGACTGGGCCGACGGCCGCCTGGGGATCTACACGCTGGCCAAGGCCAACATGCGGAAGATCTTCCCGGACCACTGGTCCTTCATGCTGGGCGAGGTCTGCCTCTACAGCTTCCTCATCATCATCCTGACGGGCGTCTACCTGACGCTGTTCTTCCACCCGTCGATGAACGAGGTGGAGTACGTCGGACCGTACGTCCCGCTCCAGGGACAGCTGATGTCCGAGGCGTTCAACTCGACCATGCACATCTCGTTCGAGGTGCGCGGTGGTCTGCTCATCCGGCAGATCCACCACTGGGCGGCGCTGATCTTCCTCGCCGGCATGTTCGTGCACATGATGCGCGTGTTCTTCACCGGCGCGTTCCGCAAGCCGCGTGAGATCAACTGGCTGTTCGGCTTCCTGCTGTTCTTCCTGGGCATGTTCACCGGCTTCACCGGTTACTCGCTCCCGGACGACCTGCTCTCCGGCACCGGTGTGCGCTTCATGCAGGGCGCGATCCTGTCCGTCCCGGTCGTCGGCACCTACCTGTCGATGTTCCTGTTCGGCGGCGAGTTCCCCGGCGGCGACTTCGTGGCCCGGTTCTACTCGGCGCACGTGCTGCTGCTCCCGGGCATCATGCTCGGCCTCGTGGTCGCGCACCTCATCCTGGTGTTCGTCCACAAGCACACGCAGTTCGAGGGCCCCGGCCGTACGAACAAGAACGTCGTCGGCATGCCGCTGCTGCCCGTGTACATGGCCAAGGCCGGAGGCTTCTTCTTCCTGGTCTTCGGTGTCATCGCGGTCGTCGCGGCCATCGCCTCGATCAACCCGATCTGGGCCATCGGCCCGTACCGCCCGGACCAGGTGTCCACCGGCGCCCAGCCCGACTGGTACATGGGCTTCGCCGAGGGTCTGATCCGTGTCATGCCGGGCTGGGAGATCAACCTGTGGGGCCACACGCTGGTCCTCGGCGTGATGATCCCGCTGGCGATCTTCCCGGCGGTGCTCGCCGCGATCGCGGTCTACCCGTTCATCGAGTCCTGGATCACCGGCGACAAGCGCGAGCACCACATCGCGCAGCGCCCGCGCAACGCTCCGACGCGCACCGCCTTCGGTGTCGCCTGGATCACCGCGTACATGATCATGCTCGTCGGTGGTGGAAACGACCTCTGGGCGACGCACTTCCACCTGTCGCTCAACTCGATCACCTGGTTCGTCCGGATCTTCTTCTTCCTCGGACCGGTCATCGCGTTCATCGCCACCAAGCGGATCTGCCTCGGCCTGCAGCGCCGGGACAAGGACAAGGTGCTGCACGGGCGCGAGTCCGGCATCATCAAGCGCCTGCCGCACGGTGAGTTCGTCGAGGTCCACCAGCCGCTCAGCCAGGGCGAGCTGTACAAGCTCACGGCGCACGAGCAGTACGCGCCGGCCGAGCTGCCGCCGACCGTCGACGAGAACGGCGTGGAGCGCAAGATCGGCCGTATGGAGAAGCTCCGGGTCAAGCTCAACAAGGGCTACTACGGCGACGACAACCAGGTCGCCAAGCCCACTTCCGAGGAGTACAAGGAGATCCAGAGCGGCCACGGCCACCACTGATCACCTCTGACCTCCTGAAGTAGGTCGCCACGGCGAGAGCCCCGTCCATTCGATGGACGGGGCTCTTTGCCGTTCCCGGAGATCGATAGGGTGGGAGGCAACCCTTGCAGTCCGTACGTACACCTCAGGAGCGACCATGAGCGCTGTGAACCCCGCTGGAGGCGACACCGCGGCGGGCCGCTCCTGGCCCGGCGTCCTGAACGCACTCCTCGGCCGGCAGGACCTCAGCAGCGAGGCCACCGCCTGGGCGATGGACACCATCATGAGCGGCGAGGCGACCGACGCGCAGATCGCCGGCTTCGCGGTCGCCCTGCGCGCCAAGGGCGAGACCGTCGAGGAGCTGACGGGTCTGGTCCGGGCGATGTACGCGCACGCCAACCTGATCGAGGTGCCCGGGCCGAGCGTGGACATCGTCGGCACCGGCGGCGACGGCGCCAAGACCGTCAACATCTCCACCATGTCCGCGATCGTCGTGGCCGGCACCGGCGCGAAGGTGGTGAAGCACGGCAACCGGGCCGCCTCCTCCGCCTCCGGGGCCTCCGACGTCCTGGAGAAGCTCGGCGTCAATCTGGAGCTGACGCCCCGGCGGGTGGTCGAGGTCGCCGAGGAGGCCGGCGTCACCTTCTGCTTCGCGGTGAAGTTCCACCCGGCGCTGCGGCACGTGGCCGCCGCCCGCGGCCAGCTCGGCGTGCGCACCGTCTTCAACTTCCTGGGCCCGCTCACCAACCCGGCCCGGGTCAGGGCCCAGGCGACCGGTGTGGCCGACGCCCGGATGGCCCCCATCATGGCGGGCGTGCTCGCCGAGCGCGGCTCCTCCGCCCTGGTCTTCCGCGGCGACGACGGCCTGGACGAGCTCACCACCACGGCCACCTCGACGGTCTGGGTGGTCCGGGACGGCACCGTCCGCGAGGAGCGCTTCGACCCGAGGGACGTCGGCATCGACCTGGTCCCGGTGGAGGCGCTGCGCGGCGCGGACGCCTCGTACAACGCGGACGTGGCCCGGCGGCTGCTCGCCGGTGAGACCGGACCGGTCCGGGACGCGGTGCTGCTCAACTCGGCGGCGGCGCTGACGGCCCTGGAGCCGGGCGAGGGCACCCTGGCGGAGCAGCTGCGGGCGGGCATGGCGAAGGCCGCCGAGGCCATCGACTCGGGCGCCGCACGGCGGGCCCTGGACCGGTGGGTGGCCGCCAGCAACGCCTGAGGGTCCGTGTGAACGCCGTATGGCGACCCCGTCCCGGATGCCGGGACGGGGTTGCGTCGTCGTGATCGACTGGCATAGGTTCTGTACCAGGTCATGAGTGACAGCGACAAAGCCCCGGCTGGCTGTCCGGCAACCCTCCGTCCGTGGCGGGGTGCCCCGGGTGAAGACCAGGCCGTACGAGCAGAAGCCTGCGGCAAGCGCGGACCCCTGCGCACAACCCTGGGGTCCTTGGTCCTCTAGGGAGCAGTGTCTCGTGAGCAAGCGAATGCGTTAGGGCCTCCGGCCCCCTTCTCCATCACCACCCGTACGCGGCACCCTTCTTCGCGCTGCCGTCGCGCGGGCCTCGTCACGCCATTTCGCGCCCCTTTTATGCCGGGAGATACCGTCATGTCCGCACGCCCGAACGCCGCCTCCGTCGCCACCGCCCCGTCCGCCGCCTCCGCCTCCGCCGACTCCGACCCCTGCTGCGACGCTCCGCTGCCGGTCCTCGGCCGGGACGTCACGGTCCCGCTGGTCACCGGCGGCGAGGTCACCTACGCGGCGCTCGACTACGCGGCCAGCGCGCCGGCCCTGCAGCGCGTGTGGGACGACGTCGCCGCGTACGCCCCCTACTACGGCAGCGTCCACCGCGGCGCCGGGTACCTCTCCCAGCTCTCCACCGACCTCTTCGAGAACAGCCGGACCACCGTCGCCGAGTTCCTCGACTGCCGCCCCGGTGACCAGGTCGTCTTCACCCGCTCCACCACCGACTCGCTCAACCTGCTCGCCCAGGTGATCCCCGCCGACTGCCAGGTCTTCGTCTTCGAGACCGAGCACCACGCCTCCCTGCTGCCCTGGCGGGACGCCCGGATCACCTATCTCGACGCGCCGCGCACGCCGCGGCAGGCCGTCGAGACCCTGGAGCGCGCGCTCGCCGACCGCGACCCCCACGGCCCCGCCCTGGTCTGCGTCACCGGCGCCTCGAACGTCACCGGCGAGCTCTGGCCGGTGCGCGAACTCGCCGCAGCAGCGCACGCGCACGGCGCGCGGATCGTTCTGGACGCCGCCCAGCTGGCGCCCCACCACCCGGTGTCCGTACGGGAGTTGGACGTCGACTGGGTCGCCTTCTCGGGTCACAAGCTGTACGCCCCGTTCGGCTCCGGCGTACTCGCGGGGCGCGCCGACTGGCTCCAGGACGCCGAGCCCTATCTCGCCGGCGGGGGAGCCTCCCGCACGGTGGCCCGCCGGGCCGACGGCGGTGTGGACGTGGAGTGGCACACCACCGCGGCCCGGCACGAGGCCGGCTCGCCCAACGTCATCGGCGTCTACGCCATCGCCTCCGCCTGCAAGGCGCTCACCGAGGCCGGCTTCGACTCGCTCGTCGCCCGCGAGCGGCACCTGATCGCCACGGTCCGCGAGGGCCTCGCCGAGGTGCCCGAGGTGCGGGTGCTCTCCCTCTTCGGTGACGACGCCGAGCGCGTCGGCGTCATCTCCTTCGTCGTGAACGGCTGGAACAGCTCCCACTTCGCCGCCGCGCTCTCCGCCGAGTACGGCATCGGGGTCCGCGACGGCCTGTTCTGCGCCCACCCGCTGGTGCGCACCCTGCTCGGCAGCGACCCGCAGGACCCGGGCGAGTGCGGCGCCCCCGAGGCGGCCCCCGGCGAGAGGTCCCTGAACGCGATCCGGGTGAGCTTCGGTGCCGGCACGCCCGACGAGCACGTGGAGCGCTTCGTCGGCGCGGTGAAGGAGCTGGTCCGCGAAGGCGCCCGCTGGAACTACCGCACCGAGGACGGCCGCTGCGTCCCGGACCGCGGCTGATCTGTCCCTCGTACGGGTGAAGCCGGCCTCCCGCGGGGGAGGCCGGCTTCACCGTGCGTGCGGTTGCCCTACGACTCCAGGCCGATGGCGAAGGCCGCGTCCAGCTCGTGCTGGGAGTAGGCGCGGAAGGCGACGTGCGTGTCGGTGCCCTCGACGCCCGGGATCTTGGAGATCCGGCCGGGGATGATGTCGGCCAGGTCGTCGTGGCGCCCCACCCGGACCATGGCGATCAGGTCGTAGGTGCCGGTGACCGAGAAGACCTCGCTGACCGAGTCGATCGCGGCGATCGCCTCGGCGATCTCGGGGATCCGGTCCACGCTGGTCTTGATGAGCACGATCGCGGTGATCACGGCTGGCTTTCTCCCTCGGTGGCCGCGGCTGGTGGTTTCACTCTATCCGGCCGTCTGTAGCGCGCCCACGCGTAGAGGAACCCGATGCCGAACCCGACCACGTGCGCCAGATACGCCACCCCCGGCCCCGATCCCGCCGAGCGCGCCGCCAGCCACTGGAGTGCGAACCAGAAGATCAGCACGATCCAGGCCGGGAAGCGCAGCGGCAGGAAGAAGAGGAACGGGAACAGGCTGGTCACCCGGGAGCGCGGGAAGAGGTAGAGGAAGGCCCCGAGCACCCCGGAGATCGCGCCCGACGCCCCGACCAGGGTCTGCTCGGCGTCCACCTGGTCGAAGTGCGCCGCCGCGTACCCGAGCAGCGCGAGGGAGCCGCAGCCCAGATAGAACAGGCAGAAGCCGGCGGCTCCCATCCGTTCCTCGGCCATCGCCCCGAAGACGTACAGGAACAGCATGTTCCCGAGCAGATGCAGCCAGCTGCCGTGCACGAAGAGGGCGGTCAGGGGGGTGAGCAGGGCCCGCGGTTCGCCCTGCGCGAGGTCCGCCGGGATCACGCCCCAGCGCTGGAAGTACGCGCTCTGCGCCGCGAGCAGGGTGTCCCCGGTGCCGTAACCGGGGTTGAGCCCCGACACCGGGCCGGCGGCGAACAGCAGCACGCAGGCGGCGATGAGTCCGTAGGTCACGGTCGGCCCGTTCCGGGCGCCCCGCCAGGCGCCGAGGGCCACGCCCCGCCAGTCGATCATGGACAGATCATGGCGTACCGGGCCCCACCTGGACAGAGCGCCTCGCCGTGACACGGGAGACCCGGGAGGCCGTAGGGTTGCGGGCAGTACTCCCGCAGTTCGACGGCGCACCGCGGGCCCGTTAAGCCTCGTACGGAAAGAGGACGGCACGATGACGACGGTTCCCCTGCCGACCGCCGAGACCCGCTGGCGCTGCACTCTCTGCGGCAACCTGACCCGCTTCGACGTGACCCGCTCGTCCAAGGTCGTGGAGTACGTCCATCTGGACCTCGCCGGAGAGCCCAAGGTGGAGGAGCGCGAGGTGGTCAGTGAGACCATCGAGTCGGTCCGCTGTCGCTGGTGCAACGCGGTGGATCAGATCGAGTTGGTGGACAGGCCCGGCGCCGCTTCCTGAGAAGCGGCCCCACGAGGGCGACGACAGGGAGAGGGGTGACGGATCGTGGAGCAGCCCGCGCACGGTGATCAGCCGGCGGGTCCGGCGGACGACCCCGCCGAGGCGCTCGACCGGCCCCTGCCCGAAGCCGTCCGCCGGAAGGTCGTCGCGCTGGTCGCGGACGCCTTCGGCGGCCTGGCCGTCTCCGAGCTGCCGGCCCCGCTGCGGCAGTACGCCCGCTTCACCGCCTCCCGTCGGGCCAAGTTCGCCGGGAACGCGATGGCGGCCGCCCTGGAGGGTGATCCGCTGTTCCGCCAGCGGATCGGCGAACGGTTCAAGGAGTCCCAGCCCGAGCTCGCCGGCGCCGTCGAGACCGGCACCGCACCCGGCGCCGCCGACCCCGTCGACGTCGCCGCGGCCGCCTACGTGCTGCGCCCGGCCGGCTGGGGCAAGCTCGTGGCCGCCGCCGGCGAGGAGGCGCAGCGCGCCGACGCCGAGCGCGCCGACGAGGCGAGCCGGCGCGAGCTGGAGCGCCTGCGCGAGGAGGTCGCGGGCGCGAAGGAACGCGCCAGGGCCGAGACCGAGCAGCTGCGGCACGACCTGGAGGCCGCCCGCAAGGAAGCGGAATCGCTTCACCGGAAGCTGCGCAGCGCCCAGAGCGACGTCAAGCGCGGCGAGGCGGCGCTGCGGCGCGTCCAGGCCGACATCGACGCCGCGAAGGCCGAGGCCGCCGCGCAGGTGTCGGCCGCCGAGAGCGAGACCCGGCGGCTCAAGTCCCGGCTCGGCGAGGTGGAGGCCGCCCTGGAGGCCAGCCGGCGGGCCGCCCGCGAGGGCCGCTCCGTGGAGGACATGCGCCTGCGGCTGCTCCTGGACACGGTGCTGGACGCCGCGCAGGGGCTGCGTCGCGAACTCGCCCTGCCCCCGGTCTCGATGCACCCGGCGGACACCGTGGATGCGGTGGAGCCCGGCCGGATGTCGCCGAAGGACATCGCGGCCCGCGCCCTGTCGGAGACCGACCCGGCGCTCCTGGACCAGCTGCTCGAACTGCCCCAGGCGCATCTGGTGGTCGACGGCTACAACGTCACCAAGACCGGCTATCCGACGATGCCGTTGGAGAAGCAGCGGCTGCGGCTGCTCGGCGGTCTCTCCGCGCTCGCGGCCCGCTCCGGCGCGGAGATCACCTGTGTCTTCGACGGGGCCGAGCTGGCGGCGCCGGTGCTCCTGGCCCCGCCGCGCGGCGTGCGGGTGCTGTTCTCCAAGCCCGGGGTCACCGCCGACGAGTTGATCCGTCAGCTGGTGCGGGCGGAGCCGCCGGGGCGTCCGGTGGTCGTGGTCTCCACCGACCGCGAGGTGGCCGACGGGGTCGCCAAGTCCGGTGCGCGGCCCGTCGCGTCCGCCTTGTTGCTGAAGCGCCTTTCGCGTCTCTCGTGACATCTCGTCACGCACATCCCGATTGCCCGTTTTCTGGTCCGCAGAGGGTCAAGTGGCCACTACTGCCCGTGGGGTGCACGTAAATAATGTGTTGAGTGAGCGAGATTTTGGCCCTCGGGATTTGAACTGATCACAAGATGGTCACTAGGGTCGGGGCTCGAACCTTCGCGCGGTTGATCATCCATCGGGGATATCAGCGTGGGTCCCGCCTGCCGTCGCCCGGTCGGCGGCTCGAGGAAGAAGGAGCTCGCCCCCGTGGCGTCCCACCGTCGTCCCAAGCAGCCGAGCCGCACCCGTGTGACCGTGCTCACCGCGACCGCCGCAGCCGCCGTCGCGCTCACCGCCCAGACCGGTGCCCAGGCGGCACCGAAGCCGAAGATCGACGAGGTCAAGTCGAAGGTCGACAAGCTGCACCACGAGGCCGAGGAGGCCACGGAGCAGTACAACCTCGCCGAGGAGCGCCGCGAGAAGCTCCAGAAGGAGATCGGCGCCCTTCAGGACAAGGTGGCCCGCGGCCAGCAGGAGCTCAACACCCTGCGCGGGCAGATCGGTTCGGTCGCCACCGCGCAGTACCGCTCCGGCGGCATCGACCCCGCGCTCCAGCTCTTCCTCTCCTCCGACCCGGACACCTACCTCGACAAGGCGTCCGCGATCGACCAGCTCGGCGCCAAGCAGGCCGACGTCCTGCAGTCCATCCAGGCCAAGCAGCGCACCCTCGCCCAGGAGCGGGCCGAGGCGACGACGAAGCTCGCCGACCTGGAAGACGTCCGCAAGACGCTCGCCGAGAAGAAGAAGAAGTTCCAGGGCAAGCTCGCCGACGCCCAGAAGCTGCTCAACACGCTGACGGCCGCCGAGCGCGCCAAGATGCAGCAGGACGAGCAGCGCGCCAGCCGCGCCGCCGGCGACCGCGTCGACCTCGGCAACGAGGTGCCCGCCTCGCAGCGCGGCGCCGCCGCCCTCAACGCCGCCGCCACCCAGCTCGGCAAGCCGTACGTCTCCGGCGCCGAGGGCCCCAACTCCTACGACTGCTCGGGCCTGACCCAGTGGTCGTACCGCCAGGCCGGCGTCCGCATCAGCCGCACCACGTACACCCAGCAGAACGACGGCGTGAAGATCGGCCGCAGCCAGCTCAAGCCGGGCGACCTGGTCTTCTTCAACGGCCTTTCGCACGTTGCCCTGTACGCGGGCAACAACACCATCCTGCACGCCCCGAAGCCGGGCGCGGTGGTCCGCTACGAGTCCATGGACTACATGGGCACCTTCCAGTTCGGCGTCCGCATCTGACGCGACGCGAACCGCCCGGCACCCACGGGCACCCCGCGAACCGCCCTCCGAACGGGTGGTTCGCAGGATCGCGAACTGACCTGACGCCCCGCCGGTGACCTTGTGGTCTCCGGCGGGGCGTCACTTTGTGTGCCCGGCGCCTTCGTTGGACGCGGAGTGATCAGCGGCTACTGTCTGCCGCGCCAGTCCGTCGAACCGAACGGAGCGCGATCCGTGGCGTCCCACCGACGACCCGCCAGGGTCACCGTCCTCACCGCAGCCGCGGCCACCGCGGCCACGGCCCTCGGTGCCGTCCCCGCGCACGCCGACCCCGGTGACGCGGCCCAGCGCACGCTGACGACGCGGTCCACCGTCGACCGCCTCTTCGAGGAGGCCGAGCGGGCCACCGAGAGCTACAACCGGGCCGACGAGAAGGCCGACCGGCTGCGCCGGACGGTCTCCCTGGCGCAGGACAGCCTCGCCCGCGGCCAGGAGCGGATCAACCGCATGCGTGGCGCGCTCGGTTCGGTGGCCGGCGCCCAGTACCGCTCCGGCGGCATCGACCCGGCCCTCGCCCTGCTGCTCTCCTCGGACCCCGACAGCTATCTCGACCGGGCCTCCGTCCTCGACCGGGCCGCCGCCCGCCAGGGGGCCGCCCTCGGTGAGCTCCAGCGCGAACTGCGCGAACGTGCCCAGGAGCGCGCCGAGGCGGGCCGCACGCTCGCCGAACTGGAGCGCAGCCGGGCCGAGGTGGCCCGCCACAAGCGCACCGTCGAGGGCAAGCTCGCCGAGGCCCGCCGACTGCTCGCCTCGCTCACCGCCGAGGAGCGGGCCGGCTTCGACCGCGCCTCCCGCTCCGGCCGCGAGGCCCTCGGCGAGGAGCTGCCGCCGCTCGGCGACCTCGGCCCCTCACGCGCCGCCGCCGCGGTGATCGCCGCGCGCAGCGCCATCGGCCGGCCCTACGTGTGGGGCGCCACCGGGCCGTCCGCGTTCGACTGCTCGGGCCTCATGGTCTGGTCGTACCGTCAGGCCGGCATCGCGCTGCCCCGGACCTCCCAGGCCCAGCGCAACGCCGGGCGCCGGATCCCGCTCTCCCAGGCGCAGCCGGGCGACCTCGTCACCTACCGTGGCGACGCCAGCCACGTGGCGATCTACGCCGGCAACGGCCAGGTCATCCACGCCCCCTATCCGGGCGCGCGGGTCCGCTACGACCCGGTGAACATGATGTCCCACGTGACCGTGACCCGGGTCTGAGACCTCCGCCGGGGTTCCCCCGTACGATCGGGGGCGTGGCAGGTCAGGGCGGTGGAGCGGCGCGCGGCGCCCTCGTGTGCCTGCTGACGGTGCTGTCGGCCCTCGCCGGGTGCGCCGCCCCGGCCCCGGAACGCCCGGCCGCCGCCGAGGTCCAGCGGCTGCTCGACCGGCACGCCGGAGCGCTCCTCGCCCGCGACGAGGCGGCCTACCTCGCCGACCTCGACCCCGCCCTCGTCCCCGCCGCCCGCACCGAGTTCGGGCGCCTCGCGGGGATCCCGCTCGGCGGCTGGAGCTACCGCGTCACCGACGTGGACCCGGCCGGCCCGGGGCGGGCCACCGTCGAGGCCGACCTCGGCTACCGCATCAAGGGCTACGACTCCGGCCCCGCCACCACCCGGCGCGTCCTGGATCTCACCGAGCGGGACGGGCGCTGGTACGTCACCGGGGACCGGGCCGCCGCGGGGGCTCCGCAGCAGCTGTGGCAGCAGGGCGAGGTCACGGCCGTGACCGGCCGCCGCAGTCTGGTCCTCGGCGTGGGCCAGCGCCCGGAGCGCCTGAAGGAGATCGCGGACGCGGCGGACCGGGCGGTGCCCGCCGTCGGCGAGGCCTGGCCCTCGCCCTGGGCGGGCCGGGTCGTGGTCCTGGTCCCGGCCTCGGTGGACGCGATGGGGAGGCTGCTCGGCGCGCCCGCGGCCTCGTACCGCGGGATAGCGGCGGTCACGACCGGCGAGGTCGGCGGCGGCCCGACGGCGCCCGCGGACCGGGTGATCGTCAACCCGGACGCGTACGGGGTGCTCGGTGCGTTCGGGCGGGGCTTCGTGCTCACCCACGAGACCACCCATGTCGCCACCCGCACCCAGACCACCCGGGCCACCCCGGTCTGGCTGTCCGAGGGCTTCGCCGACTGGGCCGCCTACCGCGGCACCGGCCGCACCGCCGCCCAGGCCGCCCCCGAACTCGCCCGCGCGGTCCGGGCCGGCGAGGGGCCGGCGGAGCTGCCGGACGACAAGGCGTTCGCCTTCGGCGGCGACGCGGACGCGCTGGCCCGCGCCTACGAGAGCGGCTGGCTGGCCTGCGCGCTGATCGCCGACCGCTGGGGGGAGGCGAAGCTCACCGCGTTCTACCGCGCCGTCGGCGCCCACCCGGCCCGCGCGGGCGCGGTCGAGAAGGCCCTCGCGGACGTCCTGGGCACCACCCCCGAGGAGTTCACGGCCCGCTGGCGGACGTATCTGGCCGAGCGGCTGGGCTAGGCCGTCTCGTTCGGATCTCTCCGGGTTCGCGGCGCAGGGGTCCCGGCGTAGGGGTCGCGGCGTAGGGTCGCGGCGCCCGGCCCAGGTCCTCGCGGTCAGGGACGGTCGGGCCCGGGTGCGGCGGACGCCCCCTCGCTCGCCGCGGCCCGCCGGTCCAGGTCGTCCAGGGTCTCGGCGAGCCAGGCCTTCTCCTCCGTGCCGGTGGCGCGGGCGATCCGGAGCATCCCGCGCCGGAACGGGTCGGGCTCGTCCTCGGCGCGGACCGGGGCGCCCTCCGCGTAGAAGAAGCTGGCCGGCGCGTCCAGGAACGCCTTGCGGCGGCGCAGCACGGCGGCCTGCTCCGCCGGGCCGGGGAGCAGGCCCAGGAAGGCGAGCAGGGTGAAGAAGCGCTGGCCGTCGGTGATCTCGGCGTCCTTGGGGGAGCGCAGCCGCGCGAGCAGCTCCGCCCGGCCCGCGTCGGTCAGCGAGAGGGTGCGGCGCGGGGCCGCGCCGGCGCCCGGTTCCGTGTGGCTGTCGACCAGGCCGTTCTTCACCAGCCGGGTGATCGCGGGGTAGAGCGCGCCGTCGCTGACCGGGCGGACGTGGCCGCTCAGGCCCTGGATGCGCTCCTTGAGCTCGTAGCCGTGCAGCGGCCGCTCGTAGAGGAAGCCGAGGATCGACAGCTCCAGCACCGTTCTGCTCCTTCGCACTTGTCGGGTCCGTCGCACTTGTCGGGCGCCCCGACGGCATGCTACCTCTTTTCGAGCTACCTCGAATCGAGGTACAGCGAAACGAGGGGGATCCATCCATGAGTGCCGACACCCTGACCGCCGCCGCGCACCGCGGCACGCTCGTCCGGCTCGCCGGGCCCGTCTACCTCGAACTGCTCGCCGGAGTCGCCGCCGGCGTCATCAACATGGTCTGGGTCGCCCGGCTCGGCGGGGCCGCCGTCGCCGCCGTCGCCGTCGCCACCAACGTCGAGAACCTGCTGCTCGGCGTGGTCCTCATGGCCGCCTCCGGCACCACCGTGCTCGTCGCCCGGGCCAGGGGCGCCGGCGACCCCGGCGCGCTGCGCTCCGCCGTACGCGGCGGAGCCGCCCTCGGCGCCGTGCTCGTCCCGCCGGTCGCCCTCGGCGGGTACCTGCTGCGCGACCCGCTCGCCGCCCTGCTGCTCGGCGGCTCCGGCCACCCCGCGCACGGCCTCGCCACCGCCTACTTCGCGATCTCGCTCCCGGGCACGGCCGTCTTCTTCGCCACGACGGTCCTGGACGGCGTTCTCAAGGGCACCGGCGACACCCGCACCCCCATGCGGCTCGCCTTCCTCGCCAACGGGCTGATCCTCGTCCTCGACCCGTTCCTCGTCCACGCCCACGGAGTGCGGGGCGCCGCCGTGGCCACCGTCATCGGACGCACCGCGGCCCTCGCCGCCGGACTCCTCGCGCTGCGCCGCAACGCGCACCTGAGGGCCGCCCGCGCGGTCCACCCGGCCGGCGGCACCGCCGCCGCCCTGCGCCGCACCGCCGCCCTCGGCCTGCCCATGTCCGTCGACTTCGTCGTCCGCATGGCTGGCGCGCTCGCCCTCGTCTCCGTCGTCGCCCGGCTCGGCGTCACCGAGATCGCCGCGTACGGCATCGCCACCAAGGCCATGTGCGTCGCCACCATGGCCTTCTACGCCGTCCGCCAGGCCGCCGCCATCCACACCGCGCACCTCCTGGGCGCCGGAGAGGACCGGCGCGGGGCCGTCGGCCGGCAGGCCCTCCTCCTCGGCGGGCTGCTCGGCGCGGGCGCGGCCGTCCTGCTGCTGCTCGCCGCGGGTCCGGTGATGCGCGGCTTCGGCGCCGAGCCGGCCGTCGCCGGGGCAGGCGCCCTGTTCCTGCGCTGCCTCGGCCCGTACCTGCTGCTCATGGCCGGGTTCATCGCCCTCGCCGGGGTCTTCGAGGGCAGCGGCGACTCACCGAAGCTCGCCCGGATCACCGTCGCCGGCGTGCTGCTCCAGCTGCCGCTCGCCCACGCGCTCTCGGGCGTCCTCGGGCTCGCCGGGATCTGCCTGGCCATGGCCCTCGCGATGGCCGCCCAGTGCACCGCCCTCGGCGTGCTGCGCCGCCGGACCGCACGGGCCGCGACTCAGGACGAGACCGGGACCCGGGACTTCTCCCTGTCCGCCTGAGCCGGGATCCGCACCGGGCCCAGCGCCTCGAGCCGCGGCTCCGTGACCGTCTGCCGCCACAGGATCCGGCAGGCGGAGACGGAGGCCGCGACGAGCAGTCCGTTGCGCACCAGGAGCAGCGCGATGCCCAGCGGGTCGCTGTGCGAGACGTGCGAGAACCACACCGGGAACTCGAACTGCGTGACGGCCGTCGCCCACAGCACCAGGTACGCGGGCCGGCGCATCCGGCTCGCCCGGTAGACCAGGCACACGGCGGCGAGGCCCACCAGCCAGATCATGTACTGCGGGCTGATCACCCGGCTGGTCGTCGTGAACAGCAGCACCGCCACGAAGGCCGCGTCCGCCGTGGTCGTCGTCGTGTGGCGGCGGGCCCGCAGCCGCCACACGAGCAGCCAGCCGAAGGCGGCGATCGTCAGCAGCATCGCCGCCGTCGACACCACGGGGACGCCCGGGCCGAGGAACTCGATCGAGCCGAAGTTCATCCGCGCCTCGCCCGGCCAGCCGAAGTGCCGGGCCACGTGGAAGACCAGCGCGCCCAGCGACTCGACCTCGGTGCCCCGGTCCCGCTGGAAGCCCAGGAAGGCCAGCGCGCCCGGCGCCGCCAGGACGCACAGCGCGAGCACACCCGCCGCCGCGCCCGTGGCCGTGGCCCAGGACCGGAAGGTGGCCCGGCCGCGTGCCGTCCCCGCGAGCACCAGCACCGGCCAGACCTTCAGCGTCGCCCCGAAGCCGGCGAGCGCGCCGAGCACGGCCGGGCTCCGCAGCGCCGCGAGCAGGCCCGCCACCGCCACGGCCGTCACCATCAGGTCGTACCGGGAGTACGCGGTCGGGCCGAGCAGCGGCACCCCCGCCAGCCACAGCCACGCTCCGCGCATCGAGCGGCTGGGGCGCCGCCCCGTGTACACGAGGAGGCCGAAGACGACCGCGTCGCAGAGCAGCGCGCACACGAAGAAGGCCGAGGTGTAGCCGAGGAACGGCATCAGGGCGGGAGCGAGGATCGCCAGCGCGGCGGCCGGCGGGTACTGCCAGGTGACGTCGTCCAGCGGATAGGTACCGGTCCTGAGGACCTCGTACCAGCCCTGGTAGATCTCCTCGACGTCGCTGGTGACGTCCGGGCCGGGAATGACCACGACCTTGAAGACGCACAGCAGGATCAGGACGCGGGTCAGGGCCCACAGACCTATCGGCTTGCGCAGACCGTCGTGCGACACCGTCCCCACCGCGCCCGTCATACCTGACCTGTTCCTGTCCTGTCGGTCCGCCGGGGCGGAGGTGGTGGTGCCGGGCTGAAGGCGCGACCAGGGTACTGTCGCCCACGATGCACAAGACCCTGATCGTAACGAACGACTTTCCGCCGCGCCCCGGCGGAATCCAGGCCTTCCTGCACAACATGGCGCTGCGCCTGGATCCCGAGCGGATCGTGGTCTACGCCTCCACCTGGAAGCGCAGCCGCGAAGGGATCGAGGCGACCGCCGCGTTCGACGCGGAACAGCCTTTCATGGTCGTCCGTGACCGCACCACCATGCTGCTGCCGACTCCTCGGGTCACCGCCCGGGCGACGGCGCTCCTGCGCGAGCACGGCTGCGAGTCGGTCTGGTTCGGCGCGGCGGCCCCGCTCGGCCTGATGGCGCCGGCGCTGCGCCGGGCCGGCGCGCGGCGACTTGTCGCCACCACGCACGGCCACGAGGCGGGCTGGGCGCAGCTGCCGGCCGCCCGGCAGCTGCTGGGGCGGATCGGCGAGGGCACCGACACCCTCACCTACCTCGGTGAGTACACGCGCTCCCGGATCGCGAGCGCCCTCGGCCCGGCCGCGGCCGCGCGGATGACGCAGCTCACGCCGGGTGTCGACGAGAAGACCTTCCACCCCGACTCGGGCGGCTCCGAGGTGCGCGGGCGGCTCGGGCTCAGCGACCGCCCGGTGGTGGTGTGCGTCTCGCGGCTCGTGCCGCGGAAGGGGCAGGACACCCTGATCCTCGCGATGCCGGAGATCCTGCGCCGGGTGCCCGAGGCGGTCCTGCTGATCGTCGGCGGGGGCCCGTACGAGCAGGAGCTGCGCAAGCTCGCGGTCTCGACCGGTGTGGCCGGATCCGTGCGCTTCACCGGCGCCGTGCCGTGGTCGGAGCTGCCCGCGCACTACGGGGCGGGCGACGTCTTCGCGATGCCCTGCCGCACCCGGCGCGGCGGCCTCGACGTCGAGGGCCTCGGCATCGTCTACCTGGAGGCCTCCGCGACCGGCCTCCCGGTCGTCGCGGGCGACTCGGGCGGCGCGCCCGACGCCGTGCTCGACGGCGAGACCGGCTGGGTGGTCCGCGGCGGCGTCCCGGAGGACACCGCCGACCGCGTCGCCACGCTGCTGCTCGACCCGGAGCTGCGCGCCCGCATGGGCGAGCGCGGCCGGCAGTGGGTCGAGGAGCGCTGGCGCTGGGACCTGCTGGCCGACCGCCTCAGGGAACTGCTCTGAGCCCGGCCCGGCAGCCGGCCGAAGGGCCCCGGGCCCGGACCGGCGGGTAGTCGACCGCCCCTGACCCGGGGCAGGACGGCCGGGCGGCCCGGCCTCGGGCCAGGGGCGGTCGGGTGGCCCCGGCCCTCGGCCTCGGGCGGACGGTCGGGCCGGCCCCGACCCAGGCCCCGGCCTGGGCCCGGAGCCAGGGCCGTGCTCCGGGCGGCTCTAGGCCTGGCTGGGCAGGTAGTCCGTCAGCGCGCAGCCGTCGACGAGGAGCTTCTCGCTGCGGTAGCCGTCGGGCACCTTGAAGCCCTTCTCGCAGGTGAAGAGCAGCACGTCCGACTTCAGCAGGGCCTTGGCGGTGGGCTCGTCGCCCGCGACGAGCGCGAAGTCCTGGCCCAGCAGGAAGCGGGTGGCGTGCCCGGTCTCCGCGGCCTTCTTGGCGGTCTCCTGGAACTTCTCCATGTCGGAGACCGACAGCAGCGTGACGGTGTCGCGGGCGTCGTCGCCGCACACCCCGCGCTCCTTGATCGCCCAGGCCGGGTCCTTGGTCTCCGGGCCCATCGTGCCGCTGTCGCCCGCGCCGGTGCGCAGGTCGCTGCACATCGTGTGCGAGCCGACGAGCTTCTCGATCGCCCCCATGTCGCCGGCCTCTGGCAGGCCGGCGTCCTCTCCCCAGGAGCTGCTGCATCCGGTCAGGAGGACCAGGGAGACGAGGGCCGCGCCCAGGGCGGCGGTGGTGCGCTGGAGCCGCATGACTGCCTTTCGTGCCGTGTGTGCTGTGTGTGCCGTGTGTGGCCGTGTGTGCGGAATTGACCATTCCGGCCCTGACGCGCGCGAACGCCCCCGGCAGGCCCGTGACACGGGCCCGCCGGGGGCGTTCCGAAGAGCCGTCAGGCCCGGTAGATCGCCTCGATCTCGTCGGCGAAGTCCTTCGCCACGACGTTGCGCTTCAGCTTCAGGGACGGGGTGATGTGCCCCGCCTCCTCCGTGAACTGCGCCGACAGGATACGGAACTTCCGCACCGACTCCGCCTTCGAGACCGCCGCGTTGCCGTCGTCCACCGCGCGCTGGACCTCCGCGATCAGGTCCGCGTCCTCGCGCAGCGAGGCCGCCGTCGAGCCGGCCGGCTTGCCGTGCTCCGCCGCCCAGCGGCCCAGGAACTCCTCGTCGACGGTGACGAGCGCGCCCACGAACGGACGCCCGTCGCCGACCACCATGCACTCGGCGACCAGCGCGTGCGCCCGGATCCGGTCCTCGATGACCGCCGGGGCGACGTTCTTGCCGCCCGCCGTCACCAGGATCTCCTTCTTGCGGCCCGTGATCGCGAGGTAGCCGTCCTCGTCGAGGGTGCCGATGTCACCGGTGTGGAACCAGCCGTCCGCCAGCGCCTCGGCCGTCGCGGCCTCGTTGTTCCAGTAGCCGGAGAAGATGTGCTCGCCGTGCAGCAGCACCTCGCCGTCGTCGGCGATCCGCACCACCGAACCGGGCAGCGGCTGCCCGACCGTGCCGATCTTCTGCCGGTCCCACGGGTTGAACGCGGTCGCCGCGCACGACTCCGTCAGGCCGTAGCCCTCCAGGACGGTGAAGCCGATGCCGCGGAAGAAGTGCCCGAGCCGCTCGCCCAGCGGCGCGCCGCCGGAGATCGCGTACTCGCCGCGCCCGCCGAGCACCGCGCGCAGCTTACTGAACACCAGCTTGTCGAAGACCTTGTGCTTCAGCTTCAGACCGAAGGACGGGCCCTGCGGGGTGCTGAGCGCGCGGCTGTACGCGATGGCCGTGTGCGCGGCCTTGTCGAAGATCTTGCCCTTGCCGTCGGCCTGCGCCTTGGCCCGGGCCGAGTTGTAGACCTTCTCGAAGACCCGCGGCACACCGAGGATCAGCGTCGGCCGGAAGGCCGCCAGCTCGTCGGTGAGGTTCTTGATGTCGGGCACGCAGCCCAGCTTGATCGGCGCCATCACCGAGGCGACCTCGACCAGCCGGCCGAAGACGTGCGCCGCCGGCAGGAACAGCAGCACCGAGCACTCGCCCGTACGGAAGAGCGGCTTCAGCCGCTCGACCACGTTGCCGCACTCCGCGAAGAAGGCGCGGTGGGTCAGCACGCAGCCCTTGGGGCGGCCGGTGGTGCCCGAGGTGTAGACGATGGTCGCCGGGTCGTCCGCGTGCGCGATCGACATCCGGCGGTCGAGCTCCTCGTCGGAGACGTCCGTGCCCTCGGCGGTCAGCCGGGCCACGGCGTCCGCCTCGATCTGCCGGACGCCCTTCAGGCCGGGCAGGTTCGCCCGCACCGACTCCACCGAGGCCTCGTGCGCCGAGGTCTCGACGAGCGCCAGGGAGGCGCCCGAGTCACCGAGGATCCACTGGATCTGCTCCGGCGAGCTGGTCTCGTACACGGGCACGGTCACCGCACCCGCGCTCCAGATCGCGAAGTCGAGGAGCACCCACTCGTAGCGGGTGCGGGACAGCAGGGCGACACGGTCGCCCGGCTCGACGCCGGCGGCGATCAGACCCTTCGCCGCCCCCCGGACCTCGGCGAGGAACTGCTTCGCGGTGACGTCCGTCCAGGCCCCGGCGACCTTGCGTCCCATCACGGCGACGTCTGGGTGCTGAGAGGCGTTGCGGCGGATGAGATCCGTCAGGTTGCCGTCCGTGGGGACCTCGTACAGGGCCGGAAGGCTGAACTCGCGCAAGACTGCTGCTCCTCATCGGGCGCCGACGCCACGACTCTGTGTGACGCGCCGGTGCGGTCCATGATCGGGCAGGGTGCTCTGTGTGGGGGTGAGCACGACTGTGGACTGGCCGGACGTTACCCATCAGTACACGGTTCCCGATAGGGGGTTCAGGCCAGATGTTCCGTGCGTCACACATGTATGGCGTTCCTTGGCGCACAGTAGTCCACTGCTTTCCGGACTCCCAAGTAACCGCAGGTCGCACCCCCTAGGCTGGCGCCATGAGGATCAACGTGGTCAGCGACGTGCACGGCAACACCGGAGCCCTCGCCAAGGCGGGGGAGGGTGCCGACGCCCTGATATGCCTCGGCGACCTGGTGCTCTTCCTGGACTACGCCGACCACAGCCGGGGCATCTTCCCCGACCTCTTCGGCGTCGAGAACGCCGACCTCATCGTGGAGCTGCGCACCGCCCGCCGCTTCGACGAGGCCCGTGACCTCGGTCGCCGCCTGTGGGCGGAACTGGACATGGACCGCGCCACGGCCATCGAGTCGGCCGTCCGCCGCCAGTACGCGGAGCTGTTCGCCGCCTTCCCCACCCCCACGTACGCCACCTACGGCAACGTCGACGTCCCCCACCTCTGGCCCGAGTACGCCGGTCCCGGCACCACCGTCCTCGACGGCGACCGGATCGAGCTCGGCGGCCTCGTCTTCGGCTTCGTGGGCGGCGGCCTGCGGACCCCGATGAGGACCCCGTACGAGATCTCCGACGAGGAGTACGCCGCCAAGGTCGAGGCCCTCGGCGAGGTCGACGTCCTCTGCTCCCACATCCCGCCGGACGTCCCCGAGCTCACGTACGACACCGTCGCCCGCCGCTTCGAACGCGGCAGCCGTGCGCTCCTCGACGCCATCCACCGCGTCCGCCCGCGCTACGCCCTCTTCGGCCACGTCCACCAGCCGCTGGTCCGCCGCATGCGGGTCGGCGCGACGGAGTGCGTCAACGTCGGCCACTTCGCGGCGACCGGGCGCCCCTGGAGCCTGGAGTGGTGACAGGCCCGTGACACCGGCGCGATAGCCTGCACGCAGACACGGATCGCGCCCATACGAGGAGCCACCGCGATGGCGGAACACACCAGCTCGAGCATCACCATCGAGGCGGCCCCGGCCGAGGTCATGAGCGTCATCGCCGACTTCGCCCGCTACCCCGAGTGGACGGGTGAGGTGAAGGAGGCCGAGGTCCTCGACACCGACGCCGCCGGCCGCGCGGAGAAGGTCCGCCTGCTCCTCGACGCCGGCGCGATCAAGGACGACCACACCCTCGCGTACACCTGGACCGGCGACAACGAGGTGTCCTGGACCCTCGTCAAGTCCCAGATGCTCCGTGCGCTCGACGGCTCCTACCGCCTCGCCCCGGCCGCCTCCGGCACCCGGACCGAGGTCACCTACCAGCTCACGGTCGACGTCAAGATCCCCATGCTCGGCATGATCAAGCGCAAGGCGGAGAAGGTCATCATCGACCGCGCCCTCGCGGGTCTGAAGAAGCGCGTCGAGTCCCCGAAGTAGCCCGCACCGGCCGGGGGCCGCGCTCCCGGGGGCCGGGGCGTCCGGACCAGGGGCGTGAGGTGTCCCGGCGCGCCGGTACCGTCGGCGTATGCGGATCATTCTTGTGACCGGGACCGGCGGCGCCGGGCGGAGTGCGGTGGCCGCCGGGACCGCGCTCGCCGAGGCCCGGGCCGGGCGGCGCGTGCTGTTCGTGTCGGAGGACGCCGGCGAGGCGGACGGGCCGCGGGTGGTCCGGCCCGACGCCGCCGCGGACTTCCGGCGCGAGTTCCTCGCCCTGCAGGCCCGGTCCGGCGTCGCCTTCGACCTGCTCGGGGCCGCGCCCTTCGAGGACGCAGAGCTGACCGAGCTCCCCGGCAGCGGACACTTCGCGCTGCTGCGGGCCCTGCGCGACGCCGCCGCCGGCGACTGGGACCTCGCCGTCGTCGAGCTCCCGCCCGTCCGCGAGGCGCTCGCCCTGCTCGCCCTGCCCGAGCAGCTCCGCCGCTATCTGCGCCGCCTCCTGCCGCCCGAGCGCCAGGCCGCCCGTGCGCTGCGCCCGATGCTCGCCCAGCTCGCCGGCGTACCCCTGCCCGCGCAGTGGCTGTACGAGACCACCGCCCGCTGGGAGGCCGAACTGGCCGCCGTCCAAGAGGTCGTCGACTCCCCGCACACCACCGTCCGGCTCGTCGTCGAGCCGGGACCCGCCGCCGCGGAGGCTCTGCGCACCGCGCGGCTCGGCCTCGCCCTCCAGGGCCTCGCCCTCGACACCGTCGTCGCCAACCGTGTGCTCCCCGCCGACTCGGCCGACCCCTGGTTCGCCGGCCTCGCCGCCGAGCAGCACCGGCACCTCGCCGCCCTCCGCGAGGCCCACCCCGGGCTGCACGAGCTGCCGCACCTGGGCCGCGCCCCGCGCGGACCGGAGGACCTGGTCCTGCTCGCCGTACCGGAGCCCGCCGCGCCGCCCGCCGCGCCCGCCTGGACCGTCGAGGACCGCCGTGCCGAGGACGGCATCCTCGTCTGGCACGTCCCGCTGCCCGGCGCCGTCAAGGACGGGCTCTCCCTCGTCCGCCGGGGTGACGAACTCCTGCTCTCCGTCGGCCCGTTCCGGCGCGCCGTGCCGCTGCCCGCCGTACTGCGCCGCTGCACCGTCTCCGGCGCCGGTCTCGTCGACGGCGACCTGCGCATCCGCTTCACCCCCGACCCCGGGCTCTGGCCGAGGAGCGGCTCCTGACCCCTGGCGAGGCGGTGTACCGTCGACCGTAGAAGCCTTAAGGAGTACGCCATGAGCGATTCGGACGCCTGGGCCGATGCCTGCGCCGAGGACCTGGAGGCCGAGAAGGCCCGCCGCCGCACCCGCCGCGGTGAGGAGCCCGGCACTCCGGCCGAGGAGTTCCGCAAGCTCTTCGAGGCCGTCGCCGACAAGCTCGGCGGCACCTTCGGCGGCTCCGTCGCCGGCGGGCAGGCCGCCGCCACCGTCCACCAGGTCGTCAACCAGGCGAAGGCCCTCGTCGAGCCCGTCATCGAGCGCAATCCGCAGGTCTTCGACCACCTCGCCGCCGCCGGCAACGAGCTCCTCGCCGCCTACCGCTCCGCCGTCCAGGGCCAGGAGGCCCGCTGGACCCGCGGCGACAGCCGGCAGGCGACCGGTGCGGAGGCCGAGGACACGGGCCGCGAGGACGCCCGCGGCGAGGACGAGGGGCCGGACGAGGGGCCCGCGACCGGGCAGCACATCGACCTGGACTGATCAGGAGGGGCGCCCTCCTCGGGTACGGTGGGCCCTAGCGGGGCTCGACCGAAAACTGAGGGACACATGGGACTCACCATCGGCGTCGACATCGGCGGCACCAAGATCGCGGCCGGCGTGGTCGACGAGGAGGGCAACATCCTCGACACGCACACCGTGCCCACCCCGCCGACCCCCGAGGGCATCGTCGACGCGATCAGCGCCGCGGTCTCCGAGGCCGGCAAGGGGTACGAGATCGAGGCCGTCGGCATCGGAGCCGCGGGCTACGTCGACGACAAGCGCGCCACCGTCCTCTTCGCGCCGAACATCGACTGGCGGCACGAGCCGCTGAAGGACAAGGTCGAGCAGCGGGTCGGTCTCCCCGTCGTCGTCGAGAACGACGCCAACGCGGCGGCCTGGGGCGAGTACCGGTTCGGCGCCGGCAAGGGCCACGAGGACGTCATCTGCATCACGCTCGGCACCGGCCTCGGCGGCGGCATCATCATCGGCAACAAGCTGCGCCGCGGCCGCTTCGGCGTGGCCGCCGAGTTCGGCCACATCCGGGTCGTCCCGGACGGTCTGCTGTGCGGCTGCGGAAGCCAGGGCTGCTGGGAGCAGTACGCCTCCGGCCGTGCCCTCGTGCGCTACGCCAAGCAGCGCGCCGCCGCCACCCCCGAGAACGCGAAGACGCTCCTCGCGCTCGGCGACGGCACCCCCGAGGGCATCCAGGGCAAGCACGTCAGCGAGGCCGCCCGCGCGGGCGACCCCGTGGCCCGCGACTCCTTCCGCGAGCTCGCCCGCTGGGCCGGCGCCGGCCTCGCGGACCTGGCGTCGCTGTTCGACCCGTCGGCGTTCATCGTCGGCGGCGGGGTCTCGGACGAGGGCGAGCTGGTGCTCGAGCCGATCCGCAAGTCCTTCCGGCGCTGGCTGATCGGCGGCCAGTGGCGTCCGCACGCCCAGGTGCTCGCCGCGCAGCTGGGCAACAAGGCAGGTCTGGTGGGCGCGGCCGACCTGGCCCGCCAGGGCTGAGCAGGCGCCGGGCGGACGCTCGGCAGGTTCGTCGCGACGGTGCCCGTCGCGCCCTCTGGGGCGCGGCGGGCACCGCGCCTATCGTGGGCCGTATGGCGATCAGCGCGATCAGCGAGCTTCCCAACTCCCGTACGGAGCCCGACGGTTCGGCCGTCGTCCGGATCCTCTCCTACAACGTGCGCTCGATGCGCGACGACGAGGACGCCCTCGCCCGGGTGATCCGGGCCTGCGCCCCGGACCTCGTCTTCGTCCAGGAGGCGCCCCGCTTCTTCCGCTGGCGCAAACACGCGGCGCGGCTCGCCGCCAAGAGCGAGCTCGTCGTCCTGAGCGGCGGCGCCACCGCCGCCGGACCGCTGCTGCTGTGCTCGCTGCGGGCCACCGTGGAACGCACCGAGGACGTCCTCCTGCCGCTCACCCCGGGCCGGCACCGGCGCGGCCTGGCCACCGCCGTGGTCCGGCTGGGGGGTGCGCGGGTCGGCCTGGTCAGCTGCCACCTGAGCCTCCAGGAGGAGGAGCGGCACGCCCAGGCGGGCCTGCTCCTGGACCGCGTGGCCGCCCTGGGCACCCCGTACGCGATCGTGGCCGGCGACCTCAACGAGCGCCCCGGCGGCCGCGCCTGGACCCGTCTCACGAAGGAGCTCCAGGACGGCTGGACGACCGCGCCCTGGGGCGGGGAGCCCACCTGGCCCGTCACCGCCCCGGACCGCCGCATCGACGCGGTCCTGGCCACCCCGGGCGTCGAGTTCCTCGCCTGCGGGGTCCCGGAGGACCTGGACCCGGAGGACCTGAGAAAGGCGACGGACCACCTGCCGGTCCTGGCGGTGGTCCGTATCCCGGCGACCTAGGCTGCCTCTGCCGCCTCGCAGGGCCCGTCCTCCGGATCGGGGCGAGCCGGGCACGGTCCGAAGGACACGACCTGGCGGCCGCCTACACCACGGCGCCCCGGCCGGGGTCGTCGAAGCCGTCGTCGTCCTCGTCGTCGTGCCTCATCCGGGCCACCAGGGTGACGAAGCCGCCCAGGAAGCCGCCCACGCACAGCGTGGTCAGCCACCAGGTCATGTCCCACTGGAGCAGCACAGCGAGCAGCATCAGGACCGGTCCGCCGACCACCGCGAGCCAGGCGAACTTCGTCGTGGTGTCGGCCTCCGGCAGCGGCGGCGGCTCCGGCGGCACGAAGTGGCCCTCGTCGCCCGTCCCGGCGGACTCGTCCGGCTCGGACAGCGCGTAGTCGCGGGGGCCGCCGCCCAGGCCCACACCCGGGGCGAAGACGACGGACGAGCCCAGGGCGGGCCGCTCCGGCTCGCCGGGGGCCTCGGGCTTCCGGAACTTGTCCGGCTTGTCCGCGGCCGCCGGGGTGTCAGGGGCGCCCGGAGTCCCCGGAGTCCCCGGTGCGCCCGGTGCGCCCGGTGCGTCCGGGGCGTCCGGAGCCGTGCGGGTCCCGGTGGGCACGCCCCCGTCCTCCTCCGGCATCTCGGGGAGCGCCAGGTCCTCCACCGGACGGAAGGGGCGCGCACCCGGAGGGTCCGCGGGCTCCTCGCCGTACCCGGCGACGATCGCGGCCCAGGCCGCCGCCTCGTCGATGGGCTGCGGCTCGCGCTCCCCGTCCTGCTGTTCAGCCACCGCTCGCGCTTCCCTTCTCGGTCTTCCCGACGCTCTCGCCGGCGAGTTCCGGAGCGAGCCGGGTCACGAACGCCCAGCTCTCCTCGAAAATCCGCTCCGCGTCGTGGTCCAACGTCGCCACGTGCCAGCTCTGTTCCAGCAGGACCTCCTTGACGTCCGTCGAGGAGACCCGGCTGAGCACCCGCGCGGAGTCGGCCGGCGGTACGACGTGGTCCTGCGGGCTGTGCAGCAGCACCATCGGCTGCGTGACCTGCGGCAGCTCCGCGTCGACGACCTGGAAGAAGCGCCGCAGCGAGTGCGCCGCGTGCAGCGGGACCCGGTCGTAGCCGACCTCGGCCACGCCGTCCTTGGCGATGTCGCTGGCGATGCCCTTGGTGGAGGGCACGAGATGGCGGACGACGGGCAGCGCGTACGCCGCGAGGCCGTGCACCTTGTTGCCCGGGTTGACGAGCACGATGCCGCTGATCGCGTCGCCGTGCCGGGCCGCCAGCCGCAGGGTCAGCGCGCCGCCCATGGACAGGCCCATGACGAAGACCCGCTCGCAGCGCGCGGTCAGCTCCCGCAGCTCGCGGTCCACCTCGGCGTACCAGTCCTGCCACGTGGTGAGCTGCATGTCCTGCCAGCGCGTGCCGTGCCCCGGCAGCAGTGGCAGCGACACCGTCAGTCCGCGCGCGGCCAGGTACTCGGCCCAGGGGCGCAGCGACTGCGGGGAACCGGTGAATCCGTGACAGAGGAGGACGCCGACCTCTCCGCCCTCGTGGCGGTACGGTTCGGCTCCAGGAAGGACCGGCACGGGGTCTCCTGTTCGGGTTCGACTCCGGACCGCGCTCTCGCGGACGACCCGAAGCGGCTTCGGTAAGGGGAAGGCTTTCACCGTACGCGACCGGACCGACACCGACCAGGGCCGTCAGCACGAAGGAAACGGGAAGCCGCGCTCCCCACGGCGGTCCGGCCGGTCCCATAAGGGATAAGGTCAGCCTGACGCCGCACGCAGAGGGTGGGGCGGCCCACGGAAGGCTTGGCGAGTTGATCTACGGCGCAATGAAGTTCTCCCTCGGAGGGTCCCTGAAGCTCGCCTTCAGGCCCTGGGTGGAGGGCCTCGAGAACGTCCCCGCCGAGGGGCCGGCGATCCTCGCGAGCAACCACCTCTCCTTCTCCGACTCCTTCTTCCTGCCGGCCGTCCTCGACCGCAAGGTCACCTTCATCGCGAAGGCCGAGTACTTCACCACCCCCGGCGTCAAGGGCAAGCTGACGGCCGCCTTCTTCAAGGGCGTCGGCCAGCTCCCGGTCGACCGCTCCGGCGCGCGCGGCGCGGGCGAGGCGGCGATCAAGGCCGGCATCGAGGTCATCGAGGGCGGCGGCCTGTTCGGCATCTACCCCGAGGGCACCCGCTCGCCCGACGGGCGCCTCTACCGCGGCAAGCCCGGCGGCCTGGCGCGCGTCGCGCTGGCCACCGGCGCGCCGGTGATCCCGGTCGCCATGATCGACACCGAAAAGATCCAGCCGCCCGGCAAGCTCGTGCCCAAGCTGATGCGCCCGGGCATCCGGATCGGCAAGCCGCTCGACTTCAGCCGCTACCAGGGCATGGAGGGCGACCGCTTCATCCTGCGCTCGGTGACCGACGAGGTCATGTACGAGATCATGAAGCTGTCCGGCCAGGAGTACGTCGACATCTACGCGACGGCGGCCAAGCGCCAGATGGCGGAGGCCGAGAAGGCCGCCAAGGAAGCCGTCAAGGCCGAGATCGCGGCGCGGGAAGAGTCCGGCGCCTGACCTCCTGAGGGGGGGCGCACGGGGGTGGGGGATATGGCCAGGCGCGAACGTGTCGTGCGCATGTCGGTCGAGCAGCCGCTGTGGCGAGCGCTCACCGCGTACCGCGTGCTCACGATGGTCTACGCGGTACTGCTCGGCGTCTTCGGGCGGCACAACTACGAGCGCCCCTGGGTCGCCGTCGCCTTCCTCTCCGTGATGTGCGTGTGGACCCTCGCCACCCTCCCCAGCGTGGCGAACGCCCGGAGCTGCACCAAGCGCTTCCTCGTCGCCGACCTCACCGTCGCCCTCACCGGCATCCTGCTCACCCCGGTCGCCGACGTGCAGGCCCGGTCCGTGGACGGCCCCACGCTGCCGACGATATGGACCGCCGGCGCCGTCCTCGCGTACGCGATCAAGGGCGGCTGGCGCTGGGCCGGCTTCGCGTCCTCCCTGGTCGCCGTCGCCAACATCATCGAGCGCGGCGAACCCAGCCGCGACACCCTGCACAACGTCCTGCTCGTCTGGGTCGCCTCCATCGCCATCGGCTACGTCGTCGAGGTCGCCCGCGCCTCCGAGCGCACCCTCGCCCGGGCCCTGGAGATCGAGGCCGCCACCCGCGAGCGGGAGCGGCTCGCCCGCGACATCCACGACAGCGTGCTCCAGGTCCTCGCCATGGTGCAGCGCCGCGGCACCGCCCTCGGCGGGGAGGCCGCCGAGCTGGGCCGGATGGCCGGCGAACAGGAGGTCGCCCTGCGCACCCTGGTCGCCGGCGGCCTGACCCGTACCTCGCACGTCTCCGAGGACGAGTCCGAGGGCGCCGTCGTCCGGGTCGTGGAGGAGCCCGACGACCACACCGGCGACCTCGACGTGCGCACCCTCCTCGCGCCGCGCGCCGGGGCGCGGGTCACCCTCTCCGACCCCGGCGCCCCCGTCGTCCTGCCGGCCCCGGCGGCCCGCGAACTGGCCGCCGCCGTGGGGGCCGCCCTGGACAACGTCCGGGTGCACGCGGGGGAGCGGGCGCAGGCCTGGATCCTGCTGGAGGACTGGGGCGACGAGGTCATCGTGACGGTCCGGGACGACGGCCCCGGCATCCCCGAGGGCCGGCTCGACCAGGCCGAGGGCGAGGGCCGGATGGGCGTCGCCCTGTCCATCCGGGGCAGACTGCGGGACCTCGGCGGCAGCGCCGAACTGATCTCGGTCCCCGGACAGGGCACCGAAGTGGAACTGAAGGTCCCGCGCACCTCGCGGGACCGGCGGGGGAAGGCAGGAGCGAAGTGAGCGAGCAGCAGACGGACCGGCAGACGATCAGGGTCATGGTCGTCGACGACCATCCGATGTGGCGGGACGCGGTCGCCCGCGACCTCGCCGAGGCGGGCCTCGACGTGGTCGCCACGGCCGGGGACGGCGAACAGGCCGTACGCCGCGCGGCCGCCGCCGGCCCCGACGTCCTCGTCCTCGACCTCAACCTGCCCCTCAAGCCGGGCGTCCAGGTCTGCAAGGAGCTCGTCGGCGCCAACCCGGCGCTGCGCGTCCTGGTGCTGTCGGCGAGCGGCGAGCACGCCGACGTCCTGGAGGCCGTGAAGTCCGGCGCCACCGGCTACCTGCTGAAGTCGGCCAGCACGGAGGAGCTCATCGACGCGGTGCGCCGCACCGCCGTGGGCGACCCCGTCTTCACGCCCGGCCTGGCCGGTCTCGTCCTCGGCGAGTACCGGCGGCTCGCCTCCGAGCCCGGCCCGGCACCCGGCGCCGACGAGCCGAAGGCCCCGCAGCTCACCGACCGGGAGACCGAGGTGCTGCGCCTGGTCGCCAAGGGTCTGAGCTACAAGCAGATCGCCGAACGGCTCGTCATCTCGCACCGCACGGTGCAGAACCACGTCCAGAACACCCTCGGCAAGCTCCAGCTGCACAACCGCGTCGAGCTCGTCCGCTATGCCATCGAGCGCGGTCTGGACGACGCCTGATCCCCCTTACGGGGGTGGACGATTCACTCTCTTCGCCGTGTCAGGGTGACCCACGTCACCACTAGCGTGGGCCGTATTCCCCCACGTACGGCGAAGGAGTGCCCATGCGCGTCGGTGTGCTGACCGGCGGAGGAGACTGTCCCGGACTCAACGCGGTGATCCGCGCCGCCGTCCGCAAGGGCGTCCAGGAGTACGGCTGGAGCTTCACCGGCTTCCGGGACGGCTGGCGCGGGGTCGTCGACGGCGACAGCCTCCCGCTCGACGTCCGCGCCGTCCGCGGGATCCTGCCGCGCGGCGGCACCGTGCTCGGCTCCTCCTACACCGACCCGTTCGACGTTCCCGACGGCGTCCGCCGGGTCCGCGAGCACCTGGCCAAGGACGGCGTCGACGCCCTCGTCGTCATCGGCGGCCGCGGCACCCTCGGGATCGCCGCCCGGCTGCACGCCGAGCACGGGCTGCCGCTGGTGGGCGTCCCCAAGACCATCGACAACGACCTCTCGGCCACCGACTGGACCTTCGGCTTCGACACGGCCGTCGGCATCGCCACCGAGGCCATCGACCGCCTCCACACCACCGCCGACTCGCACCGGCGGGTCCTCGTCGTCGAGGTCATGGGCCGGCACACCGGCTGGATCGCGCTGCACGCCGGGCTGGCCGGCGGCGCCAACATCATCCTCGTCCCCGAGCAGCGCTTCGACCTCGACCAGGTCTGCGCCTGGGTCGCCTCCCGCTTCGAGGCCACCTACGCCCCGATCCTGGTCGTCGCCGAGGGCGCGCGGCCCCGGGACGGCTCGCCGGTGGGGAGCTCGGTGGGGGCGTGGCTGGCCGCGGCGATCGAACGCCGGACCGGCAAGGAGGCCCGCACCACCGTCCTCGGTCACGTCCAGCGCGGAGGCAGTCCCAGCGCCTTCGACCGCTGGCTGGCCACCCGCTTCGGGCTGCACGCCGTGGACGCCGTACGGGACGGGGCGCACGGCACGACGGTCGCGCTGCGCGGCACGGACGTGGTCCGGGTCCCGCTGGCCGCCGCGACCGCCCGCCTCAAGACGGTGGACCCGGCGCTGTACGCGGAGGCGGGGGTCTTCTTCGGCTGACACCCGCCTCGGCCGGGACCGCGTCGTTCGGGGGCCGCTTCGGCCTGGGCCCGCCGGAGCCGGGGCCGTCCCCGGCCTGGGTGCTCGTCCCGGCCGGCCCGGGGGCCGCCCTGGCCTGGGTGCTCGTCCCGGCCGGGCCGGGGACCGCCCTGGCCTGGGTGCTCGTCCCGCCCGGCCTGGGGGCTCGTCCCGCCCGGCCCGGGGGTCGTCCCGGCCCTGGAGCTCGTCCCTCCCGGCCCGGGGCCCGCCCCGGCCGGTCCCGCTCGGCCGAGCCGCGCGCGGCCGCAGCCCGTATATTCGCCCCGTGACCCGGCCATTCGGCCCGTAACCTGATGAAACCGGCACATCGCGATCGGCGCGTCTACGGAGGGGCCCGTGGAGATCCTGGCATTCGGCGTACAAGCCGACGAGAAGCCGCTCATGGAGAAGGCCTTCGCGGGGCACCACGAGGTCCGCTGCGTGGGGGTCTTCCTCACCGAGGACACGGCCCCCATCGCCGCCGGCTACGAGGTCGTCTCCACGAGCGTCAACGCCGACCTCGGCCCCCGGGTGCTGCAGACCCTCGCCGCCGGCGGCACCCAGCTGATCGCCCAGCGCTCCACCGGCTTCAACAACATCGACCTCGACGTCGCCGAGCGGCTGGGCCTCACCGTCGCCCGCGTCTCGTCCTACTCGCCCTACTCCGTCGCCGAATTCGCCTGGACCCTCGCGATGGCGGTCAACCGGCGGATCGTCCGTGCCTCCAACCGGACCCGAGACTTCGACTTCCGGCTCGACGGACTCATGGGCCGCGACCTGCGCGGCCGCACCGTCGGCGTCGTCGGCACCGGCAAGATCGGCGAGGCCTTCACCCGGATCGCCCACGGCTTCGGCATGAACCTCCTCGGCTGGGACATCGCCGAGAACCCCGCGTGCCTCGAACTCGGCATGAAGTACGTCGACAAGGAGCGCCTCTTCGCCGAGGCCGACCTCGTCAGCCTGCACGTGCCGCTGCTCCCGGCCACCCACCACCTCGTCGACGCCGCCGCCCTGCGGGCGATGAAGGACGACGCGATCCTGGTGAACTCCAGCCGCGGCGGCCTCGTCGACACCGAGGCACTGGTCGGCGAACTGCGCGCGGGCCGCTTCACCGGTGTCGGACTCGACGTGTACGAGGCGGAGGCCGGGCTCTTCTTCGTCGACCGGTCCCTCGCGGGCGTCGAGGACGACACCCTGGCCCGCCTGGTGACCTTCCCGAACGTCGTGGTCACCTCCCACCAGGCGTACTACACCGTCGACGCGGTCGGCCAGATCATCGACACCACGGTCCAGAACGTCCTCGACCACCTCGCCGGACGGCGCAGCGAGAACGTCCTGGTACCGCGGCTCCAGGCCGGGTCCTCGTGACCCCTCAGACGAGGACCCCCGCCAGCAGCGAGGCGGTGACCGCGGCCCCGTCCATCGTCAGCACCGACTCGGGGTGGAACTGCACGCCGGCGAATCCCGGCCCGCGCAGCGCGTGCACCTCGTCCGTCGCCGCGTCCCGGCTCACCTCGATCCGGTGCAGGGCCAGTTCGGTCGCCGCCCGGTCGTCGCAGCGCGCGGTGAAGCTGTTGTAGAAGCCGACCGTCTGCTCCTGGCCGAACAGGTCGATCCGCACCTGCGCCCCCTGGAACGGGGTCCGCTTGCGGACGATCTCCAGGCCCAGCTCGGCCGCGATCAACTCGTGTCCGAGGCACACCCCGAGCAGACCGTGCCGGTGGTCGCGCAGCAGCTCGGCGGTCAGCCCGCGCAGGAAGCGCATCTTCGGGTCGGCCGCGTCCTGCGGGTCGCCCGGGCCGGGGCCGAGCACCACCGGCCCCTCGTGCGCGAGCGCCAGCTCCCGCAGGCCCGGCTCGTCGTAGCGCAGGACCGAGACCTCCAGGCCCGAGGAGCGCAGCAGGTGCGCCAGCATCGCGGTGAAGGTGTCCTCGGCGTCGATCACCAGCGCATGCCCGGACAGCTCGGCCGACCGCGCCTGCATCTTCAGCCAGAACGGCGCCAGGTCCGCCCGTCGCGCGTCGAGCGCCGCCCGTACCCGGGGATCGTCCGCGAGGCGCGGCGGCACGGTGCCCGCCCCGGCCGCCCCGACCGCGCCGCCCGCGGTGTCCGTGCCGTCCGCGTTGTCGAAAGGCCGTCCCTCCCGCACGCCCAGCGCGGTCAGCACACCCGCCGCCTTGGCGTGGGTCTCGGCGACCTCGCCCGCCGGGTCGGAGTGTCGCACCAGGGTGGCGCCGACCGGCACCCGCAGCCCGCCGTCCGCCGCGATGTCGGCGGTCCGGATGAGGATGGGGGAGTCCAGGGTCTGCGCCCCGCTCTCGTCGGTGCCGAGCAGGGCCAGCGCGCCCGCGTAGTAGCCACGGCCGCCGACCTCGTGCCGCTCGATGACCCGGCAGGCGTTCTGCAGCGGGGATCCGGTGACGGTCGCCGCGAACATCGTCTCGCGCAGCACCTCGCGCACGTCGAGCGAGGACCGCCCGCGCAGCTCGTACTCCGTGTGGGCGAGATGGGCCATCTCCTTCAGGCGCGGTCCGATCACGACTCCGCCCCGGTCGCCGACCGTGCACATCATCTTGAGCTCCTCGTCGACCACCATCGACAGCTCCTCGGTCTCCTTGCGGTCGGCCAGGAACGTGAGCAGGTCCTCGGGGGTCGGCGCGGCGCCCGCCGGGTAGCGGTAGGTGCCGCTGATCGGGTTCATCACGACCGTGCCGCCGGTCATCCGCACATGGACCTCCGGGCTCGCACCGACCAGCGTGCGGTCCCCGGTGTGCACCACGAAGGTCCAGTACGCGCCCCGTTCGCCCGCGAGCAGCCGCCGGAACAGGGCCAGCGCGTCGGCCCGGCCGAAGCCCGGGATCTCGCCGGTGTAGGTGCGCCGCACGACGAAGTTGGCGCCCTCGCCGCCGCCGATCTCCTCGTCGATCACGCGCCGCACGATCCGCGCGTACTCCTCGTCGGAGACGTCGAAGCCGCCGCCCTCGACCCGCACGTCATGGGCCGGCAGCCGGTCCAGGGCCTCGGCGAGCGGCAGCTCGTACGCCTCCTCGGCGACCAGCACGGAGAGCGGGGTGCCGTCGTCGCGGACGTCGAAGCCGCGCTCGCGGATCTGCCGGAACGGCACCAGGGCCAGCGCGGGGGCCGTGCCCACCGGCAGCTCGGCCAGCCGCTCGGCCTCGTGCACCGGGCCGACGAGCACCTCGACGGTGTCGTGGTCCCGGCCCGGGGTGCGCCGGCGCAGCAGGGCGAACGGCGGGGCGGAGTCGTCGAGGAGACGGGAGAGGTCCATGGGGCGTCGTTCCTTCCGTGGAGATCAGGGAGATCAGGGGGAGGAACGGCCTCGCGGGTACGAGAAAGGCCGCCCCTCGGGCGGCCTTCGCGTGGTTTCGGTGTACGCGCAGTCAGTGGGCCGCCGGATGAGCGGTCCACCACCAGTTCCGGTTCGTCAGCCGGGTGTGCGCGAGCATGGGGGCACTGTAGCGCGCTGCCGGTCCGTCGCGCGTCCTGGTCCACAGCGTGGACCGGGACGCGCCGGTCACGGACGCTCAGACGATCAGGTCGTACGCCTGCCGGCGCGGCCGGAGCCGGAGACCGGGGCCACGCCCGGGACCTCTTCGACGTCGGACGCCTTCACCCACGCCAGCCGGTGGTTGTACCGGATGGGCAGGTAGCGGGTGTCGCCGACGACGTTCTTCCGGGCGGAGCCGAACCAGTCGTCGCCCTGCACGGGCGGCCCGGCCTTCGGGTAGGCCTGACCGGCGGGGAAGCCGTACTTCGAGAGGTGGTCCGGGCTGTCGGTCGGCGCGGTCAGGCCCGCCGCCGCGTAGGCGGCGGTCTCCGGGAAGGCCCGGCCGTAGATCTTCACCGTGGTGCCGGCCTTGGCCCTGACCTGGGTCGGGGCGCCGGTGACGGGCACCGTGTACCGGCCGCCGGGGTTCTGGAACCAGGCCTTCTGCCCGGCGTACCAGATCGCCGTCCAGTCGGTGCGTGCCTCGGCGACCACGTAGGTGCCGCCCGCGCGGACCTTGTTCGCCCAGTTCGACCCCTCGGACCAGAGGGTCGAGAAGTACGGGTCGGCGAGCGTCGCCGCGCCCGTCGACGGCTGCGTGTACAGATAGCCGAAGTTGGCGGGGCGCGGCGCGACCGCCGTGCCGCCCCGGTAGGTGAGCTTCGGCTGGTTGGCCGTGGTGAACGGCGGCACGACGCGCACCACCTGGCCGGCCCGCAGCGGGCCGCCGGCGCCGCGGTCGCCGGTGGGCGCGCCCATCAGGGCCATGAAGTGGTTCCAGTCCCAGAAGGGGCCCGGATCCCAGTGCGTCCTGCCGATCGACCCGTCGAGCTGCACCGGCACCTCGTCGTGGCCGACGACGTGCTCGCGGTCGAGCGGCAGCCCGTACTTCCCGGCGAGGAACTTCACCAGGGCCGCGGTCGACTCGTACTGGGGCTCGGTGTACCAGCTGCTCTCGTCGATGGCGTAGCCCTCGTGCTCCACGCCGATGGCGTGCATGTTGAGGGTCCAGTTGCCGGCGTGCCAGGCGAGGTTCCTGTTCTCCACCATCTGGGTGACGAGACCGTCCGAGGCGCGCACCAGGTAGTGGGCGCTGGCCTTGACCGCCGGGTCGGTGAGGGTGGCGAGGGAGCCGTCGTAGCCGCCCTCGGTGTCGTGGATGACGATCTGCCGCACGTCGACGCCCTGCGACGGGCGGTCGGCGACCGTGTAGTTCCGCTCGCCGTTCGCGCCCGTACGGGAGGGGACGAAGTCGCAGGCGAGGCCGGACGGGCACTCGGGGACCGGGGTGGCCGTGGTGCTCGCGAAGGTCGCCGCGAGCGGCACCTGGGCGGGCCGCACCGGCTGCACGGAGGGGTCGGCCGGCAGCACGACCTGCTCGCCGTCCGTGGTCAGCTCCCGCTCGCCCGTCCTGATCGACTCGAAGACGCGCCGGGCGAAGAGGTCGGCGCCGCCGCGGTCCGGTGCCTGGCTGTAGCGGGCCACGGCCGGGTACCAGGCGCCCGGCTCCTCGGGGAGGTCGCCGGTGGCCTCGCGCTGGTAGGCGGCGAGCAGCGCGGCGCCGGCCCTGATGCTCTGGACCGGGTCGCCCTTCAGGGCGTCGGCGGAGCTGTCGGTCAGCTCGGCGGCCCGGTCCAGGGTGTGCAGCCGGGGGTCGTCGGTGTCGACGGTCTCCTTGGGCAGTACCCGCAGCACCCGGGCGGGCACGAAGGTCCTCTCGATCTCCGGCCTGCCGCTCTCGTTGAGATGCGCGAGCCGTTCGGCGTCGCCGGGCCGTTCGACGTCCTCGGGGTCGACCTTCGTCAACCCCATGACGTTGTAGGCGCCGGTCGTGCTCGGCTCACCGGCGTGGGACTCCCAGCGCGTCTGACGGTAGGAGACCGCCATGAGCACGCTCCGCGGCACGTCGAACTCGCGCGCCGCGTCGTCGAAAGCGGACTGCAGCGAGACGTCCTGGGCGTTCCTGCCGTCCTCGGTACCGAGGAGGCCGGGAGAGGCGACCGCGAGGCCACCGATGGCGGCGCTGGCCACCAGGGCCGCCAGCGATCCGTAGAGCAGTCGCCTCTTCCTGCGGTCCTTGCGGTGCCTCTGGTTCACACCCACCCCTGGGTTCTGTCGTCTGCGTTCTGTCGTGTGACGTCTGTCGTCCGGGCGCGCTTGTGGGGAGCGAGAGCTGCCGGAACGTAACAGCCACGGTTAACGCGCGGACCCCCGGAAGGTGTCGGGCGCATGTCCGGGCGGAGGGCCCGTGTCTCAGTCACTGGGCAGCGGGACGAGACGGGGCGAAGACCCCGTACTGTGGTGCACGTGACCGTGAACGCTGATACCCACGCCGTCGCCAAGGCGACCTGGCGAGACCTGCCCGCGGCGCAGCAGCCCGAGTACCCCGATGCCGAGGCTCTGCGCGATGTGATCGCGGACCTCGAGTCGTATCCTCCGCTCGTCTTCGCCGGCGAGTGCGACCAGCTGCGCGCCCGGATGGGAGCCGTCGCCCGTGGCGAGGCGTTCCTCCTTCAGGGTGGCGACTGCGCCGAGGCCTTCGACGCCGTGTCCGCCGACCACATCCGGGCCAAGCTCAAGACCCTGCTCCAGATGAGCGCCGTCCTCACCTACGCGGCCTCCGTGCCCGTGGTGAAGGTCGGCCGCATCGCCGGGCAGTACTCCAAGCCCCGCTCGAAGGGGACCGAGACCCGCGACGGCGTGACGCTGCCGACCTACCGCGGCGACTCCGTCAACGGCTTCGACTTCAACGAGAAGGCCCGCGTCCCGGACCCCGAGCGCCTGAAGCGGATGTACCACGCCTCCGCCTCGACGCTGAACCTGGTCCGCGCCTTCACCACCGGTGGCTACGCGGACCTGCGCCAGGTGCACGCCTGGAACCAGGACTTCGTGAAGTCCTCCCCGTCGGGCCAGCGCTACGAGCAGCTCGCGCGGGAGATCGACAACGCGCTGAACTTCATGAAGGCCTGTGGCACCGACCCGGCCGAGTTCAAGGCGGTCGAGTTCTACGCCTCGCACGAGGCGCTGCTGCTCGACTACGAGGGCGCGCTGACGCGGACCGACTCGCGCACCGGCAAGCTGTACGACACCTCCGGCCACATGGTCTGGATCGGTGAGCGCACCCGCCAGCTGGACCACGCGCACATCGAGTTCTGCTCGCAGATCGCCAACCCGATCGGCATCAAGCTCGGCCCGACCACCTCGGTGGACGAGGCGCTGACCTACATCGACCGCCTGGACCCGGAGCGCGAGCCGGGCCGGCTGACCTTCATCGTCCGCATGGGCGCCGACAAGGTCCGCGACAAGCTCCCCGAGCTCGTCGAGAAGGTCACCGCCTCCGGCGCGACGGTCGCCTGGGTGACGGACCCGATGCACGGCAACACCTTCGAGGCCGCCTCCGGCCACAAGACCCGCCGCTTCGACGACGTGCTCGACGAGGTCAAGGGCTTCTTCGAGGTCCACAAGGCGCTGGGCACCCACCCGGGCGGCATCCACGTCGAGCTCACCGGTGACGACGTCACCGAGTGCGTGGGCGGCGGCGACGAGATCTTCGTCGACGACCTGCACCAGCGCTACGAGACGGCCTGCGACCCGCGGCTCAACCGCAGCCAGTCGCTGGACCTGGCCTTCCTGGTCGCGGAGATGTACCGCGATCAGTAAGTAGGTTGCTACGACGATGGGGCGCGGATCCATGTGATCCGCGCCCCATCGTCGTAGGAAGGGCTTTTGCGCCATCCACTCGCCAGGTAAGGTTAGGTTAGCCTTATCGATCTAGGCGGGAGGTGAACCGCGTGTACGTCTGCTCATGCTTCGCAGTCACGGAGAAGCACGTCAAGGAGCACGCGGAGGCCGGCGCCTGCACGCCCCGCCAGATCGCCTCGGCCTGCAAGGCGGGCACCGACTGCGGTTCGTGCGTCAAGCGCATTCAGGCCATCCTCGGGCGCGGCAACTGCCCGCGGCGCGAGCTCGTGGACCAGGGCATGCCCGCCCTGGCGGCCGAGGCCGCCGACGCCGTCGGCGTCGGCGCGGTCGCCGAGGTCACCGACATCGCCGACGTGGTCGAACTGCGGGAAGCCGCTTAGCCCGTCCGGGCGTCGCGGGGCCTTTCCCGGGTCAGCTCGGCTGCTCGATCAGCGTCGAGCAGTACAGCGGCTCACCCAGCTGCGCGATCAGCTCCAGCTGCGTGTCCAGGTAGTCGATGTGGTGCTCCTCGTCCGCCAGGATCTCCTCGAAGAGGTTGGCCGAGGTGATGTCGCCCTTGGCCCGCATCACGTCGATCCCGCGCTTCAGCCGGTCGATCGCCTCCACCTCGACCTGGCGGTCCGCCTCGAACATCTCCTTGACCGTCTGGCCCACGCGGACGTGGAAGAGGCGCTGGTAGTTGGGCAGGCCGTCCAGCATGAGGATGCGCTCGGTCAGCTTGTCCGCGTGCTTCATCTCGTCGATGGACTCTTCGCGGGTGTACTTGGCGAGCTTCGTCCAACCCTTGTTGTCCTGGATGCGGTAGTGCAGCCAGTACTGGTTGATCGCGGTCAGCTCGCCGGTCAGCTGCTCGTTGAGGAACTCGAGGACCTCGGGGTCGCCCTGCATCGCTTCAGGATCCTTCCACGCATGTCGGTGCCGCCACTGGGCAGGATGGCCGCATCCTTGCAGCGCTGATGGGAGGCGTCCAGTAAGTGGAGGCTTACTGTGGGTTGCCTTCATTTGTCGGAATATCACGGGGTTGTCGAGGCATGGCTGGTCATGACCACACCTCGCGGTCTGTCACCATGGATGACATGGGTCAGCCGGAGGGCGGAGCACGCCGGGAAGAAGCAGCGGCGGCGTCGGATCTTCCTCCGGGGCAGCGGCTCCAGCGCGGCTGGCCGGTGACCCACTACGGCCCCGTCCCGCGTTTCAAGCCGGACCGCTGGGAATTCCGGGTCTTCGGCGCGACCGCCGACGGCGACAAGCGGTGCTGGAACCACGAGGAGTTCTCGGCCCTGCCGTTCGCCACCGTCGTGGCCGATCTGCACTGCGTCACGAAGTTCAGCATGCTCGGGGCCGAATGGGGCGGGGTGCCCGCCCGCACGCTCCTGGAGCTCGCACCGCCGGCGCCCGGCGTCACCCACGTCATGGTCTGGGCGGAGTACGGCTACAGCGCCAACATGCGGCTGGCCGACTTCGCGTCGGAGCGCACCATCTTCGCCACCCACAAGGACGGCGAGCTGCTCACCGCCGAGCACGGCTTCCCGCTGCGGCTCGTGGTGCCGCACCTCTACGCGTGGAAGGGCCCCAAGTGGGTCCGCGGCGTGGAGTACATGGCCGCCGACCGGCGTGGCTTCTGGGAGGAGCGCGGGTACCACAACATCGGTGACCCGTGGACGGAGCAGCGCTACTCGTACCAGGAGGAGCCGGGCGACGGCCCTGAGCTCTGACGGACCGCCCTGACGGACCGCACGTCCGCCGGTGGTGCCTCAGTGGTGGTACTGGTGGACGACGGCGTGGCCCTTGCCGCGGCCGATCATCCACTTGTTGACCGGGGTGGTCAGGACGAAGGCGGTGGCGAGCGAGATCGCCAGGACGATCCAGAACAGCGCCTCCGACAGGTGGGCGTCCATGGCGCCCGGCCAGAGGGCGATGACGCCGTTGTCGATGATCTCCATGACCGCGATGGACAGGGTGTCGGCGGCGAGCGCGACCTTGAAGGCGGTCCGGAAGTCGACCCCGGCCTTCAGGATGCCGCGCAGGGTGAGCGCGTAGCCGAAGAAGAACGCCAGGACGATGGCGAGCACCATCGTCGGCAGGTTCCCCCAGCCGAACGCGGTGCCGATGATCATGCCGAGCACCTCGCCGATGGCGCAGCCGGTGAGGCAGTGGAGGGTGGCCTGGGCGGCCATGGCCCAGGAGACCTCACCATGGCCCTGGTGGTGGCCGTGGTGGCCGTGGTGCTCGTGGTGCCCCTCGTGGTGCTGGTGCTGGTGTTCATCGTGACCTTCGTGAGTCACGGGTCCTTGGTGCTCGTGATGCGCGTGTGCGTCGTGCTGCATGACTGCCCCCATGGTCGGGTTCCGGGTCCCGCGTACACAGGAACCGTATACCCCCCTAGGGTATTCCTCAACGGAGTTTCTTCAGCAGCTCCACGTCGGCGCGGTGGCCCTGCGGGCCGCCCGGGGTCTCGATGACCAGGGGAACGCCCTCGGTCGCGGGATGGCTCAGGAGGCCGCGGAAGCCGTCCTCGCCGATGTGCCCCGCCCCGATGTTCGCGTGCCGGTCCTTGTGCGCGCCGACGACGTCCTTCGAGTCGTTGGCGTGGATCAGTTTCAGCCGTCCTGCGCCGATCACGCCGACCAGCTCGTCCAGCATCCGGGTCGCCCCGTCGGGACCCGTCAGATCGTGACCCGCCGCGAAGATGTGGCAGGTGTCGAGGCAGATGCCCAGCTTCGGGTGCCGGTCGAGCGCGTCGAAGTACGGGCCGAAGTCCTCCGCCCGCGAGCACAGCGAGAAGCCCTGGCCCGCCGTCGACTCGATGAGCAGGTCCGGGTCGTCCTCGTGGGTCAGCTCGTCGAGCAGCGGCAGCAGCCGCTCCCGCACCTGCGCGAGCGCCTCGGCGCGCGGCCGGCCGCCGGTCGCCGAGCCCGTGTGCACCACCACGCCCTTGGCCCCGATTTCCCGGCCCCGGCGCAGCGAGTGCCGCAGCGACTCGACCGACTTCTCGACGGTGGCCTCGGTGTGCGAGCCGAAGTTGATCAGGTACGGAGCGTGCACCCAGGCCGACAGGCCCTCGTCCGCGCAGCCGGCCCGGAAGAGCTCGTCCTGGGCCGGGTTGCCGGTCGGGGTGGCCCAGCCGCGCGGGTTGGCGACGAAGACCTGCACGGTCTCGGCGCCGAGTTCGCGGGCGTAGCCGAGACCGGTCGTGGCGAGACCGCCGGCCACCGGGACGTGGCCGCCGACGGGGTTGCGCACGGGTTCGCGCATGAGTGCCTACAGTCCCTTGATCGTGATGGCGACGGTGGAGCCCTCGGCGGCGGTCGAGCCGCCGTCGACGGACTGGCCCGAGACGGTGTCGCCGAGGAACGGGAAGGTCTTCTCGACCTTCACCTCGAACCCGGCGCCCTCCAGCTCGGCCTTGGCCTCGCTCGTCGACATGCCGACGACGTCGGGCACCTCGACCATCCGCGGGCCCTTGGAGACGGTCAGGGTGATCGTGTCGCCCCGGGCGGCGCGGCTGCCCTCGGCGAGGGACTGCGCGGCGACGGAGCCGGCGTCCTCGGCGGAGTTGATCCGCTCCGGCGCGACGGTGACCTTCAGCCCGGCGTCCTGCAGGGCGGCGGTGGCGTCGGCCACCGTCTCGCCCGTCACGTCCGGGACCTCGACGGGCACGCCCTTGCTGACGACGAGGGCGACGGCCGAGTCCGGGCCGCGCTCGGTACCCGGCTCCGGGTCGGAGCCGATCACCGCGCCCTGGGCGACGGAGTCGCTGAACGCGTACGAGACGACCCCGGGTGCCAGCCCCTCGTCCGCCAGCCGCTTCTTCGCCTCGGCGAGCGGAGTGCCCTTCAGGTTCGGGACCTTCACGATCCGCGGGCCGCGGGACAGGGTGAGCGTCACCGTGCCGTTGCCGCGGATCCGCTCGCCGGGCGCGGGGTCGACGGCCATGACCGTGCCCCGCTCGTAGACGTCGCTGAAGGCGCGCCGGGTCGTGCCCACGTCGAGCCCCGCGTCGGCGAGCCGCTTCGTGGCCTGGGACTCGCTCTGTCCGAGGACGGAGGGGACCCGGGTGAACTGGCCGGAGTTGATGTACCAGACCCCGCCCCCGATCCCGAGCGCGAGCAGCACGGCGGCCACGATCAGCAGCGGCCCGCGGGGGCGCCGGGACCCCGAAGAGGGCGCGGACGCGGGCGCGGGCGGGGGCAGCAGGCTGGTGTGCTCCACGGGCAGCGGCTGGACGCGCGGAATGACGGAGGTCCGGTCCTCGGCGCCTCCGGTCTCCTGGGGCCGGGCCTGCGGGGGCTCGGCGTCGAGCTGCTCGTCGCCGAGCCCCGCGCGGGCCTCCCGGACCTGGGCGAGCAGGGCGACGGCGTCGTACGGGCGCAGCTCGGGATCGCGGGCCGTGGCGCTCGCGACCAGGGCGTCCAGCTGCGGGGCGAGCCCGGGGACGGCGGCGGAGGGCGCGGGCACGTCGGTGTTGAGGTGCTGGTAGAGCACCTGGGCCGGGGTGTCGCCGGAGTGCGGCTTGGTGCCGGTGAGCATCTCGTACAGCACCACACCGCACGCGTAGACGTCGGCCCGGGTGTCGGCGGTGCCGTGCTCGATCTGCTCCGGGGCGAGGTACGAGACGGTGCCGAGGACGGCGCCGGTGGTGTCGGTGGCCGAGCCGACGGCCCGGACGAGCCCGAAGTCGGCGACCTTGACCCGGCCGTCGTCCCCTATGAGCACGTTCTCGGGCTTCATGTCCCGGTGCACGAAGCCGGCCCGGTGCGCGGCGCCCAGGGCGGCGAGCACCGGCTCCAGGATGTCGAGGGCCGCCCGCGGCCGCAGCGCGCCGCGTTCGCGCAGCACGTCACGGAGGGTGCACCCGGCGACGTACTCCATGGCGAGGTACACGTACGCCCCGTCGGCGCCCTGGTCGAACACCCCGACGACGTTGGGGTGCGCCAGGCGGGCCACCGACTTGGCCTCGCGCATGAAGCGCTCGACGAACGCGGCGTCCGTGGCGAGGTCCGGGTGCATCACCTTGAGCGCGAGCTCCCGGTCGAGCCGGGTGTCCACGGCCCGGTAGACCGTGGCCATCCCGCCGACGGCGATACGCGCGTCGACGCGGTAGCGGCCGTCGAGCAGCCGCCCGACGAGGGGGTCCTGAAGGGTCGTGTCCACGGCGTCGAGTCTACGAGTGCCCGCACCCGCCCCCTGCCCGTCGGCCCGGGACTGCAGCCCAGCTGTGACGCGAGCCGCAGCCCCGGGGGCGCCCGGCGCGGTCAGAAGGCCGGGCGCTCCGGGTCGAGCCGGGCGCGGCCCTCCTGCGGCGAGGAGGCCTCGGCGAAGTGGCGGCGGGGGATACGGCCCGCGCGGTGGGCGAGGCGGCCCGCCTCGACCGCGTGGCGCATGGCCTCCGCCATCAGGACCGGCTCCTGGGCGCGGGTCACCGCGGAGGCGAGCATCACCGCCGCGCAGCCCAGCTCCATCGCGAGCGCCGCGTCCGAGGCCGTCCCGGCCCCGGCGTCCAGGATCACCGGCACCCCGGCCCGCTCCACGATCAGCTGGAAGTTGTGCGGGTTGCGGATGCCGAGGCCGGAGCCGATGGGGGAGCCCAGCGGCATGATCGCCGCGCAGCCCACGTCCTCCAGCTTCCGCGCGACGACCGGGTCGTCGTTCGTGTAGGGGAGGACGACGAAGCCGTCGTCGACCAGGGTCTCCGCCGCGTCGAGCAGCTCCACCGTGTCCGGCAGCAGCGTCCGCTCGTCGGCGATGACCTCCAGCTTGATCCAGTTCGTCCCGAGGGCCTCGCGGGCCAGCCGGGCCGTGAGCACCGCCTCGCCGGCCGTGAAGCAGCCCGCGGTGTTCGGCAGCACGCGGATGCCGAGCCGCTCCAGGACCGTCAGGACCGAGCCGCGCACCTGGGGGTCGAGGCGGCGCATGGCCACCGTGGTCAGCTCCGTGCCGCTCGCGACGAGGGAGCGTTCGAGCACGTCGAGGCTGGGCGCCCCGCCCGTGCCCATGATCAGACGGGACGAGAAGTCCGTACCGCCGAGGGGGAAGACGTCGTCGGACATCGCGCTCAGCCTCCCTGCACCGCGGTCAGGACCTCGACCCGGTCGCCCTCGCCGAGCACCGTCGTCTCCCACTCGCCGCGCGGCACGACGGTCTCGTTGACGGCGGCGGCCACGCCGGAGGCGGCCCGGGTGAGGGTCGCGACGAGGGCGGCGAGCGAGACGGGGCCGCTGAGGACACGGGCCTCGCCGTTCACGGAGACGTTCAAGGAGGCGTTCACGGATGCGTCCGGGGACGCGTTCGCGGAGGCGTTCACGGAGACGTCCGGGGCGGCGTTCCCGGTTTCGTTCACAGACTCGTTCAGGGGCGCGTTCATGCGTGCTCCAGGTGCGCGGGGGAGAAGCGGCGGGCGGTGAAGGCGCGTGCCTCGTCCGGCAGCGTGCCGGTGGTCAGCGCGTCCGCCATGACGTCGCCGGTGACGGGGGTCAGCAGGACCCCGTTGCGGTAGTGGCCGGTGGCCAGGTGCAGCCCGGGCAGGGCGCTGGGGCCGAGCAGCGGCGCGTTGTCGGGGGAGCCGGGCCGCAGCCCGGCGCGGGTCTCGGTGAGCGGCAGCTCGGTGATGCCGGGCACCAGTTCGTGCGCGTCGCGCAGCAGCTCGTACACCCCGCCGGCGGTGACGGTGGTGTCCCAGCCGAGCTCCTCGCTGGTGGCGCCGACGACCAGCTCGCCGTTCTCGCGCGGCACGAGGTAGACGTGGCTGCCGCGGACCACCGCGCGGACGGTACGGGAGAGGAACGGGGCGTACGAGGGCGGCACCCGCAGCCTCAGCACCTGACCCTTCACCGGCCGCACGGGCGGCACGACGTCCGCCGGTACGCCCTCGAGCCGGCCGCTCAGGCTGCCCGCGGCCAGCACCACCTGCTCGGCGGCCGGTTCCGTCCCGTCGGCCAGGAGTGCGCCCCGGGCCCGGTCCCGCACCACCGTCAGGCGTTGCGCCAGGGACCGGTGGAAGACCACGCCGGCCCGCTCGCAGGCCGCCACCAGGCCGTCGGCGAGTCGGCGCGGGTCCACCTGGTGGTCGCCGTCCACGCGCAGCCCGCCCCGGACGCCCGGGGCCAGCATGGGCTCCAGGCGGCGGCACTCGCGGCCGTTGAGCCACTCCGAGGCGAGCCCGCAGCGGGTCTGCAGGGCGTGCAGTTCCCGCAGGTGGGCCCGGTCGTCGGCGTCGAGCGCGACGGCGAGGGTGCCACAGGCGCGGTAGCCGACGTCGTGACCGGTGGCCTCGGCCAGCTCGGCGGCGAAGCCGGGGTAGCGGCGGGCGGACTCGAGATTGAGTCCGAGCAGGGTCTCCTCGCCGTAGTGGAGTTCGGTGACCGCGGCGAGCATGCCTGCCGCCACCCGGGCCGCCCCGCCGCCCGGTTCGGGGTCGGCCACGGCGGTGCGCAGTCCGCGCTGCGCGGCGCGCCAGGCCGTGACCAGGCCGATGATGCCGCCCCCGATGACGAGGACGTCGGATGTGGTGCGTGTACGCGACATGGGCGTCCAGCCCCTCCCTTCGCCGGCATGACCCGGATCAGGTTCGTACGGTCGGAGGCCGGCCAGCCTCCCTCTCAGCCCGGTCGTCCGGGCTCCCGCGAGTGCTTTACGGCGGCCAGACTAACCGCAGCGGACGGAGCGCCACAGGGCCCCACCTTCCTGACGATCCGTCAGATGCGTAAGGTGGTCGGGTGAGCGAGCGGAGGCGGACACAGGTGAGCGAGCAGCAGCAGACCCCGGCGGACGAGCGGCGCGCGCCGCGCCCGGCCGGGCGGCACGTCGTGATCGTGGGCGCCGGGATGGCGGGCGTCCAGACCGCCGTCGCCCTTCGCGAACAGGGCTTCACCGGGCCCGTGACCCTCGTCGGCGCCGAGCCCCACCAGCCCTACGACCGCCCGCCGCTCTCCAAGGCCGTCCTCCTCGGCAAGGCCGAGGACTCCGCCTTCGACGTCGACTTCGAGGCCCTCGACGTCGACCTCCGCCTCGGTGTCGAGGTCACCCGCCTGCGCGCCGCCGACCGCGAGGTCGACACCGAGGCCGGCCCCGTCCCGTACGACACCCTCGTCGTCGCGACCGGCGCCCATCCGCTCACCCTGCCCGGCAGCGAGGGGGTCCCCGGCGTCCACCTGCTGCGCACCCTCGACGACGCCGCCCGCCTCAAGCCCGTCCTGGAGCGCCGCCACGACATCGTGGTCGTCGGCGCCGGGTGGATCGGCGCCGAGTTCGCCACCGCCGCCCGCCAGGCCGGCTGCGCCGTCACCGTCGTCGAGGCCGCCGACCGCCCCCTGGCCGGCGCCCTGCCCGCCGAGGTCACCGCCCCCATGGGTGCCTGGTACGCCGAGAGCGGCGCCGAACTCCGCCTCCACGCGCGCGTGGAGCACGTCGAGGAAGGCCGCGTCGTCCTCACCGCCGACTCCACCGACTTCGGCGCCACCGGCGCGCCGCGCGAGCTGCCCGCCGACGCCGTCGTCGTCGGCATCGGCGCCCGCCCCGCCACCGGCTGGCTGGAGGACTCCGGCGTCGCCCTCGACCCCAGCGGCGCGCTCGTCGCCGACGACCGGCTGCGCACCTCGCTGCCCGACGTGTACGCCGTCGGCGACTGCGCCTCCTTCCCCTCCGCCCGCTACGGCGAGCGGCTCCTCGTCCACCACTGGGACAACGCCCTCCAAGGCCCCCGCACCGTCGCCGCGGACATCCTCGGCGCGGCCGTCGCGCCCTACGACCCGGTGCCCTACTTCTGGTCCGAGCAGTTCGGTCGCTTCGTCCAGTACGCGGGCCACCACGCCGCCGCCGACACCCTGCTGTGGCGCGGCGACCCCGCCGACGAGGCCTGGAGCGTGCTGTGGCTGCGCGAGGACGCGCTCGTCGCCCTGCTCGCCGTCGGGCGCCCCCGCGACCTCGCCCAGGGGCGCAAGCTGATCGAGCAGGCCGCGCCCCTCGACCCGGCGAAGGCCGCCGACCCCTCCGTACCTCTGAAGGCGGCAGTCCGGTAGGGCCCGACTACCGACTGTCAGTCCGGGATGGCAGGCTTGTCCTGTGACCGAGATTGACGTAAAGATCGATGCGCTCGTCCCCGCCTGGCTCTACGTGCCCGACATCGCGGAGATGCTCGATGTCGAGGTGACGCGCGTGCGGCAGCTGATCAAGGAAGGCCAGCTCATCGCCGTGCGCCGCGGCGAGAACAACGCCCTGCAGATCCCTGCCGCCTTCATCCAGGGCGACAAGATCGTCAAGGGTCTCGTCGGGCTCCTGACCGTCCTGCGGGACGACGGCTTCACCGACGAGGAGATGCTGGAGTGGCTCTTCACTCCGGACGAGAGCCTGCCGGGCACGCCCGCGCAGGCGCTCAACGAGAACCGCGGCACGGAGGTGAAGCGCCGCGCCCAGGCGCTCGCCATCTGACGCCCGCACGTACCGAAGACACCACCAGCGGGTGTCGGGGGGCCCCCCCCCCCCGGGGGGGGGGGCCCCCCCCCCCCCCCCCCCCGGGGGGGCCCCCCCCCCCGCCCCCCCCCCGGGGGGGGGCGCCCCCCCC
>NZ_JBIWOU010000006.1:312986-683599 GCF_044767915.1 Streptomyces sp. NPDC101191
TGGTCATAACTTCGCCCGGCGCTCGGTGGGGTACGGGCGGCGCCGGGGGCCCCCACATGGGCGCCCCGCCCCCCCCCCCCCCCCCCGCGGGGGGGGGGGGGGCCCCCCCCGGCCGGGGGCGGGCCCCCGCGACACCGGCGCACGAACGGGGGGAACCCACCCATGTCCACGCCTCGTGAGCGGCTCGCCGACGCCCGCCTCTACCTGTGCACCGACGCCCGGAAGCGCCAGGGCGACCTGCCGGCCTTCCTCGACGCCGTGCTCTCCTCCGGCGTGGACGTCGTGCAGCTCCGCGACAAGGGCATGGAGGCCGGCGAGGAGCTGGAGCACCTCGCCGTCTTCGCCGAGGCCGCCCGCCGGCACGGCAGGCTCCTCGCGGTGAACGACCGGGCCGACGTCGCCCACGCGATCGGCTCCGACGTGCTCCACCTCGGCCAGGGCGACCTGCCCGTGCCCGCGGCCCGCGCGATCCTCGGCGACGAGGTGCTGATCGGCCGTTCCTGCCACGCCGAGGAGGAGGCGGCCGCGGCCGCCGCCGAGCCGGGCGTGGACTACTTCTGCACCGGCCCCTGCTGGCCCACCCCCACCAAGCCGGGGCGGTACGCGCCGGGCCTCGACCTCGTCCGGTACGCGGCGGGCCTGGCCCAGGACCGTCCCTGGTTCGCCATCGGCGGCATCGACGAGACCAATCTGGACGAGGTCCTGGACGCCGGCGCGCGCCGGATCGTCGTGGTCCGCGCCATCACCGAGGCCGACGATCCGGCCGCCGCCACGGCCTCCCTCGCCAAGCGGGTGCGCGAGCGCCTCGCCTGAGAAGCGCCGCCGACCCACGCGCGCGGATCCTCCCGCCCGGTCGGAGGCCCTCGCGCCCGGTCCGGTCGGATGACCGGCTCGGGCCGGCACGAATGGTCGATCCGGCCGACACGGACGACCGTCCCCGGCCGACACGGACGACCGTCCCCGGCCGGCACGGATGGTCGACCCGCCCGGCACGGACGCCCCCCGGCCGGTACGGATGGTCGACCCGCCCGGCACGGACGACCGTCCCCGGCCGACACGGATGGTCGACCCGGCCGGATCGGAAGATCGTCCCGTGCCGGTCGGAAGATCGTCCTGGCCAGGGCGGAAGATCGTCCGGGGCCGGCCGTCCCGGTGTCCGGAAAGGTGTCCATTTCGCGGACACGGCTTCACCCTGCCCTTGGACCCCGTCTAACCTGCCCGTATGGCCCTTGGTACCGCTTCCGTCCGCTCGGACCGTGCTCGCACGGTCCGCGACATCCTCGCTGCCGGCCGGACCTCGTACTCCTTCGAGTTCTTCGCCCCCCGGACCGAGAAGAGCGAGCAGAGCCTCTGGAACGCCATGCGCCGCATCGAGGCGGTCGCGCCCAGCTTCGTCTCGGTGACCTACGGCGCAGGCGGCTCCACCCGGGGCGGCACCGTCAAGGCCACCCAGAAGATCGCCTCGGACACCACCCTCACGCCGGTCGCGCACCTCACCGCCGTCGACCACTCGATCGCCGAGCTCCGCAACATCCTGGGCCAGTACGCGGACGCCGGCATCAGGAACATGCTCGCCGTCCGCGGCGACCCGCCGGGCGACCCGCTCGGCGAGTGGGTCGCCCACCCCGAGGGAGTGCGCTACGCCGCCGACCTCGTCCGGCTGATCAAGGAGTCGGGCGACTTCTGCGTGGGCGTGGCGGCCTTCCCGGAGATGCACCCGCGGTCCACGGACTGGGACGCGGACGTCCGCCACTTCGTGGACAAGTGCCGGGCCGGCGCCGACTACGCGATCACCCAGATGTTCTTCGACCCGGAGGCGTATCTGCGTCTGCGCGACAGCGTCCAGGCGGCCGGCTGCGAGACCCCGATCATCCCCGAGGTCATGCCGGTGGTGAGCGCGCGGACCCTGGAGCGACTGCCCCAGCTGAGCAACGCGGCCTTCCCGGAGAATGTGAAAGAGCGCATCCTCGCCGTCAAGGACGATCCGGCCGCTGTACGCTCCATCGGTATCGACTTCGCGACGGAGTTCTGCGCGCGGCTGCTCTCCGAGGGTGTCCCCGGACTGCACTTCATCACGCTGAACAACTCCAAGGCGACGCTCGAGATCTACGAGAATCTCGGACTGCACCAGCAGTCGTAACCGGTCACACCCGCCCCGACCCGCGGCGGTGGCCGCAGGAGAGGGGCGGGCATGGGGTGGACGGTCCTCTACATCGCGTTCGGCGTCGTGGCGCTGTGGCTGCTGGGTGAGGTGCTGCTGCAGTACAAGGCGCGACTCCGCTGGCGGCTCCTCGCCTTCAGCGGCTTCCTCGGCGTGGTCGTCGGCGTGCTGCTGCCGTCGGTCCTCGTCATCGTGGTCGGCGCCGTGGCCTTCGCGGTCGGCCAGACCTATGTGACCCTCTCCTTCCGGCGCGGCTTCTCCACCGGCTGGGCCCTGGGCGGCAGCCCGGGCGCCAGCCGGCGCCGCAGGTCCGGCAACGCCGAGGCCAGGGCCGCCGGCCCCACCCTGGAGGTCAGCGACCTCTCGTACGAGCCGGTGGAGCACGCCGAGGAGGACGTCGACCCGATGGCCGCCGCCGACGCCACGGCGGTGTACGAGCCCCAGCCGCTGCCCGAGGACACCGGCCAGTACGCCGTCTACGGCACCTCGTACGAGCAGCAGCAGTACGCCGACCCCTACGCGACCGGCTACGAGCAGCAGCCCGCGTACGACTACGGCGCCGACGCGCAGCAGCAGTACGCGGCCTACTCGGACCCGTACATCGGGCAGCAGTACGCCGACCCGGGCCAGCAGTACACCGACGCCGGCCAGCAGTACGGCGTCTACCAGCAGCAGCCGTACGCCGACCCGTACGCGTCCTCGTACGCCTACGACACCCCGCCCGGCGGCGTTTGGGTGCCGCAGCAGCGGGACACCGACGAGCAGCACCAGCACCAGCACCAGCAGTACGGGTACGGCGAGGACCAGCAGTACCGCTACTGAGCCCGGCGCGGTGGCCGGGGTCCGGACGGGCCCCGGCCCCGCCTACTGCGAGCCGCGGAAGTCCGCGCCCTCCACGATCAGCCCGGCGACCAGCGCCCCCGACATCCCGGCGTGCGCGAGCCCGCCGCCGGGATGGGCCCAGCCGCCGGCGAAGTACAGGCCGGGCAGCAACGAGACGTTGCCCTCCGGGAGGTTGCTCCCCGCTCCCGCCAGGGCGGGCCCGGGTACCTCGGCGACGCCGGTCTCGTGGAGCGTGTGCTCCGGGGTCCGGACCTCCTGCCAGAGCAGCCGCCCCCGGAGCTCCGGCACGGCCGCCTCCGCCTGCCGCAGCATCGGCCCGGCGAGCGCGTTCCAGTCCTGGCCGGCCCCGGTCGGGACGGTCGCGGTGACGGTCGCCGACTCGTGGGCGCCGTCCGGGCGGAGGGCCGGGTCGTCCGGGCGCAGCACGGTCACCGTCGGCAGGTCGCCGGAGGCGTGCACGACCGTCCGGTGCACGGCGTCCGACTCCCGGGCCCCGCGCAGCGCCAGACAGACCGTCACCCGGCCGGTCCCGTGCGCGCCGGCCGGACGGACCGCCGTGCCTTCGGGCGCGATCAGCCGGTGCGCGGCGTGGTGCGTGGGCACCGGTGCGCCCGACACGACGTGGTCGGCCGCGACGCGCTCCCCGCCGGTCAGCTGGATCCCGCACGCCCGGCCGTCCTCCTCCAGGACGCGCTCGACCGACGCGTCGAAGACGAACTCCACCCGCCGCTCCAGGCAGCGCCCGTACACCGCGTCCGCGAGCGCGCGGATCCCGCCGGCCACGTACCAGCTGCCGAAGGTCTGCTCCAGATAGGGCAGGACGGCCGCGGCGGCGGGGGCGGCGGCCGGGTCGAAGCCGTAAGCCCACGCGTACGAGTCGAGCAGCGCGACCAGCCGCGGATCGCGCAGCTCGCGGGCGCCGACCTGGGCGAGCCGGGTCGTCGGGCGGCGCAACAGGCCCGCCTTGAGGGCCGGGTAGGGCTCACGGCCGAGCGGGGCCGGGTCCGCGGGCTGCGGCTCCTCCAGCAGCGGCCGGCGCGTACGGTCCCAGGCCTCACGGGCCCGCACCATGAAGTCGCCCCAGCGCTCGCCGGCGCCCGCGCCGAGCGCCGCGTCCAGGGCGGCGCCCGTGCCCGCGCGCGAGGCGTTCGGCAGGTCGACGCGGGTGCCGTCGGCGAAGACATGACGGCTCGCCGGGTCGACCTGGGTGAGCGTCACGCACTCCTCGAGCGGCTGCCTGCCGGTCTTCACGAACAGATCGCGGTACACGGCGGGCAGGTGCAGCAGTCCGGGGCCGGTGTCGAAGCCGAAGCCGTCCCGCTCGAAGCGGCGGACCGCACCTCCGTACGTCCCGCTCCGCTCGTACACCGTCACCCGGTGCCCCGCCACGGCCAGCCGGGCGGCTGCCGCCATGGCGCCGAGCCCCGCGCCGATCACCACAATCCGTGCCATGTGAGCGACCCTATCCGGCCGCTCAGAAATGCTCCGAACCGTCCGTCGGCACCGGATGCCGCACCCCGGGGCCGGTCGGCCGCCGCTCCGCGCGGCGCTGGGCCCGGCGGCGCCAGAAGCGCCGGATGCGCTGGGCGAGGAAGACCACGGCCGCCAGGCCGAGGGCGAGCAGCGTCCCCGCGATCACGGCGGCGGCGACCGGATGGAACAGGGCGAAGATGATGATCGCGGCGACGCCGAGGTCCTCCGCCGTGGACACGGCGATGTTGGAGAACGGCTCGGGCGAGGTGTTCACCGCCATCCGCGTCCCGGCCTTGACGAAGTGACTCATGAGGGCCGTGGTGCCGCCGACGGCGCCCGCCGCCAGCTCGGGCAGCGAACCGGACTGCCCGGCGAGCAGTGCGGCCACCACCGCCCCGGCGATCGGCCGGATCACCGTGTGGACCGAGTCCCAGACGGAGTCGACGTACGGGATCTTGTCCGCCACCGCCTCGCAGAGGAACAGCACCGCGGCGGCGATCAGGACGTCGGGGCGTTGCAGCACCTCGGGCACGTCGTCGGAGAGACCCGTCGCGCCGAAGACGCCGAGGAGCAGGACCACCGCGTACGCGTTGATCCCGCTCGCCCAGCCGCTCGTGAAGACCAAGGGGAGTACGGACACGTCCGCGATCGTAGCCAGCTCTGAGTACTCGTACCTAGAGGACGAGATGAGTAGGTACGCGGATGGGCTGTGACCTGCGCGGAAGAGAGAGTGGAGGCACGGAAGGGGCGCGGCTCCGGGACCGCCGGCACGGGGCGGCGGAACGGGGTCGCGCACCTGCCGGTACGGGGGAACGGGGGTGCCCCGGGGGCGCACCGAAAGGTGCGGGGCACGGAAACAAGCGCCGGTCCGGCGAGGCTCGGGGGGATCGAGCCTTGCCGGACCGGCGCGTTTCGTCGTGCGTACCGCCCGATCCCGTACGTCCCGCCTCAGCAGCCGCTCACGCGTCCGTGCAGCAGCCGGGAGAGCGCCGCGTGCACGTCCTCCAGGGAGCGCTCGCTCTGGAAGGCCTGCCAGTCGAGCGCGGCCACCAGCACCATGCCGACGAGGGCGGACGCCGTCAGCGGCACGTCGATCTCGTCGGTGAACTCACCGGCCGCCACGCCGTCGCGCAGCACGTTCTCGACCACCGCGACCGCCTCCTGACGCACCACCAGGAGCGTGGAGTTCCAGGCCCGTCCGGTGCGCCAGAGCTCGGCCACGTACAGCTGGGTGAAGGCCGGGTAGCGCTGGATGAAGACCAGGCCCGCCTTGATCATCGCGTCCAGCGCCTCGATCCGGGTCCCGCCGCGCTCGGCGGTCTCCTCGGCCGCCGCCCTCAGGGAGGCGGCGAGCAGCGAGACACCGTGCCGCAGCAGCTCCTCGAAGAGCTCGGTCTTGCTCTTGAAGTTGTAGTAGACCGTGCCCTTGGCCACCCCCGCCCGCTCCGCGATCTCGTCGACCGTCGTCGCCGAGAAGCCCTGCTCCGCGATGAGGGTGACGGCCGCTTCGTAGAGCTTGGCGCGGGTGGCCTGCCGTCTGGTGCTGCTGCTGTCCATGGGCTCGATTCTCACAGAGACAGTTCGGGGTGGAGCCGGTCCAGCGTCCACACCTGCTTCTTGCGGGCGGAGAGGGCGGTCAGGACCAGCGCGCCCACGGTGAAGGCGGTCAGGACGCCGACGGCCTGCCAGACCGGTCCGGTGCCGCCGCCGGTGATGAGCCGGCGCAGCGCCTCGACGACGTACGTCATCGGCAGGTACGGGTGGATGGCGTTGAAGAAGCCCGGGCTGGTCTCCACGGGGTACGTGCCGCCCGCCGAGGTCAGCTGGAGCATCAGGACCGCGAGCACCAGGATGCGGCCGGCCGCGCCGAACTTGGCGTTGAGCCACTGGATGATGGCGGCGAAGCAGCAGGTCACCAGGGCGAGGAAGCCGATCGTGCCGGCGGCCCGGGTCATCTGGAGGCCGAGGCCCCAGTGGAGCACGGACATCAGCGCGCCGACCTGGAGGACCCCGATCGCGGCGACCGGCAGCCAGCCCGCGAGCGCGATCCGCCAGGCGGAGGCGCCGGCGGCGAGGGCGCGCCGGTTGAGCGGCTGGATGATCATGTACGCGACCATCGCGCCGACCCAGAGGGAGAGCGGGATGAAGTACGGCGCGAAGCCGGTGCCGTAGTTGGGCGCCTTGTGCATCGACTGGGCGGCGAGCTTGACCGGGTCGGCCATCACCTCGGTGCGGCGGTCGCGGTCCTGCTTGTCGTAGTCGGGGATCTTCTTGACGCCGTCGTGGAGACCGGTGGCCAGCTCACCCGAGCCGTCGGCGAGCTTGAACATGCCGCCGTCGAGCTCGCCCGCGCCCTTCTTCAGCTTGCCGACGCCGGTGTCGAGGCTGCCGGCGCCGGTGCGGGCGCTGGTGAGACCCGTGTGCAGCCGGTCCGCGCCGTCGGCGACCTGGTGGGCGCCCTTGTTGAGCTCGTTGATCTTCTTGATCGCGCCCTCGATGTCCTCGTCGAGGTGCGGGGAGCGCCGGGCCAGCTCGTCGGCGTCCTTCTTGAGCTTGGCGAGCCGGGCGTCCAGGGTCTTCAGGTCGCCCTTGCTGTCCTTGGTCAGCTCGTTCAGGTCGTCGGCGATCTTCGCCACGTCGTGGGCCGAGACCGAGGCCTTCTTGAGGATCTCGCAGCCCTTGGTGTCGGGGAGCAGGTTGGTCACGCACTGCTTGCGGTAGTACGCGGACAGCTCCTCGTCGGCCACGTGTGCCGCGCTGCGGGCGATCGGGGCGCGGCGCACCAGGTCGTCCAGGTTGTGCCGGACGGCGGTGACCGAGTCCGAGACGAGCCGGGCGGAGTCGCGGATCGACTTGCCGTTGTTCGCCAGGTACGGACGGACCTTGTCCGCGGTGCCGTTCACCTTGTCGGCCAGCTGCTGGGTGCCGTTGGCGACCTTGCGGGAACCGACCTCCAGGTCCTTGGAGCCCGTGTCGAGCTTCTTGATGCCGGAGGACAGCTTGCCGCTGCCCTTCTTGGCGTCCTTCAGGCCGTCGGCCAGGCTCTTGGAGCCCGCCTTCGCCCTGTCGACGCCGTCCTTGAGGTCACCGGCGCCCTTCGCCGCCTCGGCGGTGGCGTCGTGCAGGTCGGAGAAGGAGATGAAGATCTTGTCGAGGAAGGTGCGCGAGGACTTCGTCGAGGCGGCGGTGCGCACCTCGGAGAAGACCGAGCGGGAGATCTGCCCGACGATGTAGTTGTTGGCGTCGTTCGTGCGCACCTTCAGGGCGCCGGTCTCGGGGGAGGCGCCGGAGCTGGAGGCGATCCGCTCGCTGAAGTCGGACGGCATGGTCAGGGACAGGTAGTACGTCCCCTCCTCGACGCCCTTGCGCGCCTCCTCGTCGCTCACCTCGTGCCACTCGAAGACGGCGCTCTCGCGCAGCTTCTCGGTGATGTCGGCACCCGCGGTGATCTTCTGGCCACCGGTGGTGGCGCCCCTGTCCTCGTTGACGAGGGCGACGGGGATCTTGTCGAGCCTGCCGTACGGGTCCCAGAAGGAGCACAGGTACAGCGCGCCGTACAGCAGCGGCAGCAGCAGGATCGCGACCATGGCGGCCGCCGGGAGCTTCCCCCTGCCGAACCGCTTCAGCTCAAGCGCGGCCAGCTTCGGCGAGCGCATCGGCCTCCCCCTTCTCGGTGTGCGCGGTCTTCTCGGTCTTGTCGGTGTGCGCGGTGTGCGCGGTCTTCTCGGTGGTCGCCGTCGTGGCGGTGTCGTCTCCGGCGGCGGGCTCGGGCTCGGTGGCCTCGGGCTCCGTGGCCTCGGCCCCGGTGGCCGCGGTGGCCGCGGTGGCCGCGGTGGCTTCGGGGGCCTCGGCCGCCTCGGCGGGACCCTTCCGGGCGGGGCTCTTCTCCGCCGGTGCGCCGTCCGCGGCCCGGGCCGCGGACGTGGCGGCCGTGCGGGCCACGGGTGTGCGGGTGGCGGTGGAGACGCGCAGGGCGTCCTCCGGGGCCTCGCTGCAGACGGCGAGGACGGTGATGCCGGAGGCGGCGACGGAGCGCAGCAGGGCCCAGGCCTCGGCGCGGTCGGCGTCCGACAGCTTGAGGTCGGTGTCGTCCAGGGCGAGAAGCCGGGGCCGGCCGATGAGGGCCAGCGCGATCGACAGGCGCAGCGCCTCCAGGCGCTCCAGGTCCCGTACGGAGGTCCGGTCGCCCTTCGGCAGCGTGGCCAGGTCGAGCCCGGCAGCCGCCAGGGCCTCGTCGATCCGGGCCCGTGCGTCGGCCGAGCGCTCGGCCGGGCGGCGCAGCAGGGCCTTGAGCGAACCGTCGAAACGGCGCTGCAGCAGGGCCCGCTCGCGCAGGTGCTCGGCGACGGTGAACGCCGGGTCGAGGTCGCTGACGCCCGGCACCGGGCCGAGCGCGCTGATCCGGCGGACGGCCGCCATCCTGCGGGGCAGCGGGAGCCCGGCCACCTCGGCGTGACCCTCCTGGGTCTTCATGCGGCCGGTGAGCGCGAGCAGCAGGCAGGTCCGGCCGGTGCCGGAGGGGCCCTCGATCGCGACGAGGCTGCCGGGCTCGGCCTCGAATCCGATGCCGCGGAACGCCCAGCCACGCGGGCCCTTCAGGCCGAATCCGTCCGCGACGACGGCGGCGCCGTGCGGCTCGTCCGGGTTCGTTTCCACGATCCCCCCTGGGAACTCTCGAACTTTTTGAACTGACCGGTCAGTTCAAAAAGTTACCCCTCAGTTGCCTTTCGCGCAAAACCCCAGGTCAGCTGGATTGTCAGTGGGGGCGTGCACGATGAACACATACGGCCACAGCGCCGTCACTCGACGACAGGAGGCTCGTCATGGCCGGCCACTCCGCCGCAGCCACGCCCCGGCGCCGCACCGGCGCGCGCCCCGCCCCCGCCCAGCTCGGACCCGCGTCCGACGTCCACCCGGTCCTGCGCCGCACCTCGGCACCGCCCGCCGCCCTCGACCTGCTCGCCAAGGCCAGGGCCGGACTCGACGAGGCCGCCGCGCACGACGTGCCCAACGAGGCCTACGCCACCGCCCACCTCGCCGCCCTCCGCACCGCGGCCGCCGTGCTCGCCGCGCGTGGCCGGCCCGAGCGGGACCCGCGCAAGCGGGCCCGCATCCGCAGCACCTGGGAGGTGCTGCCAGAGATAGCGCCCGAGCTCGCCGAATGGAGCGCCCTGTTCGCCTCCGGAGCCGAGCGCCGGGCCCGCGCCGAGGCCGGCATCACCGGCGCCGCCAGCCGCCGGGACGCCGACGACCTCCAGCGCGCCGCCGCGGTGTTCCTGCGCCTGGTCGAGCGGCTGCTCGTCCTCCAGCCGGTGCTGCCACGCCAGCCGGGCGTGGGGGAGGCCACGGGATGACCAGGGGATTCCGCACGAGGCCATAGGGTGGGGGCCGGACGTTCGTACCCGTCACCGAGGAGTCAGCAGCCGTGTCGGACCCTTCTCCCGTCTCCGGTCGAGAGGCGACCTCGCGCCCGTCGCGCGCCTCCCTGCGCACCGCCGTCGTCTGGGACGTCCTCCAAGACGCCCTCGACCGCCGGGTCGAGGCCACGGGGAAGAAGAGCCTCGACGTCCTCGACACGGGCGGCGGCGCCGGGAACTTCGCGGTGCCGGTGGCCCGGCTCGGCCACCGGGTCACCGTCGTCGACCCCAGCCCCAACGCGCTCTTCGCCCTGGAGCGGCGCGCCGCCGAGGCCGGCGTCGCCGACCTGGTCCAGGGCGTCCAGGGCGACATCCACGGCCTGTTCGACGTCGTCGACCGCGAGGGCTTCGACGCCGTGCTGTGCCACGGCGTCCTGGAGTACGTGGACGACCCGGCCGAGGGCGTGCGCAACGCGGCCGCCGCGCTGCGCGCCGGCGGCAGCCTCAGCGTGCTCGCCGCCGGGCTCGGCGGTGCCGTACTGGCCCGCGCCCTGGCCGGACACTTCACCGAGGCGCGGCACGCGCTGGGCGACCCGGCCGGCCGCTGGGGCGAGGGCGACCCCGTGCCGCGCCGCTTCACCGCCGAGCAGCTCACCGAGCTCGCCGCGGCCGCCGGACTCGACGTCGGCGCCGTCCACGGCGTCCGGGTCTTCGCCGACCTGGTGCCCGGCGTCCTCGTCGACACCGAGCCCGGAGCCGCCGAGGCCCTGCTGCGCCTGGAGGCCGCGGCGGCCGAGCTGGCGTCCTTCCACGCGATCGCGACCCAGCTGCACGTCCTGGGCGAGAAGCGGGCCTGAGGCCCCCGGTCCGGCCGTTCGCACGGCGGTGCCCCGGGGCCTCTCGCCCCGGGGCACGGTCCTGCGCGCTGAGCAGCGGCGCAGCCGCAGATGGAGTACGCCACAGACCGCCCGGACGGGGACTTGTCCCCGTATGATCGGGAGACACGATCCGGCATGACGGGCAGGGGGCTGGGGAATCAACGCCTCAGCATCCGAACCGCATGGCGGCCCGGATTGGCGATTTGGCATTGAGGGCGGGTTTCACGGGGGCGATTCCCTGCCTATCCTGAAAGGGCCGCAAACCGGTCGCCCCCGCGACCGACGACTAGGAGGACTCCGTGCCGCTCTCGGAGCACGAGCAGCGAATGCTCGAGCAGATGGAGCGAGCGCTGTACGCCGAAGATCCCAAGTTCGCGACAGCGCTCGAGGGAAGCGGACTGCGTACGTACACCCGGCGACGGGTCTACCAGGCAGTCGCCGGCTTCCTGGTGGGTATCGCGCTCCTCATGGCCGGAATGGTCGCTCAGCAGATCTGGATCAGCGTGGTGGGGTTCCTCGTCATGCTGGGCTGCGCGGTCCTGGCGGTCACCGGCTGGCGCAAGGCGCCCAAGCCGGGCGAGCACGTGCGGGGGGCGGCCGGAGGCGGCCGTCAGACCCGACAGCGACGCTCGATGATGAACCGCATCGAGGAGCGGTGGCAGCGCCGCCGCGACGAACAGCAGGGCGGCCCCCACTGACGGCCCCGCTCGGACGATGACCTGACATTCGTGGGCCCGCGCCTTGTGGCGCGGGCCCACGAGTCGCTTTCCGTACGAAGACGTCCCCGGGACGGGTCCTGCCCGGATCCCCGGTCCCGGGTCCGATCCGGCGCCCGCGTCCCTCGGGGAGCGGGTCCTGTCCCGCCCGCGTCCCCTTTCCCCGGGACCGGTCCGTTCTGGCGGAGCCCTGCCCCTCGGAGCGGGTCACAGGTCCGATCCGGCGCCCGTCCGTCGGGGAGCGGGTCCTTCCCGCCCGCGTCCCCTTCCCTGCGAGATCGGTCCGTTCTGCCGGGGTCTCGCCCCTCGGAGCGGGTCCCGTCCCGCCCGGCCCGGGCCGCCCCTCGGAGTGGATCCCGTCCTGCCGGCCCGGGCCGCCCCTTGGCAGGGGTCCCGTCCCGCCCGGGTCCCACCCTCCGGGGCGGGACCCAGGGCCGGGCGTCAGCTCGCGTCGCGGGCCGGGCGGCGGCGCCGGATCGCCTCGAACAGTGCGCCGGTCCTCGCGGACCAGGCGTCCCCGAAGGCGCTCGTGCGTTCCCGCGTCGCCCGGATCACCCGCGCGGCCGAGCGTGGTGCGAGCAGTGCGCGCAGCCGGGTGCCGCGGGACGACACCGTGCGGAATCCGCGGCGGATGACGGCCGCGTGCTCCGTCAGGCCCGTTGCCGGACGGGGGTTCGGGGCGTAGAGGGCCTCCTCGACGGCCCGGGCCACCCGGTGCACCGCGTCCGCGGCGTCCTGCGGCAGCTCGGCCTCGCGGACCAGACGCGCCGCCGTCCTGCGGGGCGTCCGTGACTCGTCCGGGGCCACACCGTGGTCCCAGGCCAGGTCGTTGATCTCCTGCCACACCGCCAGGACCCGCGTGACCGGGTCCGCCGCCGGGCCCAGGCGCCTGGCCCGCACCCGGGTGCGCCACAGCAGTGGCAGCAGCGGGAGGCCGAGGAGCAGCAGGATGCCGACGCAGATCAGGGCGATCTGGTACGGCGGCAGGCCGCCGTCGTCCGAGCCCGCGCCGCCCGCCGCCAGGTCCGGCCCGCACTCGCCCAGCCGCTTCAGCTGCGGCGGGCAGCTCTCCGAGCTGCTGGGCGTCGCCGACGGCTGGGCCGAGGCGCTGGTGGAGGGCTGCGCCGACGGGGTCGTCGCGCTGCCCGAGGACTGCTCGCGGGCGTAGTCGGGGACCGTGCCGCGCGAGGGCGTGGGCTCGAAACGGGTCCAGCCGGCGCCCTCGAAGTACAGCTCTGGCCACGCGTGCGCGTCCCGGATGCCGACCGAGACGGAGCCGTCGGACTGCGGGGTGCCCGGCATGAAGCCGACCGCGACCCGGGCCGGGATGCCCAGGGAGCGGGCCATCGCCGCCATCGAGAAGGAGAAGTGGACGCAGAAGCCCTCCTTGTCCTTCAGGAAGCGGGAGATCGCCTGGACCCCGGTGCCGGACTTGACCTCCACGTCGTAGCGGAAGCCGCCGTCCTCGGCGAACCAGTCCTGGAGCTTCACCGCCCGCTCGTAGTCGTTGCGCGCGCCCCGGGTGACCTCCAGGGCCGTCGACCGCACGTCGGCCGGGAGGGAGGCCGGGACCCGGGTGTACTCCCGGCGCAGTGCGTCCGGCGCGGCGGGGGCCGCCGACAGCTGCTCCGGGCTCGGCCGCACGTCCAGGCTGGTCACCGTGTAGCGGGCGCCCGCGGTGTTCTGCCCGCTGTCGCCGACGAGCATCCGGCCGGCCGGCTCGTAGCGCCAGCTGCCCTCGATGGACACCTTCGCCGCCGGGTACGGCATGGGCAGCCACTTCTGCTCGTACGCCGTGGAGGCGACGAGGTTGGTGGTGATCTGCGTGGTGCGGACGTCCTGCGAGAGGCCGTCCGGCCAGGGAAGTTCCTCCGGAAGCTCCTCGATGGGGCGGACCGAGGACTTCCACGCGGTGCCGTCGAACTGGTCGAGCGCGACCAGCCGCAGATACAGGTTCCGCGTGTCGGTGGCGTTGGTGCGGTAGCGCAGGACCTCGCGGTCCTCGGGCTGGCGCAGGTCGTTCTGCAGCGAGACCAGCGGATTGACCGCCGAGATCGTGCCGCCCTTGCCGCCGCTGCCCTCGCCCTTGCCCCCGCCGCCGAGGAAGCCGCCGCTGAGCCCGGGCAGCGCGAACGGCACCACGAGCGCGATGCCCATGGCGACCGCGCCGATCCGGCGCCCGGTGCGGGCCGGCGCGAACGCCGGGCCGCCCTCGACCGGCGCGGAGCCGGGTCGGCCCGGGCGCTGGGCGCCGCCGAAGACCCGGCCCCACTGGGAGAGCCGGTCCCGGCCCTCCGCCAGGAGGAGCAGCAGATAGCCGGCGGCGGCGAAGAGGAAGTACAGCCAGCCCGCGCCCCCACCGGACAGTCCCGCAGCCACCGAGTAGAGGGCGAGCAGCGGCAGACCCGCCGGGGCCGCGCTGCGGAAGGTCACCGCGAGCGTGTCCACGAGGAGCCCGATGACGGCCACGCCCGTGACCAGGAGCAGCCGGATGCCGGGCGTGTTCGGCGCCGGGATCGCGTACGTGCCGACGTCGTTCACGCCGGCCTCGAAGAGGGTCCCGAAGGCGGCGAAGACGTCCGGGCCCGGCAGCACGAGCAGGATCGCCTGCTCGCGGGCGAAGACCAGGGTCAGCACGAGCAGCGTGACGAGGGCCTGGGCGGCGATCGTCAGCGGCCGGGCGAGCGGCACCCGCCGGGTCACCGTGCCCACCGCGCTCTGCAGACCCAGCAGGAGCGCCGCGGTGAAGATCCAGGTCGCCGGCTTCACCAGCGGAACCAGGGCCGTCGAGGCCGCCAGCGTCGCGCCGAAGGCCGCGAGCGTCAGCCGCGCGCGCCCGCTCATGACCAACCTCCGTACGTGTCGGCCGCGGGGGCCTGGACGGCCGCCCCGCCGGCCTGCTGCCACAGATCGGCCAGCCGGACGCCGGGGGTCACCGGGAAGGCCTGCCACCCGGCCTCCCGCAGCTGCCGCAGCCGGTCCTCGACCGGTCCGGCGACGGCGCCGCCGGTCAGCCAGGTCCCGGAGTCGAGCACGAAGGCGACGGCCGCGCCGCCGCGCCGCGGCATCCGGGCCGTGAGCGCCGCCTGGTCCTCGTCGAGGTCGCCGAGGAAGGCGACGAGCAGCCCCTCGTGTCCTCCGCGCACCGCTTCGTACGCGCGGGAGAGCCCGGCCCCGTCGGAGTGGTCGACGACCGCGAGCGTGTCCATCATCAGACCGGCGGCGTCCGCCGAGTCGTGGCCGGAGCCGACGAAGCCCTCGGCCCCCTCGCCGGGCACGCTGCTGCCGGTGTCGGTGAGCAGCCGCACCGCGTAGCCGCGCTCCAGCATGTGCGTGAGCACGGAGGCCGCGCCGGAGACCGCCCACTCGAAGGCGGAGTCGGGCCCGGCGCCCTCGTAGGCGATGTCCCGGGTGTCCAGGAGCACCGTGCAGCGGGCGCGCTGCGGCTGCTCCTCACGGCGCACCATCAGCTCGCCGTAGCGCGCGGTGGAGCGCCAGTGGACCCGTCGCAGGTCGTCGCCGTGCCGGTAGGCGCGCGGAATGATGTCGTCGTCCCCGGCCAGCGCCAGGGACCGCTGCTGCCCGTCCCCGTACCCGGCGGACTCGCCCGCCAGCTTCACGTAGGGCAGCGGTTCGGTGCGCGGGATCACGGTCAGCGTGTCGTACGCGCGGAAGGAGCGGGTCAGCTCGCACATCCCGAAGGGGTCGTTGAGCCGCAGCTGGAGCGGGCCGAGCGGAAAGCGTCCGCGCAGGTCGGAGCGGACCCGGTAGGACACCTCGCGGCGCCCGCCCGCCTCGACGCGGTCGAGCACGAACCGCGGGCGCGCCCCGAGCATGTACGGCACGTGGTCCTGGAGCATCAGCAGGCCGGTGGGCATCCGCGACACGTTGTCCACGCGCAGGTGCACCCGGGCCTCCGCGCCGGTGGCGACCCGCTGCGGGGCGAGCCGGCGGCTGCCCGCGACCCGGTAGCGGGTGCGGTGCAGCGCGACGACGCAGATCAGCGGCAGCACGGCGAGCAGCAGCCCGACGCGCAGCAGATCGGCCTGGCCGAGCACGTAGGCGCAGACGGCGGCCGCGACCCCGGCGGCGAGGAAGGACCGGCCGCGGGTGGTGAGCCCGCCCAGGGCGGTCCGCAGGCTGCCCCGGTCGCCGTCGTCCGGACCCCCCTCGGCCCCGGGCGGAGCGTCGGCGGTGCCCATCACAGCCGCCGGGCGCCGGGCTGCTGCTGGCCGTAGAGCGGTCCGGGCTGCTGCACCGGGGGAGCGGCGGCCGGCACGGGGGTGCGCTGCAGGATGTCGTGGACGACCTGCTCGGCCGTGCGGCGGCTCAGCTGGGCCGTCGCGGTCGGCAGCAGCCGGTGGGCGAGCACCGGGGCGGCGAGCGCCTGGACGTCGTCCGGCAGCACGTACTCCCGGCCGCTCAGGGCGGCGGAGGCCTTCGCGGCCCGCAGCAGGTGCAGCGTGGCGCGCGGCGAGGCGCCGAGCCGCAGGTCGGGGTGGGTGCGGGTGGCGGCGACGAGGTCCACCGCGTAGCGCTTGACGGCGTCGGCGACGTGGACCGCGCGGACCGCCTCGATCAGCTTGAGGACGTCGTGGGCGTGGGCCACCGGCTGGAGGTCGTCCAGCGGGGAGGCGGAGCCGTGCACGTCGAGCATCTTGAGCTCGGCCTCGGCGTTCGGGTAGCCGATGGAGACCCGGGCCATGAAGCGGTCGCGCTGCGCCTCCGGCAGCGGATAGGTGCCCTCCATCTCCACCGGGTTCTGGGTGGCGACCACCATGAAGGGGCTGGGCAGCTCGTAGGTCTGGCCGTCGACCGTGACCTGACGCTCCTCCATGGACTCCAGGAGAGCGGACTGGGTCTTCGGCGAGGCCCGGTTGATCTCGTCGCCGATGACGATCTGCGCGAAGATCGCGCCCGGCTTGAACTCGAACTCGCGCCGCTGCTGGTCGAAGATCGACACACCCGTGACGTCCGACGGCAGCAGGTCGGGCGTGAACTGGATACGGCGCACCGAGCAGTCGATGGACCGCGCCAGCGTCTTGGCCAACATCGTCTTGCCCACGCCCGGGACGTCCTCGATGAGGAGATGTCCCTCGGCGAGCAGCACGGTCAGCGCAAGCCGTACGACCTCGGGCTTGCCCTCGATCACACCCTCCACCGACCTGCGGACCCGCTCCGCTGTGGTGGTCAGATCTGTGAGGCTCGCTCGATCGTCATAGGTCGTCACCCGGCCCTCCTCGGCCCTTTCCGCAGCTCCGACACCTGCCCCCGGCGGATGGGCCGGGGGGTGTCACCCGTGCATTCTTGTTGGCGTGACCGGGTCGTGTCACTTGCCTGCGGGAGGCCTGTGGATAACTCGGGGCGAATTGCCGGGGTTTGTGGCCTTGTGCCGGACCGATCCGATCCGAACGGGCGGCCCGGAGCAGGAGGGACGGCGGGTTATCCGGCCGCGGCGGCCGGGTCGATCTCGCGCAGCAGACCCGTCGTCACATCGAAGACGAAGCCCCGCACGTCGTCGGTGTGCAGCAGGAACGGGGAGGTGCGCACCCGCTGCATCGACTGGCGGACGTCCTGGTCGACGTCGCGGAAGGCCTCCACGGCCCAGGCCGGACGCTGGCCGACCTCGTCCTCCAGCTCGTGCCGGAAGTCCTCGGTGAGCGACTCCAGGCCGCAGCCGGTGTGGTGCACCAGCATCACGCTGCGGGTGCCGAGCGCCCGCTGGCTGATCGTGAGCGACCGGATCACGTCGTCCGTGACCACACCGCCGGCGTTGCGGATCGTGTGGCAGTCGCCGAGTTCGAGGCCGAGCGCCGCGTGCAGGTCGAGACGGGCGTCCATGCAGGCGACGACGGCGACCTGCAACACGGGCCGCGCGTCCATTCCCGGGTCGGCGAAGTCGTCGGCGTAACGGCGATTGGCCTGGACGAGACGGTCGGTGACCGCGCTCTCGGTGCGTATGGCGGCGGCTGAGGTGTGCGCAGGGGTCGACATGTCTCCGACGGTAATGGTCACGGGCTGTCCGAGCCTGCTGTGAGAGCGGACAAACAGCGTCATCGAACCTTGTTGTGAGCGACCCCACAGGCCGTCGAGAACGGGGCCGACCGGGTGAACGGCACGAATCGTCCGGCCCCTCCCGGCGGGGCGCGCGACGCGCCAGCCGGTTGGTTGACCGGCCGGTCCGGTGGACTAAAGTGGCGCGAAGTTCACGGAGACATCGCGCGATTTCCGCCGTTTCTCCCCGTTAAGTGCGGCGGTACCCACGGCTCGGCCCTCCCGCTCGCCGGTGGTGCCTTTCCCCGCCGGATCTGAGAGGGCGCATTGAGCAACGACCGACACGTCCCGGTGATGCTCCAGCGGTGCCTGGACATGCTGGCGCCCGCCCTGGAGCGGCCCGGCGCGGTCGTCGTCGACTGCACCCTGGGCCTCGGCGGACACAGCGAGGCGCTCCTGAGCCGATTCCCCGAGGTACGACTGGTCGCCCTCGACCGGGACAAGGAGGCCCTGCGCCTCTCCGGCGAGCGGCTCGCCCCGTACGGGGAGCGCGCCACCCTCGTGCACGCGGTCTACGACGAGCTGCCCGAGGTCCTGGACCGGCTCGGCATCCCGCGCGTCGACGGCGTCCTCTTCGACCTGGGCGTCTCCTCCATGCAGCTGGACGAGGCCGACCGCGGCTTCGCCTACGCGCAGGACGCCCCGCTCGACATGCGCATGGACCAGACGACCGGCATCAGCGCCGCCGAGGTGCTCAACACCTACCCGGCCGGCGAGCTCGTCCGCATCCTGCGCGCCTACGGCGAGGAGAAGCAGGCCAAGCGGATCGTCTCCGCGATCGTGCGCGAGCGCGAGAAGGAGCCCTTCACCAACAGCGCCCGCCTGGTCGAGCTGATCCGCGACTCCCTGCCCCAGGCCGCCAAGCGCACCGGCGGCAACCCGGCCAAGCGCACCTTCCAGGCGCTGCGCATCGAGGTCAACGGCGAGCTCTCGGTGCTGGAGGACGCGATCCCGGCGGCCGTGAAGGCCCTGGCCGTCGGCGGCCGCATCGCCGTCCTGTCGTACCACTCCCTGGAGGACCGGCTGGTGAAGCAGGTGTTCGCGGCCGGTGCCGCCAACACCGCCCCGCCCGGGCTCCCGGTCGTACCCGAGCAGTACCAGCCCCGCCTGAAGCTCCTCACTCGTGGCGCCGAACTCCCCACCGAGGAGGAGATCGCGGAGAACCGCCGGGCGGCCCCGGCGCGTCTGAGGGGTGCGGAGCGGATCAGGGAGGACGTACTCCCGTGAGCCGCGCACGCGAGGCCGCCGGGCCGCAGACGACCGACATGCCCGCACCGGTGCGCCTCGCGGGCGGAGAAGCGGACGAGGACGGGCGATGACGAAACAGGGGCCTCTCAAAGGGCGGGCCGCGCGGCTCGGGCGGCTCATGCCGTCCGGCCCCAGCACCGCGGCCCGCACCCCCTTCGTCCTGCTCGTCGTGCTCCTGCTCGGCGGCGGCCTGATCAGCCTGCTGCTGCTCAACTCCGCCCTCAACCAGGGCTCCTTCAAGCTCAGCGAGCTGAAGAAGAAGACCACCGAGCTCACCGACGAGGAGCAGGCCCTGCAGCGGGACGTGGACGACAGCGCCGCGCCCGACGCCCTGGAGCGCCGGGCCCGCGAGCTCGGCATGGTGCCCGGTGGCAGCCCCGCCTTCCTCGACCCCGACGGCAAGGTCCGCGGCGTCCCTTCCGAGGCGGTCTCCCCGACGCCCTCGCCGCGGCCCACCCCGGGCGCCGACCGCACGCCCTCGGCCCCCGGTGGCTCGGTGAAGCCCCCGGAGACGCCGGGGACCCCCGTGTCGAAGCCGCCGGCCACCCCCGACACGCCGAAGACCACCGCGACCGCCCCGACGACCTCCGGCAGGTGACCCGTGCCCTCCAAGGAGCCCCCGCCCCGCCGCGTCCCCGGCCCCGCGCGGCCCGCACGCCCCCGCCCCGCCGCCGGCCGGCCCGCCCCGCGGCCCGCCCAGGCCCGGCGCCCCGCCCCCCGTCCGCCCGCCAGGGCCCGCACGATCCGGCTCGGCAGGCCCAAGCCTCGGCTGCGCCTGGTCTCCCTCGGGCTGACCCTCGTCATGCTCGTCTTCGTCGTCCGGCTGCTCCAGGTCCAGGCCGTGGACGCCGCCGCCTACGCCGCCAAGGCCGAGAAGCACCGCTACCAGGAGTACACGCTCTCCGCCGACCGCGGTGAGATCACCGACCGCTCCGGGGTCGCCCTGGCCGCCAGCGTCGACGCGTACGACGTCACCGCCGACCCCAAGCTCTTCACGCCGGAGGAGTCCAAGCTCCGGGACGCCCCGGAGCAGGCGGCCGCGCTGCTCGCCCCGATCCTCGGCAAGCAGCCCGCCGAGCTCGCCAGGAAGCTGCGCACCCCCAAGTCCCGCTACACCCTGCTCGCCCGCAAGCAGACCCCCCAGGTCTGGAACCAGATCAAGGACCTGAAGAAGGTCTACGAGCAGAAGGCCAAGCCCGCCAACGGCGTCAATCTGCTCGGCGGCGTCCTCAGCGAGCCCAGCAAGAAGCGCGTGTACCCCAACCGGGAGCTCGCCGCCGGGATACTGGGCTACGTCAACGCCGAGGGCCGCGGCGCCGGCGGCGTGGAGTCGATGCTCGACACGGAACTCGCGGGCAAGGACGGGAAGATCCGCTTCGCCCAGTCCGGCGGCCGGCGGGTACCGACCGCCGGCTCCCAGGGCACCCCGGCGGTGCCCGGCTCCGACATCGAGCTGACCATCGACCGGGACATCCAGTGGGCCGCCCAGCAGGCCATCACCGAGCAGGTCCGCAAGTCCAAGGCCGACCGCGGCTACGTCGTCGTCCAGGACACCAGGACCGGCGAGGTGCTCGCCATGGCCAATGCCCCCGGCTTCGACCCCAACGACCTCTCCCAGGCCAACGCCACCGCCATGGGCAACGCGGCCCTCCAGGACGCCTACGAGCCCGGCTCGACCGCCAAGGTCATGTCCATGGCCGCCGTCCTGGAGGAGGGCGTGGCCACCCCCGACACCCGGGTCGTCGTCCCCAACCGGCTGCACCGCGGCGACCGGCTCTTCAAGGACGACATCGACCACCGGACCTGGTACCTGACGCTCAACGGCGTCCTCGCCAAGTCCAGCAACATCGGCACCATCCTCGCCACCGGCCAGCTCGGCAAGAACCAGGCCGAGTCCAATCGGGTGCTCCACGACTACCTGCGCAGGTTCGGCGTCGGCAGCCTCACCGGACTCGGCTACCCCGGCGAGACCCCCGGCATCCTCGCCCGACCGCAGGACTGGTCGACCTCGCAGCAGTACACGATCCCCTTCGGCCAGGGCCTCTCCCTCAACGCCATGCAGGCCGCCTCGGTCTACTCGACGATCGCCAACGGCGGCGTCCGGATCGAGCCGACCCTGGTGCGCGGCACCAGGGGCCCGGACGGGCGCTTCACCGCGGCGCCCGCGCCCAAGGAGTCCCGGGTGGTCAGCGAGAAGACCGCCAGGACCCTGGCACAGATGCTGGAGTCCGTCGTCGACGACGAGGAGGGCACCGGAAACAAGGCCGCCATCCCCGGCTACCGCGTCGCCGGCAAGACCGGCACCGCCAACCGGGTCGATCCCGAACTCGGCCGCTACAAGGGCTACACCGCGTCCTTCGCCGGCTTCGCCCCCGCCGACCAGCCCCGCGTGACCGTCTACTGCGCCATCCAGAACCCCACCAAGGGCCTCTACTTCGGAGGCCAGATCTGCGGACCCATCTACAAGAAGGTCATGGAGTTCGCCCTCAAGACCCTGCACGTCCCGCCGACCGGCAGCGGCCCCGCCCGACTCCCGGTGTCCTTCAAGCCGTGATCCCCCTGAAAGCCGTACGACCGTGACACCCGTGACACTCCGGGAGCTCCAGTGACAACGATCACCCCTCGTTCCGGGAACCGGAAATCGAACTCCGACGCCGACGCGGCCCGATTTAGCCCCCCGGCGGGTGAGCCCGGTACGCTCACCGCCGTGCCACACGCTGATCAGTACCGAACCACCCCGCCCCGACCGGAGCGGCTCCGCCCGACACCCCTGGGCGAGCTCGCCGCACGGCTGGGTGTCGGGACCGCCGGCGCCGGAACCGACGCCGAGGTCTCCGGCATCACGCACGACTCGCGGGCGGTCCGCCCCGGCGACGTGTACGCGGCGCTTCCCGGCGCCCGCGCGCACGGCGCCGACTTCGTCGCCCAGGCCGCCGGCCTCGGCGCCGCTGCCGTCCTGACCGACCCGGCCGGAGCCGAGCGCGCCGCCGCGACCGGTCTGCCGGTCCTCGTCGTCGAGGACCCGCGCGGACGGATGGGCGAGCTCGCCGCCGAGATCTACGGGCGGCCCGGCGAGGACCTCCTCCAGATCGGCATCACCGGCACCTCGGGCAAGACCACCACCGCCTACCTCGTCGAGGGCGGACTGCGCGGCGCGGAGAAGGCCACCGGCCTGGTCGGCACCGTCGAGATGCGCATCGGCGACGAGCGCATCAAGTCCGAGCGGACCACCCCCGAAGCCACCGACCTCCAGGCCCTGTTCGCGGTGATGCGCGAACGCGGCGTCGAGGCCGTCGCCATGGAGGTCTCCAGCCACGCCCTCGTGCTCGGCCGGGTCGACGGCTGCGTCTTCGACGTCGCCGTCTTCAACAACCTGAGCCCGGAGCACATGGAGTTCCACTCCGACATGGAGGACTACTTCCAGGCCAAGGCGCGGCTGTTCACCCCCCGGCGCAGCCGGCGCGGCGTGGTGAACCTCGACGACGAGTACGGCCGCCGGCTCGCGAAGGAGGCGTCCGTCCCGGTCGTCACCTTCTCCGCGGCGGGCGACCCGAACGCGGACTGGCGCGCCGAGGACGTCGTCAGCGGAGCCGCCGACTCCACCTTCACGGTCGTCGGTCCCGACGGCGCGCGGATCTCCGCCACCGCCCCGCTGCCCGGCCCGTTCAACGTCGCCAACACCCTCGCCGCGATCGTCACCCTCGCCGCCGCGGGCATCGACCCGCAGACCGCCGCCGACGGCATCGCCGCCGTCCCCGGCGTCCCCGGCCGCCTGGAGCGCGTCGACGCCGGCCAGCCGTACCTCGCGGTCGTCGACTACGCGCACAAGACCGACGCCGTCGAATCGGTCCTGCGCTCGCTGCGCGAGGTGACCCGCGGAAAGCTGCACGTCGTCATCGGCTGCGGCGGCGACCGCGACACCACCAAACGCGGCCCGATGGGCGCCGCCGCGGCCCGGCTCGCCGACACCGCCGTCCTCACGTCGGACAACCCGCGCTCCGAGGACCCGCTCGCGATCCTCACCGCGATGCTGGCCGGCGCCTCCGAGGTGCCGGCGTACCAGCGCGGCGAGGTCCTGGTCGACGCCGACCGGGCGGCCGCCATCGCCGCGGCCGTGGCCCGCGCGGAGCCGGGCGACACCGTCCTGGTCGCCGGCAAGGGCCACGAGCAGGGCCAGGAGACCGCCGGCGTGGTCCGCCCCTTCGACGACCGCCAGGTCCTGCGCGAGGCGATCCGCAGTCAGCAGAGCCAGCAGGACGCACACCGTCACCAGAACAGTCAGGGATGAAGCAGTGATCGCCCTCTCCCTCGCCGAGATCGCCGAAATCGTCGGCGGGCAGCCGCACGACATACCGGATCCGGCCGTCCAGGTCACCGGGCCCGTCGTGATCGACTCCCGCGAGGTGCGGCCCGGCAGCCTCTTCGCCGCCTTCGCGGGTGAGCGTGTCGACGGCCACGACTACGCCGAGCGGGCCGTCGCGGCGGGCGCCGTCGCCGTGCTCGCGGCCCGCCCCGTCGGCGTGCCCGCGCTCGTCGTGCCGGACGTCCAGGCAGCGCTCGGGGCCCTCGCCCGGGCGGTGGTCGAACGCCTCGGCACCGATGTCGTCGCCCTCACCGGCTCGGCCGGCAAGACCTCCACCAAGGACCTGATCGCCCAGGTCCTGGACCGCCACGCGCCCACCGTGTGGACGCCCGGCTCCCTCAACAACGAGATCGGCCTGCCGCTGACCGCGCTCAGGGCCGACGTCGGCACCCGGCACCTCGTCCTGGAGATGGGAGCGCGCGGAATCGGCCATATCCGCTACCTCACCGGCCTCACCCCGCCGCGCATCGGGCTCGTCCTCAACGTGGGCTCCGCGCACATCGGCGAGTTCGGCGGACGCGAGCAGATCGCCGAGGCCAAGGGCGAGCTGGTCGAGTCCCTGCCGACCGCCGAGGACGGCGGCATCGCCGTACTGAACGCCGACGACCCCCTCGTACGCGCCATGGCCAAGCGGACCGCGGCGCGCGTCGTCCTGTTCGGAGAGGCGGACGAAGCGGCCGTACGTGCCGAGAATGTCCGGCTCACAGAGAACGGACAGCCCTCTTTCAGGCTTCACACACCCACCGGGTGCAGCGACGTGACCTTGCGCCTGTACGGTGAGCACCACGTGTCGAACGCGCTCGCCGCGGCCGCCGTCGCCCATGAGCTGGGCATGCCCGTGGAGGAGATCGCCACCGCGCTCTCCGAGGCGGGCACCCTGTCGCGCTGGCGCATGGAGGTCACCGAGCGTCCGGACGGCGTGACGATCGTCAACGACGCCTACAACGCGAACCCCGAGTCCATGCGAGCCGCCCTGCGCGCGCTCGCGGCCATGGGCAGGCCCGCACAGGCCAGGGGGTGTCGTACGTGGGCGGTGCTCGGCAAGATGGCCGAGCTCGGAGACGAGTCGCTCGCCGAGCACGACGCGGTCGGACGGCTCGCCGTCCGGCTCAACGTCAGCAAGCTCGTCGCGGTCGGGGACAGGGAAGCGTCCTGGCTGCAACTGGGCGCCTATAACGAGGGTTCGTGGGGTGAGGAGTCGGTGCACGTGTCCGACGCGCAGGCGGCGGTCGACCTGTTGCGCAGTGAGCTGCGACCGGGGGACATCGTCCTGGTGAAGGCTTCCAGGTCGGTCGGTCTGGAGCGGGTCGCCCTGGCACTGCTCGAGGGCTCCGAGGGTGAGGTCGCCGGCCGATGAGGCAGATCCTCTTCGCGGGGGCCATCGGGCTCTTCCTGACCCTGATCGGCACCCCGCTGCTCATCAAGCTGCTCGCCCGCAAGGGATACGGACAGTTCATCCGCGACGACGGCCCGCGCGGCCACGCCGGGAAGAAGGGCACGCCCACCATGGGCGGTATCTCCTTCATCCTGGCCACCCTCATCGCGTACGCCCTGGCCAAGGTCATCACCGGCGAGGACCCGACGTACTCGGGCGTGCTGGTGCTGTTCCTCATGGCCGGCATGGGCCTGGTGGGCTTCCTCGACGACTACATCAAGATCGTCAAGCAGCGTTCGCTCGGTCTGCGGGCCAAGGCGAAGATGGCCGGTCAGCTGATCGTCGGCATCGCCTTCGCCGTGCTCTCGCTGCAGTTCGCCGACCTGCGCGGCAACACCCCGGCCTCCACGAAGCTCTCCTTCATCGCCGACTTCGGCTGGGCCATCGGCCCGGTGCTGTTCGTGGTCTGGGCGCTCTTCATGATCCTGGCCATGTCCAACGGCGTGAACCTGACGGACGGTCTGGACGGTCTGGCCACCGGCGCGTCGGTGATGGTCTTCGGCGCCTACACCTTCATCGGGCTCTGGCAGTTCCAGGAGTCGTGCGCCAACGCCATGACCCTGACCAACCCCAACGCCTGCTTCGAGGTACGCGATCCGCTCGACCTCGCGGTCGTCGCCTCCGCGCTGATGGGCGCCTGCTTCGGCTTCCTGTGGTGGAACACCTCGCCCGCCAAGATCTTCATGGGTGACACCGGCTCGCTGGCCCTCGGCGGCGCGCTGGCCGGTCTCGCCATCTGCTCCCGCACGGAGCTGCTGCTCGCCCTCCTCGGCGGCCTCTTCGTGATGATCACGATGTCCGTGGTCATCCAGGTCGGCTCGTTCAAGATGACGGGCAAGCGCGTCTTCCGGATGGCGCCCCTCCAGCACCACTTCGAACTCAAGGGGTGGTCCGAGGTCCTGGTCGTCGTCCGCTTCTGGATCATCCAGGGCATCTACGTGATCGTGGGCCTGGGCATCTTCTACGCGGGATGGGCGTCCGAAAAGTGAGCGAGCTGGACTGGCAGGGCAAGCACGTCACCGTCGCCGGGCTCGGCGTGAGCGGCATCCCCGCCGCGCGCGTCCTGCACGGCCTCGGAGCGGTCGTCACGGTCGTCAACGACGGCGACGACGAGCGCTCCCGGGCCCAGGCGGCCGAGCTGGAGGCGGAGGGCATCACCGTCCGCCTCGGCGACGGGGCCACCCTGCCGCCCGGCACCGAACTGATCGTCACCGCGCCGGGCTGGCAGCCCGACAAGCCCCTCTTCCAGGCCGCCCGGGCGGCCGGTGTGGAGATCTGGGGCGACGTCGAGCTGGCCTGGCGGCTGCGCGGCCCGGACGCGGCCCCGTGGCTCGCGGTCACCGGCACCAACGGCAAGACCACGACGGTGCGGATGCTCGCCTCCATCCTGGAGGCGGCCGGTCTGCGCACCGCCGCCGTCGGCAACATCGGTGTCTCGCTGCTCGACGCCGTCCTCGGCGAGGAGCGCTACGACGTGCTCGCCGTGGAGCTCTCCAGCTACCAGCTGCACTGGGCGCCCTCGCTGCGCGCCCACTCGGCCGCCGTGCTCAACCTGGCGCCCGACCACCTCGACTGGCACGGCTCCATGGAGGCGTACGCCGCCGACAAGGGCCGTGTCTACGAGGGCAATCGGATCGCCTGCGTCTACAACGTGGCCGACAAGGTCACCGAGGACCTGGTCCGGGAGGCCGACGTCGAGGAGGGCTGCCGGGCCATCGGCTTCACCCTCGGCACCCCCGGCCCCTCGCAGCTCGGAGTCGTCGAGGGCATCCTCGTCGACCGGGCCTTCGTCGAGAACCGGCAGAAGAACGCCCAGGAGCTGGCCGAGGTCTCCGACGTCCAGCCGCCGGCCCCGCACAACATCGCCAACGCGCTCGCCGCGGCCGCCCTCGCCCGCGCCTACGGTGTCGAGCCGAAGGCCGTACGGGACGGGCTGCGGGCCTTCCGGCCCGATCCGCACCGCATCGAACTGGTCGAGGAGATCCAGGGAGTCGTCTACGTCGACGACTCCAAGGCCACCAACACCCACGCCGCGGAAGCCTCGTTGGCGGCCTACGACCCGATCGTCTGGATCGCCGGCGGCCTCGCCAAGGGCGCGACCTTCGACGAGCTCGTGACGAACTCCGCGAAGCGGCTGCGCGGGGTCGTCCTGATCGGCCAGGACCGGGAGCTGATCCGCGAAGCCCTGGCGCGACACGCCCCGGAGGTCCCGGTGGTGGACCTCGACCGGACCGACACTGGGGCGATGTCCGCGGCGGTCCAGGAGGCGGCCGCGCTCGCCCGGCCGGGGGACACGGTCCTGCTGGCCCCCGCCTGTGCGTCGATGGACATGTTCGCCAATTACAACAAGCGGGGCGAGGCCTTCGCGGACGCCGTCCGCGCCCTCGCCGCCACCGGGCGCGCCTGACCTGACCAGCCAACAGGTCCGGCGCAGCCGGGCACGACTGGAGGGGACAGCGACCATGCCGAGCAGAACCGCCGGGCCGCGGAAGGCCGCCGCCGTTCGCGGCGGCCGCGCCCCCGCGGCGCCGAGGACCCGGCGCGCGGGGGGAGTGCGCGGGCTCTACGAGCGGGCCCGCCGGGCCTGGGACCGGCCGCTCACGGCGTACTACGTGATCGTCGGCGCGGGGCTGCTCATCACCGCGCTCGGCCTGGTGATGGTCTACTCCGCCTCGATGATCACGGCGCTCCGCTACGACCTGGTGCCCTCGTACTTCTTCCGCAAGCAGTTCTTCGCGGCGCTGCTGGGTGCCGGGCTGCTCTTCGTGGCATCCCGGATGCCGGTGCGGCTGCACCGGGCGCTGGCCTACCCGATCCTGGTCGGGGCGATCTTCCTGATGATCCTCGTGCAGGTGCCCGGGATAGGAGTCTCGGTCGGCGGCAACCAGAACTGGATCTCACTGGGCGGACCGTTCATGCTCCAGCCCAGCGAGTTCGGCAAGCTGGCGCTGATCCTGTGGGGGGCCGATCTGCTGGCCCGCAAACAGGACATGAGGCTGCTGACCCAGTGGAAGCACATGCTGGTGCCGCTGGTGCCCGGAACGTTTCTGCTGCTCGGTCTCATCATGCTGGGCGGTGACATGGGCACGGCGATCATTCTCACGGCGATCCTGTTCGGCCTGCTGTGGACCGCCGGCGCCCCCACCCGGCTCTTTGTGGGCGTGCTCGGCGTCGCCGGCGCGATCGGCATGCTGCTGATCAAGACCAGCCCGCACCGGATGGAGCGGCTGGGCTGCATCGGCGCGAGCGACCCCGGCGGCGCGGGCGACCCCTGCTGGCAGGCCGCGCACGGAATCTACGCGCTGGCCTCCGGCGGATGGTTCGGTTCCGGACTCGGGGCAAGTGTGGAAAAATGGGGCCAACTCCCCGAAGCCCACACCGACTTCATCTTCGCCGTCACCGGGGAGGAACTGGGTCTGGCGGGGACGCTGTCGGTGCTGGCCCTGTTCGCGGCTCTAGGCTATGCGGGTATCCGCGTGGCCGGAGGCACGGAGGACCCCTTCGTCAGGTTTGCCGCGGGAGGCGTGACCACCTGGATCACGGCGCAGGCCGTGATCAACATCGGTGCGGTGCTCGGTCTGCTGCCGATCGCCGGAGTCCCGCTCCCGTTGTTCTCCTACGGGGGGTCGGCCCTGCTGCCGACCATGTTCGCCGTCGGGCTCCTGATCGCCTTCGCGCGACAGGAACCCGCCGCGAAAGCGGCCCTGGCCATGCGCCGCCCCGGGTGGGGCAAGCGGGCCGGGGGGAGATGGAAGTCGATGCGACGGCGCGTCAAGAAGCGTCCGTCCGGAGAGCGGTGAATTTCGGTGCATGTCGTACTCGCCGGCGGAGGTACCGCCGGTCACATCGAGCCCGCGCTCGCCCTCGCGGACGCCCTGCGCAGGCAGGACCCCTCCGTGGGGATCACGGCGCTGGGCACGGAGAAGGGCCTGGAGACCCGGCTGGTCCCCGAGCGGGGCTACGAGCTGGCGCTCATCCCCGCCGTGCCGCTGCCCCGCAAGCCCACGCCCGAGCTGATCACCGTCCCCGGACGGCTGCGCGGCACCATCAAGGCCGCCGAGCAGGTCCTGGAACGCACCAAGGCGGACTGCGTGGTGGGCTTCGGCGGTTACGTGGCGCTGCCCGGCTACCTCGCCGCCAAGCGGCTCGGTGTGCCGATCGTGGTCCACGAGGCCAACGCCCGGCCCGGTCTCGCCAACAAGATCGGCTCGCGCTACGCGGCCGGGGTCGCCGTCGCCACCCCGGACTCCAAGCTGCGCAACGCCCGTTACATCGGCATCCCGCTGCGGCACACCATCGCCACCCTGGACCGCGCCCGCATGCGCCCCGAGGCGCGCGCCGCGTTCGGCCTCGACCCGAACCTGCCGACCCTGCTGGTCTCCGGCGGCTCCCAGGGCGCGCGCCGGCTCAACGAGGTCGTGCAGCAGATCGCCCCGGTGCTCCAGCGCTCCGGCATCCAGATCCTGCACGCGGTCGGCCCGAAGAACGAAATGCCGCGTGTCGACAACATGCCCGGAATGCCGCCGTACGTGCCGGTACCGTACGTGGACCGGATGGATCTCGCGTACGCCGCCGCCGACATGATGCTCTGCCGCGCGGGCGCGATGACCGTCGCCGAACTCTCCGCCGTCGGACTCCCGGCCGCCTACGTCCCGCTGCCCATCGGCAACGGCGAACAGCGGCTCAACGCCCAGCCGGTGGTGAAGGCCGGCGGTGGACTCCTCGTCGACGACGCGGAACTGTCGCCGCAGTGGGTGCAGGCCAACGTCCTGCCCGTACTGGCCGATCCGCACCGCCTGTACGAGATGTCCCGCGCCGCCTCCGAGTTCGGCCGCCGGGACGCCGACGACCTGCTCGTCGGCATGGTGTACGAGGCGATCGCCGCCCGCCGTCAGGCGTAGCGGCGCCGACGGGCAGGAGACGCCACTGTGGCAGCCGGACCGGCGACCCAGCAGAAGAGCGGAGCGAGCAGGTCCGAGGGCTCCCCGCAGCGGCCGTCCCGACCGGGCACCCGGAACCTCCGGGTGCCCGGCCCGCGTGCGCTCCTGATCGCCCTCGCCGCTTTTGTTCTCGTGGCCGGCGGCGTCTGGGCGCTCTACGGCTCCGGCTGGTTCCGGGTGGAGCAGGTCACCACCTCCGGCACCCGGGTGCTCACCCCGGCCGAGGTCGAGCGGGTGGCCGCCGTGCCCGTCGGCGCGCCGCTCGTGTCCGTCGACACCGACGCCATCGAGGCCCGGCTGCGGGAGCGGCTGCCGCGGATCGCGGACGTGGACGTCGTCCGCTCCTGGCCGCACGGAATCGGGCTGAAAGTGACGGAACGTCGGCCCGTCCTGCTCATCGAAAAGGGCGGAAAGTTCGACGAAGTGGACTCCGGCGCCGTCCGGTTCGCCACCGTGCCGACCCCGCCCGCCGGGGTGCCCCGGCTCGTCCTCGACGTCGCCGCCTCACCGAGCCTGCGCCGCTTCGACGGGGAGCGGCTGCTGCGGGCGGCGGTAGGCGTGACGGGCGAACTCCCGGAGAAAATCGCCCAGGACGTCCGTGTCGTCCGGATCATGTCCTTCGACTCCATCACTCTGGAGCTCGACGAGGGCCGCACCGTCTTCTGGGGCAGCGGCGAGGACGGGCCCGTGAAGGCCCGGGTTCTCACCGCGCTCATGAAGGCGACTCCCAAAGCGGGGCACTTCGATGTAAGTGCCCCCACCGCGCCCGCTTCGTCGGGAAGTTGACGCTCATCGGCCCTGGCCAGGACCCTGGTTGGCCAGCGCTACGGGTGATCACATAGGGTGAAAAGAAAAACGGGAGGTTCGGCGTGTTCGTTGAACGTGCGCCACTTGTCGACTTAGTGTCCTGTTCGGAAGAGTCCAGCGAACAGAGACACTGGTAACCCTAAACTTCAACGTTAGGGTTTGGGTCGGCGTTCGGACCGTCCCAATCGGCATCCGTCGTCGCGGCGCGCTTACCACCGCGAAGCGGCGACACGTAACTCGAGGCGAGAGGCCTTCGACGTGGCAGCACCGCAGAACTACCTCGCAGTCATCAAGGTCATCGGTGTCGGCGGCGGTGGTGTCAATGCCATCAACCGAATGATCGAGGTCGGTCTCAAGGGCGTCGAGTTCATCGCCATCAACACCGACGCGCAGGCGTTGTTGATGAGCGACGCCGACGTCAAGCTCGACGTCGGTCGTGAACTCACCCGTGGCCTCGGGGCCGGGGCGAACCCGGCCGTCGGTCGCAAGGCGGCAGAGGACCACCGTGAGGAGATCGAGGAGGTCCTCAAGGGGGCCGACATGGTCTTCGTCACCGCAGGCGAAGGCGGCGGCACCGGCACCGGCGGCGCACCCGTCGTCGCCAACATCGCGCGCTCGCTCGGCGCCCTCACGATCGGTGTGGTCACCCGGCCGTTCACCTTCGAGGGCCGTCGTCGCGCGAACCAGGCGGAGGACGGCATCGCCGAGCTCCGCGAAGAGGTCGACACCCTCATCGTCATCCCCAACGACCGGCTGCTGTCGATCTCGGACCGCCAGGTCTCCGTGCTCGACGCCTTCAAGTCGGCCGACCAGGTGCTCCTCAGCGGTGTCCAGGGCATCACCGACCTCATCACCACCCCGGGTCTGATCAACCTCGACTTCGCCGACGTGAAGTCGGTCATGTCCGAGGCCGGTTCGGCCCTCATGGGCATCGGCTCCGCCCGCGGCGACGACCGCGCGGTGGCCGCCGCCGAGATGGCGATCTCCTCGCCGCTCCTCGAGGCGTCCATCGACGGCGCCCGCGGCGTGCTGCTGTCCATCTCCGGCGGGAGCGACCTCGGTCTCTTCGAGATCAACGAGGCCGCCCAGCTGGTGAGCGAGGCGGCGCACCCCGAGGCGAACATCATCTTCGGCGCGGTCATCGACGACGCCCTCGGCGACGAGGTCCGGGTCACCGTCATCGCGGCCGGATTCGACGGCGGCCAGCCGCCCGCCCGGCGCGACAACATCATCGGCTCGGCCTCCGCCAAGCGCGAGGAGCCCGCCCCGGCGCCCCGCGCCACCGAGGCCTCCCGCCCGCTCGGCGGACTCGGCACGGTGACCCCGCGCGAGGAGCCGGCGCCGGCCGAGCCCGCGCCGGCGGCCGTCAGCGAGAGCGCGCTGCCGCCCGTCGCCCCGCCGGTGGTCCCGCCGGCCCGCCCGTACCCGGACACCCAGGCCGAAGAGCTGGATGTCCCGGACTTCTTGAAGTGATAGGGCAGCGTTACGACACGAGCGGCGCCCACTTCGCCTTCACCGACCGGTGGGGCGGAGTGAGCGCCGTTCCGTACGAGGAGCTCAACCTCGGCGGTGCCGTCGGCGACGACCCCGAGGCCGTGCGGAGCAACCGGGGGCGCGCCGCCGAGGCGCTCGGGCTCGACCCGGCGCGGGTGGTCTGGATGAACCAGGTGCACGGCGCCGACGTCGCCGAGGTCGAAGGGCCCTGGGGGGCCGGGGCGGTCCCGTCCGTCGACGCGATCGTCACCGCCCGCCGGGGGCTCGCCCTCGCGGTGCTCACCGCGGACTGCGTCCCGGTCCTGCTCGCCGACCCCGTCGCCGGGGTCGTCGGCGCCGCCCACGCCGGGCGGCCCGGGATGGTCGCCGGGGTCGTCCCGGCGGCCGTGGCGCGGATGACCGAACTCGGCGCCCGCCCCGAGCGGATCGTCGCCCGCACCGGCCCCGCCGTCTGCGGGCGCTGCTACGAGGTCCCGGAGGCGATGCGCGCCGAGGTGGCGGCGGTCGAACCGGCCGCGTACGCCGAGACCTCGTGGGGCACGCCCGCCGTGGACGTCACCGCGGGCGTGCTGGCCCAGCTCGCGCGGCTCGGCGTCACCGACGTCGAGGCGAGCGGGGCCTGCACCCTGGAGTCCGCCGACCACTACTCGTACCGCCGCGATCGCACCACCGGGCGACTCGCGGGATATGTCTGGTTGATCTGAGAAGAGATATGACGGACCGCAAGTCGGAACTCGCCGCGAACCTCGCCCAGGTGGAGGAGCGCATCGCCGCCGCGTGCGCCGCCGCCGGGCGGAAGCGGGAGGACGTGACCCTCGTCGTGGTCACCAAGACCTACCCCGCGAGCGACGTACGACTCCTTCACGAACTCGGCGTGCGTCACGTGGCGGAGAACCGGGACCAGGATGCGGCGCCCAAGGCCGAGGCCTGCGCGGATCTCGACCTGAGCTGGCACTTCGTGGGCCAGTTGCAGACGAACAAGGTCCGATCCGTGGTGGGTTATGCCGATGTGGTGCAGTCCGTCGACCGTTTGAAGCTCGTTTCCTCTCTTTCCACGGCCGCGGAGAACCAAGGGCGCGAGCTCGGCTGTCTGATCCAGGTGGCCCTCGACGCCGAGTCCGGCCACCGGGGCGAGCGCGGCGGGGTGGCGCCCGACGGGATCGAGGAGTTGGCGGCGGCCGTCGACGCCGCCCCCGGACTGCGGCTCGGCGGACTGATGACCGTCGCGCCCCTGGCCGGTCCGTACGCGGGCCGGCAACAGGCCGCCTTCGAGCGCCTGATGGATTTGTCGACTGCCCTGCGCGCGACCCGTCCGGCTGCGAACATGGTGTCAGCTGGGATGAGCGCGGACCTCGAGGAGGCCGTCGCGGCCGGAGCGACACACGTGCGCATCGGTACGGCGGTGCTCGGCGTCCGCCCGAAGCTCGGGTAACGTCGCGAAGCAAGTCGGACCACAGCAGAAAATATGGTCATTCCGCCGAGGGGCGGACGGACCCGTGGATCGCGGGCACTTGGTGACACTGCGACATTCGGTAAGGGCGATCCACCACAGAGCGGAGGATGCAGAGAATGGCCGGCGCGATGCGCAAGATGGCGGTCTACCTCGGCCTCGTGGAGGACGATGGTTACGACGGCCGGGGATTCGATCCCGACGACGACTTCGAACCCGAGCTGGAGCCGGAGCCGGAGCGTGACCGGCGCCACCACCAGCCTCCTCGCCAGCTGGAGCGGGAGGAACCGGTGCGTGTGGTGGCCCCGCCCGCACCCCGTGAGCCCGTGTCCCATTCTGTCCCGGTACCCGCCGAGAGTGGACGTCCGGCCCGAATTGCCCCCGTGGCATCCATCACACCCGAACGTCCCAGCCTGGAGAAGAACGCACCCGTGATCATGCCCAAGGTCGTGTCCGAGCGGGAGCCGTACCGCATCACCACGCTGCACCCGCGGACCTACAACGAGGCCCGTACCATCGGGGAACACTTCCGTGAGGGGACCCCGGTGATCATGAACCTCACGGAGATGGACGACACCGATGCAAAGCGACTTGTCGACTTTGCCGCCGGACTCGTCTTCGGGCTCCATGGCAGCATTGAGCGCGTGACGCAGAAGGTGTTCCTGTTGTCGCCTGCTAACGTCGATGTCACGGCGGAGGACAAGGCCCGGATCGCAGAGGGCGGATTCTTCAACCAGAGCTGAGAACACGAGACCGAGTACGGCCCGGCCGCAGAGGGCGGCCGGACAAGTGAGAGCAAGAGAGTCAGGGGAGAGGGAAGCGCGGGATGGGCGTCGCTTTGCAGGTGATCTACATCGCGCTGATGTGCTTCCTGGTCTTTCTGATCTTCCGGCTGGTCATGGACTATGTCTTCCAGTTCGCCCGTTCATGGCAACCCGGTAAGGCGATGGTGGTCGTACTGGAGGCCACCTACACTGTCACCGATCCACCGCTCAAGCTTCTTCGGCGGCTCATCCCGCCGTTGCGTCTCGGGGGCGTGGCACTCGACCTGTCCTTCTTCGTTCTGATGATCGTCGTTTACATCCTGATCTCCATCGTGAGCAACTTCGCGAGGTGATGGTGGAGGTGAATGTGGACGATACGGTCTTGCCGACTGCCGACGACTACGTAGAGGTGAAGAAGAGATGCCGCTGACCCCCGAGGACGTGCGGAACAAGCAGTTCACGACCGTCCGCCTTCGAGAAGGCTATGACGAGGACGAGGTCGATGCCTTCCTCGACGAGGTCGAAGGCGAACTGACCCGACTGCTCCGCGAGAACGAGGACCTGCGCGCCAAGCTGGCCGCCGCGACCCGTGCCGCCGCGCAGAACCAGCAGCAGGGCATGCGCAAGCCGCCGGAGCAGCAGGACCGTCCTGTCGGTCCCGGCGCTCCCGTGCCCGCCGCCATATCCGGACCGCCGGCTCAGCAGCAGCCCCCGCAGATGGGCCCGCCGCAGCTGCCGTCCGGTGCCCCCGCGCTTCCCGCCGGCCCGATGCAGGGTGGCCCCATGCAGGGCGGCCCCATGGGTCCCGGCCCGATGCAGGGCGGCCCGATGGGTCCCGGTCCGATGCAGGGCGGCCCCATGGGTCACCCGCAGCAGCAGATGCAGCAGATGCAGCCGGCCCAGGGCCCGGGTGGCGACAGCGCCGCGCGTGTCCTCTCGCTGGCCCAGCAGACCGCCGACCAGGCGATCGCGGAGGCCCGTTCCGAGGCCAACAAGATCGTCGGCGAGGCGCGCTCGCGCGCCGAGGGCCTGGAGCGGGACGCCCGCGCCAAGGCCGACGCCCTGGAGCGGGACGCGCAGGAGAAGCACCGCGTCGCGATGGGCTCCCTGGAGTCCGCCCGCGCCACCCTCGAGCGCAAGGTCGAGGACCTGCGGGGCTTCGAGCGTGAGTACCGGACCCGCCTGAAGTCGTACCTGGAGTCGCAGCTGCGTCAGCTGGAGACCCAGGCCGACGACTCGCTGGCCCCGCCGCGCACCCCGGCGACCGCGTCCCTGCCGCCGTCCCCGTCGATGGCCCCGGCCGGCGCCGGCGCCCCGTCCTTCGGTGGCAACGGCCCGATGGGCGGTGCCCCGTCCTACGGCGGCCAGCAGCAGATGTCCCCGGCGATGACCCAGCCGATGGCTCCGGTCCGCCCGCAGGCTCCCCAGCCGATGCAGCAGGCGCCCGCGCCGATGCGTGGCTTCCTGATCGACGAGGACGACAACTGACGGCCCCGCGGCTCTAGCCGTCGTCGGCAGTCTCAAAGGGCCGGGCCCTGGGAATCTCCCAGGGCCCGGCCCTTTGCGTTGCCGTCGAGCCCTCGTGCCCGGCTGCGCCCGCCTCGCGCCCGGGAGCACGTCGCGGCACCCTGGGCCGCCCCCTTGCCGGCGCCGATGCCACCGCCTGCGGTGGTGGGCCGTCGTGACGCGGGTCATGAGGGCGCGGCAGGGTGGTGGTGGGGGCCGGTGCGGAGGGGCGGACGCGCCGCCCATGGCGCGGTCCCGTGTGCCCACCCGTCCCGCCCCAGCGGGACGATTGCCCACACGGAGCGGGGGAGGCCCTCGCGGAATGGGGAGAGGCCCTCAGGTGAGAGGCCGGGATGGGGTGGGGCGAGGCCGGGGGTGGGGCGAGGCCCGGGCGGAGGGGGAGGCTGCCTGGGGTGATCGCACAGCGGGTGAGGTCCGGCCGAAGGGGGAGGCACGGGCGGCGTGCGGCGAGGCCAGGGCGGGAGGGTGGGGCCCGGACGAAGGGGGAGGCCGCCGGGGGTGACCGCACGGCGGGTGGGGTCCGCACGGTGGGTGAGGTCCGGGTGGGGCGGCCACAGGCGACAGGGAGGGCGGAGGGCGCAGGCGGCGGGTGGGAGCCTGGCGGGCAGGCGATGGCCCGCACGGAAGGGCGGAAGGCCGCGGCCCGGGGGTGGGCGCACACGGGGCTATGAGGTAGGGCCCGGTGCCCCAAGGGGCGACGCGTCCCGGGGGTGGGCGCACACGAGGCTATGAGGTCGGGCCCTGACCCCCCAGGGGCGCCGCGTCCCGAGGCCTGGCCCGCACAGAGGTATGACGAAGGGCCCGGCCGCCCCTGGGGGTGCCGGGCCCTTCCGTGGGGGTGTTACGCCTTGCGGAGGCGGAAGGTGAGGGACAGGCCCTCGTCCTCGAAGGAGGTGCCGTACGTGGTGTCGGCCTCGCCCTCCGCGTAGTCCGTGGACAGGACCTCGTCCGCGATCAGGGACGCGTGGGCCGTCAGGGCCTCCGTCGTCTCCGGCGACGTGGAGGTCCAGCGCAGGGCGATGCGGTCCGCGACGTCCAGGCCGCTGTTCTTGCGGGCCTCCTGGATCAGACGGATCGCGTCACGGGCGAGGCCCGCCTTGCGGAGCTCCGGGGTGATCTCCAGGTCGAGGGCGACCGTCGCGCCCGAGTCCGAGGCGACCGACCAGCCCTCGCGCGGGGTCTCGGTGATGATGACCTCCTCCGGCGTGAGGGTCACCTGCTCGCCGTCGACCTCGATGGTCGCCTCGCCGCCGCGGAGGGCGAGCGAGAGGGCCGCCGCGTCCGCCGCCGCCACGGCCTTCGCCACGTCCTGCACGCCCTTGCCGAAGCGCTTGCCGAGCGCCCGGAAGTTGGCCTTGGCCGTGGTGTCGACCAGGCTGCCGCCGACCTCCGAGAGGGAGGCCACCGTCGAGACGTTCAGCTCCTCGGTGATCTGGGCCTGGAGCTCCGGGGACAGGTCCGCGAAGCCCGCCGCGGCCACCAGCGCCCGCGAGAGCGGCTGGCGGGTCTTCACGCCCGACTCGGCGCGCGTGGCGCGGCCCAGCTCGACCAGGCGGCGCACCAGCAGCATCTGCTCGGAGAGGGAGGCGTCGATCAGCGCCCGGTCCGGCTCCGGCCAGGTCGCCAGGTGGACGGACTCCGGGGCGTCCGGGGTCACCGGGGCCACCAGGTCCTGCCACACGCGCTCCGTGATGAACGGCGTGAGCGGGGCCATCAGGCGGGTGACCGTCTCCACGACCTCGTGCAGCGTGCGGAGGGCCGCCTTGTCGCCCTGCCAGAAGCGGCGGCGCGAGCGGCGCACGTACCAGTTCGACAGGTCGTCGACGAAGGCCGACAGGAGCTTGCCCGTGCGCTGGGTGTCGTACGACTCCATCGCCTCGGTGGCCTCGGCCACCAGCGTGTTCAGCTCGGACAGCAGCCAGCGGTCCAGGACCGGACGCTCCTCCGGGGCCGGGTCCGCCGCCGACGGGGACCAGCCCGAGGTGCGGGCGTACAGGGCCTGGAAGGCGACCGTGTTCCAGTAGGTCAGGAGGGTCTTGCGGACGACCTCCTGGATGGTGCCGTGGCCCACCCGGCGGGCCGCCCACGGCGAGCCGCCGGCCGCCATGAACCAGCGGACCGCGTCGGCGCCGTGCTGGTCCATCAGCGGGATCGGCTGCAGGATGTTGCCCAGGTGCTTGGACATCTTGCGGCCGTCCTCGGCGAGGATGTGGCCCAGGCAGACCACGTTCTCGTACGACGACTTGTCGAAGACCAGCGTGCCGACCGCCATCAGCGTGTAGAACCAGCCGCGGGTCTGGTCGATGGCCTCGCTGATGAACTGCGCCGGGTAGCGGGACTCGAAGAGCTCCTTGTTCCGGTACGGGTAGCCGTACTGCGCGAAGGGCATCGAGCCCGAGTCGTACCAGGCGTCGATGACCTCCGGCACGCGCGTCGCGGTCCGGCCGCAGCCCTCCGCCGGGCAGGCGAAGGTCACGTCGTCGATGTACGGGCGGTGCGGGTCGAGGCCCGACTGGTCCGTGCCGGTCAGCTCGGACAGCTCCGCGCGCGAGCCCACGCAGGTCAGGTGGTCGTCCTCACAGCGCCAGATCGGCAGCGGGGTGCCCCAGTAGCGGTTGCGGGAGAGCGCCCAGTCGATGTTGTTGTTCAGCCAGTCGCCGAAGCGCCCGTGCTTGACCGACTCCGGGAACCAGTTGGTGTTCTCGTTCTCCTCCAGCAGGCGGTCCTTGACCGCCGTCGTGCGGATGTACCAGGACGGCTGCGCGTAGTAGAGCAGGGCCGTGTGGCAGCGCCAGCAGTGCGGGTAGCTGTGCTCGTAGGCGATGTGCTTGAAGAGCCTGCCGCGCGCGTCCAGGTCGGCGGTCAGCGCCTCGTCGGCCTTCTTGAAGAAGACGCCGCCGACGAGCGGCACGTCCTCCTCGAAGGTGCCGTCGGGGCGGACCGGGTTCACGACCGGCAGGCCGTAGGAGCGGCAGACCTTGAGGTCGTCCTCACCGAAGGCGGGGGACTGGTGGACCAGACCCGTACCGTCCTCGGTCGTCACGTACTCCGCGTTGACGACGTAGTGGGCCGGGGCGGGGAACTCGATCAGCTCGAACGGGCGCTCGTACGTCCAGCGCTCCATGTCCTTGCCGGTGAAGGACTCGCCGGTGGTCACCCAGCCCTCGCCGAGCGCCTTCTCCAGCAGCGGCTCGGCGACGACCAGCTGCTCGTCGCCGTCCGTGGCGACCACGTACGTGACCTCGGGGTGCGCGGCGACGGCCGTGTTGGACACCAGGGTCCACGGGGTGGTCGTCCAGACGAGGAGCGCGGCGCGGCCGGCGAGCGGGCCGGAGGTCAGCGGGAAGCGCACGTAGACCGAGGGGTCGACGACCGTCTCGTAGCCCTGCGCGAGCTCGTGGTCCGAGAGGCCGGTGCCACAGCGGGGGCACCAGGGGGCGACCCGGTGGTCCTGGACGAGCAGGTCCTTGTCGAAGATCTGCTTGAGCGACCACCAGACCGACTCGATGTACGAGGGGTCCATGGTGCGGTAGGCGTCGTCGAGGTCGACCCAGTAGCCCATCCGGGTGGTGAGCTCGGCGAAGGCGTCGGTGTGCCGGGTCACGGACTCGCGGCACTTGGCGTTGAACTCGGCGATGCCGTACGCCTCGATGTCCTTCTTGCCGGAGAACCCGAGCTCCTTCTCGACGGCGAGCTCGACCGGCAGGCCGTGGCAGTCCCAGCCGGCCTTGCGGGCCACGTGGTAGCCGCGCATGGTGCGGAAGCGGGGGAACACGTCCTTGAAGACGCGGGCCTCGATGTGGTGGGCGCCGGGCATGCCGTTGGCCGTCGGCGGACCCTCGTAGAAGACCCACTCCGGGCGTCCCTCGGACTGCTCCAGAGTCTTGGCGAAGACCTTGTTCTCGCGCCAGAAATCGAGCACGGCGTGCTCGAGCGCGGGCAGGTCTACCTGGGCGGGCACCTGGCGGTACTGCGAAGACATCGATCTTCCTCCGGCGGATGTTCCTCGTTCCGTCCGGAGGGACGAGAGCACGGGCTCCCGCGGTACCACCCTCCTTGGCCCCGGGCGCGGACGCCCTGAGCCCCCTCATTGGGGTCGCGACACCGGGTCTAGTCGCCGCGGTCGACCGCGGCTTTCTTCCGGCAGCTCCGGGGTGATGCTTCACATCGGGCTCGCCCCCGGGCTCTCACCGTCCCCGGGTCGCTCATGGCTGCGTACGACGCTACTCGTCCCCATCCAAGCCTTTCGCTCCTCCCCCCGACCCTCGGCTTCGCTCGGGCAAGGGGGCACGCCCACAGTGTACGGGCCCGCCGTGCGGTCGGCCGACCGTTTTCCGGGTGACCCGAATGGCCACACGGGCCCGGGCGGACTTCCGCTGCGGCCAAGTGGGGGAGGGAGGGCACGGATAACCGGCCGGTGAGCTGGGCACAACGGAGGCAGGTCCGCCCCGCAGGGCGCCGGGGGCGGACGATATGGGCGGCGTGCCCCGTTGCCGCGGGCCGTGGGCCGATTTATCGTCCCAGCACGGTTCGCGAGCAAGATCACAAAATGTGAAGGGGCCGCGACATGGTGGCGAAGAAGACCGCCGCGAAGAAGACGACGGCCACGAAGACGACGGCCGCGAAGGCACCGGCCGCGACGAAGTCCGCGCCCGCGAAGAAGTCGGCGGCCAAGAAGGCGCCGGCGAGGAAGACGACGGCCACGAAGGTCGCCGCCGAGAAGGCGGCCACGAAGAAGGCGGCGGCGAAGAAGGTGGCGACGAAGAGCACATCCGCGGGGACGACCGACGGTGCGACGGCCCCCGCGGCGGCGGACGGGACCCCGGTGAAGACGACGGCGGCCGGGGCGCCCGGGAGCACCCCGGCGAGGAAGACCGCCAAGGCAACGAAGGCCGCGAAAACGGCCAGGACCGCGACCGAGAAGAAGACAGGAGCCAGGACGGTGGCAGCGAAGAAGACGGCGGGTGGCGTCACGACGGCCGAGAGCGACGCCGCGGTGCCCCCGGCCCGCGCCGGTGAGCTCGCCGTACGCCCCGGGGAGGACCCGTGGACCCCCGAGGAGGTCGCCGAGGCCCGCAGCGAGCTGCAGGCGGAGGTGCTGCGGCTGCGCAGCGAGCTGGTCCACTCGCAGGAGGAGCTGACCGGCCTGATGCGCGACTCCGGCGACGGCGCGGGGGACGACCAGGCCGACACCGGGACCAAGAACATCACGCGCGAGCACGAGCTGGCCCTTGCCGCGAACGCCCGCGAGATGCTGGAGCAGACCGAGCACGCCCTGGAGCGGCTCGACGCGGGCACCTACGGCCTGTGCGAGGTCTGCGGGAAGCCCATCGGGAAGGCCAGGATGCAGGCCTTCCCGCGGGCCACGCTCTGTGTGGAGGACAAGCAGAAGCAGGAGCGTCGGGGCTGACGGCGCCGGACGCCCGTGTCGTACCCTCGGGGCACAGGCAGGCACCCAGGCCGTGTCTTTCGGATCATGTCGGGCCCGCGGTGTCCGGCACGCGCGTCTGCGGCGTCGTCGGTCGCCAGGGCTCCGCCATGGTTCCCTGCTCCGCCGTACAGCCGTACGCACCGGACACCGCTCCCTGATCCGGCCTGGCCCGAACGACACGACCTAGGTTGAGGGACTCACGTGGCAGAGGCGGAGCGCGTCATCGGTACGCCGGATTCAGCAGGGGCCGACGAGGCAGGGGCCGACGAGACGGCGGTCCCCGGGGAGCGGCCCAAGGGCAGGCGGAAGATCGTCGCGCTGTTCCTGGTCGCCGTGCTCGCCTACCTGCTCGACCTCGGCAGCAAGATGATCGTGGTGGAGAAGCTGGAGGGCCACGAGCCGATCAAGGTGATCGGTGACCTGCTGCGCTTCGAGGCCGTCCGCAACCCGGGTGCCGCGTTCGGCATGGGCGAGGCCTTCACGATCATCTTCACGGTGATCGCGGCCGCGGTGATCGTGGTGATCATCCGCCTGGCCCGCAAGCTCTACAGCCTCCCCTGGGCGATCGCGCTCGGACTGCTGCTCGGCGGTGCCCTGGGCAACCTGACCGACCGGATCTTCCGTTCGCCGGGCGTCTTCGAGGGCGCGGTGGTCGACTTCATCGCGCCCGCGCACTTCGCCGTCTTCAACCTGGCGGACTCGGCGATCGTCTGCGGCGGCATCCTGATCGTCCTGCTCTCGTTCCGCGGTCTGGACCCGGACGGAACCGTTCACAAGGACTGAAACCCCTGCGGCGGCCGCCCGCGCGCTCCCGGCGAGGACCGGGAGCGCCGCGCGGCAAGGCATACTCGTACGGGTGAGCACGAGTCCCGAGATCCGCACGCTGCCCGTTCCCGACGGCCTGGAGGGCGAGCGCGTCGACGCCGCCATCTCCCGGATGTTCGGGTTCTCCCGTACGAAGGCGGCCGAGCTGGCCGCCGCAGGCAAGGTCCTGGTCGACGGCTCCGTCGTCGGCAAGTCCGAGCGGGTCAGCGGCGGCGCGTGGCTCGAGGTCGAGATGCCCGGCGCGCCCGCCCCGGTGCAGGTCGTGGCCGAGCCCGTGGAGGGCATGGAGATCGTCCACGACGACGACGACATCGTCGTGATCATGAAGCCGGTCGGCGTCGCCGCCCACCCCAGCCCCGGCTGGACCGGCACCACCGTGATCGGCGGCCTGGCCGCCGCCGGCTACCGGATCTCCACCTCCGGCGCGGCCGAGCGCCAGGGCATCGTGCACCGCCTCGACGTCGGCACCTCCGGCCTGATGGTGGTGGCGAAGTCGGAGTACGCGTACACCTCGCTGAAGCGCCAGTTCAAGGAGCGCGTGGTCGACAAGCGCTACCACGCCCTGGTGCAGGGCCACCCGGACCCGCTGAGCGGCACCATCGACGCCCCCATCGGCCGGCACCCGAACCACGACTACAAGTGGGCCGTGACCGCCGAGGGCAAGGCGTCCGTGACCCACTACGACCTCATCGAGGCCTACCGGGCCGCCTCGCTGCTCGACATCAAGCTGGAGACGGGCCGCACCCACCAGATCCGGGTGCACATGTCCGCCCACCGCCACCCCTGCGTCGGCGACCTCACCTACGGCGCAGACCCGACGATGGCCAAGCGCCTCGGCCTGACCCGGCAGTGGCTGCACGCCGTCCGGCTCGGCTTCGAGCACCCCGGCGACGGGCAGTGGGTCGAGTTCGCGAGCACCTACCCGGCGGACCTGCAGACCGCCCTGGACCGGATCGCCTCGGAAAGCCGGTGACCGCCGCCTACTCCGTCCGGGAGGCCGTGGGCGCCGAGGACCGCGACGCCTGCTTCGAGGTGCGCCGTGAGGTCTTCGTCGGCGAGCAGGGCGTACCGCGCGAGCTGGAGTACGACACCTACGACGAGACCGCCGTGCACGTGCTCGCGGTCCGGACCGACGGCGTCCCGCTGGGCACCGGGCGGCTCCTGCACGGCGCGGACGCGACCGGCAAGACCGGCGCCGACGTCTCGGTGGGCTCCCTCGGGCGCCTCGCGGTGACCGGGGCGGCCCGTGGTCTCGGGATCGGCGCCGCGCTCGTGCGGGCCATCGAGGACGCGGCCCGCGAGCGCGGGCTCACCGCGGTCGACCTGCACGCGCAGACCCAGGCGCTGGGCTTCTACGAGCGGCTCGGGTACGTCGCGTACGGCCCCGAGTTCCCGGACGCGGGGATGCCGCACCGGGCCATGCGGAGGGCCCTGTAGCGGGGAGGCAGGCACGGCCTCCGTCGTGGGGGCCGTCCGTCGTCCGGCGCTCAGCCGCGACAACGGACATACGTGACAGGGTAGGGCCGTGGATCAATTGGCCCTCCTGTTCCTGCTGCTCCTCGGTGCCGTCCTGACCGTGCCCCTCGGGGGGCGGCTCGGGTTGCCGGCGCCGGTCCTGATGACCCTCGTCGGGATCGTGCTGGCCTTCCTGCCCTTCGTGCCGAACGTCGACATCCCGCCCGAGTTCATCCTCCCGCTGGTGCTGCCGCCGCTTCTCTACGCTTCGGTCCAGCGCACCTCCTGGCGGCAGTTCGCGGCCAACCGGCGCCCGATCTTCCTGCTCGCCGTGGCCCTGGTCTTCGTCACCACGGGCGCCGTCGGCGCGGTCGCCAACGCCCTCGTGCCGGGCATCCCGCTGGCCGCCGCCCTCGCCCTCGGCGCCCTGGTGGCGCCGCCCGACCCGGTCGCGGCCACCGCCGTGGCCGGCTCGCTGGGGCTGCCCCGGCGCCTCGTGTCGATCCTGGAGGGCGAGGGGCTCTTCAACGACGTCACCGCGATCGTGCTCTACCACGTGGCGATCACCGCGGTGGTGACCGGGAGGTTCTCCTGGCCCGAGGCGCTCGCCGAGCTGGTCCTGTCCGCCGTCGTCGCGGTCGTGGTCGGCTTCGTCCTCGGCTGGGCCACCAACAAGCTCATGGGCTCCCTCGGCGACGCCACCCTGCAGACCGGGCTCACCCTCCTCGTGCCGTTCGTCTCCTACGTCATCGCCGAGGAGCTGCACGGCTCCGGCGTGCTCGCCGTCCTGATCACCGCGCTCTTCCTCGCCGAGCACGCGACCGACGCCGACGACGTGATGGGGCGGCTCGCCGGGCAGACCTTCTGGGAGGTCGTCGACACCCTCGTCACGGGCATCGCCTTCGGCCTCATCGGTCTGGAGCTCGTCCACGTCTTCGGGGTGGCCGAGGGGCGCGGCGGCCGGATGCTCGGCTGGGGCGCGGCGGTCGTCGGGGTCGTGGTCGTGGTCCGGCTGCTGTGGCTGCTGCCGGCCACCTGGCTCGCGAAGCGGCTGCACGACCGGCGGGACGTCGCCGAGGAGATCCCGATGAGCTGGCGGGAGACCGTCGTCATGTGGTGGGCGGGGATGCGCGGGGTGGCCTCGGTGGCGCTGGCGCTCGCCATCCCGCTCCGCACGGACGACGGCGCGCCCTTCCCGGGCCGGGACGAGCTGATCTTCATCGCCTTCTGCGTGATCCTCGGGACGCTCGTCGTGCAGGGGCTCAGCCTGCCCTGGCTGGTGAGGAAGCTGGACGTGAAGGCGGACACGGACGCCGAGCGGGCCTTCGAGCGGGAGCTCGCGGCCCGGGCGGCGAAGGCGGCCAAGCACCGCCTGAAGGAGATCGAGGAGATGGAGGAGCTCCCCGAGGAGGTCGCCGAGCGGCTGCAGCGCGGCGCCTTCGACATCGGGGCGCGGATCAGCCCGGACATGGTGGACGAGGAGCGGCGGGCCGCGTTCCGGGAGCGGGTGGAGCGGGTGAAGAAGGTCCAGCAGATCCAGCGGGAGATGATGTCGGCGGCCCGGCACGCGGTCCTCTCGGCGCGCAGCGAGCCCGGGGCCGATCCCGAGGTGGTGGACCGGGTGCTGCGTCACCTGGACGTGCGCAGCATGCGCTGAGGCGGGTGCCCGGCGGCCGGGTGGGAGGATGGGCGGCATGGACATCATGCTTCTCCACTCGGTCTACGGGCTGACCCCCTCCGTCGAGGCCGCCGCCGAGCGGCTCCGGGCAGCCGGGCACCAGGTCTGGACCCCGGACCTCTTCGGCGGGCGGACGGTCGGGACCGTCGAGGAGGGCGTGGCGCTCCGGGACGAGATCGGCAAGGACGAGCTGCTCAAGCGCGCGGTCATGGCCGCCGCGCCCTACTCGGAGCGGGGCCTGGTCTACATGGGCCTCTCGCTCGGGGCCTCGATCGCGCAGACCCTGGCGCTCGGCGACGAGAAGGCGCGGGGGCTGCTGCTGTTCCACGGCACCTCGGACATCGCGGAGTCGGCCTCGGTCGACGACCTGCCGGTCCAGCTGCACGTGGCCGAGCCCGACCCGTTCGAGACGGACGACTGGCTGTCGTCCTGGTACCTGCAGATGCGCAAGGCCGGCGCGGACGTGGAGGTCTACCGCTACCGCGGCGCCGGGCACCTCTACACCGACCGGGAGCTCCCGGACTGGGACGAGGAGGCGGCGGAGCGCACGTGGACGGTGGCGCTGGGCTTCCTCGAAAGCCTGTAGGGCCGCCGGCGGAAAAGGGGTGTGGCCCCCGGGGAGTCCCCGGGGGCCACACCGCTGTGTCCGGACGGTGCGTCAGGCGCGGTACGCGGTCCAGGAGTCGTTCATGCGGGTCACCTGGCCCGACGTGAACTGGTACATGCAGGAGTCGTACGTGTAGTCCATGAAGTTGTGGATCGGGTCCACACCGGTCTTGGAGGTGCAGGAGTCACGGCCCGTCGGGCACTCGTACGCGGGGCTCTTCTCGGCCGGGGTGTCGGAGACGTAGTCGCCGTTTCCGGTGCAGCCGCCCTGGAAGGTGTGGTAGAGGCCCATCCAGTGGCCGACCTCGTGGGTGGCGGTGTCGCCCTCGTTGTAGTTGGCCGCGGAGCCGCCCGGCAGAGAGGCGTCGAGGATCACGACGCCGTCCATCTTCGGGCTGGAGTTGTAGGAGGACGGGAAGGTCGCCCAGCCGAGCAGGCCGCCGCCGAGGTTGGCGGTGTAGACGTTCAGCGCGTTGGCGCCGCCCTTGCGCAGGGTGTTCTTCATGTCCTTCTCGGCCTGGGAGCCGGAGGACAGGTTGTACCATGTGGCGTTGTCCGTGTAGTCGGTCGAGGCCAGCGAGAACTGGAAGCCCGTGTTCACGTTGCCGGTGCCCTGGCCCGCGTAGGCGGCGTTGAGGACGGCGATCTGGTTGCTGACGGCCGTGGCGCTGAGCTTGCCCGTGGTGCCGCTGTGGATGACGTGGAAGTACACGGGGATGGTGACCGTGGCGGCGGCGGCGGTGCCGGCGGCGGCGGTCGCGCGGCCGGCGACCCGGGCCTCCGAGACTCTCTTCTTGAGGTCCGCGTCCATGGCCTTGGCCTGGACGGCCGTGACCTCGTTCGGCTCCGCCTTGGTGGCGTTGCCCTTGGCCTTGCGGGCGCCCGAGAGGGCGGAGGCGTCGTCCGCGCACTTCTCGGCGGAGGCCAGGGTGGTCGTGGAGGGGGTGGCCGCCGGGGCGGACAGGGGGGCCAGGGCCAGGGTTCCGGCCATGACGGCGGTGCCGAGCATACGACGTGTCATACGCGGCGATATACGGACAAGAGCACGCACGGGTGACTCCTCGCGGGGGGTGGTGGAGAGGTACTTCCTCGCCACTGGCGGGGAGATTACGCGTCCATGTCATATGCGGTTGAGGATTGATCAAGCCCAATCATTCAGGGGGCAAATCGGTGCATCGGGAAGAAAAACTTGCGCCGATTCCGGAGTTTGAGACGTGGACGTAACAGAAAAGAAGCCAAAGGCGGGTGGTGTGTCCGGTTTCGATCTCCCGAACTCGCCACCCGCCGTAGCCATGTGATCTCCCGTTAACAAAGAAGATCATGGCTGAAAATCGCCGTCGGGATGTCCGACCGACGTGTCAGCGCACCGGCTGGTACACCCGCTCGACGCGCTGCGTTCCGTTGAGCGTGCGGTACGAACGCGCCCAGGACGCCGACGCGTCGCGGTCCGCGCGGTCGGAGAGGGTGTAGTAGTCCATCTGCGAGCGCTCGGCCGTCACGTCCAGCACGCCGTAGCCGTGGTGGTCCATGTCCACCCACTTCACGTGGCGGTTGGCGGCCTTGACCGCACCCGCCGCCACCACCGAGAGGGTGCCCGGCGCCACGTGCAGCATGTCGTCCAGGTTGTCCGAGGTCACCGAGGTCACCACGAACTCCGTCGCGGCCGAGGCGGACAGCGGGTACGTCGCCGCCTTCACCGGCACGTCGTTGGCCCAGGCCATGTGGATGTCGCCGGTCAGGAAGACCGTGTTGCGGATGCCCCGGTCCGTCAGGTGCTTCAGCAGCTCCTTGCGGTCGTCCGTGTAGCCGTCCCACTGGTCGACGTTCACGGCGAGGCCGCCCTGCGGCAGGCCCAGCAACTCGGCCAGCGGGCCGAGGAGATCGGCCGGCAGCGCGCCGAAGGCCACCGGCGAGATCATCACCGAGGTGCCCACCAGCTGCCAGGTCGCGTCCGAGGAGGCGAGCCCGGACTTCAGCCAGTCCAGCTGCGCCCGCCCGGTGATGCTGCGCTCCGGGTCGTCCACCTTGCCGCTGCCGACGCCCGCCTGCTGCGAGCGGAAGGAGCGCAGGTCCAGCAGGTGCAGATCGGCCAGGCGGCCGAACCGCAGCCTGCGGTAGACGGTCCCCTCGGTCGAGGTGCGCACCGGCATCCACTCGAAGTACGCCTGCTTGGCCGCCGCCACGCGCTCCGCCCAGACGCCCTCGGCGCCCGGGGTGTGGTTCTCCGCCCCGCCCGACCAGGCGTCGTTGGCGAACTCGTGGTCGTCCCAGATGGCGACGATCGGGTGCGCCGCGTGCAGCGCCTGGAGGTCGGCGTCGGTCTTGTACGTGGCGTGCCGCAGGCGGTAGTCGGCGAGCGCGACGATCTCGTGCGCGGGCTGGTGCTGCCGGACGGTGTACTTCGCCTCCGGGTAGGAGCCGGCCGCGTACTCGTAGATGTAGTCGCCGAGGTGGAGGATCGCGTCCAGGTCGGCACGGGCGGCCAGGTGCCGGTACGCGGAGAAGTAGCCGGCCTCCCAGTTGGCGCAGGAGACCACGCCGAAGCGGACCCCGGGCGCGGCCGAGTCGACGGCGGGCGCGGTGCGGGTGCGGCCGGTGGGGGAGACGGTGCCGCCCGAGGTGAAGCGGAACCAGTAGGACGTGGCGGGGCGCAGGCCGCGCACGTCCACCTTCACGGTGTGGTCGGAGGAGGCGGAGGCGACGACCGTGCCGCTCGCCACCGTACGGGCGAAGGAGCGGTCCTCGGCCAGCTCCCAGGCGACCGGGGTGTCGGCGCCCCGGCCGGAGCCGGGGGCGGCGTCGGGGGTGGGGGTGACGCGCGTCCAGAGCAGGACGCCGTCGGGCAGGGGGTCGCCGGAGGCGATTCCGTGGAGGAAGGCGGGTGCCCCGGCGTCCGCGAGTGCGGGCGAGGCGGTGGCCACCAGGGCCGGCGCGGCGACGGCGGTCACGGCGGCGGCCTTCACGACGGTGCGGCGGCTGGGAGTTGATATCAGGTCACGACTGGTCACGGACCGTCAGATTACTGACCAGTACCCGGAAAGGGCAGCCCCCTGAGCAAAGTTCGCCGAAGCTTCGTCGGGCGTTCGTGCGCCCGGGCCCCGCGCTCCCCGACCCCGGCGGGGGTCAGGGAGCGGGCGGGCGGGCGTCAGCCCTTGAGCGCCTTCGTCAGCGCGGTGGTGAAGGCGTCCACCGTCAGCGGCGGGTTCTTGCTGCCCTCGGCGGTCAGCGTCTCGCCGTCCATCTTCAGCGTCGGCGTGCCCGTGACACCGCTCTTGTCGAAGGCCTGCGACATCTTCATCGCCCAGGCGTCGAAGGTGCCGTCCTCGACGTTCTTCTTGAACTCGGCGTTCCCCTTCAGGGCCGGGACCGAGTCCGCCACCTCCAGGAGGTAGGAGTCCTTGGCGAACTTGTCCTGGCTCTCCTCGGGGTGGAACCGGGTGGAGTAGAGCGCCGCCTTGTACTTCAGGAAGGCCTCGGGGCTCACGTCGAGCGCCGCGCCCAGCGCCGAGAGGGCGTTCTTCGAGCCCTCGCCCTGGTCGGAGTTGTCGATGAAGGTGGCGCCCACGTACTTCAGCTTGTACTTGCCGTCGGCGACGTCCTTCTCGACCGTGGCGCCCACGCCCTGCTCGAAGGTCGCGCACACCGGGCAGCGCGAGTCCTCGAAGATCTCCAGGGTCTTCTTCGCCTCGGGCTTGCCGAGGACGACGGTGGTGCCGTCCTGGCCCTCGGTGTTCTTCGGGGCGGCGATGCTCTTCGCGTCGGCCGCCGCCTCCCACTGGGAGGGCTTGCCGGCCTGCACGACGGCGTAGCCGATGCCGCCGGCGACCGCGAGGACGGCGACCGCCGTGCCCGCCACGATCACCTGACGGCGGGCCTTCTCCTTCTTGGCCTGCTTCTCGCGCTCGATCCGCAGTCGCTCGCGGGCGGCTGCCTTGTTGGCCTGGCTGTTGCGCTTGCTCATGGGTGTGCACTCCGGGAAGGACGAGGAAAAGGGATACGCGTGCTGCTCAGACGAGGGCGAGCCCGGGCGCGACGGCCGGGGCCGAGCGCCGGGGGCTCGCGCAGCACGGCGGTCCCCGCCGTCCCACGGAGTGCACGAGCAGCCGGGCATGCGACCGGCGCGGCCGGTCGGCGAGCTGCCCGGCGCGCGGCGGGAGGAACCCCGCGGCGCGGAAGAACGCCGCCACGAGCAGCAGCGGACGGAAGGCGAGGGCCACGGCCGCCCGCAGCAGCCGGGCCAGCGCCCGCTCCCCGCCCCGCAGCCAGGAGGCCGCCGAGAGCCCGACCGCCACATGGGCGGCGAGCAGCAGCCAGGGCACGGCCGGGTCGGGGGAGGACAGCAGGGCCGCGGCGGTCCCGGTCCCGGGAGTCGCCACACCCGGCAGCGGGGTGCCGACCGCGCCGCCGCACAGGGCGTCCATGTCGAGACCCACCGCGCGCAGCGAACCGGCGACCGGGCCGCCCGCGGGGCCGTAGCAGGCCGCCTGACCGCTGGTGAAGAGCGTGTCGGCGGCCAGTTCCAGCGGGACGAGCAGTCCGGCGATGGGGCCGAAACCGCGCTCGCGGCCGGCCAGGGCGTACGCCACCGCGAAGACGGCCACCGCGACCGGGACGACCGTCCCGAGCGGCAGCGGCACGCCGGACAGCAGGACATGCGAGGCCACGGACAGCGTCACGGCCAGTGCCGTGAAGAACGCCGCCCGGAGGGCTCTCAGCTGGGTGCCTGCCATGTCCATCGCCGTGGAAGTGTCCCACGCCCGGCCGTAAGGCGTCCCTAAGGCCCAGCTGTGAGACCGCTTCCGGCCCCGCCTACAGGCCCGGGATGCGCCCGTTGCGGAACAGGTCCACGAAGATCTGGTGGTCGGCCCGCGCGCGTGCGCCGTAGGCGTGCGCGAAGCCCACCAGCAGCTCCGTGAAGCCCTCCTCGTCGGCCGCGATCGCCGCGTCGATGGCCCGCTCGGTGGAGAACGGCACCAGGGAGTGGCCGCTGGAGTCGTCCGCCGCCGCGTGCATCGCCGCGGTCGCCCGGCCGAGGTCCGCGACGGTCGCCGCGATCTCCTCCGGGTCGTCGATGTCCGACCAGTCCAGGTCCACCGCGTAGGGCGAGACCTCGGCGACCAGCTGCCCGGACCCGTCCAGCTCCGTCCAGCCCAGCCAGGGGTCGGCGTGCGCCTGCAGCGCCCGCTGCGAGATCACCGTCCGGTGGCCCTCGTGCCGGAAGTAGTCCCGCACCGCCGCGTCCGTCACATGGCGCGACACGGCCGGCGTCTGCGCCTGCTTCATGTAGATGACGACGTCGTTCTCCAGGGCGTCGCTGTTGCCCTCCAGGAGGATGTTGTACGAGGGGAGGCCGGCCGAGCCGATGCCGATCCCGCGCCGGCCGACGACGTCCTTCACCCGGTAGGAGTCCGGGCGGGCCAGGCTCGACTCCGGCAGCGTCTCCAGATAGCCGTCGAACGCGGCGAGGACCTTGTAGCGGGTGGCCGCGTCCAGCTCGACGGAGCCGCCGCCCCCGGCGAAGCGGCGCTCGAAGTCGCGGATCTCGGTCATCGACTCGAGCAGGCCGAAGCGGGTCAGCGAGCGCGCCTCGCGCAGCGCGCCGAGCAGCGGGCCCTGGGCCGTGTCCAGCGTGAAGGGCGGGATCTCGTCGTTCTTCGCGCCGGTGGCGAGGGCGTGGATCCGCTCCCGGTAGGCGGCCGCGTAGACCGTCACGAGCTCGGTGATCTGCTCGTCGCTGAGCGCCTTGGCGTAGCCGATCAGGGCGAGCGAGGCGGCGAGCCGCTTGAGGTCCCAGGTGAAGGGGCCGACGTACGCCTCGTCGAAGTCGTTGACGTTGAAGATCAGCCGCCCGTTGGCGTCCATGTAGGTGCCGAAGTTCTCGGCGTGCAGATCGCCGTGGATCCACACCCGGCCGGTGCGCTCGTCCAGGAACGGGCCGCCGTGCGCCTCGCGCTCCAGGTCCCGGTAGAAGAGGCAGGCGGTGCCGCGGTAGAAGGCGAAGGCGGAGCCGGCCATCTTCCGGAACTTGACCTTGAAGGCGGCCGGGTCGGCCGCGAGCAGCTCGCCGAAGGCGGTGTCGAAGACGGCGAGGATCTGCTCACCGCGCTCGGCGGCGGTGGGCTGGGGGACCGACATCGAAGGTGCCTCCTGGTGGGCGACCCGGCACGGGGAGTGGCCGGAACTGGTGCATGACAAATGGGACGGGTGTTCCCTGTGTCCCAACGCGCGACGGTACCGCCGAGTGCCCGCCCGCCGCCCGGTCACCACCCCTCGTCGAGGGCCTCCGCCCCGCTGTGTTCGGCGCCGCGCTGTCAGTCGGTCGACGTAGACTTCCACGCTGTCCCCCCGGAAATTCATCGGGGGCCCGGGGTCGCTCCCCGGAAGGATCGCAGCATCGGAGGCTCCCCACCGTGACCAGGCCGCCCTTCACGCACCTCCACGTCCACACCCAGTACTCCCTGCTGGACGGTGCCGCGCGGCTGAAGGACATGTTCAACGCGTGCAACGAGATGGGCATGACCCATATCGCCATGTCCGACCACGGCAATCTGCACGGTGCCTACGACTTCTTCCACTCGGCCAAGAAGGCCGGGGTGACGCCGATCATCGGCATCGAGGCCTACGTCGCCCCCGAGTCCCGCCGCAACAAGCGGAAGATCCAGTGGGGCCAGCCGCACCAGAAGAAGGACGACGTCTCCGGTTCCGGCGGCTACACCCACAAGACCATCTGGGCGGCGAACGCCACCGGTCTGCACAACCTCTTCCGGCTCTCCTCCGACGCCTACGCCGAGGGCTGGCTGCAGAAGTGGCCGCGCATGGACAAGGAGACCATCTCCCAGTGGTCGGAGGGTCTGATCGCCTCCACCGGCTGCCCCTCCGGCGAGCTCCAGACCCGGCTGCGTCTCGGCCAGTTCGACGAGGCCCTGAAGTCCGCCTCCGAGTACCAGGACATCTTCGGCAAGGACCGCTACTTCCTGGAGCTGATGGACCACGGCATCGAGATCGAGCGCCGGGTCCGCGACGGCCTCCTGGAGATCGGCAAGAAGCTCGGCATCCCGCCGCTGGTCACCAACGACTCGCACTACACCTACGCGCACGAGGCCACCGCCCACGACGCCCTCCTGTGCATCCAGACCGGCAAGAACCTCTCGGACCCGGACCGCTTCAAGTTCGACGGCACCGGCTACTACCTGAAGTCCACGGACGAGATGTACGCCATCGACTCCTCGGACGCCTGGCAGGAGGGCTGCGCCAACACGCAGCTCGTCGCCGACCAGATCGACGTCACCGGCATGTTCGAGGCCCGGAACCTCATGCCGAAGTTCGACATCCCCGAGGGCTACACCGAGGTCACCTGGTTCCGCGAGGAGACCATGAAGGGCATGCACCGGCGCTTCCCCGGCGGCATCCCCGAGGACCGCATGAAGCAGGTCGAGTACGAGATGGACACCATCATCTCGATGGGCTTCCCGGGCTACTTCCTCGTCGTCGCCGACTTCATCATGTGGGCGAAGAGCCAGGGCATCGCCGTGGGCCCGGGCCGAGGCTCCGCGGCCGGCTCGATCGTCGCGTACGCCATGGGCATCACCGACCTCGACCCCATCCCGCACGGCCTGATCTTCGAGCGCTTCCTCAACCCCGAGCGCATCTCGATGCCCGATGTCGACATCGACTTCGACGAGCGCCGGCGCGTCGAGGTGATCCGGTACGTGACCGAGAAGTACGGCGCCGACAAGGTCGCCATGATCGGCACCTACGGCAAGATCAAGGCCAAGAACGCGATCAAGGACTCCGCGCGCGTCCTCGGCTATCCGTACGCGATGGGCGACCGGCTCACCAAGGCCATGCCCGCCGACGTCCTCGGCAAGGGCATCGACCTCGACGGCATCACCAATCCCGCCCACCCGCGCTACAGCGAGGCGGGCGAGATCCGGGCCATGTACGAGAACGAGCCCGACGTGAAGAAGGTGATCGACACCGCCAAGGGCGTCGAGGGCCTCGTCCGGCAGATGGGCGTCCACGCCGCCGGCGTGATCATGTCCAGCGAGCCGATCGTCGACCACGCCCCGATCTGGGTGCGGCACACGGACGGCGTGACCATCACGCAGTGGGACTACCCGCAGTGCGAGTCGCTCGGCCTGCTGAAGATGGACTTCCTGGGCCTGCGGAACCTGACCATCATGGACGACGCCGTCAAGATGGTGAAGGCCAACAAGGGCGTCGAGCTCGACCTCCTGGCCCTGCCGCTGGACGACCCGAAGACCTTCGAACTGCTCCAGCGCGGTGACACCCTCGGCGTCTTCCAGTTCGACGGCGGCCCGATGCGGTCCCTGCTGCGGCTGATGAAGCCCGACAACTTCGAAGACATCTCCGCCGTGTCCGCGCTCTACCGCCCGGGCCCGATGGGCATGAACTCGCACACGAACTACGCCCTGCGCAAGAACAAGCAGCAGGAGATCACTCCGATCCACCCGGAGCTGGAGGAGCCTCTCAGGGAGGTCCTCGACGTCACCTACGGCCTGATCGTGTACCAGGAGCAGGTGCAGAAGGCCGCCCAGATCATCGCCGGCTACTCGCTCGGCGAGGCCGACATCCTCCGCCGCGTCATGGGCAAGAAGAAGCCCGACGAGCTGGCGAAGAACTTCACCATCTTCCAGGCCGGCGCCAAGAAGAACGGCTACAGCGACGAGGCCATCCAGAGTCTGTGGGACGTCCTGGTCCCCTTCGCCGGCTACGCCTTCAACAAGGCGCACTCCGCCGCGTACGGCCTGGTCTCCTACTGGACCGCCTACCTGAAGGCGAACTACCCCGCCGAGTACATGGCGGGCCTGCTGACCTCGGTCAAGGACGACAAGGACAAGTCCGCCGTCTACCTGAACGAGTGCCGCCGCATGGGCATCAAGGTGCTCCCGCCCAACGTCAACGAGTCCGAGTCGAACTTCGCCGCCCAGGGCGACGACGTGATCCTCTTCGGCCTCACCGCCGTCCGCAACGTCGGCTCCAACGTCGTCGAGTCGATCATCAAGACCCGCAAGAGCAAGGGGAAGTACAGCTCCTTCCCCGACTTCCTCGACAAGGTCGAGGCCGTGGTCTGCAACAAGCGCACCATCGAGTCGCTGATCAAGGCCGGCGCCTTCGACACCATGGGCCACACCCGCAAGGGCCTGGTCGCCCAGCACGAGCCCATGATCGACACCGTCGTGGCGGTCAAGCGCAAGGAGGCCGAGGGACAGTTCGACCTCTTCGGCGGCATGGGTGACGACGACAGCAGCGAGCCCGGCTTCGGCCTGGACGTCGAGTTCTCCGACGTCGAGTGGGAGAAGTCCTACCTGCTCGCCCAGGAGCGCGAGATGCTCGGCCTCTACGTCTCCGACCACCCGCTCTTCGGCCTGGAGCACGTCCTCTCCGACAAGACGGACGCCGGCATCTCCCAGCTCACCGGCGGCGAACACGCGGACGGCGCGGTCGTCACCATCGGCGGCATCATCTCCGGACTCCAGCGGAAGATGACCAAGCAGGGCAACGCCTGGGCCATCGCCACCGTCGAGGACCTGGCCGGTTCCATCGAGTGCATGTTCTTCCCCGCCACCTACCAGCTGGTCTCCACCCAGCTGGTCGAGGACGCGGTCGTCTTCGTCAAGGGCCGGCTGGACAAGCGCGAGGACGTCCCGCGCCTGGTCGCCATGGAGCTGATGGTCCCGGACCTGTCCAACGCGGGCACGAACGCGCCGGTCGTCCTCACCATCCCGACCGTCAAGGTGACCCCGCCGATGATCAGCCGGCTCGGCGAGATCCTGAAGCACCACAAGGGCAACACCGAGGTACGAATCAAGCTCCAGGGCCCCCGCTCGACCACCGTGCTGCGCCTCGACCGGCACCGGGTGCAGGCCGACCCGGCCCTCTTCGGCGACCTGAAGGTGCTGCTCGGCCCGTCCTGCCTGGCCGGCTGAGCACCCGGACCCCACGCGCAAGGGGCGCGCCCGTCGTCACGGGCGCGCCCCTTTGCCGTCGGCTCGTCAGTTGTGGCCGAAACGCTTCTGCCGGCCCTTGCGGGCCATGTCGCCAGGCGTGACCTGGCTCATGCGCTGCTCGGACTGGGCCTCCATCGACGAGCGCTCGGCCTGCTGCTGGCCGCGCTCGGCCGGCGAGGTGCGCTGCTGCTGACTGCGATCCTGCTTGCGGTTCTTGGCCATGGGGATGATGCCTCCTCAAGGGGGTGTGGGGGCCAGGGCCGCTGTCAGACTCACATACGCCAAGAAACACCGCATGTTGGATCATTACGGACAGTGAGTGCCCTCGGGGAGTGAGATCCGCCACGCCGATGATCCAGTTCCCGACGTCAACCCCATCCTGGTCGGGCAGACTCGGAGGAACCCGGAGCACTTCCGATCCCGAGGTTCCCGAAGAGCGACCCGAAAGAGGGTGGAACACGTGGACCGATGCGTCGTCCTGGTGGACGCCGGCTATCTGCTGGGCGCCGCCGCCAGCCTCCTCGCCGGGGAACCGGCCCGCTCACGGATCACCGTCGACCACGCCGCCCTGATCCAGCAGCTGCGCGAACGCGCCGAGGCCGACACCCGGCTGCCGCTGCTGCGGATCTACTGGTTCGACGGCGCACCCGACCGGGTGCCACAGCCCGAACACCGCAGGCTGAGGGTCATGCCTCGGGTCACCGTCCGGCTCGGCGCCCTGACCCGCAGCGACGGCCGCTGGGCCCAGAAGGGCGTCGACGCGGCCATGCACACCGAGCTCACCGAGCTCTCCCGGAACCGCGCCTGCTCCGACATCGTGCTCGTCACCGGTGACGGCGACCTGCTGCCCGGGCTCATGTCCGCCAAGGAGCACGGCGTCGCCGTGCACCTCTGGGCCGTCCAGGCCGCCGACGGCGACTACAACCAGTCCGAGGACCTCGTCGCCGAGGCCGACGAACGCAGCGTCCTCGACCGGGCCTGGATCACCCGCGCGGTGCGCGCCAAGGACCTCACCGGACTGTGCGCCCCGCCGCCCGCGCCGCGCCCCGAGATCGCCGCCATCCTGTCCGCGCCGCTGCCCGAGTCCGCGCTCGCCGCCTCCGCCGAACGGGCCGCCGCCGCGGCGGCGGCCGCCGCACACAACAGCGCCGCCGGCCCCGCCGCGGTACCGTCCGCCGACGCCACCGGGCCGGCCGAGCGTGCCGGGGAGCCCGGCGGCGCCGGGCTCCCCGCGCCCGCCGGGAGCCGCGGCGTGCCCACCCCCAAGGACCTCGCCGGACTGCGTGGCCCGTCCTCCGCCGCCCCGCACCCCAGCGGCGCCACCCTCCGCTGGTCCTCCGACAAGGGCTGGATCGACCGCCCGCCGGCCGCGCTCGGCGAGCCCGCCGAGACCGCCTCGCTGCCCACCCTCGCCCAGCTCACGAGCGCCGAGCAGCGCTGGGCCGACCGTGAGGAGGACATCACCACAGTGGGCGGCGACCCCTACGAGGTCGGGCAGGTCTTCGCCCGCCGCTGGCTCGACCGGCTCCCCGAAGCCGGCCACGTCCCCAAGCTCGCCACCATGTACCCGCGCATCCCGCACCGCATCGACGGCGAACTCCTCCGCTACGCCGCCCGCTTCGGCCTGCTCGCCCACAAGGACGACCAGATCGACGAGCACGACCGCTATGCGATCCGGGCCGGTTTCTGGCGCGAGATCGACGTCCACGCCGCCGTCCAACACGCCCCCGCGCCCGAGGAAGCCCGCGGGACCCCGTAGGCTCATCCCTCGTGAGTACGGTGTGCGTGGTGCGGGATCTGGTCAAGACGTACCCCGCCACACGCGGCAGACGCGGAGCACCCGCGACCCCCGAGGTACGGGCCACCGACGGGATCAGCCTCGATGTGCGCGGCGGCGAGATCTTCGGCCTGCTCGGCCCCAACGGCGCCGGCAAGTCCACCCTGGTCCGCCAGCTGACCGGACTCATGCGCCCCGACTCCGGCAGCGTCCGGATGCTCGGCCACGACCTCGTGCGCCACCCCGAGCGCGCCGCCCGGCTCCTCGCTTACCTCGGCCAGGAGTCCACCGCCCTCGACGAGCTGACCGTCGCCCTCGCCGCCGAGACCACCGGGCGGCTGCGCGGGCTCGGCACCCGCGAGGCCCGCGCCGCGCGGGACGCCGTCCTCGACGAACTCGGCCTCGGCGAGATCGCCGGCCGGCCCCTGAAGAAGCTCTCCGGCGGACAGCGCCGGCTCGCCTGCGTCGCCGCCGCACTGGTCGGCGAGCGGCCCGTGCTCGTCCTCGACGAACCCACCACCGGCATGGACCCCGTGGCCCGCCGCGCCGTGTGGGCCGCCGTCGACCGGCGGCGCGCCGAGCACGGCGCCACCGTGCTGCTCGTCACCCACAACGTCATCGAGGCCGAGACCGTCCTCGACCGGGTCGCCGTCATCGACCGCGGCCGGGTCATCGCCTGCGACACGCCCGCCGGGCTCAAGCAGCGCGTCGCCGGAGAGGTGCGGGTCGAGCTCGTCTGGCGCGAGCGGGCTCCGCTGGAGGTCCCCGAGGTGGCCGCGCTGCGCGCCTCCGCCCAGGAAGCCGGCCGCCGCTGGGTGCTCCGGCTGGCCCCGGACGAGGCCCGGGCGGCGGTCGCCGCGGTGACCGGCGGAGCCGCCTTCGCGGCCCTGGACGACTTCACCCTGGCGACGCCGAGCCTGGAGGACGTCTATCTGGCGCTCGGCGGCGAGTCGCGGGGGCTGGTGAAGGCATGACGTACGGCGTGACGTACGACGTGAGCGACGAGTCGACCGTCAGGAGCTGGACCAGTTGAGCACCCTGCCCGCCGAGGCCCTGACGACCGACGCCCGCGTCGGCCGGGACCAGGCAACCGAGATCACGGCCGGCGCCGCGCCGCTCGCTCCGCGCGCCCGGCTGCTGCCCGCGCTCGGCGCGGTCTACACGGCCCAGCTCAGCCGGGCCCGGGTCGCCCGCATCCCGCTGCTCTTCGTCGCGACCTTCCAGTCGATCGGGATCATGGTCCTGATGCGGGGTGTCGTGGACGGCGGTGCGGAGGCGCGGGCCGTGGTGGCCGGCTCCGCCGTGCTCGTCGTCGCCTTCGTCGCGCTGAACCTGCTCGCCCAGTACTTCGGGCAGCTGCGGGCGGGCGGCGGGCTCGACCACTACGCCACCCTGCCGGTCCCGCCGGCCGCGGTGGTGCTCGGCGCGGCCGGCGCGTACGCCTCCTTCACCGTGCCCGGCACCGTGGTGACCGCGGTCGCGGGCTCCCTGCTGTTCGGGCTGCCGCTCACCCATCTGTGGATCCTCGTGGCGGTCGTACCGCTGTCCGGGGCCGCGCTCGCCGGGCTCGGCGCCGCCCTCGGGCTGCTGGCGCCGCGCCAGGAGCTGGCCACCCTGCTCGGACAGCTGGGCATGTCGGCGGCGCTGCTGCTCGGCGTGCTGCCGGCCGAACGGCTGCCCGGCCCGATCGGCTGGGCGCGGGACCTGCTGCCCTCCACCTACGGGGTCGAGGCCCTGGCCCGCACCTTCGACGCGCACCCCGACTGGACGGCGGTCGCGCTCGACCTCGCGGTGTGCGGTGCGGTGGGTGTCGTGTCGCTCGCGGTGGCGACCTGGGCGTACCGGAGGGCGGCGGTCCGCTGACCGGCCGACTGACCGGCCCGCCCGGGCCCGGTCCGCTGAGGCGGCACACAGCCGCACCTGGCACGATGGCGTCGTGACCGCACCTCTGACTCCGCCCCATCAGCCGCCCCCGCACGACGCCTGGTCCGCGCCCTATCCGGCGCAACCCGAGCCGGACGGCGTTCCCAGCACGGCCACCGAGCTGCGGCAGGCCGCCGTGGTGGCGTCCGTCTCCGCGGTCGCCGGTGCCCTGCTCGGACTGCTGTGGCTGTGGCTCGCGCCCCGCGTCCAGCTGGTCTCGGATGGCAAGGCGGTCTTCCTCAAGGACGGCGAGGGGGAGTCGGCGATCGGCATGGACGGCACGTTCGTCCTGCTGGCCCTCGGCTTCGGCGCGCTGGCCGCCGCCCTGGTCTTCCTGATCCACCGGCACGGCGGCATCGCCCTGGTCCTGGGCCTCGCCCTCGGCGGCGTGCTCGGCTCGCTGCTCGCCTGGGGAACGGGCGTCTGGCTCGGGCCCGAGCGCGACGTGGTCGCCCACGCCAAGCGCGTCGGCCCCGAGGTCTTCTTCGAGGCACCCCTCGAACTCAACATGGCGGCCGCGGCGATGCTCGCCTGGCCGATCGCCGCGATGATCGTCCACCTCGCCCTGACCGCGCTCTTCGGCCCGCGCGACCCGGAGCCCGACGACGGCCCCTGGCCGCCGGTGCCGAGCGGCAAGCAGGGCTGAGACGCCCCGGGGCGTGGACGCCCGGTCGTGGAGCCCAGGAGTGCGGCTCCGCGCCGGCGCCCCGCTGTCCGGCGGTCGGAGGGCTCCTCCCTGTCAGGCCCCGGCCGGGGAACCCCGGAACGGGGCGCCCCGGGCATCGGTCAGGCGCGCCCGATCGGGGCCACGACCGCCGCGGTGAGGGTCGCCAGGTCCGCGGGGGAGAGCTCGACCTCCAGGCCGCGGCGGCCCGCCGAGATGCAGATGGTGGCGTGCCCGGAGGCCGAGGAGTCCAGGACGGTCCGCAGCCGCTTGCGCTGGCCCAGCGGCGAGATGCCGCCGCGGACGTAGCCGGTGGTGCGCTCGGCCGCCGCCGGGTCCGCCATCGCCGCCTTCTTTCCGCCGACCGCCGAGGCGAGCGCCTTCAGGTCGAGCTGGCCGGCGACCGGCACCACGGCGACCGTCAGCTCGCCGTCCACGTCCGCGACCAGCGTCTTGAACACCCGGTCGGGGGAGACGCCCAGGGCCTCCGCCGCCTCCTCGCCGTACGACGGGGTCGCCGGGTCGTGCTCGTACGCGTGCAGTGTGTACGGCGTGCCCGCGGCCGTCAGCGCCACCGTCGCCGGCGTGCCGCCGCTCCCGCCGTTCTTCTTCTGCTTCTTCGCCACGAAGGGCTCTCCTCGGTCCGGACTTCGCTCAGTTCGGGCTGGTCGGGGCGCGGGTCAGGTCCACCGCCGGGAGCGACGGCAGGTGGCGCAGGACCGCGGTCTCGGAGCGCAGCAGCGTCAGTTCCTCGCGCAGCCGGGTCGCCGTGTCCGGTGCCTGCAGCAGCCGCTGCTTGGCCGGGGTGTCGAGGACCGCGGCAGCGGCGACCAGGTACGAGACGACCGAGGGGTCGTCCGGCAGCTCACTGGTGGTCAGCGAGCGCTCGCGGGCACCCGCGAGGCGCTTCTGGTACGAGCGGAAGGCCCGCAGCACGCCCTCCGCGAGCGTTCCGGCCTCGTCGCCCTGCTCCTCCGGGATCTCCTCGATCTCGGCGGTCAGGTACGGGCCGCTCGCGTCCACCGAGAGCAGCTTCACGCGGGTCGTGCCGGTGGCCATCACCTCGAAGCCGCCGTCCGCGCGCTCCCGGATCGACGCCGCGTCGGCCACACAGCCGACCCGGTGGAAGGCCTGGATCGGGTCGGGGCCGAATCCGGCCGCCGGACCCTTCTCGGGCAGTGCCGTCTGGTCCGGCAGGCCCTGCGCGGTCGGCGCGACCTCGCGGCCGTCGCGGATCGCCACGACGGCGAAGCGCCGCGGCTCGGAGTCGTCCGTCTTGAGCAGCTCGCGCATCATGGCGCGATAACGCTCCTCGAAGACGTTCAGGGGCAGCACGAGGCCCGGGAACAGCACCGTGTTCAGCGGGAAGAGGGGCAGACGGGCGGTGGTCACAGCGGTCAAGCGTAATGGCCGCCGGGACCGCCCCGACCGGGCCGTCCCCCGTCGTCCGTCCGGTCCCTTCCGGAGGCGATCGCGGGACCCGGCGCGGCCCCGCGTAACGGAGTGCGCCGCGCCACCTCGCGCACGGTCGCCGCCCGCGCCTCCAGGAAGCCCCGCAGCGGGTCCTCGGAGACCAGCGCCCAGGGGAACGTGGCGGCCTGCGGGCCGATGCGCCCGAACTCCGCGAGGGCGTCGTGCCGGCGGCCCCGCTCCACCAGGACGTGCACCAGCAGGTTCCGCACCTCGGCCGGCCACAGGTCACCCGCCGGGTACTCCGCCGACAGCGCGAGTGCCCGGTCGAGCGCCGCGTCGATCCGGTGCACGCCGACGCCGTGCCCCGGTCCCGGTCCGGCGAGCAGCTGCGCGAAGGCGGCCCGCACCGGGAGCGCCTGGACCAGCGAGCCGGGCAGCGCGTCCTCGGCGGCCTGCTCGGCGAAGTCGAAGCACTCGCGGTGCGAGCCGTACCACTGGGCCGACAGGTACTTGAGCGCGGCGACGTGGCTGCCGTAGTGGTGCGGGGCCCGGCGCACGGCCTGCTCCCACAGCGCCTCGAAGACCGTGTGCCCGGCGTGCGTGCCGCGCGCGTGGTCCAGGGCGAGTCGCCAGGGCACCGGGTCGCGCGGCGCGGCCTCGGCCGCCGCCTGGATCAGCGGCCCCAGTTCGCGCAGCCGCTCGGCCCTGGCCGGCGAGCCCCAGGCCCGGCGGACCGCGAGCTGCGCCTTGACGAGGAGGGCGTCCGGGTCGCGCGGAGCGACCGCGAGCCAGTGCTCCAGCCAGCCGTCCCGGCTGTAGGCGAAGGCGCTCAGCCGGGAGACGTAGCGGTCCCGGTCCTCCCACTCGGCGGCGTCCCGGGTGGTGGCGAGGAGTTTGGCGGCCGGCTCCGGGTCGGCGAGCGCGGCGGCGACCAGGGCCGGCGCCATCCGCTCGTCCGGCGCGTCGAGCAGCACGTCGTCGTCCGGCGCGAGCCCGGCGGTGAGCCGGGGGGCGTGCCGGACCAGGCGGGTGGTGCCGATCAGGGCGCGGAGCAGTGACATGGTGCGAAACATTGAAAACCGCAGGTGAGGGCCGCGCCAGTGGCGGACTGTGAAGCTTTGGTAGCGGCGGGAAGGTTGTGCTGGCAGGGGTCAAGACAGCGTAAAGAAAGGGGTGGAGTGGTGCAGACACACCCCGTCCCTTCACCTCGTCCGCCCCCGGACGCGCCCTCGACACGCCCGGCCGGAGCGCTCGTGCCGCCCTCGCTCTCGCATCCGCTCCCCGACACGCCCGGCCGGCGCGCCCCCGCCCCCGCGTCCCGACACGCCGGGCCGACACGAGGAACCGACCCGGCCGACCGGCCCAGCCGACCCGCCCCCGCCCCGCTCACCCGCCCCGCCGGCCGACCCGCCGGGCCGTCGGCCGACCGGCCAACCGACACCGCCGGCCGACCCGCTGGACCGTCGGCCGACCGGCCAACCCGACCCGCCCCCCCGGACCCGCCCCGCCCTTCCGGCGGTCCGGGGTCACCCCCGGCGCAGCGTCCGCGAGGCCCCCGCCGCCACCGTCGTCGCGAGCACCCAGCCGAGCAGGATCAGGGCCGTCGACGCCCACTGCCAGAAGCCCTCCAGGCGCCAGAAACCCACCTGGCCCAGATCTATCACCGGCAGCAGCAGGTCGAGCGCGTACAGCGTGGCGCTCCAGTGCGGCGCCTCGCCCGGCTTCAGCGGCACCGCGTCGTAGTGCGAGAAGGCCAGCGTGCCCGCCGCCCACAGGACCGCCATCCACAGCGCCGCCCGGCCCGGCCGGTAGCCGTAGGCCACGGTCCAGTCCTGGAGGTAGCCCCACAGCTTGCCGGCCACCGGCAGGGTCTCCCGGCGGCGCCGCTGCTTGGCCAGCAGCACCTCCCGGGCGTCCGCGTCCTCGCCGCTGCCGCGCAGCACCGTCGCCAGCCGCTCGTACGGCTCCGGCGCGTACTCCGGGGTGGCCGCCGCGACCCACTCCAGGCGCCGGGCCAGCGGGAAGTGCCCGTACGGCACGAGGTTCTCGTAGACGAAGCCGCCCATCGCGAGGCCGCCCGGGCCGGGCCAGCTGCTCGACATGTCGATGAGGGTCACCACCTTCGCCCCGTTGAGCACCACCCGGCCCTCCTCGGGGCGTTCCCCGTTGAAGCGCAGCTCCGGGGTCACGATCCGGCGCAGCGACAGCTCCTCCCGGCGCGAGCCGTCGAGCAGGAAGCGGGCGTAGTGCAGGTCCACCGAGTCGCCGAAGCGCCCGTCGTCGAGCCGCACCCCGCCGTGGCACTCGACCGGCTTGCGCCGCGCGCCCTGGGCAGGCGTCACCCCGTACGGCGGGGTGGCCGTCGTGGAACGGCCCGAGGTCTCGTACACCCAGGCCGCGTTCAGATAGAGCGTGCGCTCCACCGTCAGCTGCGGGGCGTTCAGGGCCCGGCGCTGCTGGGCGCCGCGCAGCACACTGCCCCGGAGGCTGAGCGACACGCCGACCTTCGCGCCGCGCAGGCTCAGCTCCCCGTACGTCTCGATCAGCTCGGCCTGCAGGTCCTGGGCCACCACCAGGCCGTCCGCCGTGATGGCGCGGCCGCGCCGGTCCGGCCACACCCGGATCTGGTTGATCAGCAGGTCCGTACCGATCTGCGCGTCCGTCAGCCGGATGCCCCGCTCCACCCGGCAGCGAGGCAGGTGCAGATCGCCCGCCGTGTGCAGCCGCGCCGCCTCCAGTCGGGGTATCGCGCACTCGACCATCCGCAAGGTGCCGAAGTGGGCCTCGGGCAGCACCACCTCGCCGTCGAAGCGGCAGCCGTTCAGCTCCACGTACGGCCCTATCGAGCCGCCCGCGAGATTGAGCACACCGGTGATCCGCACCCCGCGCAGCTTCAGCGCCGCGACCCGCCCGGACCTGGCCGGCGGTCCGGCGAGCAGCAGCAGCGCCACGACCTCCGCGCGCACGCTGCGCTCCTCGCCCCACTCCACGTGCACGGCGAACGGATCGTCCCGCTCGGCGTCCCCCTCCCTCAGATCACAGCTCCGGCCGACCCGGAACGCCCGCCACATCACCCGCTCGGGCCCGGTCAGGCCCTCCGGCATCCCGTCGTCCTCGCGCGGCTCGGTCAACGCCGCCCCCTCGCTTCCCACGATTCCGTTCCCGGATTCGTACAGCCGTTCTTCCCGCTGTGTGACGGACTGAACGCTAACGGTCAGGAGTGGCGACAAGACGCCAGAGTGGCCCGTATCAGCCAGTGATACGGACGACGGGCGTTCTTGGGCGTCTGCGAGAATTGACCCGTGATCTCTCGAATCGATCTGCGCGGCGACGCCCTCCCCGAGGGTTCCGCCCTGCGCGACCTGCTGCCCCGTGCCGAGTTCGACGTGGAAGCCGCCCTGGAGACGGTGCGGCCGATCTGCGAGGACGTCCGGCATCATGGCGCGGCAGCGGTGATCGACTACGGGGAGAAGTTCGACGGCGTCCGCGTGGCGAGCCTGCGCGTTCCGGCCGAGGCCGTCACCCGCGCCCTCGACGAGCTCGACCCGGCCGTCCGCGCCGCCCTCGAGGAGTCCATCCGCCGGACCCGCCTGGTCCACCGCGACCAGCGCCGCACCACCCACACCACCCAGGTCGTGCCCGGCGGCACGGTCACCGAGAAGTGGATCCCCGTCGAGCGCGTCGGCCTCTACGTGCCCGGCGGGCGCTCCGTCTACCCGTCCTCCGTCGTGATGAACGTCGTCCCGGCCCAGGAGGCCGGCGTCGAGGGGGTGGCCGTGGCCTCCCCGCCGCAGAAGGAGTTCGGCGGTCTGCCGCACCCCACCATCCTCGCCGCCTGCGCCCTGCTCGGCGTCGACGAGGTGTACGCCGCCGGCGGCGCCCAGGCGATCGCCATGTTCGCGTACGGCACCGAGAGCGCCGACGGCACGCCCGGCTGCGCCCCGGTCAACCTGGTCACCGGCCCCGGCAACATCTACGTCGCCGCCGCCAAGCGCCTCCTCAAGGGCCGCATCGGCATCGACGCCGAGGCCGGCCCGACCGAGATCGCGATCCTCGCGGACTCCACCGCCGACCCGGTGCACGTGGCCGCCGACCTGATCAGCCAGGCCGAGCACGACCCGATGGCCGCCTCCGTGCTCGTCACGGACTCCGAGGAGCTCGCCGAGGCCACCGAGGCCGAGCTGAAGACCCAGGTCGCCGCCTCCAAGCACGTCGACGACCGGATCGTCCCCGCCCTGGCCGGCCGGCAGTCCGCGATCGTCCTCGTGCGCGACCTGGCCGACGGCCTCAAGGTCGTCGACGCCTACGGCGCCGAGCACCTGGAGATCCAGACCGCGGACGCCGCCGCCCTCGCCGACCGGGTCCGCAACGCGGGCGCGATCTTCGTCGGCGCCTGGGCGCCGGTCTCCCTCGGCGACTACTGCGCCGGCTCCAACCACGTGCTGCCCACCGGCGGCTGTGCCTGCCACTCCTCCGGCCTGTCCGTGCAGTCCTTCCTGCGCGGCGTGCACGTCGTGGACTACACGCGCGACGCGCTCGCCGAGGTGGCCCACCACGTGGTCACCCTCGCCGAGGCGGAGGACCTGCCCGCGCACGGCGCCGCGATCAAGGCCCGGTTCGGCTGGAAGGTGCCCGAGAGCAAGTGAGCGACACGAACGACACCATCGGGATCGACGACCTTCCGATCCGTGACGAGCTGAAGGGCAAGTCCCCGTACGGCGCGCCGCAGCTCGACGTGCCCGTCCAGCTGAACACCAACGAGAACCCGTACCCGCTGCCGGAGCCCCTGGTGGCCCGCATCGCGGAGCGGGTCGCCGAGGCCGCCCGCGGGCTCAACCGCTACCCCGACCGGGACGCGGTCGAGCTGCGCACCGAGCTGGCCCGCTATCTGACCCGTACGGCCGGACACCCGGTCGCGCGGGAGAACGTGTGGGCCGCCAACGGCTCCAACGAGGTCCTCCAGCAGCTGCTGCAGACCTTCGGCGGGCCCGGCCGCACCGCGATCGGCTTCGAGCCCTCGTACTCGATGCACGCCCTGATCGCCCGCGGCACCGGCACCGGCTGGATCTCCGGCCCGCGCCACGAGGACTTCACCATCGACCTCGCGGCGGCCGAGCAGGCCATCGCGGAGAACGCGCCGGACGTCGTCTTCGTCACCTCGCCCAACAACCCCACGGGGACGGCGGTCGAGGCGGGGACGGTCCTCGCGCTGTACGAGGCCGCCCAGGCCGCCAAGCCCTCACTGGTGGTCGTGGACGAGGCGTACGTGGAGTTCAGCCACCGGGACTCGCTGCTGCCCCTCATCGAGGGCCGCCCGAACCTGGTGGTCTCCCGGACCATGTCCAAGGCCTTCGGTGCCGCCGGACTGCGCCTGGGCTACCTGGCCGCCCACCCCGCCGTGGTCGATGCCGTCCAGCTGGTGAGACTGCCGTATCACCTCTCGGCCGTCACCCAGGCCACCGCGCTGGCCGCCCTGGAGCACACCGACACCCTCCTCGGGTACGTCGAGCAGCTCAAGGCCGAGCGCGACCGCCTGGTCGACGAGCTGCGGGCCATCGGCTACGAGGTCACCGAGTCCGACGCCAACTTCGTCCAGTTCGGGCACTTCGGCGGAGCCGAGGGCTCCCACGAGGCCTGGCAGAAGATCCTCGACCGGGGCGTCCTGGTCCGGGACAACGGCGTACCGGGCTGGCTGAGGGTCACCGCCGGCACCCCCGAAGAGAACGACGCGTTCCTCGACGCGGTTCGTGAGTTGAAGAAGGAGCAGAACGCATGAGCCGCGTAGGCCGCGTTGAGCGCACCACCAAGGAGACCTCCGTCGTCGTCGAGATCGACCTCGACGGAACCGGAAAGGTCGACGTGTCGACCGGGGTCGGCTTCTACGACCACATGCTCGACCAGCTCGGCCGGCACGGTCTGTTCGACCTGACCGTGAAGACCGACGGCGACCTGCACATCGACTCGCACCACACCATCGAGGACACCGCCCTCGCCCTCGGCGCGGCCTTCAAGCAGGCCCTCGGCGACAAGGTCGGCATCTACCGCTTCGGCAACTGCACCGTCCCGCTGGACGAGTCGCTCGCCCAGGTCACCGTCGACCTCTCCGGCCGCCCCTACCTGGTGCACACCGAGCCGGAGAACCTGGCGCCGATGATCGGCTCCTACGACACCACGATGACCCGGCACATCCTGGAGTCCTTCGTCGCCCAGGCGCAGATCGCGCTGCACGTGCACGTCCCGTACGGCCGCAACGCGCACCACATCGTCGAGTGCCAGTTCAAGGCGCTCGCCCGGGCCCTGCGCTACGCCTCCGAGCGCGACCCGCGCGCCGCCGGCATCCTCCCGTCGACGAAGGGCGCCCTCTAACCGTGAACGGCCTCGCCACCGTCCTCATCGTCGTCGGGCTGTTCCTCCTCGGCGGCATCTACTCCTTCGTCAAGCAGCAGATGCCCAAGGGCCTGATCGTGCTGCTCTCCATCGGTGCCGTGATGTGCCTCTCGGCCGGCGTCCTGCGTCTGGACGTGTGGTCATGACGGCGGCCGCTCCCAAGAAGGTCGTCGTCTTCGACTACGGCTTCGGCAACGTGCGCTCCGCCGAGCGCGCCCTCGCCCGGGTCGGCGCGGACGTCGAGATCACCCGCGACTACGACAGGGCCATGAACGCCGACGGGCTTCTCGTCCCCGGTGTCGGCGCCTTCTCCGCCTGCATGCAGGGCCTCAAGGAGGCCCGCGGCGACTGGATCGTCGGCCGCCGGCTCTCCGGCGGGCGGCCCGTCATGGGCATCTGCGTCGGCATGCAGATCCTCTTCGCCCGCGGCATCGAGCACGGCGTCGAGACCGACGGCCTCGACGAGTGGCCCGGCACGGTCGAGCCGCTCGACGCCCCGGTCGTGCCCCACATGGGCTGGAACACCGTCGACGCGCCCGCCGGCAGCGAGCTGTTCGCGGGCCTGGACGCCGACGCCCGGTTCTACTTCGTGCACTCCTACGCGGTGCGCGCCTGGGACCTGGAGGTCGGCAACCCCAACATCCGCGCCCCGAAGGTCACCTGGGCCACCCACGGCGAACCCTTCGTCGCGGCCGTCGAGAACGGCGCCCTCTGGGCGACCCAGTTCCACCCCGAGAAGTCCGGCGACGCCGGCGCCCAGCTCCTCACCAACTGGATCGGAACCCTGTGACTGCGTCGACCCTCGAACTCCTCCCCGCCGTCGACGTCCGCGACGGCCAGGCGGTCCGCCTCGTCCACGGCGAGTCCGGCACCGAGACCTCCTACGGCTCCCCGCTGGAAGCCGCCCTCGCCTGGCAGCGCTCCGGCGCCGAGTGGCTGCACCTGGTCGACCTGGACGCCGCCTTCGGGACCGGCGACAACCGTGCCCTGGTCGCCGAGGTGACCCGGGCCATGGACATCAAGGTCGAGCTGTCCGGCGGCATCCGGGACGACGCCACGCTGGCCGCCGCCCTCGCCACCGGCTGCACCCGGGTCAATCTGGGCACCGCGGCGCTGGAGACCCCCGAGTGGGTCGCCAAGGTCATCGCCGAGCACGGCGACAAGATCGCCGTCGGCCTGGACGTGCGCGGCACCACCCTGCGCGGCCGCGGCTGGACCCGCGACGGCGGCGACCTGTACGAGACGCTCGCCCGCCTCGACGCCGAGGGCTGCGCGCGCTACGTCGTCACCGACATCGCCAAGGACGGCACCCTGCAGGGCCCCAACCTGGAGCTGCTGCGGAACGTCTGCGCCGCGACCGACCGGCCCGTCGTCGCCTCCGGCGGCGTGTCCTCCGTCGACGACCTGCGGGCCCTGGCCGGCCTCGTCCCGCTGGGCGTCGAGGGCGCGATCGTCGGCAAGGCGCTCTACGCGAAGGCCTTCACGCTGGAGGAGGCCCTGGAGGCGGTGGCGTCCGTATGACCGGATCTGCCGACCGCTCCGTCCGCAAGGTGGTGACGGGCGCTCCCTGGGAGGAGCTGTTCGGCTACTCGCGCGCGGTGGAGCTGCCCAACGGCACCGTCCTGGTGTCCGGCTGCACGTCGGTCGTCGACGGTGCCATCGCCGACGGCGGTCCGCACGAGCAGACCGTCAACTCCTTCAACGTGGCCTTCGGCGCCCTCCAGCAGCTGGGTCTCGGCCCCGAGGACGTCGTCCGGACCCGTATGTACATCACCCACGCACGGGACGTGGAGGAGGTCGGCCGTGCCCACAAGGAGCTGTTCGACGCCATCCGCCCGGCCGCCTCGATGATCATCGTCTCCGGCTTCGTCGACCCGCGCCTCGTGGTCGAGGTCGAGGTCGAGGCGTTCCGCCCGGGCGGCGAGAGGGAGGGATCCTGATGGGTCTTGCCGTACGTGTGATCCCCTGCCTGGACGTCGACAACGGCCGGGTCGTCAAGGGTGTCAACTTCCGGAACCTGCGCGACGCGGGCGACCCCGTCGAGATGGCGAAGCTGTACGACGCCGAGGGCGCCGACGAGCTGACCTTCCTCGACATCACCGCCTCCTCCGGCAACCGGGAGACCACCTACGACGTGGTGCGCCGCACCGCCGAGCAGGTCTTCATCCCGCTGACCGTGGGCGGCGGCGTGCGCTCGGCGGAGGACGTCGACAAGCTGCTGAGGGCCGGCGCCGACAAGGTGGGCGTGAACACGGCCGCCATCGCCCGTCCCGAGCTGATCCAGGAGATCGCCGAGCGCTTCGGGCGCCAGGTGCTGGTCCTGTCGGTGGACGCCCGGCGCACCCCGTCCGGCTCCTTCGAGGTGACGACGCACGGCGGCCGCAAGGGCACCGGCATCGACGCCGTCGAGTGGGCGCACCGGGCCGCCGAGCTGGGCGCGGGAGAGATCCTGCTCAACTCGATGGACGCCGACGGCACCAAGGACGGCTACGACACCGAGATGATCGCGGCCGTGCGCAAGCACGTGACCGTGCCGGTGATCGCCTCCGGCGGCGCCGGGAAGCTGTCCGACTTCCCGCCGGCGGTCGCGGCGGGCGCGGACGCGGTGCTCGCGGCCTCGGTCTTCCACTTCGGCGATCTGCGGATCGGCGAGGTCAAGCAGACGCTGCGGGAAGCGGGCCACGAGGTCCGCTGAGCCGTCCGGCCCGGAAAGCTCCGACGCGAAGGCCCCCGCTCCTGCGGGGGCCTTCGCGTTCCCCAGAAGCACAGGATTATTTGTGCAAATTCAATTGCGCAAGTTTTCTTTCGCATCTATGGTCGCGTCATGACCTCGCAGGAGAACCGTCGGATCACCGACCTCGGCACCCTCAAAGCCATCTCGCACCCGCTGCGGATGCGCCTCTACCGCGCCCTCTTCGTGGCTCGTACCGCCACCGCCTCCCAGCTCGCCGAGCAGGTCGACGAGGCCGTCTCCCTCGTCAGCTACCACCTGCGCAAGCTCGCCGAGCACGGCTTGATCGAGGAGACCGAGGCCCAGTCCGCCGACGGCCGGGAGCGCTGGTGGCAGCCCAGCTCGTACGGCTTCACCATCCGCGAGGAGGACATCCGCGACGCCCCCGAGCTCGTCGCCGCGAGCGACGCCCTCGGCCGCACCCTCAACGAACAGCGCGCCGCCCTGCACCAGCGCTTCCTCGACGAGCGGCTCACCTGGTCCGAAGCCTGGCGCGCCGCCGCCGTCAGCTCCGAGTGGCTGCCCCGCTTCACCGCCGCCGAACTCGCCGCACTCGGCAAGGAGCTCGACGCCGTCCTGCGCAAGCACGACCAGAAGGCCCGCGCCGCCGAGGCCGCCGGCGACACCGAAGGCCGCGAGAACGTCGCCGTCCACCTCCACGCCTTCCCCTACCGAGGCTGACCCGATGACCACGACCACGCCCCCCGCCGCCGCCGCGCCCGCCCGGCCCGCCCACCATGACCCCAACGTGCTGCGCTGGGTCGGCGCCTACACCGCCTCCACCCTCGGCGACAGCGTCTACTACCTCGCGCTGTCCTGGTCCGCCGTCAGCAGCGGCACCCCCGCCCAGGCCGGACTCGTCATGGCCGTCAGCGCCGTGCCCCGCGCCCTGCTCATGCTCGGCGGGGGAGTGGTCGCCGACCGCCTCGGCCCCCGCCGTGTCGTCATCGGCTCCGACACCGTCCGGGCCCTGGTCGTCCTCGGGCTCGCCGCCACCCTGTTCGCGGCCTCGCCCGGACTGTGGCTGCTCGCCGTCGTCGGCGTGGTCTTCGGCATCGTCGACGCCCTGTTCCTGCCCGCCGTCGGCGCCCTGCCGCCGCGGATCGCCCCGCACGACCAGCTCGCCCGGATCCAGGGGTTGCGCGGACTCGCGTACCGCTGCGGAGCCGTCCTCGGTGCCCCGCTCGGCGGCCTCGCGGTCGCCCTCGGCGGACCCACCGCCGCCTTCGGGGCCGCCGGACTGCTCTTCGCCCTCTCCGTCCCGCTGCTCTCCGCGCTCCGGCTCGGCCCGCTGCCCGCCACCGACGGGGCGGGTGGCGGCACGGCCCTGAGCGACCTCGTCGACGGGCTGCGCTACCTGCGTCGTCACCGCGTCCTCGGCCCGCTCATGGTCGTCGTGCTCCTCAGCGACCTCGGCTTCGTCGGCCCGCTCAACGTCGGCCTCGCCGTCCTGGCCGAGCAGCGCGGCTGGGGCGCCTCCGGCATGGGCTGGATCCTCGCCGGCTTCGGTGCGGGCGCGGCGGGCGCCTCGCTCCTGCTGGCCGTGTGGGGGCGCGTCCCGCGCGCCGGAGCCGTCAGCGGCTGCACCATGGTCCTCGGCGCCGCCTCGATCGGCGCCCTCGCCTTCACCGCCAGCCTGCCCGTCGCGGTCGGCGTCGGCCTGTCCATCGGCCTGCTCGCCGGGCTCTCGGGCGCGCTGTGCAACGCCCTTGTCCAGACCGCTTGCGACCCCGCGTACCTCGGCCGGGTCTCCGCCGTGTCGAGTCTGTGCTCGCTCGGCCTCGCTCCACTCTGCTTCCCGCTCACGGGCGCCGCGATAGGGATGTGGGGCGCCGGCCCGGTGTACGTGGTGAGCGCTGCCGTCTGCGCCCTCTCGGGCGTCTACGGGCTGCTCGTACCGGCCGTACGGAAGGCCGAGCTGCCCGGCAGGCCCTGACGGGGCGGGCACGACCGCGACGGCGCGGGACACGACCCTGACGGCGCGGGCGGCCCGGCGGCCGTGCCGGCGGTCAGGCCCGTGCCGGCGGTCAGGCCCGGCCGACGATCAGGCCCGGTCGGCGGTCGGGCCCGGTGTCCGCGCAGGCCTCAGATGCCCAGCTGCTTCGTCGTGTGCAGCCGCTCCACGGCCTCCTGCTCGCCGTCCAGGTCCACCTTGGCCGCGTCCTGCCGTCCGAACAGGAACATCGTCAGCTCGCCCGGCTCCCCGGAGACCGTCACCACCGGCGTTCCGCGGTGCGCCACCACCGTCTGCCCGTTCGGCCGGCGGAGCACCAGCCCCACCGGGACCTTGCGGCCCAACAGCCGGGCCGACTTCTCCAGCCGCGTCCACAGGGCGTCGGCGAACACCGGGTCCAGCTCGCGCGGCGACCAGTCGGGCTGGGCTCGCCGCACGTCCTCGGCGTGGACGTAGAACTCGACGATGTTCGCCCCCTCGTCCACCTGCTTGATCGTGAACGGGGACAGCTTCGGCGGCCCCGTACGGATGAGCTGGACCAGCTCCTCGTACGGCTTCTCCGTGAACTCCGCCTGCACCCGCTCGAGGCGCGCCTTCAGCGCCGGCACCGGCACGACGGCTCCGGCCGCCGCGTCCGGGCGGCGCTCCCGCACCACCACGTGCGCCGCCAGATCCCGGGTCCGCCACCCCTCGCAGAGCGTCGGGGCGTCCGGACCGGCCGCCTCCAACAGGTCGGCGAGCAGAAGGCGTTCACGCTTCGCATGGGTCGACATGAGCGCCAGCGTACGGCGGCGGCCGCCACTCCGCCCAGGGGACGCACCGCCGGCCGTCCACCGACCGGGCGCACCGGTCCGCCCAGTGGACGCACGACCGGGCGACACCGCCCGTCACGGCACAATGGCGGCATGAGCAGCACGCCCCGGACCCCCAGTGGACTCGACCCGGCCATCGCCGCCCGCCTCAAGCGCAGCGAGGACGGTCTGGTTCCCGCCATCGCCCAGCAGTACGACACCGGCGAGGTGCTGATGCTCGGCTGGATGGACGACGAGGCGCTCCACCGCACCCTCACCACCGGCCGCTGCACCTACTGGTCCCGCAGCCGCCAGGAGTACTGGGTCAAGGGCGACACCTCCGGGCACGTCCAGCACGTCAGGTCCGTCGCCCTCGACTGCGACGCCGACACCCTGCTCGTGAAGGTCGACCAGGTCGGCGCCGCCTGCCACACCGGGGCCCGCACCTGCTTCGACGCCGACGTCCTCCTCGCGGCCGAGTAGGGTCTGGCGCCATGGATCTCGAGACCTTCCGCAAGCTGGCGGCCGACCGCCGCGTCATCCCCGTCAGCCGCAGGCTCCTCGCGGACGGCGACACCCCGGTCGGGCTCTACCGCAAGCTCGCCGCCGAACGCCCCGGCACCTTCCTCCTCGAATCCGCGGAGAACGGGCGCAGCTGGTCCCGCTACTCCTTCATCGGCGTGCGCAGCGACGCGACCCTGACGGTGCGCGACGGCCAGGCCCACTGGCTCGGCACCCCGCCGGTCGGCGTCCCCGTCGACGGCGACCCGCTCGCCGCCCTGCGCGCCACCGTCGAGACCCTGCACACCCCGCGCGACCTCGCCTCCGGCATGCCCCCCTTCACCGGCGGCATGGTCGGCTACCTGGGCTACGACATCGTCCGCCGCCTGGAGCGCATCGGCGAGCACGGCGGCGACGACCTGCAGCTGCCCGAGCTCACGATGCTGCTCACCAGCGACCTCGCCGTCCTCGACCACTGGGACGGCTCGGTGCTCCTGATCGCCAACGCGATCAACCACAACGACCTGGAGACCGGCGTCGACGAGGCGTACGCGCACGCCGTCGCCCGGCTCGACGCGATGGAGGCCGACCTGGCCCGCCCCGTCGAGACCGTGCCCGTCGCCCTGCCGGCCTCCGAGCTGCCCGAGTTCTCCGCCCTCTGGGGCGGCGCGGCCTACCAGGAGGCCGTCGAGGACATCAAGGAGCGCATCCGGGCCGGCGAGGCCTTCCAGGTGGTGCCCTCGCAGCGCTTCGAGACGCCCTGCGGCGCCTCCGCCCTCGACGTCTACCGGGTGCTGCGGGCCACCAACCCGTCCCCGTACATGTACCTCTTCCGCTTCGAGAACGGCTTCGACGTCGTCGGCTCCTCGCCCGAGGCGCTGGTCAAGGTCGAGGACGGGCACGCGATGGTCCACCCGATCGCCGGCACCCGGCACCGGGGCGCCACCCCGCAGGAGGACCACGACCTCGCCGAGGAGCTGCTTGCCGACCCCAAGGAGCGCGCCGAGCACCTCATGCTCGTCGACCTCGGCCGCAACGACCTCGGCCGGGTCTGCGAACCGGGCTCCGTCGAGGTCGTCGACTTCATGTCGATCGAGCGCTACTCGCACGTCATGCACATCGTCTCCACCGTGACCGGCAAGGTCGCCGAGGGGAGGACAGCCTTCGACGTCCTCACCGCCTGCTTCCCGGCCGGCACCCTCTCCGGCGCGCCGAAGCCGCGCGCGATGCAGATCATCGAGGAACTGGAGCCCTCGCGCCGCGGTCTGTACGGCGGCTGCGTCGGCTACCTCGACTTCGCCGGCGACTCCGACACCGCCATCGCGATCCGCACCGCCCTGCTGCGCGACGGCACCGCGTACGTGCAGGCCGGAGCGGGGGTCGTCGCCGACTCCGACCCGGTCGCCGAGGACAACGAGTGCCGCAACAAGGCCGCGGCCGTCCTCCGGGCCGTGCACACCGCCAACCGGATGACCCGCGCGAGCGGGCGTTGACGGCGCCGGTGTGACCGAAGGCATGACACGACCGGATGAACGGTTCCCGAGCCGGTAGGGGATAGTGGGGTACGTGAGTGCTGTACCCGTACCCCAGCCCCGAGCCGCCCGAACGGGCGGCGCCGCCTCCTCCGGCGCCCGCCGCAGCCTCGCCGCGGCGCTGCTGCTCGGTGCCCTCGGAGCCACCGTCGTACTGCTCTCCGCGGGCCAGATCTGGGCCGAGGGCACCGCGGCCGTCGGCGGCGGCACCGTACCCGTCGAGGCGGACGGCGGAGCCGTCACCGGAGTGCCGACCGCGCTCGCGATCGTCGGCCTCGCCGCGCTCGTCGCCGTCTTCGCCGTCCGCCGCGCCGGCCGCACCATGGTCGCCGCGCTGCTCGCCCTGAGCGGTGCGGGAGCGGCCCTGGCAGCCGTGCTCGGCGCGTCCGACAGCGCCGCCCTGGACGCCGAGGCCGCCCGCATCAGCGGCAACACCGCCGCGGTCGTCGGCGGCCTCAGCCACACCGTCTGGCCCTACGTGACCGCCGTCGGCGCCGTCCTCATCCTGGCCGCCGGCCTCTTCGCGCTCCGCTTCGGCAAGTCCTGGCCGGCCATGGGCGGACGCTACGAGCGCTCCGGGGCGCCCCGCGCCGCGCGGCGCCCCGCGGCCACCGACCCCGACCGCCCCGAGGACCTCTGGAAGGCCCTCGACCGCGGCGAGGACCCGACCCACGGCGACTGAGCCCGGTCGCGGCGGGCGCGACGCGTGATCGTTCGGGCACCCCGATGCATCACGGCGCCCGCATGTACGGAAGAATGAGGCGTCACCACCGAGCAACACCAACGAGGAGCAACTCATGGCGGGCAGCGCCCACGGACACACCCCGGCCGCCTGGACCGGTGTCATCATCTCCTTCATCGGCTTCTGCATCGCCGGAGTCTTCATGGTGGCGGCCAACGTGCCCGGTTTCTGGGCCGGCATCGGCGTCATCCTCCTCGGCGGTGTGGTCGGCGGCGCGATGAAGGTCGCGGGCATGGGCATGCCGAAGGAGTCGGCCGCCGTCGTGGCCGCTCGCGAGGCCGCCACGGCGACCGCCCTCGAGAAGTCCCACGCCTGACCCCTCCGCTTCACCCCGAAGGCGCAGCCCGGCACGACCGGGCTGCGCCTTCGCGCACGAACGGCGAGAATCACCGCGTGGACGACAAGCCGACGGCGGGAGCCGTGAGGGAAGCGGGCGCGGCGGCGCCAACGGGCACGCGGGACGGGCAGGACGCCTCGCCCGTACCGGACGGGCCCGACGCGCCGGACCCCTCGCGCGTGGAGCACGCGCCGGACGGGCCCGACGCTCGGGACCCCTCGCGCGTGGAGCACGCGTCGGGCGTGCCGGAGGCGCCGGACGTGTCGGGCGTGACGGCCGGCGGGGCGGGTGCGCCCGAGGCCGTGAGGGCGCCCGGAGCGCCTCCCGGGCCCTGGGGGCCGGAAGCCGCGTCCGCGCCCTGGGGGGCCGGAGCCGCGCCCGTGGGCGGGCCCTGGGGGCCGCCGGTGCCCGCGCCGCGCCCGCCGCGCCCGCTCGCCGTGCGGCTGCTCGCCCCGCTCGGCACGCTCGCCGGGGTCGCCGCCGCCTTCGCGTACGTCGGGAGCGTCGATCCCAACGAACCCGGTCACTACCCCGTCTGCCCGCTGCTCCGCTTCACCGGCGTCTTCTGCCCCGGCTGCGGCGGACTGCGCAGCGCCCACGCCGTCGCGCACGGCGAGTTCGGGGCCGCCGTCGGCTTCAACGCGGCGGCCGTCGTCGGCTACGCGGTCTTCGCCGTCGTCATGGTCCTGTGGCTGGTTCGCGCCTTCCGCGGACTGCCGATGCGGCTCGCGATCTCCCCGGCCTGGTGGTGGGGGATCGGCGCTGTTCTGGCCCTTTTCACCCTCGTACGGAACCTTCCGTTCGGCTCCGCGCTCGCCCCCTGAAGTCCCACGAAGTGGGACGCGACTCCCACCGATGCGATTCCAGGGGTCACCTGCGGATACCATCGACGTGGCTGAACAAGACCGTCACCGTCCCGGAAGGGGGCCTCTCGCGTGAGTGTGCTCGACGAGATCATCGAAGGCGTGCGCGCCGACCTCGCAGAGCGGCAGGCGCGGGTCTCCCTCGAGGAGCTCAAGGAGCGCGCCGCCAAGGCGCCGCAGGCCAAGGACGGCGTCGCCGCACTGCGCGGGGACGGCGTCAAGGTGATCTGCGAAGTCAAGCGCTCCAGCCCCTCCAAGGGCGCGCTCGCCGCCATCGCCGACCCGGCCGGCCTCGCCGCCGACTACGAGGCGGGCGGCGCCGCCGTCATCTCCGTCCTGACCGAGCAGCGCCGCTTCGGCGGTTCGCTCGCCGACCTGGAGGCCGTGCGCGCCCGGGTCGACATCCCGGTCCTGCGCAAGGACTTCATCGTCACGGCGTACCAGCTCTGGGAGGCCAGGGCCTACGGCGCGGACCTCGCGCTGCTCATCGTCGCGGCCCTGGAGCAGGAGGCCCTCGTCTCCCTCATCGAGCGCGCCGAGTCCATCGGACTCACCCCGCTCGTCGAGGTCCACGACGAGGAGGAGGTCGAGCGGGCCGTCGACGCGGGCGCTCGGATCATCGGCGTCAACGCGCGCAATCTGAAGACCCTCAAGGTCGACCGCTCCACCTTCGACCGGGTCGCCCCGGAGATCCCGGCCCACATCGTCAAGGTCGCCGAGTCCGGCGTCCGCGGCCCGCACGACCTGATCGCGTACGCCAACGCCGGCGCCGACGCGGTCCTGGTCGGCGAGTCCCTGGTCACCGGCCGTGACCCGAAGGCCGCCGTCGCCGACCTGGTCGCCGCCGGCGCCCACCCGGCCCTGCGTCACGGCCGGAGCTGACCCGGTCATGACCCTCCGCCACGACACGTCGCCGTACGTCCCGGGCCTCATCGCCCGGGGCGCGGTCGGCGCGCCGTCGGCGGTCGGTGCGGTGCCCGGGCGCCGCACCCTGCTCCGTACGGCCTCCGTGCCGGCCCACGCCCCGCTCGCCCGCGGCTGCCGCCCTCGTGGCTGCCGTGCGCCGGCGCGGCGGGTGCACGGACGGCGGGTGCGCTACGTCATCGGCGACGAGCCGGGTCAGGTCAACGGGATGCGATGGCGCCCGCGCCTCGCGCGCACTTCCCCGTACGACACCTAGCCACCACGCCCCCCGGGGCCGGCTCGGCCCCGCTGTCCGTGCTCCGTCGGCTCCGTGCCGGCTTCCTCCGCCCCACTCCGTGTGGGCCGTCGTCCCGCCCCGTACGGCGCCGCGCCCTCGTGGCGCGCGTCAGGGCGGGAGGAGTCCGGGCGCGGCAAGGCGCCGCGTTCCGTCGTGCCCACCCGTTCCGCCCCGCGGAACGACTGCCCACGAAGGGGGCGGGACGGCGGCCGCGCCCGCGCTCGCGACGGCGCGGTGACGTACGTGGACGGCTCGCGCGCATAACGTGACCCATCGACCGCACGTTTTCGGGGCGATCGCCCCGCGAGGAGCAACCGCATGTCCAGCGAGTTCTTCATTCCCGACCCGGAGGGTCAGGTCCCGTCCGCCGAGGGCTACTTCGGCGCCTACGGCGGCAAGTTCATTCCGGAGGCCCTCGTCGCCGCCGTCGACGAGGTCGCCGTCGAGTACGAGAAGGCCAAGAGCGACCCCGAGTTCGCGCGCGAGCTCAACGACCTGATGGTCAACTACACGGGCCGGCCCAGCGCCCTCACCGAGGTCCCGCGGTTCGCCGAGCACGCCGGCGGCGCCCGGGTCTTCCTCAAGCGCGAGGACCTCAACCACACCGGCTCGCACAAGATCAACAACGTGCTCGGCCAGGCCCTGCTCACCAAGCGCATGGGCAAGACCCGCGTCATCGCGGAGACCGGCGCCGGTCAGCACGGCGTCGCCACGGCCACCGCCTGCGCCCTGTTCGGCCTCGAGTGCACCATCTACATGGGCGAGATCGACACCCAGCGCCAGGCCCTGAACGTCGCCCGCATGCGCATGCTCGGCGCCGAGGTCGTCGCGGTGCAGTCCGGCAGCCGCACCCTCAAGGACGCCATCAACGAGGCCTTCCGCGACTGGGTCGCCAACGTCGACCGGACGCACTACCTCTTCGGCACGGTCGCCGGCCCGCACCCCTTCCCGGCCATGGTCCGCGACTTCCACCGGGTCATCGGCGTGGAGGCGCGACGCCAGATCCTGGAGCGCGCGGGACGCCTGCCCGACGCGGCCGTCGCCTGCGTGGGCGGCGGCTCGAACGCCATCGGTCTCTTCCACGCCTTCATCCCGGACGCCTCCGTCCGGCTGATCGGCTGCGAGCCGGCGGGCCACGGCGTCGAGACCGGCGAGCACGCGGCCACCCTCACCGCCGGCGAGCCCGGCATCCTGCACGGGTCCCGCTCCTACGTCCTCCAGGACGAGGAGGGCCAGATCACCGAGCCCTACTCGATCTCGGCGGGCCTGGACTACCCCGGCATCGGCCCCGAGCACGCCTTCCTCAAGGACAGCGGCCGCGGCGAGTACCGGGCCGTCACCGACGACGCCGCCATGCAGGCGCTCCGGCTGCTGTCCCGCACCGAGGGCATCATCCCGGCGATCGAGTCGGCGCACGCCCTCGCCGGGGCCCTGGAGGTCGGCAAGGAGCTCGGCGAGGACGGGCTGATCGTCGTCAACCTCTCCGGGCGGGGCGACAAGGACATGGACACGGCCGCCCGCTACTTCGGCCTGTACGACACCGATGCGGCGGTGGCCGCCGACGCGGCCGACATCGCGGAGATCGAGGGGGACGCCAAGTGACCGGGAACATCCAGCTGCTCGGCGACACCCTCGCCAAGGCGAAGGCCGAGGACCGGGCCGCGCTCATCGCCTACCTCCCGGCCGGCTTCCCGACCGTGGACGGCGGCATCGCGGCGATCAAGGCCGTCTTCGACGGCGGCGCGGACATCGTCGAGGTCGGCCTGCCGCACAGCGACCCGGTGCTCGACGGGCCGGTCATCCAGACCGCCGACGACATCGCCCTGCGCGGCGGCGTCAAGATCGCCGACGTCATGCGCACGGTGAAGGAGGCGTACGAGGCCACCGGCAAGCCGGTCCTCGTGATGACCTACTGGAACCCCATCGACCGCTACGGCATCGAGCGCTTCACCGAGGAGCTCGCCGCGGCCGGCGGCGCGGGCTGCATCCTGCCCGACCTGCCGGTCCAGGAGTCGGCGGTCTGGAGGGAGCACGCCACGAAGCACGGCCTCGCGACCGTCTTCGTCGTCGCCCCCAGCAGCAAGGACGAGCGGCTGGCCACGATCACCGCGGCCGGTTCCGGCTTCGTCTACGCGGCCTCCCTCATGGGGGTCACCGGCACCCGGGAGTCGGTCGGCGAGCAGGCCGCCGACCTGGTCCGCCGCACCCGCGCCGCCGGCGGCCTGCCGGTCTGCGTCGGCCTGGGCGTCTCCAACGCCGCTCAGGCCAAGGAGGTCGCCGCCTTCGCCGACGGCGTCATCGTGGGCTCCGCCTTCGTGAAGCGGATCCTCGACGCCGACGGCGACGAGCAGGCCGGGCTCGGCGCCGTAAGGGAACTGGCGGCCGAACTCGCCGAGGGCGTGCGCCGCAGCTCGTAACCCGTACGGGTGGATTCGTCACTGGGGAGGCACGCGCGTGCCTCCCCGGTTCGTTGCTGTGGGCGTGAGCGAGAAGAACCGAGACGGTAGTAACCGGAGCGCGCGGGAGCGCCTCCAGCAGCAGCGCGAGCGCGAGAAGGCCCGCGAGAAGCAGCGGCGCGTCCTCATCGTGTCGGCCGCGGTCGTGGGCGTCCTCGCCCTGGCCGCGGTCGTCGGCGTGATCGCCGCCAACAGCGGCGGGAAGGACAGTTCCGACAAGGCAGGGCCGGTCGTCGAGCCCAGCGGCTCCGTCGGCGGCGCCGAGCCCGCCATCCCCCAGGGCAAGCCGGACGCCCCGTCCACGCTCACGATCTGGGAGGACTTCCGCTGCCCCGCGTGCGCCCAGTTCGAGACGTACTTCCGGGACACCGTCCACGAGCTGGAGGCGGCGGGCGCGGTCAAGGCCGAGTACCACCTCGTCACCATCATCGACGGCAACCTGGGCGGCAGCGGCTCTCTGCGTGCCGCCAACGCGGCCGCGTGCGCCCAGGACGCCGGCAAGTTCACGGCGTACCACGACGTGCTCTACACCAACCAGCCCCAGGAGACGGACGACGCCTACGCGAGCAACGCCAAGCTCATCGAGCTCGCCGCGAAGGTTCCGGGCCTCGACACGCCCGCCTTCCGCAGCTGCGTCGAGGACGGCACGCACGACAGCTGGGTGAAGAAGTCGAACGACGCCTTCCGCGCCGGCGAGTTCAGCGGCACGCCCACCGTCCTGCTCAACGGCGAGCCGGTCTTCCCCTCGAAGGGGAACGAGCAGATCTCCCCGGAGAACCTGAAGAAGTGGGTCGCCGAGGCCAACAAGGGCAAGAAGGCGGGCACCGCCTCCCCGGCCGCGGGAAGCCCCGCGGGCCGCTGAGACCGGGTGGCGTTACGGAGACGTTGCCGGGCCGGGCGCCGCACGGCCCGCCCGGCAGGGTAGCGTCGGACCTGCCATGGACCTTGCCTACATTCCCAGCCCGTCGACCGGCGTGATCCACCTCGGACCGATCCCGCTGCGCGGCTATGCCTTCTGCATCATCATCGGTGTCTTCGTCGCCGTCTGGCTCGGCAACAAGCGCTGGATCGCCCGGGGCGGCACCGCCGGCACCGTGGCCGACATCGCCGTCTGGGCGGTGCCCTTCGGCCTCGTCGGCGGCCGGCTCTACCACGTGATCACCGACTACCAGCTGTACTTCAGCGAGGGTGAGAACTGGGTCGACGCCTTCAAGATCTGGGAGGGCGGCCTCGGTATCTGGGGCGCCATCGCGCTCGGTGCCGTCGGCGCCTGGATCGGCTGCCGCCGCCGCGGCATCCCGCTCCCGGCGTACGCGGACGCCATCGCGCCCGGGATCGTCCTCGCCCAGGCCGTCGGCCGCTGGGGCAACTGGTTCAACCAGGAGCTCTACGGCAAGCCGACCGACCTGCCGTGGGCGCTGAAGATCACCGCGGGCGCCAACCGCGAGGCCGGCCTCTACCACCCGACCTTCCTCTACGAGTCGCTCTGGTGCGTCGGCGTCGCGCTCCTCGTCATCTGGGCCGACCGCCGCTTCACGCTGGGCCACGGCCGCGCCTTCGCGCTGTACGTCGCCGCCTACTGCGCCGGCCGCGGCTGGATCGAGTACATGCGCGTCGACGAGGCGCACCACGTGCTGGGCCTGCGTCTGAACGTGTGGACCGCGATCGTCGTCGGCCTGCTGGCCGTCGTCTACATGGTGATCTCGGCGAAGGTGCGCCCGGGCCGCGAGGAGATCGTGGAGCCGAAGAAGGACGCCGACGAGAAGGCCGCGAAGAGCGCCGACGAGGCCGAGGGCACGTCCACCGACACGCCCGAGGGCGGCGCCGACGAGGCCGCGGACGAGGACGCGGCGGTCTCCGCCGCCCCGGGTCGGAAGACGGACACCGACGGGGACGCCCCGGCGGACGACGCCCCCGACTCCGCGAAGGACGCCGCCGACAACGGCGCCGGCACGGGCGGCCGCTGACCCCGAACGACGAGCGGCGGAGGGCCGCCGGGACCACGGGTCCCGGCGGCCCTCCGCCGTTTCCGCGTGTCAGGCCCGGCGCGCGGCGAGGGCGAGGACGCGGCGGGCGCCGGTCACGACGGCCGCGTCCACGAAGCGTCCGTCGGGCAGGGCGAGCGCCCCCGTCCGGGCCTCCGCCGCCTTCACGACCTCCTCCGCCGCGGCGATCTCGTCGGCGGTGGGGAGATAGGCCCGCTCGATCACCGGGAGCTGTCGGGGATGGACGGCGGCCCGGCCGAGGAAGCCCATCGCCCGGCCCCGGGCGCAGCCGGCGGCGAGGGCGTCGAGGTCGCGGACGTCCGCGTGGACCGACTGGACCGGTGGCGGCAGGGCGGCGGCGCGGGCGGCGACCACGATCCGGCTGCGCGGCCAGTCCAGGCCGCTGTCCTCCCGTACCCCCAGGTCGGCGGCGAGGTCCGCCTCGCCGAGGGCGATGCCGTGGACCGAGGGGTGGGCGGTGGCGATGGCGTACGCGTGCTCCACGGCGAGCGCGGTCTCCAGCAGCGGGTAGAGCGGGAGGCCCCGCGCGAGCTCGACGATCCGGCCGATGTCAGTGGGGTGTGTCACCTTGGGGACACGGAGAGCGACGAGACCGGGGAGGGATGCCAGGCGTGGGATGTCGCTGGGTGCGTGGATGCGGACGTGGACCGGTACGGGCTGGGGGTCGGAGAGCAGTTCGGCGGTGGCGGCCAGGGCGTAGGACCGGCGGTCCGGGGCCACCGCGTCCTCCAGGTCGACGATGACGACGTCGGCGCCGGAGACGAGTGCCTTCCGGACGACGGCGGGGCGGTCGCCCGGGGCGTACAGCCAGGTGAGGGGAGCGGCGGAAGTGTTCATACGGCTCCTTCGGCGCGGAGGGCGGCGATCTCGGCACCCGTGAGGCCGAGTTCGGCGAGGAGATCGGCGGTGTCCGCGCCGTGCGGGCGGCCGGCCCAGCGGATCGCGCCGGGTGTCTCGGAGAGCCGGAAGAGGACGTTCTGCATCCGGAGGGGGCCGAGTTCGGGGTCGGGGACCTCGGTGACGGTGCCGAGGGCCTGGAACTGTGGGTCGTCGAGGACGTCGCGGACGTCGTAAACCGGGGCGATCGCGGCCTCCGCCTTCTCGAACGCGGCCATGGCCTCGTCGCGGGTGTGGCGGGCGATCCAGGAGCCCACCGCCTGGTCGAGGACGTCCGCGTGCGCGGCCCGGCCGGTGCCGTCGGCGAACCACGGTTCGTCGACGAGCTCGGGCCGGCCGACCAGCCGCAGCACCCGCTCGGCGATCGACTGGGCGGAGGTGGAGACGGCGACCCAGGAGCCGTCGGAGGTCCGGTAGGTGTTGCGCGGGGCGTTGTTGCGGGAGCGGTTGCCGGTGCGGGGCTGGACGTAGCCGAGCTGGTCGTACCAGAGGGGATGGGGTCCGATGACGGCGAGCATCGGTTCGATGATGGCCATGTCGACGACCTGGCCGCGGCCGGTGGTGGTCCTCGCGGTGAGCGCGGTCATCACGGCGTACGCGGTGGCGAGGGCGGCGACCGAGTCGGCGAGGCCGAAGGGCGGGAGGGTCGGGGGGCCGTCCGGTTCGCCGGTGATGGCGGCGAAGCCGCTCATCGCCTCGGCGAGGGTGCCGAAGCCGGGGCGGTGGGCGTACGGGCCGAACTGCCCGAAGCCGGTGACCCGGGCGAGCACCAGGCGCGGGTTGACCGTCGACAGCTCCTCCCAGCCGAGCCCCCAGCGCTCCAGGGTGCCCGGCCGGAAGTTCTCCACGATCACGTCGGCCTCGGCGGCGAGTCGCAGCAGCGTGGCGCGTCCGCCGCGCGTGGACAGGTCCAGCGTCATCGTGCGCTTGTTGCGCCCGAGGACCTTCCACCACAGTCCGACCCCGTCCTTGGCCGGGCCGTGGCCGCGGGAGGGGTCGGGCTTGCGGGGATGCTCGATCTTGACGACGTCGGCGCCGAAGTCGCCGAGCAGGGTCGCGGCGAGCGGACCGGCGAAGAGGGTGGCGAGGTCCAGGACGCGGAGTCCGCGCAGCGGAGCGCCGGCGGGGGCGGTGGGGGAGACGGTGGCGGTCATGCGAGGGCCGCCTCGATCGCGACGCGGTACGGCATCGAGGTCGACGCGCCCTCGTGCTGGACGGAGAGCGCCGCGGCCGCCGAGGCCCACGACAGGGCCTCCGGCATGGGCCTGCCCTCGGTGAGGGCGACGGTCAGGACGCCGGCGAAGGTGTCGCCGGCGGCGGTGGTGTCGACGGCGTGGACGCGCGGAGCCGGCACGGTGAGCGGTTCGGCGCTGTCGCGCGCGACGTACAGACAGCCGGCGGCGCCGAGGGTGACGACCACCTGGGGCACGACGTCAAGGAGGGCCCGGGCGGCCTCGTGCGGGTCGGTGAGACCGGTGAGGGCGGTGGCCTCGTGTTCGTTGGGCACCAACAGGTCGGTGGCGTCGAGGAGTTCCGGGGGGAGGGAGCGTGCGGGGGCCGGGGTGAGGACGGTGCGCACGCCGCGCTCGCGGGCGGCGCCGGCCCCCTCCACGACCACGGAGAGGGGGAGTTCGAGCTGGAGGAGCAGGGCGTCGGCGGTGTCGATCAGGGCCTCGTCGCCGTGGGTGAGGGAGGTGACGGTGCCGTTGGCGCCGGGGACCACGACGATCGCGTTGCCGCCCTCGTCGTCGACGACGATGTGCGCGGTGCCGGAGGGGCCCTCGACGGTGCGCAGCAGATCGGTGTCGACGCCGCTGTGGTCGAGCGCCCCGCGCAGCCGCAGGCCGAACTCGTCGGCGCCGACCGCGCCGATCATCGACACCTCGGCGCCGGCGCGCGCAGCGGCGACGGCCTGGTTGGCGCCCTTGCCGCCGGGCACGGTGCGGAACTCCCGTCCGGTGACGGTCTCGCCGCGGGCGGGGGCCTTGGCCACGTAGGCCACGAGATCCATGTTCGTGCTGCCGAGCACGACGATGCTGGTCGGGCTGGTCATGGGCGTACTGCCTCCGTGTGCGTCAGGGCGGCCAGGGTGTCGAAGCCGATGCCGTCGAAGGACGCCACCGAGGTCGCGAGCCGGTTCTTGAGGGGGGAGGTCCACCGGTTGGGCAGCCGGTCGGGGTGCCCGGCCAGCAGGCCGGCGACCGATCCGGCCGTGGCGCCGTTGGAGTCGGTGTCCCAGCCGCCGGACACGGCCGCGCAGACGGACCGGGTGAAGTCGCCGTCGGCGTGGGTGAGCGCGGCGGCGAGGAGGGCGGCGTTGGGGACGGCATGGACCCAGTGATACCCGCCGAGCTCGGCGTGGAGCCGGTCCACGACGACGTCGAAGTCCCGGTGCTCCCGTGCCGCGGCGATGCCGAGGCGCACGGCCGCGGCCAGTCGTGACCGGGGCGGCACGACGGAGAGTCCGGCCGCCAGCGCCTGGTGGACGTCGGTCCCGCCGCCCGCCGCGGCGGCGAGGGCGGCGGCGACGAACATGGCGCCGTGGACCCCGTTGCCGGTGTGCGTGAGCACCGCGTCCCGATGGGCCTGCCGGGCGGCGCCGGCCGGGTCCCCCGGGTGGGTCCAGCCGTGCACGTCGGCGCGGATCTGGGCGCCGATCCACTCGCGGAAGGGGTTGCGGCGGACGGCGGTGAGCGGGGGTTCGACCCCGTCGAGCAGATTGCGGTAGGCGATTCGCTCGGCGGTGAACGTGCGCCCGGCGGGCAGCTCGTCGAGCCACAGCCGGGCGACGTCGGCGGTGCTGAACGCGCGGCCGTGGCGGCGCAGGAGCAGCAGGGCGAGGAGGGGGTAGTTGAGGTCGTCGTCCTCGGGCATCCCGTCGATGTTCTCGGCGAGGGAGGTGGCGGCGGAGCGCCGGTTCCAGGGATACGCGGCGAGCAGTGGCGCGGGTACGCCGCGGGCCGTGAACCAGTCGTCCAGCGGCCAGTTGCCGGTGACGCGTGCCAGCGCGCGGATGCCGTCCAGCGGCAGCTTCTCGACGGGCTTGCCGAGCAGACACCCGACGGCCCGCCCGAGCCAGGCGGCGTGCAGCCGGTCGAGCAGGTCGCCGTCCCGCACCGCCTCGCCCTCGCGGGGCCGAGGGGCGGGGGAGGCCGGCCAGTCGGGGCAGGCGGCGGTGATCGCGTCCAGGCGCGTCGGTTCGTGGGCGGCCAGCGGGGAGGGGAGTTCGGACAGGGCGTCGAGGAGCTGCTCGGCCAGGGGGCGCAGCGCGGGGAGGGCCGCGGGCGAGGCTCCCGCGGTGGCCGGGGCCGGGGGGCCGCCGGCGGCGTGCCACCGGGCGGCGAGGGGTGCGGCGTCGCGGCCGTCCTCCGCGGCCTGGCGGAGTTCGTGGCCCACCAGGTCCTCGGGCTGGACCCAGGTGAGGCGCAGGAGACCGGTGGCGGCGGGGCTCATCGGGGGTGGTCCGTCAGGGTCGCGTACGCCGCCTCGTGGGCGCGCCGGCGGGTCGTGTCACGGCTGAAGATCTCGTGGGCCACCGCGGTCAGGGCGGCCGCCGGGGCGTGGAGGTCCAGACGGCTGGCCTCCGAGACCCGCTTCGCCCACTCGGCGGGAACGGCCGGCTCGCCGTGGAGGGCGCCCGACAGCGCGCCCGCCATCGTCGCGATCGAGTCGCAGTCGCGGCCGTAGTTGACCGCGCCCAGGACCGTGCGGCGGTAGTCGCCCTCGCCGACGAGGAGCATGCCGAGGGCGATGGGCAGTTCCTCGATCGCGTGCAGGCGGGAGGGGCGGCGGGCGTCCAGGGACGGGGCGCGGTAGTCCGGGCCCACCGAGTCGAAGGGCGCGACCGCCGCGCGCAGCGGCGCGAGCGCGGTCTCGAAGTCGCGGTGGTTCTCCGCGACTTCGGCGACCGCCTCGATCGCGGCCCGGGTGCCGTCCTTGGCCAGGGCGAGGGCCGTCTCGGTGACCGAACGCGGCGTCGCGCCGGGCGCGCAGGCCGCCGCCACGGCCGCCGCGAAGACGCCCGCCGCCTCGCGGCCGTACGAGGACTGGTGGGCGCCCGCGACGTCGAGGGCCTCCGCGTAGGCGGCCGCCGGGTTGCCCGCGTTGACCAGACCGACCGGGGCCATGTACATCGCCGCACCGCAGTTGACGATGTTCCCGGTGCCGGCCTCGCGCGGGTCGGCGTGCCCGTAGTGGAGGCGCGTGACGATCCACTTCTCCGCGAGGAAGACGCGCTGGAGCGGCAGCGCCTCCGCCTCCAGCTCCGGGATCCAGACCCTCCGGCCCATGAGTTCGGGGACGAGGTACTCGGCGACCGCGTACGCGTCGAGGTGGTCGCGGACCTGCTCGTACACCCGGATCAGGGCGTGGGTCATCAAGGTGTCGTCGGTGACGTGCCCGTCGCCCTTGTGGTACGGGGCGATCGGGCGCGCCGTGCGCCAGGCGTCGCCGTTCCACGGGCCGACGATGCCGGTGACGCGGCCGCCGTGGCGTTCCAGGATCTGCTCGGGGGTGTAGCCCTCGACGGGGCCGCCGAGGGCGTCGCCCACGGCCGCCCCGACGAGACTGCCGGTGATGCGGTCATCCAGTTGGGGTGTCATGTCGGAATTGTCCACCCGGGGTGGCCAGTTCCGTGGCTGCGAGCAGTTCGGCGAGTTCGACGAGGTCCGTGCCGGCGAGGCGGGGCAGCGCGCAGCCCGCGAGCGTCCGGCACGCCTCGCGCCAGGTCGTCGGGACCGAACCCCCGCCGCCCAGCGCGCCGGTGAGCGCGCCCGCCAGGGCCGGGGCGGAGTCCGCGACCCGGGACAGGCAGGCCGCGGCCGGTACCGCCGCGGCCACCTGGCCCTGGGACGCGAGCGTCAGGGCGAGGGCGACCGGGACGGTCTCGGCGGCGGCGATGCCGTAGCTGTAGACGTGGTCCACGATCTGGTGCTCCAGGAGGGGGACCAGTTCGAAGGAGGAGCCCACGGCGCGGGCCAGTCCGACGGCGTGCCGGGCGTTCCGGCCGATCTCCGTCGCGGGCGGGAGCTGCGCGAGCGCCGCCTCCACGGCCTCGGCCGGTGTGGCGCCGCCCAGGGCCGCGGCGATCGCCGCCGACACCGCGCGGGCGCCGTGGACGCCGTCGCCGTCCTGCGTGTACCGCGCGTCGAACTCGGCGAGCTCGGCCGCGGCAGCCGGATCGCCGGGGTGGACGAGGGCGAGGACGGCGGCGCGGACGCACGCGGCGTCGTCGAAGTAGTGGGGGTTGTCGTGACCGGTGGCGGGCGGGCGCAGACCGGTGGCGAGGTTGCCGAGCCCGGCCCGTACGGAGATCCGGGCGCGGAGGGGCAGGACCGCGGACTCCACCTCGGGGGCGCGGTCGGCGGCGGCGGCGATCTGGCCGGCCAGGGAGTTCCAGGCGAGGTCGACGGAGGCGCGGAGGCGGCGCTCGGGTGCGAGGGTGCCAAAGAGCGGGCCGGCCGAGGCGAGGAGGGCCTCGGCGGTGAACACCGCCCACTCCGCGTCGTCGGAGGGGCCGAGGCGGAGCGGCTCGGGCGGCTGGTTGAGGGCGATGGGGACGGGGAGGGTGGTCGTCGCGTTCTGCTCGGCGAAGGTGTCGAGTTCGCGGGTGAGCCGGCGGGTCCACTCCGGCATGCGGGCGGCGCGGTGCCTGGCCGCGGGCCAGCCCGCGGCGTCGCCCGCGGCGAGGCCGAGCAGGAGTCCTTCGATCGCGTCGCGGGAGGTGCGGGGGGTGTGCCGCTCTCCCGCGGAGCGCGCTGTCTTGCCGGCGCGGGTCGTGGTACCCAGCACCGGTGCGCGGCGGGGGGCGGGGCGGCCCGCGGCCGGGGCGTCGGCACCGCTCCCACCGTCCGGGAGCGCGCCGTCACCCCCGGCGGGCGCTGTCTCGGGGCTGGTGCCGACGTATCCCGTGTCCCTCGTCGAGTCCAGCGTCGTCGTGATGTCCGCGCTCATGGCGTCTCCTCCTCCGGGGTCAGCAGGTCGGCGATGTCCAGGACGTGGTAGCCGCGCATCGAGGGGAGGCAGCTGCCGGCGACCGGGGGGATGGCGGAGGCCCAGGGCTCGGGGATCGCGGTGGCGCCGCCGAGAGCGCCGGCCAGGGCGCCGGCGACCGCCGCCGTCGTGTCGGCGTCGCGGCCCATGTTGACGGCGGTCAGGACCGAGGTGCGGAAGTCGCCGCGGGCCGCGGCGAAGGCGCCGAAGGCCAGGCCGACGGCCTCGGGGGCGAGGTCCGTCCACGGGTAGCCGCCGATGACGACCGCCGAGCGGACCGCGCGTTCGCGTTCCAGGGGGTCGGGCCGGAGCCGTTGCGCGGCGACCACCGCGCGCCGCAGCGAGCGGGCGGTCCAGGAGTCCATCGGGATCACCGACAGGGCCGCCGCGATGACGGACGTGACCGTGGCGCCGGTCATCGCCGCCGCCACGCCCGCGGCCACCGCCTGGCCGCCGTAGATGCCCTCGCCCTCGTGGCTGACGGTGCCGTCGATGGCGACCAGCCGCGCCGCCTCGGCGGGGCGGCCGGCCGCGAAGACGCCGAACGGGGCGGCCCGCATCGCGAGGCCGTCGCTCCAGGCGTGCCGGTGCTGCGCCGAGATGGGGGCCGCCAGCCCCCGGCGGAGGTTCTCCAGGGTGCCGCGTTCGGAGAAGCCGGCGCCCCGGAACGGGCCCTCGTCGAGGTCGGCGATCCAGTGGTGCCAGGCCCGTTCGACGTGGGCCACGGTGAGGGCCGAGCCGTGCCGGGCCAGCAGCAGACCGGAGAAGATCGCGTACTCGGTGTCGTCCGTGCCCGCCGGACGGTCCGTCACGAAGCCCTCGATCCTGCCCCATCGGGCGCGGATCTCCGAGGGCCGCAGGTTCTCGGCGGGTGCGCCCAGCGCGTCACCCACCGCCAGGCCCAGGAGGGCGCCCCTCGCGCGGTCCCTCACCTTCCCCGCATCGCGCGGATGCCCTCCGTCCGGTGCCCCCGCCGGATCCTCTGCCTCCCCTGCCGCCCGTACCGCGACTCGCTTCGTACCGGCCATCTCTTCTCCCCTTTCGCGCTCTGCAGATGCCTGCCACGCGACCGGGCCCGACCCCTCACCGAAACGTTTCTGTCACCCGGGTGACAGCAGGTCAGAGAGGCTTGCCTCAGTAAAGCGAGCCTTACTAAGTACGGCCTGCCTTGCTGGCGCGCCCCTTACATCGGGCGTATTTTCGATGCTGTCGAGGGGTGCGGGCGTGCCGAACCCGCAAGAAAGACAGGGGAGAAGCATGTCCATCATCGAAGCCGTCGCACCGCTCCACGAGGCCCACCGCGACAACCACACGCACCGCGACGTCAACGGCGGCTGGCTGCGCCCCGCCGTCTTCGGCGCGATGGACGGACTCGTCTCCAACCTCGCCCTCATGACCGGTGTGGCCGGCGGTGCGGTCTCCTCGCAGACCGTCGTCATCACGGGCCTCGCCGGGCTCGCGGCCGGAGCCTTCTCGATGGCCGCCGGCGAGTACACCTCCGTCGCCTCCCAGCGCGAGCTGGTCCAGGCCGAACTGGACGTCGAGCGCGTCCAGTTGCGCAAGCACCCGGTGGACGAGATGGAGGAGCTCGCCGCGCTCTACGTCTCCCGCGGCGTCGAGCCCGCGCTCGCCCGCGAGGTCGCCATGCAGCTGTCCCGCGACCCCGAGCAGGCCCTGGAGATCCACGCCCGCGAGGAGCTGGGCATCGACCCCGAGGACCTGCCGTCGCCCATGGTCGCCGCGGTGTCGTCCTTCGGCTCCTTCGCACTCGGCGCCCTGCTGCCCCTGCTGCCGTACCTGCTCGGTGCGACCGCGCTGTGGCCCGCCGTGCTGCTCGCGCTGTTCGGGCTCTTCGGGTGCGGCGCGCTCGTGGCCCGGGTGACCGCCCGCAGCTGGTGGTTCAGCGGACTGCGCCAGCTCGTCCTCGGCGGTGCCGCCGCGGCCGTCACGTACGGGCTCGGCATGCTCCTCGGGGCCACGCTGTAGCCGGTCCCCGCGCGGTGTGCCCACACGCCCGCGCGGGCCCTCGGTGCGGCCGCCCGGCCGCGTCCGCGCCCTCGCGTTCCCCGCAAGGCCCCTGGTCATCGCGACCGGGGGCCTTCGTGCGCCATAGGGGTCACCGACGGCCGTGTCTCTGTGACGTATATCCCTGGGCGGATCCGTCGGCCCGGTGAGACACTATGCGGAGCGCCACATATCTAGCCGGTTACCTGCCGGTTTCGAATCCTCGGCCACCGGGCATGAGGCACAAGCGCCGCGGGCAATGAGGCCCGCTCCTGCGACGGGTCACCGGTGACCACCGGAATCCTCGATCCGTCCCCATGGGAACGCCGTGGTTCCCGTGCCCCACAGCTGAACCACCCGCCACCGCCCGTATCGGCGGTGTCCGCATGCTGGAATGAGCTATCCACTTCGCGAGAAGCCAGCCATCATGTAACCTGCACGAAATTTCGCGGAGGGCCAACGTCGTCCCTCGGCTGTTGCATATGCCACGACGACGACGGGAGAGCCGATGCGTTCCGACGCCTGGTCGCCCATGGACGGTCGCCCCGCCCCCCAGGGGCTGTACGACCCCCGTAACGAACACGACGCCTGTGGTGTCGGGTTCGTGGCCACCCTCACCGGTGTAGCCAGCCATGCGCTGGTCGAGCAGGCGCTGACCGTACTGCGCAACCTCGAGCACCGCGGCGCCACCGGCTCCGAGCCCGACTCCGGTGACGGTGCCGGAATCCTGCTCCAGGTCCCCGACGCCTTCCTTCGTGAGGTCACGGACTTCGAGCTTCCCGCGGCCGGCTCCTACGCCGTCGGCATCGCCTTCCTTCCCGCAGACGGCTCCGCACAGGCCGTCTCGCAGATCGAGGCGATCGCCGCCGAAGAGGGCCTGGACGTGCTCGGCTGGCGCGAGGTCCCCGTCGCCCCCGAGCTGCTCGGTGCCTCCGCCCGCTCCACCATGCCGGTCTTCCGCCAGCTCTTCGTCGCCGACGGCGAGAACAGCGGCCTCGCGCTGGACCGCAAGGCCTTCGTCCTGCGCAAGCGCGCCGAGCGTGAGGCCGGGACCTACTTCCCGTCGCTCTCCGCCCGCACCATCGTCTACAAGGGCATGCTGACCACCGGCCAGCTGGAGCCCTTCTTCCCGGACCTGTCGGACCGCCGCTGTGCCACCGCCGTGGCCCTGGTCCACTCCCGGTTCTCGACCAACACCTTCCCGAGCTGGCCGCTCGCCCACCCGTACCGCTTCGTCGCGCACAACGGCGAGATCAACACGGTCAAGGGCAACCGCAACTGGATGACCGCCCGCGAGGCCCAGCTGGCCGGCGACGTCTTCGGCCAGAGCCAGGACGGCCGCGGCATCGAGCGGCTCTTCCCGATCTGCACCCCGGACGCCTCCGACTCCGCCTCCTTCGACGAGGTCCTGGAGCTGCTCCACCTCGGCGGGCGTTCGCTGCCGCACGCGGTCCTGATGATGGTCCCCGAGGCGTGGGAGAACCACGCGTCCATGGACCCGGCCCGCCGCGCCTTCTACCAGTACCACTCCACCCTGATGGAGCCCTGGGACGGACCCGCCTGCGTCACCTTCACCGACGGCGTCCAGGTCGGCGCGGTCCTCGACCGCAACGGTCTGCGCCCCGGCCGCTACTGGGTCACCGACGAGGGCCTCGTCGTGCTCTCCTCCGAGGTCGGCGTCCTCGACATCGACCCGGCCAAGGTCGTCCGCAAGGGACGCCTGCAGCCCGGCAAGATGTTCCTCGTCGACACGGCCGAGCACCGCATCATCGAGGACGACGAGATCAAGGCCGCCCTCGCCGCCGAGCAGCCGTACGCGGAGTGGCTCGAGACCGGCGAGATCGAGCTCTCCGACCTCCCCGAGCGCGAGCACATCGTGCACACCCACGCCTCGGTCACCCGCCGCCAGCAGACCTTCGGCTACACCGAGGAAGAACTCCGCGTCATCCTCGCGCCGATGGCCCGCACCGGCGCCGAGCCGATCGGCTCCATGGGCACGGACTCGCCGATCGCGGCCCTGTCCGAGCGCCCCCGGCTGCTCTTCGACTACTTCACCCAGCTGTTCGCGCAGGTCACCAACCCGCCGCTGGACGCCATCCGCGAGGAGCTCGTGACCTCGCTGCTCTCCTCGCTCGGCCCCGGCAGCAACCTGCTCGACCCGACCTCCGCGTCGTGTCGCAGCGTCACGCTGCCCTTCCCGGTGATCGACAACGACGAGCTGGCCAAGCTCATCCACATCAACGCCGACGGCGACATGCCCGGCATGAAGGCCGTGACCCTGTCCGGCCTGTACCGGGTCTCCGGCGCCGGCGACGCGCTCGCCGCCCGCATCGAGGAGATCTGCGCCGAGGCCGACGCGGCGATCGAGGGCGGCGCCCGTCTGATCGTCCTGTCCGACCGGCACTCCGACGCCGAGCACGCACCGATCCCGTCGCTGCTGCTCACCGCGGCCGTCCACCACCACCTCATCCGCACCAAGCAGCGCACCAAGGTGGGTCTGCTCGTCGAGGCCGGTGACGTCCGCGAGGTCCACCACGTCGCCCTGCTCATCGGCTACGGCGCCGCCGCGGTCAACCCGTACCTGGCCATGGAGTCCGTCGAGGACCTCGTCCGGGCCGGCACCTTCATCACGGACGTCGAGCCCGAGACGGCCATCCGCAACCTGATCTACGCCCTCGGCAAGGGCGTCCTCAAGGTCATGTCGAAGATGGGCATCTCGACCGTCGCCTCCTACCGCGGCGCCCAGGTCTTCGAGGCCGTCGGCCTCGACACCGCCTTCGTCGAGAAGTACTTCAACGGCACCGCCACCAAGATCGGCGGCGCCGGCCTCGACGTCGTCGCCAAGGAGGTCGCCGCCCGTCACGCCAAGGCGTACCCCGCAACCGGCATCCCCTCGGCGCACCGCGCCCTGGACATCGGCGGCGAGTACCAGTGGCGCCGCGAGGGCGAGCCGCACCTCTTCGACCCGGAGACCGTCTTCCGCCTGCAGCACGCCACGCGCTCCAAGCGGTACGACATCTTCAAGAAGTACACGGAGCGGGTGAACGAGCAGTCCGAGCGCCTCATGACGCTCCGCGGCCTGTTCGGCTTCACCTCCGACCGCGCCCCGGTCCCGCTCGACGAGGTCGAGCCGGTCTCCGAGATCGTCAAGCGCTTCTCCACCGGCGCCATGTCGTACGGCTCCATCTCGCGCGAGGCCCACGAGACCCTCGCGATCGCCATGAACCAGCTGGGCGGCAAGTCCAACACCGGTGAGGGCGGCGAGGACCCGGACCGCCTCTACGACCCGGCGCGCCGCTCCGCGATCAAGCAGGTCGCCTCCGGCCGCTTCGGCGTCACGAGCGAGTACCTGGTCAACGCGGACGACATCCAGATCAAGATGGCCCAGGGCGCCAAGCCCGGCGAGGGCGGCCAGCTGCCCGGCCACAAGGTCTACCCGTGGGTCGCCAAGACGCGTCACTCGACGCCGGGCGTGGGCCTGATCTCCCCGCCGCCGCACCACGACATCTACTCCATCGAGGACCTGGCCCAGCTGATCCACGACCTCAAGAACGCCAACCCGGCCGCCCGCATCCACGTGAAGCTGGTCTCCGAGGTCGGCGTCGGCACGGTCGCGGCCGGTGTGTCCAAGGCCCACGCGGACGTCGTGCTCATCTCCGGCCACGACGGCGGTACGGGCGCCAGCCCGCTCACCTCGCTGAAGCACGCGGGCGGCCCCTGGGAGCTCGGTCTCGCCGAGACCCAGCAGACCCTGCTGCTCAACGGCCTGCGCGACCGCATCGTGGTGCAGACCGACGGCCAGCTCAAGACCGGCCGTGACGTCGTCATCGCCGCGCTGCTCGGCGCCGAGGAGTTCGGCTTCGCGACCGCGCCGCTCGTCGTCTCCGGCTGCGTCATGATGCGCGTCTGCCACCTGGACACCTGCCCGGTCGGCATCGCCACCCAGAACCCGGTGCTCCGCGACCGCTTCTCCGGCAAGGCCGAGTACATCGTCAACTTCTTCCGGTTCATCGCCGAAGAGGTCCGCGAGCTCCTCGCCGAGCTGGGCTTCCGCTCGATCGAGGAGGCCGTCGGCCACGCCGAGTTCCTCGACACCAGCCGCGCCGTCTCGCACTGGAAGGCCCAGGGCCTCGACCTGGCGCCGCTGTTCCACGTGCCGGCGCTGCCCGACGGCGCGGTCCGCCACGCCCTCATCGAGCAGGACCACGGACTGGAGAAGGCCCTCGACAACGAGCTGATCCAGCTCGCCGCCGAGGCCCTCGGCGCCGACTCCGCCGAGACCGCCCAGCCGGTCCGCGCCCAGGTCGGCATCCGCAACATCAACCGGACCGTCGGCACCATGCTCGGCCACCACGTGACGAAGAAGTTCGGTGGCGCGGGTCTGCCCGCCGACACCATCGACATCACGTTCACCGGTTCCGCGGGCCAGTCCTTCGGCGCCTTCCTGCCGGCCGGTGTCACCCTCCGCCTGGAGGGCGACGCCAACGACTACGTCGGCAAGGGCCTCTCCGGCGGCCGCGTGATCGTCCGCCCGGACCGCGGCGCCGACCACCTGGCCGAGTACTCCACCATCGCGGGCAACACGATCGGCTACGGCGCCACCGGCGGCGAGCTGTTCCTGCGCGGCCGCACCGGCGAGCGCTTCTGCGTCCGCAACTCCGGCGCCCTGGTCGTCTCCGAGGGCGTGGGCGACCACGGCTGCGAGTACATGACCGGCGGCTCGGCGGTCGTCCTCGGCGAGACGGGCCGCAACTTCGCGGCCGGCATGTCCGGCGGCGTGGCCTACGTGATCGACCTCGACCGGGACAACGTCAACCCCGGCAACCTGGAGGCGGTCGAGGCCCTGTCGGACACCGACAAGGCGTGGCTGCACGACGTCGTGCGCCGCCACCACGAGGAGACCGGCTCGACGGTCGCCGAGAAGCTGCTCGCCGACTGGGACGCCGCCGCGGCCCGGTTCAGCAAGATCATCCCCACCACGTACAAGGCAGTGCTCGCCGCCAAGGACGCCGCTGAGCTCGCCGGTCTCTCCGAGGCCGAGACCACCGAGAAGATGATGGAGGCGGCGACCCATGGCTGACCCGAAGGGCTTCCTGACCACCGGGCGTGAGGTCGCCAAGACCCGGCCCGTGGGCGAGCGCGTGAAGGACTGGAACGAGGTCTACGTTCCCGGCTCCCTGCTGCCGATCATCAGCAAGCAGGCCGGCCGCTGCATGGACTGCGGCATCCCGTTCTGCCACAACGGCTGTCCGCTGGGGAACCTCATCCCCGAGTGGAACGACTACGCCTACCGCGAGGACTGGTCGGCCGCGTCCGAGCGCCTCCACGCCACGAACAACTTCCCGGAGTTCACCGGCCGCCTGTGCCCGGCTCCGTGCGAGGCGGCGTGCGTGCTGGGCATCAACCAGCCGGCCGTGACCATCAAGAACGTCGAGGTCTCGATCATCGACAAGGCGTGGGACACCAACGACGTCCGGCCGCAGGCGCCCGAGCGCCTGTCCGGCAAGACCGTCGCGGTGATCGGCTCGGGCCCCGCGGGACTCGCCGCCGCCCAGCAGCTGACCCGGGCCGGCCACACCGTGGTCGTGTACGAGCGGGCCGACCGCATCGGCGGTCTGCTGCGCTACGGCATCCCCGAGTTCAAGATGGAGAAGCGGCACATCAACCGCCGCATCGAGCAGATGCGCGCGGAGGGCACCAAGTTCCGCACCGGCATCGAGATCGGCCGGGACCTCACCTCGACGGACCTGCGCAAGCGGTTCGACGCGGTCGTCGTCGCCGCCGGTGCCACCACCGCCCGCGACCTGCCCGTCCCGGGCCGGGAGCTCAAGGGCGTCTACCAGGCGATGGAGTACCTGCCGCTCGCCAACAAGGTCGTCGAGGGCGACTTCGTGGCCTCGCCGATCACCGCCGAGGGCAAGCACGTCGTGGTCATCGGCGGCGGCGACACCGGCGCGGACTGCGTCGGCACCGCGCACCGCCAGGGCGCGGCCTCCGTCACGCAGCTGGAGATCATGCCCCGCCCGGGCGAGGACCGGAACGGCAACCAGCCGTGGCCGACCTTCCCGATGCTCTACAAGGTCACCTCGGCGCACGAGGAGGGCGGCGAGCGGGTCTACTCCGTCTCCACCACCCACTTCGAGGGCGACGAGGAGGGTAACGTCCAGTTCCTGCACCTGGCCGAGGTCGAGTTCGTCGACGGCAAGCTGACCCAGAAGCCGGGCACCGAGCGCAAGATCCCCGCCCAGCTGGTCACCCTCGCCATGGGCTTCACCGGCACGGACGTGGAGAACGGCCTGGTCGCCCAGTTCGGTCTGGCCCTGGACGAGCGGGGTAACATCGCGCGTGACGCGGACTTCGCCACCAACGTCGATGGCGTCTTCGTCGCCGGTGACGCCGGTCGCGGTCAGTCCCTGATCGTGTGGGCCATCGCGGAGGGCCGCTCGGCCGCCCGCGGCGTGGACCGCTACCTCACGGGCGCCAGCTCCCTGCCCGCCCCGATCCGCCCGACGGACCGTGCCCTGACGGTCTGATCCGCCGGATCACCCCTGGATGTCCCGTACAACGACGTACGGAACTGAGCGCGGCGCTCGCCCCACTGTCCCCGACCTGGACGACTGGGCGAGCGCCGACGCGCGTCGTGCGGACGGCGCGGGGGCCCGCTGCGCCCGAGGGGGCCCGACCCGCCGCGTACGGTCGCGGCACGCGCCCGGTGCGGGGCGGGGCGGGGGCCGGTGATTCCCGGCGGTGCGGCCTACTCCGCCAGGGCCCTCAGCCAGGCCGCCGCGCCCTCCAGCGCTCCGTCCGCCTCCGGGAGCAGGCCGAGGCCGCCCAGGAAGCCGTGGAACACGCCCGTGTGGAGCTGGACGTGGGCCCGGACGCCGGAGGCCGAGAGGCGGCGGGCGTAGGCGAGGGCCTCGTCGCGGAGGGGGTCGCAGTCGGCGAGGACGACCAGGGCCGGCGGGAGGCCGGAGACGTCGTCCGCCAGACCGGGGGAGGCCGCGACCGGGTCGCCGCCGGGGCCCAGGTACTGCTCCCAGTACCAGCGCATATGGGCGGTGGTGTGGAAGAAGCCCTCCGCGTACGCCTCCGCCGAGACGCCGTCCAGCCGGTGGTCGAGCACCGGGTAGAGGAGCAGCTGCCCGGCCAGGGGCGGGCCGCCGTGGTCGCGGGCGCGCAGGGCCGTCGCGGCGGCGAGGCAGCCGCCGGCCGAGTCGCCGGCCAGGACCAGCGGGCGGCCGGGGTACCGCTCCGCCGCCCACTCCAGGGCCGCGTACACGTCGTCCTCGGCGGCCGGGAAGCGGTGCTCGGGGGCGCGGCGGTAGTCGACGGAGACGACCGTCGCGCCGGTGCGGGCGGCCAGCCCGCGGCACAGCCGGTCATGGGTGTCGAGGTCGCACAGGACCCAGCCGCCGCCGTGCGCGAAGACGACGACCGGGTCGGCCCGCCCCGGGTACACGCGGACCGGGACGCCGTTCGCCGCGGTGTCCACGGCGCCCGGCGGAAGCTCGCCCAGCCACTCCCGGGCCGCGGCCCGCAGCGCCGCGGCGCCGTCCTCGGGGCGCGGGAAGCCGGCCGCCATCGCGTCGCACAGCGCGCGGGCCGCCGGGGTCAGGGGATCCGACGTCATGCGGTGAGCCCTCCGTCCACGGTGAACTCGGCGCCGGTCACGTACGAGGAGGCGTCCGAGAGGAGGAACGCGATCAGCTCGCCGACCTCCTGAGGCCGGCCCATCCGGCCGAGCGGCACGTGCGACCAGTCCTTGTCCGCGACCGCCGCCGTCATCGGGGTGTCGACGGCGCCCGGATGGACCGAGTTGACGCGGATGCCGTACGGGGCGAGGTCCCGGGCCGCCGAGCGGCTGAGCCCGCGCAGCCCGAACTTGCCCGCTCCGTACGCCGCGTGACCGCGGATGCCGACGAGTCCGGCCGTCGACGACACGTTCACGATCGAGCCCCCGCCGGCCGCGCGCAGCGCCGGCAGGACCGCCCGCATGCCGAGGAAGGGGCCCAGCAGGTTGACCCTGAGGAGGAGCTCGAAGTTCTCGTACGTCTCCGACTCCACCGGCGCGGTCCGCCAGAGGGCCGCGTTGTTGACCAGTCCGTCCAGCCGGCCGTACGTACGCACGGCCGTCTCGGCGACCGCCCCCCAGTCCTCCGGGGACGTCACGTCGTGGCGCACGAACACGCCCGCCGCCGGGCCGAGTTCGGCCGCCACCGCCCGTCCCTCCTCCTCCCGTACGTCGGTGAGGACGACCCGCGCGCCGGCCGCCGCGAGGAGTCGCGCCTCCGCGGCCCCCTGCCCGCGGGCCGCGCCCGTCACGATCACGGTCCTGCCGTCCAGCCCGCTCACGCGGCGGTCTCCGGCGCGCGGAAGTGCGGGATGACCTTCTCGCCCCACTGGCGGATGGTCTCCAGGCAGACCTCCTGCGGCACCGTGCCCATCTGGATCAGGCACATCACCTCGTCGACGCCGATCTCCCGCAGCCGCTCGACATAGCCGATGGCGGTCTCCGCGTCCCCGTAGGCGTGGTCGGTGTTGTACGTGCCGGTGTCGACCGGCCGGGCCGGGATGTTCGCCTCGTGCAGCCGGGCCACCAGCTCCTCGCGTTCGCGGGCGAGCGCGCCGGTGTGGTCCTCGTCCTCGGCGTAGCCGGTGGGCGCCGGCGCGTCGCCGTACCAGTGCGCGATCGACTCGGCGAAGAAGCGCTGGCCGCGGGTGCCGAGCCGCATGGCGCGGGCCGCGTCGTCCAGGACGACCGTCGGGCAGAGGGCCGAGAAGTGGTCGTTGGTCTCGGTGGAGACGAGCCGTGAGCCGTCCCGTACGGCGATGGCCTCGTCGTACACCTCGCGCATCGCGCGCACGTCGTCGGCGCCCGCGAAGCCCATCACCAGGGCCCCGATGCCGAGTTCGGCGGCGAGCCTGAGGGTGTCGTGCTTCGAGCAGGCCATGAAGAGCGGCGGGTGCGGGTCCTGCACGGGGCGGGGGAGGACCGCGCCGGGGCCGATGTCGAGCGAGCCGTGCCACTCGAACTCCGGCTCCCGCCAGGCCGCGGAGAAGATCCGCAGCGCCTCCTCCGTCTGCGGACAGGTGTCCTCGGGCCGCACCCCGAACATCCGCATCTCCTGCTTGGTCGCGCCGCGTCCGGCGCCGATGTCGACCCGGCCGCCGGACAGCACGTCGAGCATGGCGGCGCGTTCCGCGACCCGGACCGGGTGCTGGTAGCCGAAGGGCATGGTGACGACGCCGTGGCCGATGCGGATGCTCTTCGTGCGGGCGGCGACCCAGGTCAGGAAGATCTCGGAGGCGCTCATGTGGGCGTACTGGGTGAGGGAGTGGTGCTCGACCGCCCAGATCCGGTCGAAGCCCATCTCCTCGGCGAACACGGCCTGTTCGACGCAGTCGTGGATGACCTGGCGTTCGCGTTCGGGGGTGGGGTCGACCAGCTGGGCCTCGAAGATCATCGAGAACTTCACGCTGAGCTCCTTCGCTCCGGGGCCGCCCCGGAGGTTCTCCGGAAACCCCGGCCGCTATTTCGAATAGGAATACTTCTAGCAGGCATAGGTGGGGTCGGGAAGGGGGTCGTAGACTTCGCCCCGTGGCAGACGACAGGACAGGCGAACGCGCGGAACCGCCCGGTCTCCCGGCGACCGGCTGGGCGGTGCTCGGGCTGCTCTCCTTCGGGCGGGAGCTGTCCGGCTACGACCTGAAGAAGTGGTCGGACCGGTCGCTGCGGTTCTTCTACTGGAGCCCGTCGTTCAGCCAGATCTACAGCGAACTCAGGCGCCTGGAGAAGGCCGGCTACGCGACCTCGCGCCTGGTCGCGCCCGAGGTCGGCACCCGGGACAAGCGGGTCTACCGCATCACCGACGAGGGCATGGCCGCCGTGCGGACCTGGGCCCGCACCGCGCCCCTCGACCCGCCCGTCCTCAAGCACGGGCCGATGCTGCGGCTCTGGCTCGGCCATCTCCTCGAACCCGAGCAGATGCGGGAGATCCTGGCCGGTCACCGGGAGCACGCCGAGGGCATGCGGCTGCGCGCAGGGGCGGACATCGAGGGCGCCCGGGCGGACGAGGCCTGGGCCTACCCCTCGCTCACCCTCAAGTGGGCCGAGCGGTACTACGCCTCCGAGCGCGACCTGGCCGACGCGATGCTGGCCGACATCGAGGAGCTGGAGGCCGGGCGGCGCCGTGACGCCGAGGCCCCCGACGACAAGCGGCCGTAGCCGCGACGGAGGGAGAGCAGCGGGCCGGCCCCGGGCCGTATCGCGGTCAGGGCGCGCCGACCCGGCCGAGCGCGACGGCGTGATCACCGCCGTCCACGACGTCACGGCCACGCCCAAGGTCTCCGATCCGCCGGGCCGGTGCCCGCCGCGGCACGACCCGGCCCAGCCGCTCGCGCCACGGCGCGGCCGCTGGGGGCGCCGTCCGTGTGCCGGAGCCGTATCGCCGCCGGAGTCGGCCTTCCCGTACCCTCGGCAGCCGGTACGCGATGAGGGAGGGGGCGCCCGTGGCCCTGAGTCTGCGCAAGGTCGAGGAGTCCGCGCCCGGGCTGGTCGACCTCTACAAGACGGCCGGGGATTCGCTCCGGCGGCGCGGGATCGACGGGCAGCGCGTCGCCGTGTACCTCGTCGTCGACTACTCGGGCTCGATGAAGCCGTACTACGCGAACGGCACCGTCCAGGCCCTGGCCGACCGGGTGCTCGGGCTCTCGGCGCAGCTCGACGACGACGGCAGGGTGCCGGTCGTCTTCTTCTCCACGGACGTGGACGCCGAGACCGACATCGTGCTCGGCGCGCACGAGGGGCGGATCGACCGGATCGTCGCCGGGCTCGGGCACATGGGCAAGACCAGCTACCACCTGGCCATGGACGCGGTCATCGACCACTACCTCGACAGCGGGACGAACGCGCCCGCCCTGGTGGTCTTCCAGACCGACGGCGGGCCGGTCAACAAGCTCGCGGCCGAGCGCTACGTCTGCAAGGCGGCCCGGCTGCCGATCTTCTGGCAGTTCGTCGGCTTCGGCGACCCGGGCAGCCGGCAGTTCGAGTTCCTGCGCCGGCTGGACGAGCTGGCGGTACCGGCGAAGCGGCCGGTCGACAACTGCGGCTTCTTCCACGCCGGGCAGGACCCGCGGCGGGTCGGGGACGCGGAGCTGTACGACCGGCTCGTGGCCGACTTCCCCGCCTGGCTCGCCGCGGCCCGGGCCCAGGGCATCGTCCGCGGCTGACCCGCTCGGACCGCACCTTCCGGGCCGTCGACCGCTCGCCGGGAAAGGGATGGTCAGGGGCGTTCGCGGCGGGCGATAGTGACGGCATGACTTCTCTTGTGCGCCACATCACGATCGACTGTTCCGACGCCTACGCCCTGGCCGGCTTCTGGGCCCAGGTCCTGGACTCCAAGGTCTCCGACGACGACCGGCCCGGCGACCCCGAGGCCCTGGTCGAGTCGGCGGGCGCGGGCCTGCTCTTCATCCAGGTCCCGGAGAAGAAGTCGGTGAAGAACCGCGTCCACCTCGACCTGCAGCCGCAGGACCGCACGCGCGACGAGGAGGTCGAGCGGGTGCTCGCGCTCGGTGCCTCCCTCGTCGACGACCGGCGCCGGCCGGACGGCACGGGCTGGGTGGTGCTCGCCGATCCGGAGGGCAACGAGTTCTGCGTCGAGCGCAGCACGGCCGAGCGCACGGAGTAATCCGGACGGAGGTTGTCGGGTATCCGGTGTCTCCTGGAACCATGGGAGACACCGGAACCACCGCCTGGGCCGCCTTCGAGGCCGCCGAACCCGAGCTCGCCGGCACCGTGCGCGAGCGCTTCGGGCAGTACACCCACCACGCCCTCGCCACCCTGCGCAAGGACGGCTCACCGCGGCTCAGCGGCATCGAGGCGGACTTCCGGGCCGGCGAGCTGTGGCTCGGCATGATGCCGAACTCGCTGAAGGCCCGCGACGTCCGCCGCGACCCCCGCTTCTCGCTGCTCGCCAACCCCGGCGAGGGCACCTCCATGGGAGGCGGCGACGTCCGGGTCTCGGGCCGGGCCGTCGAGGTCACCGACCCGGGGACGGTCTCCTGGTACGCGAAGGAGGCCGGCGCGCCGCAGCCCTTCCACCTCTTCCGGGTCGAGCTGACCGAGGTCGTGCGGACCACGGTGGAGGGCGAGGAGGTCGTCTTCCGGGTCTGGGCCCCGGGCCGGCCGGTGCGCACGATCCGGCGCGGCAACGACGAGAGCCCGCCCCGCGAGGACCGCGGCTAACCGACCAGGCGCCGGTAGTCCGCGGTCGCCGATGCGACGAAATCCCGTGTCTCCCTGAACGGCGGGACCCCGTGGTACCTCTTGACCGCCCCGACGCCCGCGTTCCACGCCGCGAGCTGGTGGTCGAGCCGGGAGCCCACCTGCCGCTTGATGGACGCGAGGCTCTTGGCCGCCGACGTGGTCTGCGTCGCCGGGGTGCGCAGGTCCGCGCCCGAGGCAGGAAGCATCTGGAAGAGTCCGCGAGCCCCGACCCGGCTGACCGCCGAGGGGTCGCAGCCGGACTCCTTCTTCGCGAGGACGGCGAGCAGCGGGGCCGGGACACCGTAGGCGGAAGCGGCCGCGTTGAACTGGGGCACGTACCGGCGGCATTCCGGCGAGAGGCGGGTCGTCCACGAGGCCGCCGAGGCGGTCCCGGACTGCGTCGCGCCGACGGCGGCGAGGGCCAGCGCGACGGCCGCCGTCCGGGCGGCGCGGCGCGTACCGAGGGAGGAGTGGGGCACGAAGAGCCCTTCGTCGGGAACAGGTCACCCCTGAGGATGCCCATCCGGCCCGCCCGGTTCCTGGCGGCCCGTCAGAACGCGTGCCCGGCACCAGGAGGGACCGCCCCAGGCGTCGCGCAGCGGGCGGGCCTTGCGGAGCCACAGGGAGAGGTCCAGTTCCTCGGTGTAGCCGACGGCGCCGTGGACCTGCAGGGCGGTGGCGGCCGCCGCGTGGGCCGCCTCGCCCGCGGTGACCTTGGCGGCGGCGAGGTCGGCCTCCGTGAACGTGACGGCCGCCCCGAAGAGCAGGGGACGGGCGAACTCCAGGCCGATCAGGGTGTCGGCCAGACGGTGCTTGACCGCCTGGAAGGAGCCGATCGGCGTGCCGAACTGCGTGCGCTGTCCGGCGTACGCCACCGTCCGGTCGAGGAGCGCCAGGCCCACGCCGAGTGCCTGCGCGGCCGTCGCGAGCAGGGCCCACCGCCGGGCCGTCCGTGCGGCGGCGGTCACCGCGGGGCCGGCGGCCAGGAGCTCCCCGCCCGGCGCCGGGCGCGCCAGCCGGCGTACCGGGTCGGCGGACACGCGTACCTCCCCGTGCCCGGGCGCGAGGCGCAGCTCCTCGCCCTCGACGGCGAACACGAGGTCGGCGGCGTCGGCGTCCAGGGCGTACGGCGAGGCGTCGGCCAGGGCGAGGGTCGCCACCGTCGTGCCCGCCGCCAGGCCCGGCAGGAAGCGTTTGGCCGGGGCGGTCTCGCCCCGATCGGCGAGCTCCGCGAGCAGGGCCGTCACCGCGACCGTCTCCACCAGGGGGCCCGGGACCGCGTGGCGGCCCGACTCCAGCACCGCGTGGGCGAGCTCGACGGGGAGCGGACCCACGCCCTCGAACGCCTCGGGCGCCGCGAGGGCGAACATCCCCGCCTCCCCGAGCCGGGCCCACAGGGCGCGTCCGGGCCCGGGGTCGCCCGCGGCCCAGGCCCGGATCGCCGCCGGCGGGCGGGCGGCCGTCAGCATCGCGTCCAGGGAGCGCGCGAAGTCGCGTTGTTCGGCGGTCGGCAGGAAGCGCATCAGCGGCGGCCCTTCGGCAGGCCGAGCAGGCGCTCGGCGATGATGTCGCGCTGGATCTCGTTGGTGCCCGCGTAGATCGGCCCGGCGAGCGAGAAGACATGCCCCTCCGCCCACTCGGTGTCCGCCAGCTCGCCGTCCGCGCCGAGGAGGTCGAGCGCCGTCTCGTGCAGGGCGATGTCGTACGTCGACCAGAACACCTTGTTGAGGCTGGACTCGGCCCCGACCGCCCCCTCACCGGCCGCGAAGCGCGAGGCGCCCGCCGCCGTGAACAGCTGGTAGGCCCGCGCGCCGATCACCGCGTCCGCCACCCGGTCGCGCAGCGCCGTGTCCGACGGGTCGCCGTGCTCCCGCCACCGCCGGACGAGACGGTCCGCGGCGGCCAGGAAACGACCTGGGGAGCGGAGGGTGAGTCCGCGCTCGTTGCCGGTGGTGGACATGGCGATCCGCCAGCCCTGTCCCGGTTCGCCGATGACGTCCTCGTCGGGCACGAACACCCCGTCCAGGAAAAGCTCGGCGAAGGCCGGCTTCCCGTCGAGCCGCCCGATGGGCCGTACGGTCACGCCGGGCGCCCGGAGGTCGAACATCAGATACGTCAGGCCCCGGTGCGGACGCCCCTCCGCCGCCGGCGCCGGGTCGGTGCGGAAGATGCCGAAGGCCCGGTCGGCGAAGGCCGCCCGCGAGGACCAGGTCTTCTGCCCGGACAACAGCCAGCCGCCCTCGGTGCGCACCGCCCGGGAGGTGAGCGAGGCGAGGTCGGAGCCGGCCTCCGGCTCGGACCAGGCCTGCGCCCAGATCGTCTCGCCGGTCGCCATGGACGGCAGGACGCGGGCCCGCTGCTCCTCGGTGGCGTGGTCGAAGAGCGTGGGCGCGAGCAGGTTGATGCCGTTCTGCGAGACCCGGCCGGGCGCTCCCGCCGCGTAGTACTCCTCCTCGAAGGCCAGCCAGCGGAAGATGTCGGCGCCGCGGCCGCCGTACGCCTCGGGCCAGGAGACCACCGACCAGCGGCCGGAGGCGAGTTCGGCCTCCCAGGCGCGGTGGGCGGCGAAGCCCTCCTCGGTCTCCAGGGACGGCAGCGGTGCGGTCGGGACGTGGCTGCGCAGCCAGGCGCGGGCCTCGGCCCGGAACTCCTCCTCGGCTGCCGAACGGGACAGGTCCATCAGCGCATCGCCTCCTTCATCGCCGTGACGTCCGTCCCGCCGAGGGGGTTCCCCTGCTCGAAACGACGTCGAGAGCTCACGGGATCGTCGGACAACGTCTCATCCTTCCCTAACAAGTGTTTGGTAGGTTACCGTGCAGCCATGAGCAGCGTCGAGGAGTTCCGCACCGAGATACGCGACTGGCTCAGGGCCCGGCTCGACGGCGAGTTCGCCGGGTTGAAGGGCCTGGGCGGCCCCGGCCGCGAGCACGAGGCGTTCGCCGAACGGCTCGCCTGGGAACGCCACATGGCCGCCCACGGCTGGACCTGCGTCGGCTGGCCGAAGGAGTACGGCGGGCGCGGGGCGAGCCTCGAAGAGCAGATCGCCTTCCACGAGGAGTACGCCCTCGCCGACGCCCCCGCCCGTGTCAACCACATCGGCGAACAGCTCCTCGGCCCCACCCTCATCGACCACGGCACCGAGGAGCAGAAGGCCCGCTTCCTGCCCGCGGTCCGCGCCGTCGAGGAGCTGTGGTGCCAGGGCTACAGCGAACCCGAGGCCGGATCCGACCTGGCCGCCGTCCGCACCCGCGCCGTCCGCGACGGCGACGAGTGGGTCCTGCACGGCCAGAAGACCTGGACCTCCCTCGCCCACGAGTCCCAGTGGTGCTTCGTCATCGCCCGCACCGAGCCCCGCGCGCCCGGCGCCCGCCCGCACGCCGGACTCTCGTACCTCCTCGTCCCGCTCGACCAGCCCGGCGTCGAGATCCGCCCCATCGTGCAGCTCACCGGCACCAGCGAGTTCAACGAGGTCTTCTTCGACGGCGCCCGCACCCCCGTCGGCCACGTCGTCGGCGCCCCCGGCGACGGCTGGCGCATCGCGATGGCCACCCTCGGCTACGAACGCGGCGTCTCCACCCTCGGCCAGCAGGTCGGCTTCCGCCGCGAACTGGAGGCCCTCGTCGAGCTCGCCCGGACCAACGGCGCCGCCGACGACCCCCTGATCCGCGACCGGCTCGTCCGCGCCTGGACCGGCCTGCGCACCCTGCGCGCCAACGCCCTGTCCGGCGCCGAACCCTCCATGGCCAAGCTCTCCTGGTCCCACTGGCACCGCGACCTGGGCGAACTCGCCATGGACATCCGCGGCGCCGCCGGGACCCTCGCCGCCGGAGAACCGTACGAACTCGACGACTGGCAGCGCCTGTTCCTCTTCTCGCGCGCCGACACCATCTACGCCGGATCGAGCGAGATCCAGCGGAACATCATCGCCGAGCGGGTGCTCGGCCTCCCGAAGGAGCCCCGCGCATGAGCCCGACGCCCGCTCCCGACTACGTGCCCGGGCACGGCCTGCTCGCCGGCCGCACCGCCGTCGTCACCGCCGCCGCGGGCGCCGGCATCGGCGGCGCCACCGCCCGCCGGCTCCTGGAGGAGGGGGCCAGGGTCCTGGTCAGCGACACCCACACCCGCCGGCTCAAGGAGACCGAGCAGGCGCTCGCCGCCGAGTTCGGCACCGACCGGATCTCCTCCCAGCCCTGCGACGTCACCGACGAGAGCCAGGTCCAGGCACTCCACGACACCGCCGTACGGCTCCACGGCGGCCTCGACATCCTGGTGAACAACGCCGGACTCGGCGGCACCGCCGAACTCGCCGACATGACCGACGAGCAGTGGACCCGCGTCCTCGACGTCACCCTCAACGGCACCTTCCGCTGCACCCGCGCCGCCCTGCGCCACTTCCGTGACAGCGGGACCCAGGGGGTCGTCGTCAACAACGCCTCCGTCGTCGGCTGGCGCGCCCAGGCCGGACAGGCCCACTACGCCGCCGCCAAGGCCGGGGTCATGGCCCTCACCCGCTGCGCCGCGGTCGAGGCCGCCGCCTACGGCGTCCGCGTCAACGCCGTCGCCCCCTCCCTCGCCATGCACCCCCACCTCGTCAAGGTCACCTCCGCCGAACTCCTGGAGGAGCTGACCGCGCGCGAGGCCTTCGGGCGGTACGCCGAGCCCTGGGAGATCGCCAACGTCATCGTCTTCCTGGCCAGCGGCTACTCCTCGTACATGACCGGGGAGACGGTCTCCGTCAGCAGCCGCCATCCCTAGGACCAGAATGGAAGCGTGCCAACGACCAAGAAGAAGACGCAGGTGACCGCCTCGCCCGAGCGGCGCAGGGAACTCCTCGACACGGCGGCCGAGGTGTTCGCCGCGCAGGGGTACAACGCCACCACCGTCCGCAAGATCGCGGACGAGGCCGGCATGCTCGCGGGCAGCCTCTACTACCACTTCGATTCCAAGGAATCGATGCTCGACGAGATCCTCTCCACCTTCCTCGACGAGCTCTGGGACGGCTACGACGCCGTGCTCGCCGCCGGGCTCGGCCCCCGCGAGACCATCGAGGCCCTCGTCACCGAGTCCTTCCGGGAGATCGACCGGCACCGCGCCGCCGTCGCGATCTACCAGAAGGAGGCCCGTCACCTCGTCGACCAGCCCCGCTTCCACTACCTCGCCGATTCGCAGGTCAAGTTCGAGAAGGCCTGGCTCGGCACCCTGGAGCGCGGAGTCGGGTCCGGCGCCTTCCGCGCCGACCTCGACATCCGGCTCACCTACCGGTTCGTGCGCGACACCGTCTGGGTCGCCGCGTCCTGGTACCGCCCCGGCGGACAGCACAGCCCCGAGGAGATCGCCCGCCAGTACCTGTCGATGGTGCTCGACGGGATCGCCGTACGCGCCGCATAGCCCCTCGCGCGGACATCGCGCGGACATCCAGGAGGAGTCGTCATGGCCGAGGCCTACATCGTCGAAGCGGTCCGCACCCCGGTGGGCCGCCGCAGGGGCGGACTCGGCGCCGTCCATCCGGCGGACCTCGGCGCCCACGTCCTGAAGGCGCTCGTGGAGCGGACCGGCGTCGACCCCGCCGCCGTCGAGGACGTCGTCTTCGGCTGCCTCGACACCGTCGGACCGCAGGCCGGCGACATCGCCCGCACCTGCTGGCTCGCGGCCGGACTGCCCGAGGAGGTCCCCGGCGTCACCGTCGACCGCCAGTGCGGCTCCTCCCAGCAGGCCGTCCACTTCGCCGCCCAGGGCGTGCTCTCCGGCACCCAGGACCTGGTCGTCGCCGGCGGCACCCAGAACATGACCATGATCCCGATCGCCTTCGCCTCGCGGCAGGCCGCCGAACCCCTCGGCCTGACCCAGGGCCCGTACGCCGGGTCGGAGGGCTGGCGGGCCCGCTACGGGGACGCGCCGGTCAACCAGTTCCACGGCGCCGAGCTCATCGCCGCCAAGTGGGGCATCACCCGGCGCGACCAGGAGGAGTTCGCCCTCCGCTCGCATCTGCGGGCGCTCCACGCCATCGACGAGGGCCGCTTCGCGCGCGAGACCGTCCCCTACGGCGACGTCACCGTCGACGAGGGTCCGCGCCGTGACACCAGCCTGGAGCGGATGGCCGGACTCGCGCCCGTCGTCGAGGGCGGCACCATCACCGCCGCCTGCTCCTCCCAGGTCTCCGACGGCGCCGCGGCGATGCTGATCGCGAGCGAGCGGGCCGTACGCGAGCACGGGCTCACCCCGCGGGCCCGCATCCACCACCTGTCGGTGCGCGGCGAGGACCCGATCCGCATGCTGTCGGCGCCGATACCGGCGACCGCGCACGCCCTGAAGAAGACCGGGATGACCATCGACGACATCGACCTGGTCGAGATCAACGAGGCCTTCGCCCCGGTCGTGCTGGCCTGGCTCAAGGAGACCGGCGCCGATCCGGAGCGCGTCAACGTCAACGGCGGCGCGATCGCCCTCGGCCACCCGCTCGGCGCGACCGGCGTGAAACTGATGACGACCCTCCTGCACGAACTGGAGCGCACCGGCGGCCGCTACGGGCTGCAGACGATGTGCGAGGGCGGCGGTCAGGCGAACGTGACGATCATCGAGCGGCTGTAGCCCCGCTCGTACCGCCCGCTCGTACCGCCCGCTCGCACCTCCCGCTCGCACCTCCCGCTCGTACCTCCCGCTCGTACCTCCCCCTGTACGGACACGAGCGCGGCCCGCACCCCGGAAGGGGCGCGGGCCGTTCCCGCGTACGGGGGACGTCAGCCGACGAGCCGCTCCCGCAGGCCCGCCAGGGTGCGCAGGTCCAGGCCCAGGCCGTCGGTGACGTAGCGGTAGAGGCTGCCGTAGCCGGCGCGGACCTCCGCGAGGGCCGCGTCCAGGTACTCCTGGCGCACCTCCTGGAACGGGATGATCAGATCCGGGTTCTGCATGAGCCCGCCCTGCCGCAGGCCCTCCCGCACCCGGGCGTCGTACGCGGCCCGGAAGGTGTTGGAGGCCAGGTAGTCCTCGGTGGCGGAGCGCTCCGGCACACCGACGAGGGTGAGCAGCAGCCAGCTCGCCCAGCCCGTACGGTCCTTGCCCGAGGTGCAGTGGAAGAGCGTCCGGCCGGCGCCGGGGGCGGCGAGCTCGCGCAGGGTGCTGCCGAACTGCTGCCGGTTGGCCGCGCTGGTGACGAAGGTGCGGTACACCTCGGTCATGAACGCCGCGGCCCGGCCGCCGCCCAGCATCTCCTCCTGCCGGACCGGGTCGCGCGAGCCGATCGCGGCCAGCAGCCGCCCGTACAGACCGTTGTCGGTGACGGCGCGGGACACGGCCACGACCCCGGCCGGCAGCCGGTCCGCGCCGTCGGACCCCACCTCCAGCGGGATCCGGAAGTCGATCGCGCGGGCGAGGCCCAGCCCGCCCAGCGTCGCCAGGTCGGCGTCGGTCAGCTTGCCCAGGTGGTCGCCCCGGTAGACCAGGCCGTGGCGGACCCGAGCCCCGTCGTACGTGGGATATCCGCCCAGGTCGCGGACGTTGACCGCGCCCTGGAGCGGGACCGGCCGGGGGACGTCCGCCGCGGGGACGCGCGGCCGGGCCAGGACGGGTGGGGCGGCGACCGCCAGCAGAGCGGTGGCACCGGCGGTGCTCAGCAGTGCGCGTCTCGACAGAGACATGGCTGACTCCCTACGTGGATGGAAGGGTACGGAGCACGTGCGCGGCCTCCGACATGATCCGGGTGACGAGTTCCCCGCAGCTGGGCAGGTCCTCGATCACCCCCGCGACCTGTCCGGAGGCCATGACGCCGAGGTCGGTGCGGCCCTCGACCATGGAAGCCTTCAGGAGCATCGGGGTGTTGGCGGCGAGCAGGACCTGACTCCAGGACAGGTCCTTTCCGTGGCGCATCGCCAGACCGTCGCGGACCATCGCCGCCCAGGACAGGCCGGAGAGCCTGCGGAAGCCGGCGGCCCGGCGCACGGCCTGTGCCAGCCCCCTGACCCGTCCCGCCCGCTCCAGCGCGGCGACCATCTCGGTGCGCAGCATCCGGTGCGGCAGGCCGTCGACGGCGGTCGTGACGGTGACGTCCCTGACCGTGGCCGCCAGGTACTTCGCCTTGACGGCGTCGGGGACGGTCGAGTCGGAGGTGAGCAGGAAGCGGGTGCCCATCGCGATGCCCGCCGCCCCGTAGGACAGCGCGGCGACCAGGCCGCGCCCGTCGTGGAAGCCGCCGGCCGCGATCACCGGGATGTCGACCGCGTCGACCACCTGCGGCAGGAGCACGGTGGTCGCCACCTCGCCGGTGTGCCCGCCGCCCTCGCCGCCCTGCACGACCACCGCGTCGGCGCCCCAGGCGGCGACCTTCTCGGCATGCCGGCGCGCCCCGATGGACGGGATGACGACGACACCGGCGTCCTTGAGCTCGGCGATCAGCTCGCGGGAGGGCGCGAGGGCGAACGAGGCGACCCTGACGCCCTCGTCGACGATGATCCGCACCCGCTCGCGGGCGTCGCCCGCGTCGGCCCGGAGGTTCACCCCGAAGGGGCGGTCGGTGCGGGACTTGACCTCGCGGACGGCGGACCGCAGCTCGTCGACGGTCATCGTGGCGGAGGCGAGGACGCCGAGCGCGCCGGCGTTCGCGGTGGCCGAGACGAGCCGGGGCCCGGCCACCCAGCCCATGCCGGTCTGCACGATCGGGTGCGCGACGCCGACGAGCCTCGTGAGCGCGGTCTCCAGGACGGGGGGCCGGGTCACCGGGGTCTCCGTCACGCCCTGACCTCGCGGTCGCGCAGCCGCCGCGGGTCGAGGACCTCCCGGATCAGCCGCAGTTCCCCGGCGGTGGGCTCCCGGGTGGTGGGCACCTCGCCGTCGGTCACGAGCGGGAAGCCGGTGGCGGCCCGCACGTCCTCGACGGTGACGCCCGGGTGTACGGACGCCAGGCGCATCGTCCGGTCGGGGGTCGCGAAGTCGAGGACGGCGAGGTCGGTCACCACCCGGGGGAGTCGGTGGTACGGGCCGACGGCGTGGTCGTAGCCCACCCCGCTGATCATGTCGACCCGCTCGACGAAGACCCGCGGCGAGTGCTTGGGGATCCAGTAACTGACCGGGTTGTTCAGGGTGTTCACGGGGGCGCCACGGACCCCGAGGAGCTGGCGGGCGGGCCGTTCCCAGTCGCCGATGCAGGAGATGTTCTGGTTGCCGTACCGGTCGATCTGGCCGGCCCCCATCATCACGTGCCGCTTGCCGCCGGTGACCATGGTCAGGTGCCTGCGGTACGGCAGCCAGCCCTCGGGCCGCCCGTCGAGGCCGACGAGTAGCGCCTCGCCGTCCGTGAGCAGCAGGTCGGGGGAGAAGGTGCGCTTGGCGAGACGGGCGCCGAAGGCGGGGATCAGGCCCATCGGGCTGGCCAGGACCTCGCCGTTGTCCCGCCACGCCTCGGCGCAGGCGACCACGCAGTACTCGGCTCGGGTGATCACGTCGGTGGTCACTTCTGCTCCTCCGTCCGCTCGTCGTGCCAGGCCCGTACGGCGGCCTGGTAGTCGTCCTCGCTCTTGCCGGACAGGAAGCGTGCGGCGAACTCCGGCCAGGGGGTGGTCGCGTAGAGCTTCTGGAAGGGCTCGTCGCGGTCGTGGTCGGGGACGCAGGAGGTGAAGTGCGCCCCGTTCGGCGTCTCGACGACGCCGGTGACGCTGTGGCGGGAGACGAGGAGGGTCTGCGGGACGGTGTCCGGGCCGAAGGCGTCGACCACCTGCTCGCAGGACACGTACGCGGTGTCGGCGGCCTCGCAGAACAGGTCGTCGAAGTACGGGTCGGGGCCGAGGTACTGGCCGTTGCCGAGCCGGTCGGCGCGGTTGAGGTGGACGAGGGCGGCGTCCATGCGCAGGGCGGGCACGGCGACGAACTCCTCGCCGTCCGCGTACGGCGAGGTCACCGTGCGCAGTTCCGGATTGACCCGCATGACGTCGGAGCCGAGGCCGGCCCGCACGGGCAGGAAGGGCAGCCGGTTGGCGGCGGCGTGCAGGCCCCACATGAACATCGCCTCGTCGAGCTCCGTGAGCCGGAAGGCGCCGCGCTCGCGGGCGGCCCGGAAGTGCGGTTCGAGCGGGATCGAGTCCAGGGTGGCGAAGGGCGCGACGAGCCGGCGGATCCGGCCGGCGGCGGCGAGCAGGCCGACGTCGGGGCCGCCGTAGGAGATCACCGTGAGATCGGTGATCTTGGCCCGGAGCAGCGCTCTGACCAGGGCCATCGGCTTGCGCCGGGAGCCCCAGCCGCCGATCCCGATCGTCATGCCGGAGCGGAGCCGGCCCACCACGTCCTCGGGGGTCATGGTCTTGTCGGTCATGCCTGCCGCTCCTTCCCGGCGGCCCCGGAGGCGCCGAAGGTGTCGCGGACCCGGTCGGCGACCCCGCTGAGGTTGGCCTCGAAGGTGAAGCCCTGCTCGAAGCGGTAGCTGCGCCGCACGTCGACCGGGTCGATGCCGTTGATGGCCGCCTTGGCGAGCCGGATGAGGGTGCCGTCCTTGGCCGCGATCTCGCCCGCGAGCTCCAGGGCGGCGGCGCGCAGTTCCTCGCGCGGGACCACCTTCCACACCGAGCCGTGGGCGTGCAGTTCGTGGGCGGTGGCGGTGCGCGAGGTGAAGTAGAGCGCGCGCATCAGATGCTGGGGGACCAGCCGGGCGAGGTGGGTCGCGGCGCCGAGCGCGCCCCGGTCGAGTTCGGGCAGGCCGAAGACGGCGTCCTCGGCGGCGACGATCGCGTCGGCGTTGCCGACCAGTCCGATCCCCCCGCCCAGGCAGAAGCCGCCGACCGCGGCGACCACCGGCACCTCGCAGTCGTAGACCGCCGCGAAGGCTTCCGCGCAGCCGTGGTTGACGCCGATGAGCGAGCCGTGGCCGGGGTCGCGCTGGAGTTCCTTGATGTCGACGCCCGCGTTGAAGCCGCGGCCCTCGGCGGCGAGGACGACACAGCGGACCTCGGGATCGCGCCCGGCGGTACGGACCGCGTCGGCCAGGTCGTACCAGCCCCGCACGGGAAGGGCGTTGACGGGTGGGAAGTCGACGGTGACCAGTGCGACGCCCTTGTCGGGGCGGGAGGTGGAGACACCCATGAGCGGATCAGCTACCTTTCCACCAAACGTTTGTTAGGTGACGCTGGGAGGAAGGTAGCAGCCGATGGAGCTGGACGGGAGGGTCGCCGTCGTCACCGGCGGAACCCGCGGGGTCGGCGCGGGCATCGCCCGGGCCTTTCTGCGGGCCGGGGCCCAGGTCGTGGTCTGCGCCCGCAGACCGCCCGACGAACCGGTCGCCGCCGCGGGCCGCGAGGCCGTCTTCGAAGCGGTCGACCTGCGCAGATCCGAGGAGGTGAGCGCGTTCTTCGACCGGGTCGCCGAGCGCCACGGGAGGCTCGACACGCTCGTCAACAACGCGGGCGGCACGCCGTACCGCCTGCTGGGCGAGGGCGGCGCCGCCGCGGCCGAACGGCACGCGCGGGTCGTCGAGCTGAACCTCACGGCCCCGCTGACCGCCTCGCTCGCCGCGTACGAGCGGCTGCGCGCGACCCGCGGCTCGGTCGTCATGATCGGCAGCGTCGGCGGCACCCGCCCCTCGCCGGGCACCGCCGCCTACGGCGCCGCCAAGGCCGGCCTGGAGAACCTGGCCCGCTCCATGGCCGTCGAGTGGGCACCCGAGGTCCGGGTCAACACCCTGGTCCTCGGCATGGTCAGGACCGAGCTGTCCCACCTGCACTACGGCGACGCCGAGGGCCTCGCCGCCGTCGGCCGCACCGTGCCCCTCGGCCGGCTCGCCGAACCGTCCGACGTCGGCGAGGCCGCGGTCTTCCTCGCCTCCGACCGGGCGGGCTACGTCTCCGGAGCCTCGCTCCTGGTCCACGGCGGCGGGGAACGCCCCGCCTTCCTGGACGCCGCAACCGCCAACAAGGAAAGCTGAGGAGAGCCGACATGGGACTGTGCGACGAACGAGTGGCCGTCGTGACCGGCGCCGGCCGCGGCCTCGGCCGCGCCCACGCGCTGGCCTTCGCCGCCGAGGGCGCCAAGGTCGTCGTCAACGACCTCGGCGTCGGCCTCGACGGGCGGCCCGGCCCCGACAGCCCGGCGGCCCAGGTCGTCGACGAGATCCGGGCGGCCGGTGGCGCCGCCGTCGCCCACGGCGGCGACATCGCCACCGAGGAGGGCGCGGCCTCCCTCGTGCGGACCGCCCTCGACGCCTTCGGGCGGCTCGACACCCTCGTCAACAACGCGGGCTTCCTGCGCGACCGCATGCTCGTCAACCTCGGCGAGGACGACTTCGACGCCGTCATGCGCGTGCACGTGAAGGGCCACTTCCTGCCGCTCCGGCACGCCGCCGCGCACTGGCGCGCCGAGGCCAAGGCGGGCCGCCCGGTGACCGCCCGGGTCGTCAACACGACCTCGGGCGCGGGCCTCCTCGGCAGCGTGGGCCAGGGCAACTACGCGGCGGCCAAGGCCGGGATCGTCGGCCTGACCCTCGTCGCGGCGGCCGAGATGGGCCGCTACGGCGTGCAGGTCAACGCCATCGCCCCGGCCGCCAGGACCCGGATGACCGAGCAGGCCTTCGCGGGGCTGGCCGCACTCCCGGAGGACGTCTCCCCGCTGGTGGTCTGGCTGGGCTCGGCCGCCTCCGCCGGCGTGACCGGCCGGGTCTTCGAGACGGAGGGCGGCCGGCTCACCGTCATGGAGGGCTGGCGCCCCGGCCCCACGGCCGACAAGGGCGCCCGCTGGACCCCGGCCGAGGCGGGGGAGACGGCCCTGAAGCTCCTCGCGGAATCGGAGCCGCCCCAGCCGGTGTACGGGGCGTAAGCCCGGACGGCCGTAGCCCCGGGGTGCAACGTCGGCCGACCTCGGCCGGTCGCGGCGGGCCCCGGGTGCCGGGCGAGTTCGGCGGCGCGCGCGACGCGGGCCCGCCCGCGACCGGGGGCGACGGCGTCCGCCCCGTGCCGGTCGGCCCCGTGCCGGCCGGCCCCGCGACCGGCGGCGAGCCGGACCGTCCCGACGCCCCTCCTGGTCAACCCGTCTGTCGAGCGGTCAGGTCGGCTCGCCTAGGCTGCTGCCCTGGTCGGCGCGCCGGTCGGCCGGAGGATCGGGGGGACGGGGCGGATGAAGAGCGTGACCGAGGTGTTCCAGCCACTGCAGGCGGACGATCCGGTCCAGGTGGGCGACTACCGCCTTGCCGCACGGCTGGGCGCGGGCGGCATGGGCCGGGTCTACCTGTCGCACACCCGGGGCGGGCGGCCGGTGGCCATCAAGGTCGTACGGCCCGAGCTGGCCGACGACCCGGACTTCCGGCGGCGCTTCCGCCGCGAGATGGAAGCCGCCCGGCGTGTCCGCGGCGCGTACACCGCCGAGTTGATCGGCGGCGACGCGCAGGGCGCACCGCCCTGGCTGGCCACCCTGTACGTGCCCGGGCCCTCCCTCGCGGAGGCCGTCGCCCGGAGCGGACCGCTGCCGGTCCCGGCCGTGCTGTGGCTGCTGGCCGGCGTGGCCGAGGCGCTGCAGGCCATTCACGGGGTGGGCGTGGTGCACCGGGACCTGAAGCCCGCGAACGTGCTCCTCGCCGCCGACGGCCCCCGGGTGATCGACTTCGGCATCTCGCTCGCCTCCGGCGTCTCCTCGCACACCGCCACCGGCGCCGCCGTCGGCACGCCGTCGTTCATGGCACCCGAACAGGCTTCCGCGGCCGAGGTCACCCAGGCCACCGACATCTTCGCGCTGGGCCAGACGGCGGCGTTCGCGGCCCTCGGCCGGCCGCTGTACGGGGACGGCCCCGGGGTCAGCGTGCTGTACCGGATCGTCCACTCGGACCCCGATCTGTCGCAGCTGCCGGAACAGTTGCGCCCGCTGATCGCCCGGTGCCTGGCCGCCGATCCGGCGGACCGCATCACCGCCGCCGAGGTCGTGGACCGGTGCCGCCGGCTGCTCGGCGCTGACCTCGAAGCGGGCGTCGGACCGGCCGCCTGGCGGGAGGTCAAGGGGCCCGACCCGGAGATCCCGCCGCCGGTGGCCGAGCCCACCCCGCTGCACGTGCCGCCGCTGGGCACCTGGCCGTATCCGCCGGACGCCGCGGCCCCGGTGTCCGCCGGCGGGGCCGGGGACGACGAGGGGCGCCGCGCGCGCAGGAGGCGCACCGCGCTGGTCACGACCGCGGCCGTGACGGCCGGGGCGCTGGTGCTGACCGGTGTGGTCATGCTGCTCGGGGACGCCTTCGGCCGGCTCGCCGACCGCGCGGCGCAGGGCCCGTCGACGGGGGCGAGCCGCTCGGCGGACCCGAGCGGCTCGGCGGGGGCCGCCTCTTCCGGTCCGGGCACCGGGAACCCGGCCTCCGGCTCCACCGCGTCCGCCTCGGGCGGTCCGTCGGCGCAGCCGACCCCCGAGCCGTACAACGGTGTCTTCCTCGACGAGAAGAGCTCGGTGGGCATCCGGGACGGGGAGCGCCGCACGGACCGCAGGGGGGACCTGCGGCTGGTGTGCGACCCGGGCAGGTGCGAGTTGGAGAGCGACAGCAGTGTGATGGTGCAGCTCTTCGGCCAGGAGGGGAACGGCCTCGACATGTGCCGGCTGATGCTCCGGAGCGCCACGGAGCACAGTTGGCCGATGGCCGCGATGGCGGCCGGCAGCCGGCTCTGCGTCCGCCACCCCTCCGGGGACATCGCGCTGCTCGTGGTCCAGGTGAAGTCGACGTACCTGCCGGCATCGTCGAGCGACTTCGTGACCGCGGACATGACGGTCTGGCGGAACGTCTTCGACCGGCGCTCCGCATCCAGTCGCTGAACCGCGGCTCGGCACGGCCACCGACCTGCTTGGACCGGGTGGGGGCGCGCCGCCGGTGTGCCTGCCGGGCGGACAGCCCTTCCTCCTCGTCGCCGACCGCGGCATCCCGGGGACGGTGATCGTGAACGCGGCGGGGGAGCGGTACGCGAACGAGGCGGCGCCCTGTCCGGGCCCCGGCGCGCCGATCGGCCCGGCGACGGCCGCCGCGTGGGCCGCGGTCGGCGCGATGGCCGGCGCCGGGCCGCGTCCGTAGGTCCCGCCCGGCTCGCGGGCGCCTCGCACGCACGCTCGCCGCGCCGCCGGTGTGCCCGCCGGGCGAACGGCCCCTCTTCCCCGTCGCCGACCGGGCATCCCGGATCCCCGAGTACGCCCGGTACGAGAGCGACCCTCCGCCGTGCGATCGCACGCGCCAGGCGCCGCGAGCCCCGCCCTCCGGGCGGACAGCGCTACTCTCCGGACGCGACCTGGCGGCACCGTGGTGTCGTCCACTCCAGCCGGGTCCTGACCCGGGGGTCCCGGAGGTGCTCCAGGGCGGCCAGGGCCGTCTCGCGGGCGGGGTCGTCGGGGGCGCTGTCCGCCAGGATGCGGGCCAGGGCCTCGACGGCGCGGGGGTCCTGACGGATCGCCAGGCCGCGCGCCGCCTCGGCCGCCGTCTCCGGATCGGGGTCGGCGAGCCGGGCGGCCAGGGCCTCGCGCACCAGTGGGGTGTCGTCGGGCAGCTCGCCGAGGGCGAGGGCCGCCCAGTCGCGGACCCGCGCCTCGGCGTCCCGGCTCAGTGTCACGAGCACCCGGGCGGCCTGCGGGTGCCCGGCCGGCACGAGACCGGCGAGGGCCGCGGCCACCTGCTGCCGCACCTCGGCCGCGGGATGCCCGGCCAGGCCGAGCAACTCGCCCACGGCGCCCGCGTCCCCGCACCGCCCGAGCGCGATCGCGACGGACAGCGCGGGCTCGGGGGCGTCCTGCCGCGCCGGCCCGTCCGTGGCGCACTCGGCCGCCAGGCGGCGCAGGACCGGCACCGCGCTTCCCGTCCAGTCGGTGAGGGCGCCCAGGACGCGGGCGCCGAGGGCGCGGCGCAGCGGGTCCCGGTCGGCGCACCAGGCGGCGGCGGTGACGAAGGTGTGCTCGTCGGCGCGGTCCGCGAGCGCCGCGACGGCCGTGGTCCAGTCGTCCTGCTCGGGGTCGCCGCAGCGCAGCGCGCGCCCGGCCAGTTCCTCCGGCGGGACCCGGATCCCGAGGGCGCGCTCCAGGAGCGTGGCGATCGCGGCGTGGCCGGTCTGGCGTTCGTCGCCGCGGGTCGGGGCGCCGTCCTCGCGCAACAGCTCGACGACCACGGTGACGCCGCCGTCCTCCGGGACGCGCCGGACCACCGCCTCGTACGTCTCCGCGGTGCCGCCGCTCTCGACGAGCCCGCGCCGCAGCACGCCCGCCATGTCGGCGCCGATCCACCGCCGGGCCTCGTCGAGCGCCTCCTCCCGGTGGTCCGCGCCGTGGTCGAGCAGCACCCGGACGAGGGAGGCCGAGCCGCGCCGGGCGGCGGCGACGAGCGGCGCGAGCCCGTCGGGGCCGGGGCGGCCGGGCGAGGCGCCCGCCTCCAGCAGCGCCCGCGCCACCCCGGTGTGGCCGAGCCGCACCGCCCAGGCCAGGGCGGTGAAGCCGTACGCCTCCTCCTGGTCCGGCTCGGCGCCGGCCGCGAGCAGGGCCCGGACGACCTCGGTGTGGCCGCCGCACGCGGCCCCGCACAGCGGCAGGTCTCCGTCGTCCTCGCCGCTCGTCCGGGCCGGGTCCGCGCCGGCCGCGAGCAGCAGCCGGACCGCCACCGGACGGTTCGCGACGGCCGCCCGGTACAGCGCGGTCTCCCCGTCCTCCCGGGCCTCCGGGTCGGTCCCCTCCCGCAGGGCCCGGACCACCCCGTCGTCGTCCCCTGCCACCAGCGCGTCGAACAGCATGCTCATGCGCCGACCCTCACCCGAACCACCCGAACGGCGCAAATGCATAGCGCACGGATGCACCGTGGGTGCGGTGGGCGAGGTGCTACGGCGCGCACTCCAGGACCGTCTCGCAGACCCCGCACCGTGCCTTCAGGCGCCGCTCCGGTGCCACCCGCAGCCGCTGTCCGCAGACCGGGCAGGGGAAGACGCCGTCGCCGGTGGCGCGGGCCCGTCGGCGGGCGGCCCAGCCGGCACCGGCCAGCGGCGGCCGGCGCCAGTCGCGCGCGGCCTCGGCCCGGCCGCGTACCCAGGCCTCGTACGCCACCGCGCTGGTGAACCACGGTGACGGGTCCTCGCCGAACACCTCGGCGCGTTTGGCCAGGACGTAGCCGAACTCCTCCGGCGTCAGATAGCCGAGCTTCTGGCTGGAGACGCCGTCCTGCCGGAAGGCGTCGAGGAGGAGCCAGCCGGCGCCGAGGTAGGTGGTGACGACGTCGGTGAGGATCTCGTTCTCGGCCGTCGCCGGGAAGGAGAGGCCGAGGCGGTGCAGCAGCACGTGGGTGATCTCGTGCGCGAGGGCGGCGCCGATGTCGCGCCGGTGGGTGCGGAAGCGGTCGTTGAGCTCGACGAAGTACTCCGGGCCCGCGGTCAGTTCGACGCCGGCCGCGTGCTCCATCGCCCGGAAGCCCACCACCATGCGGGCGTCCGGCAGCCGCAGGTGCCGGACGAGGGCGCGGGCCGCCCGCTGGGCGCCGAGGTGGAGCCCGTCGGCGTCGTCGACCAGCACGTCCGCTGCCGTGACGCTGGTCCCGTAGCGCCGTACGCCGTCCGGGGAGAGTCGCCGGTAGAGCGCGGCGATCGAGGCCCGGACCGTGTCGAGGTGCGGGAACCCGTGGACCACCCGGGAGACTTCATCGCTGTGCGACACGTACGGCACGCCGGACCACCCCCTGCCGCCCAGGGTACGGGCGGTCCCTCGCCACTCCCAGGACGTCCCCCATCTGGCCGAAAAGGCCTCCTTGTGACCCCGGTTGGGCGTTGTCCATACTCCGGACACGTCTTGACGGGCACATGCCATCAAGATCAACCCCCCATGAAAGAAGGCAGTCGCATGCAGAAGAACAGACTCGTCCGTGCCCTGCAGAAACTCGCCGCCGCCGGTGCCGTCGTCCTCGCGGCCGTCAGCCTCCAGCCCACCACCGCCTCCGCCGCGCCCGCACCGGTCGTCGGCGGCACCCGCGCCGCCCAGGGCGAGTTCCCCTGGATGGTCCGGCTCTCCATGGGCTGTGGCGGCTCCCTGATCACCCCTCAGGTCGTCCTCACCGCCGCGCACTGCGTGAGCGGCTCCGGCAACAACACCTCCATCACCGCCACCGCCGGCGTCGTGGACCTCCAGTCGAGCAGCGCCATCAAGGTCAGGTCCACCAAGGTCTACCAGGCCCCCGGCTACAACGGGCAGGGCAAGGACTGGGCCCTCATCAAGCTCGCCTCCCCCATCACCAGCCTGCCGAACCTGAAGATCGCCGAGACCACCGCCTACAACAACGGCACCTTCACCGTCTCCGGCTGGGGCGCCACCCGCGAGGGCGGCGGCCAGCAGCGGTACCTGCGCAAGGCGACCGTCCCCTTCGTCTCCGACGCCGACTGCCAGTCCGCCTACGGCAGCTCCCTCGTCCCCGGCGAGGAGATCTGTGCCGGCTTCAACGAGGGCGGCGTCGACACCTGCCAGGGCGACTCCGGCGGCCCGATGTTCCGCAAGGACAACACCAACGCCTGGATCCAGGTCGGCATCGTGAGCTGGGGCGAGGGCTGCGCCCGGGCCGGCTACCCCGGCGTCTACACCGAGGTCTCGACCTTCGCCTCCGCGATCAAGGCCGCGGCCGCCACGCTCTAGCGGCGGAAGCGCCACGGGGCGCCCGGGGCCGGCCGGCCCCGGGCACCCCGTTCACGCGAGCTCGACCGCGTCCCCCGGCCCGCCCGCCAGCTCCAGGACCCACACCTCGTTCACGCCCTCCCGCAGCACCGGGCCCGGCACGAACAGCGACTCCTGCGGGCCCGCGTTCCAGTAGCGCCCCAGGCAGAAGCCGTTGACCCACACGAAGCCGCGCGTCCAGCCCGGCAGCCGCAGGGCGGCGTCACCCGGCGACGCGACCACCACCGCACCCCGGTGGAGCCCCGGCCCGGCGTCCGCCGGCACGGCACCCCACGGCACCTTCGCCACCGCCGCCGCCTCGAAGGCGTCCAGCCGCAGACCCCGCGCCCGCACCCCGTGCAGATACTGGCGCTCGTGTCGCACCCCGCCCGTGACCCCCTTCGGCTCGGCCAGCCGCGGCCCGTAGTTCACCCGCCCCAGGGACTCCACCCACAGCTCGACCACCGCGGGCCCCGCCACCGGCTCCGGCAGCTCCGCCTCCTCCGTGTCCAGCACCCCCGCGAGGACCCCGTCCACGTACACCGTCGCGCGGTCCCGCAACCCCGACACCGCCAGCGGATACGGCTGCCGCGGCCCCGGCACCTCCACCCGGTAGCGGACCAGCCCCCGGTCCACACCGAGTTCCTCGAACGTCGGCGGCAGCGGCGTGTCCGACTCCTCGTCCCCGAGCACCCCCAGGACCTCCGCCAGCGGCGCCCACTCCGGCACCGTGCCCGCCGCCGGCGCCCCGATCCGCGCCGGCGCCTCCGGCACCCCGGGCAGCGGCCCGTCCGTGTACCCGGCGAGCACCTCACGGAAGAGCCAGAACTTCTCCGTCGGCAACCCCGCCTCGTCGACCGGCGCGTCGTAGTCGTACGAGGTCACCGTCGGCCGCAGCACGCCCCCGTGCAGCCGGCCGGCCCGGTTCGCGCCCGCCCACCCCCCGAAGCTCGTCCCGCCGTGCGCCATGTAGACGTTGACCGACGCCCCGCACTCCAGGATCTCCCGCAGCGCCGCCGCCGCGTCCGCCGCGTCCCGCCCCACATGGTCCCTGCCCCAGTGGTCGAACCACCCGCACCAGAACTCCATGCACATCAGCGGCCCCGCCGCCCGGTGCCGCCGCAGCGTCGCGAACGCCTCCCGCGCCCCCGAGCCGAAGTTCACCGTCGCCAGCACCCCCGGCACCGAACCACCGGTCAGCATGTGGTCCTCCGGGCCGTCCGAGGTGAACAGCGGCACCTCCACCCCGCACGCCACCAGCAGATCCGCCATGTGCCGCAGATACCCGGCGTCCGTGCCGTAGCTGCCGTACTCGTTCTCCACCTGCACCATCAGCACCGGACCGCCCCGCCCGATCTGCCGCTCCGCCACCTGCGGCAGCAGGTGACGGAACCAGCGGTCCACGTGCACCAGGTACTCGGCGTCGTCCGTCCGCACCCGCCGCCCGAGCCGCCCCGTCAGCCAGTGCGGCAGCCCGCCGTTCTCCCACTCGGCGCAGATGTACGGACCAGGGCGCACGATCGCCCACAGACCGGCCCGCGCCACCGCGTCCAGGAAGCGCCCGAGCTCCGCCACGTCCCCGTACCGGCCCGGCTCCGGCTCGTACAGGTTCCACGGCACGTACGTCTCGACACAGTTGAGACCCATCGCCCGCAGCATCCCGAGCCGGTGCTCCCACTGCTCCTCGTGCACCCGGAAGTAGTGCAGCGCCCCCGACAGCAGCCGCACCGGCCGCCCGTCGAGAAGGAAGTCCTCGTCACCCACCACGAACTGGCTGAACTCGCTCATGCGCCTCACCTTCGCCCTCTGGCGGCGGACCGGTCCATGGACAAAGATCGTCGCAGTTTGGACGTTCGGACCGAGGTCAGGAAGGCGGTCGCGCCGTGTACCACACCTGGATGCGCTACTTCACGCCCGGCCCCGCCCACCACCGCCTCGGCCTGGTCTGCCTCGGCGTGGGACTCCAGCACGGCGCCCTGCCCACCGTCGGCCCGCGCACCCTCGACCACCACGTCGCCGTCCTCGTCAGCTCCGGCAGCGGCTGGTACCTGGGCACCGACGGACGCCGCACCACCGTCACCGCACCCGCGCTGATCTGGCTCACCCCCGGCACCCCGCACCACTACTCCGCCGACCCCGGCAGCGGCTGGGACGAGTCCTTCGTCGACTTCACCGGACCCGCCACCGCCACCTACACCGAACTCGGCTACATCGAACCCGACCGGCCCGTCGTCCCCCTCGCCGACGCCGCCCCCGCCCGCGCCGTCATCGCCCGCATCGCCCGCGCCGCCCGCCCCGGCAACCCCCTCCTGGAGGTCGAGACCGGGGCCGCCGTCCACGAACTCCTCGTCGCCCTGCGCCGCGCCCGCGCCGACACCAACGCCGACGGCGACCCCGTCCTCGCCGCACTCGCCCGCGACGCCTTCCGCCGCCTGTCCGTCGCCGAACACGCCGCCCGGCACGGCATGACCCCCGCCGAGCTGCGCACCGCCGTCCGCCGCACCGCCGGCTGCAGCCCCAAGGACTACCTGCTCACCGTGCGCCTCGGCCGCGCCAAGGAACTCCTCGCCGCCACCGACCTGCCCGTCGCCGCCGTCGCCCGCCGCGTCGGCTACGACGACCCCGCCTACTTCTCCCGGCTGTTCACCCGCCGGGTCGGCACCGCCCCCGTCCGCTTCCGTGAGCAGCAGGGCAGGACCGTGCCGGGCGGCTGGAGCCACACCGTTCCGGATCCCGAACACCCGCCGACCATCCTCACGGGATCCGGATAGGCTCGCGCATCATGAGCGACCCCAGCGATATCGACGAGTCCGTACGGGCCGACCTGACCCGACTGCGCGAGAGCATCGACAACATCGACGCGGCGGTGGTCCACATGCTCGCCGAGCGCTTCAAGTGCACCCAGCAGGTCGGCGTCCTCAAGGCGGAACACAACCTGCCGCCCGCCGACCCGGCCCGCGAGGCCCGCCAGATCGCCCGGCTGCGGGAACTCGCCGAGAGCGCGAAACTGGATCCGGCGTTCGCGGAGAAGCTGCTGAACTTCATCATCGCGGAGGTCATCCGCCACCACGAGACGATCGCGGACGGAGCACGCTGATGGCGCGCGTCACCGTATTCACCCTGGGGGGCACCATCTCCGCGCGGGGCGGTGACGCGGCCCGCATGTCCGGCGCGGAGGTGCTCGCCGAACTCGGTGTCGACACCGCGGGCCCGTCCGGCACCACCGAGGTCGAACTCCGGGACTTCCGGCGGGTCCCCAGCTCCTCCCTGACCTTCGAGGACCTGACCGCCCTCGCCGACGAGGTCGCCAGGACCGTCGCCGCCGGCTCCGGCGTGGTCGTCGTCCAGGGCACCGACACCCTGGAGGAGACCGCCTTCCTGCTCGACCTGGTGTGCACCACCGAGCAGCCAGTCGTGGTCACCGGCGCCATGCGCCGCCCCGACCTGCCCGGCGCCGACGGCCCCGCCAACCTGGCCGCCGCCCTCGCCGTCGCCGCCGACCCCGGCTGCCGCGAGCTCGGCGTCCTCGTCGTGCTCGCCGACGAGATCCACGCCGCCCGCTTCGCCCACAAGGCCCACACCACCTCCGTCGCCACCTTCGCCTCGCCCGGCGCCGGCCCCCTCGGCGTCGTCGTGGAGGGCGAGCCCCGGCTCCTGCTCCGCCCGGCCGTCGCCAGCCGGCTCTGCCCGCTCCGCTTCGACCCCGACGTACGGGTGGCCCTGCTGACCCTCTCCCTCGGCGACCGCGGCGACCTCCTCGAACTCGTCACGGAACGGCCCGAGCGGTACGACGGCCTGGTCGTCGCCGCCTTCGGCGCGGGACACGTCCCCGCCTGGTTCGTCGAACCCCTCGCCGCGCTCACCGAGCGCATGCCCGTCGTCCTCGCCTCCCGCACCGGCGCCGGCGCGACCCTCTCCCACACCTACCGCAGCCCCGGCTCCGAGTACGACCTGCTGCACCGCGGCCTCATCCCCGCCGGCCCCCTCGCCCCGGCCAAGGCCCGGCTGCTGCTCCACGCCCTGCTCTCCAGCGGCGCCAAGGGACCCGCCGGCTACGACCGGCCCCGGATCTCCGCCGCCTTCGCCCACCTGGACGGCGCCGGACTCGCCTGAGGAATCCGCCGGGGATCTCCCGGGACTCGCCTGTGGAATCCGCCGGGGATCTTCCGGTACCCGCCTGAGGAATCCGCCGGGGGGCCTCCCGGGACTCGCCCGGGGATCTCCCGGGACTCGCCCGGGGGGATCCGCTGAGCTCTCGGTGAACGCCCCTCCCCGGCCCCGCGGGGCATCAGGCAGCATGGGCCCATGTCCGTACTGACGCGCGACGAAGCGCAGACCCGTGCCCAGCTCCTCGACGTCCACCACTACACCGTGGACCTCGACCTCACCACCGGCGACGAGACCTTCGAGTCCACCAGCCTCATCCGGTTCACCGCCCGCGCCGCCGGGGACACCTTCGTCGAGCTCAAGCCGGACGCCCTCCACTCCGCCGTCCTCGACGGACAGCCGCTGGACACCGCGGCCCTCGACGGCAACCGGCTCCCGCTCACCCTCACCGAGGGCGAGCACACCCTCAGCATCGCCGCCACCATGCGCTACTCGCGCACGGGCGAGGGCATGCACCGCTTCACCGACCCCACCGACGGCGAGGCGTACGTCTACACCCAACTGTTCATGGAGGACGTCCAGCGCGTCTTCGCCGCCTTCGACCAGCCCGACCTCAAGGCCGTCTTCGAGGTCGGCGTCACCGCCCCCGAGGGCTGGTCCGTCCTCGCCAACGGCATCACCGAGCAGCAGGCGGACGGGCGCTGGAAGGCCGCCCCCACCCCGCTGCTCTCCACCTACTTCGTGTGCGTCGCCGCCGGCCCCTGGCACTCCGTCCGCACCGAGCACGCCGGCCTGCCCTTCGGCATCCACTGCCGCCGCTCGCTCGCCCCCCACCTCGACGCCGACGCCGACGAGATCCTCGACATCACCAAGGCCTGCTACGACCGCTACCACGAGAAGTTCGACGAGCCGTACCCCTTCGACTCGTACGACCAGGCCTTCGTGCCCGAGTTCAACGCCGGCGCCATGGAGAACCCCGGACTCGTCACCTTCCGCGACGAGTTCGTCTTCCGCTCCGCCGTCACCGACACCGAGCGGATGACCCGCGCCATGGTCATCGCCCACGAGATGGCCCACATGTGGTTCGGCGACCTCGTCACCCTGCGCTGGTGGGACGACATCTGGCTGAACGAGTCCTTCGCCGAGTACATGGGCTTCCAGACGGTCAACGAGGCCTGCGCCGACCGCTTCGCCGACACCTGGATCGACTTCGGCGTCACCCGCAAGTCCTGGGGCTACGAGGCCGACCAGCGGCCCTCCACCCACCCCGTCGCCCCCGACCCGGACGCCGTCCCCGACACCGCCTCCGCGCTGCTCAACTTCGACGGCATCTCCTACGCCAAGGGCGCCTCCGCGCTGCGACAGCTCGTCGCGTGGATGGGGGAGAAGGACTTCCTCGCCGGCATCAACATCCACTTCAAGCGCCACAAGTTCGGCAACGCCACCCTCGCCGACTTCATCGACAACCTCGCCGCCGCCACCGACCGCGACGTCCACGGCTGGGCCGAGCAGTGGCTGCGCACCACCGGCGTCGACACCCTGACCCCCCGCCTGGACGGCGAGGGCCGGCACTGGCGGCTCACCGTCGACCGCGACGGCCGCCGGCCCCACCGCCTCGCCGTCGGCGTCTACGACCGCGACGGGGCCGGCGACCTCGTGCTGCGCGAGCGCCCCTGGGTGGACGTGCCGCAGGAGGCCCCGCTGGAGCTCGAGGGCCCGCGCCCCGCCCTCGTCGTCCTCAACGACGGCGACCTCACGTACGCCAAGATGCGCTTCGACGAGGTGTCGCAGGAGAGCGCCCTGCGCGGGCTCTCCCGCATCCCCGACGCCCTCACCCGCGCGGTCGTGTGGAACGCGCTGCGCGACATGGTCCGCGACGGCGAACTGGAGCCCGCCGCCTACCTGCAGACCGCCCTCGTCCACCTCTCCGAGGAGACGGACCTCGCCGTCGTCCAGGGCGTCCTCGGCTTCGCGCGGACGCAGATCGCCGACCGCTACGTCTCCGAGGCCGAGCGCCCCGCCGCCCTCACCACGATCTGCGAGATCGCCCGCGCCCTGATGCGCCGCACCGAGGACGGTGAGGCGCCCGGCCTGCGCCTGACCGCCGTGCGCACCTACGTCGACAGCGCCACCACCCCCGCCAAGATCGCCTCCTGGCTCGACGACGGCACCGTCCACGGCGGCCCCGAGCTCGACCCGGAGCTGCGCTGGCGCATCCTCGCCCGGCTCGCCGTCCTCGGCGCCACCGACGAGGCCGCCATCGCCGCCGAGCTCGAGCGCGACCCGAGCGCCACCGGCCGGGAGGGCGCCGCCCGCTGCCGCGCCGCGCTGCCGACGGCGGAGGCGAAGGAGGCCGCCTGGGCAGCCATGTTCGCGTCCGACGAACTGTCCAACTACCTCTTCACCGCCACCGCCCAGGGCTTCTGGAAGCCCGAACAGGCCGAGCTGGTAAGGGAGTACGTGGCCCGCTTCTACCCCGACGCCGTCGCCATGGCCGGGCGCCGCAGCCCCGCCATGGCCGAGGCGGCCGGCCGCTGGGCCTTCCCGTCGTACGCGGTCGACGCGGACTCCCTCGCCCTGGGGGAACGCCACCTCGCGGACGACGAGATGATCCCGGCCCTCCACCGCAAGCTGGTCGACCAGCTGGACGACCTGCGCCGCGCGCTGCGGGTGCGGGCCTGAGCCGTGTCCGTCAGGTCCCGGACTCGACCCAGGCGGGAACTGCCGACCACGCCGAGCTCCCTGCCGACCACGCCGGGCGCCCTGCCGATCACGCCGGGCTCCCTGCCGACCATGCCGGGCTCCCTGCCGATCACGCCGGGCTCGCGGTGTCCGGCCTCTGATCCGGCCTGATCGACAAGGCACCCCCGGCAGCCGGTGACGGCCCTACACCGGGCCCGACGCCCAGTCCCAGTCGGTGAGCGCCGCGTGCATGAGGCGCGCGGCGCCCGCCGGTTGCCCGTCCGCGCTCCGGAGCAGGGTCAGGGTGCGCCGGCAGCCGGGGCCCTCGACGGAGATCCAGGCGACCGGGGCGCGGGTGGCGCTGCGCCGGGCCATGTCCGGGATGAGGCCGATGCCGAGCCCCGCGCCGACCAGGATCGCCGTGGCGCCGGGCTCGTCGCCCTGGCACACGATCCTCGGCGGGGCGAGGCCGTTGCCGGTGAAGAGCCGGTCGAGGAGCCGGCGCTGCCAGTGCCCCCGGCGGGTGGTGACGAAGGGCTCGTCGGCGAGCTCGGCGACCGTCACCGAGGTCCGGCCGGCCAGCGGATGGCCGAGCGGGGTGACCACCCACACCGCCTCGTCCAGGAGTTCCACCGCCTCCAGGCCCTCCCCGCGGACCGGCTGGGAGGCCACGCACAGGTCGACCTCCCGGGCCCTGAGCCGGCGGGACATCTCCTCGGCGGCCATCTGGTGCAGCTCGACCTCGACCGCGGGATGGGCCCGCTTGAACACGCCGAGCGGACCGGTCAGCGTCAGGAAGGTCTCCGACGCGAGCCGTACGGTTCCGAAGCCCTCGCCCGTGCTCTCGGCGACGGCCCGGCGCCCCGCGTCCAGCTCCCCGAGGGAGCGCTCCACATGACGGAGGAAGATCCGCCCCGCGTCGTTCAGCCGCAGTCGGCTGCCGCGGTCGAAGAGCGGCGTGCCCAGGTCGCCCTCCAGGCGGGCGATGGTGCGGCTCAACGAGGGCTGCGCCACGCGCAGTTCCTCTGCCGCGCGGCTCAGGTGCTCCAGCCGCGCCACCACGACGAACTGCCGGAGCGAGTGGAGATCCATCATGCCCCCCGAGGCATAGCGCCATAGCGATATTGATCTTGGACACGATATCGCCGCGGTCATAGCGTCGAAGCGTTCACCCACCGACGACAAGAGGGGGAGGGGCGCCTCATGCTGAGGAGCGTATGGCGGGCCGTCGTCACCGCGCACGTGGTCGCGGTCTTCGGCCAGCCGGTGTTCGCCGGCGTCTACCTGAGCGGCGACTTCGACGGCCTGGGCCTGCACGCGACGGGGGCCGACGTCGTCACCTCGCTGTGCCTGGTCCAACTGGTCGTCGCGATCGTCGTCTGGGCACGGTTGCGCCGCTCCTGGCCCTTCCAGGCGACGCTGGGCCTGACGGTCGCCGAGTCGCTGCAGTACGTGGCCGGGACGGCGGGCGCGCTGTGGCTGCACATCCCCCTGGGCGTGTTCACCGTCGTGGGCGCCGCCCTGCTGTTCGTCGCGGTGTGGGCCCGGCCCCTCGTCCGACGGGAGACCGCCGATGTCTGAGGGCATGACACGACGACAGGTCCTCGCCGTCGGCGGAGCCCTCGGGGCGATGGCGGCCGGCGGACTCGCGGCCGCGGCGGGACTCTCCCGGCACCCCGCCACCACCGGCGCCGAACTGCGCAGCGCCGTACCGCTGCCGCCCCCGTACACGACCCCGCTGCCGCTCCCCACCGTCCTCGCACCGGTGGCCGTCTCCGGCGGCACGGACCGTTACGAGATCGTCCAGCGCGAGACCACGGCGGAGATCCTCCCCGGCATCAGGACGCCCCTGTGGACCTACGGCGGCACCTTCCCCGGCCCCACGATCGAGTCCCGCCGCGGCCGGCCGGTCACCGTGACGCACCGCAACGAACTGCCCGTACCGACCGTCGTCCACCTGCACGGCGGACGCACCCCGGCGGACTCCGACGGCTACCCCACCGACCTGGTCACGCCGAAGGGCTGGCCGGCGGCCGGCGCCCGCCGCACGGCGCACGACCGGGGAGTGGCGGCCGGCGCCCACGACGCCCCCCACACGATGCACGACCCGAGGGCCGTGCCGACACCGCTGACCCGCGACTACACCTTCCCGCTCGACCAGCGCCCGGCGCTGCTCTGGTACCACGACCACCGGATGGACTTCACCGCCCCGGCGATCTGGCGAGGACTGGCCGGGCTGCACATCGTGCGCGACGCCGCCGAGGAAGCGCTCGGCCTGCCCGACGGGCCACGCGAGCTGCCGCTGATGATCGCCGACCGGGCGTTCGCCGCCGACGGCAGCCTCGACTACCCCAGCCTCGACCCCACCCTCCGCACCCGCCCCGGCGTCCGCGAGCCGTACCTCGCCGGCGTCCTCGGCGACGTCATCCTCGTCAACGGCGCCCCCTGGCCCGTCCACGAGGTCGACGCCGCCCGCTACCGGCTGCGCGTCCTGAACGCGTCGAACGCCCGGCACTACGACCTCGCCGCCGTCGACGGCGACGGCCGCAACCTCCCCCTCGTCCAGATCGGCTCCGACCAGGGCCTGCTGGCGGCACCCGTCACCCACCGGAGCCTGCCGATCGCGCCGGCCGAACGCTACGACCTCGTCGTCGACTTCACCCGTGAACCGGTCGGCGGCCTCGTCCGCCTCGTCAACCGCCTCGGCACCGGCCGCACCCGCGACGTGATGGCCTTCCGCGTCGCCCGCCGGGCCGCCGACCCCAGCCGCGTCCCCGGCACCCTCGCCACCGACCTTCCGTCCTGGCGCCGCCAGGACGCCGTCCGGGTCCGCGACTTCGCCTTCCGCGCGGGCCGCATGGGCGAGGACGGAGGCCACGGCTGGCTGATCGGAGGCCGGCCCTTCGACCCGGCCCGCTCCGACGTGCGGGTCCGCCTCGGCGACATCGAACTCTGGCGCCTGGTCGCCGACGTCCACCACCCGGTCCACCTCCACCTCACCGGCTTCCGCGTCCTCTCCCGGGGCGGCAGACCCCCACTGCCCCACGACGCGGGCCTCAAGGACACCGTCTCCCTCCGCCCCGGCGAATCCGCCGAGATCCTCACCCGCTGGGAGGGCTACCGCGGCCGCTACCTCTTCCACTGCCACAACGCGGAGCACGAGGACATGGGCATGATGGCCAACCTGGAGGTCGTCTAGGCCCCGGCCGAGGGCCGCCGCTCCGCCGGCGGCACGCCCCCGCGCAGGACCGCACCAGGCCCGTACGAGCGGGGCGTGACCACCGGCCCGCACCCGATCACCGGGGCCGCGCCCTGCCGTTCGGGGCCGCGCCCTGCCCATCGGGGCGACCCCCGCCCACCTGGGCCGCGCCCACCCCTTCAGGGCCGCGCCCTACCGCGCCCCGCCTACAGGGCCACGCCTTGCCCATGGGGGCCGCGCCCGTCGGGGCGCCTCCGCCCGTCGGGGCCGCGCCCAGCCCACCGCCTACCGGGGCCGCACCCCGCCCATGGGGGCCGCGCCTTGCCCATGGGGGCCGCGCCCGTCGGGGCGCCTCCGCCCGTCGGAGCCGTGCCCCGCCCACCGCCCACCGGGGCCGCGCCCTGCCCACCGGGGCCGCGCCCTACCCTTCGGGCCGCGCCCCGCCTACCGGGGCCGCCGCCCTCGGGGCCGCGCCCCGCCCACCGGGGCCGCGCCCTACCTTTCGGGGCCGCCCCGCCCTCGGGGGCCGCGCCCCGCCTACCGGGGCCGCCCCCCCGCCCTCGGGGGCCGCCCCCCGCCCACCGGGGCCGCGCCCTACCTTTCGGGGCGCCCCGCCCTCGGGGGCCGCACCCCCGCCCGCGCGGCCGGGCGCATCTACCCGACCCCCACCCCGCGCACCAGGCCCTACCCGGCCCATGTCCCTCGTTCGGGTCATACGCATCCGGTCGCCGGACAAACCCCGACAACCCCCGGCACCCTGTCGTCCATGCGTGCCGCACCCCTCGCCGGAGGCGCCCTCGGGCCCGACGCCCTCCGCCCGCTGCTCGACACCACCCTCGACGCCCTCCGCGCAGGCGCGGAGCAGCGCGGCGGCCCCCTCCCGGCCGGCGGCCCCGACGCCGTCGCGCACCATCTGCGCGAAGCCCTCGCCGGCCCCGCGCTCCCGGAGACCGGGACCGGACCCGACGAGGCGCTGCGCACCCTCGTGCACGCCCTCGCCGCCGGCGCCGCCGACCCCGCGCACCCCCTGTGCGCCGCGCACCTGCACACCCCGCCCCTCGCCCTCGCGGCCGCCGCCGACCTCGCCGCCTCCGTGCTCAACCCGTCCCTGGACTCCTGGGACCAGGCCCCCGCCGCCTCCGCGCTCGAAGCACTCGTGTCGGCCGCGCTCGCGGCCGAGGTGTACCCGGCGGCCCCCGCCCCCGACGCCCTCGTCACCACCGGCGGCACCGAGTCCAACCAGCTCGCCCTGCTCCTCGCCCGCGAGCGCCACGGCTCCGTCCAAGCCGTCGTAGGCGCCAACGCCCACCACTCCTTCCACCGCGCCGCATGGCTCCTCGGCCTGCCCGAGCCCGTCGTCGTACCCGCCCCCAGCGGCACGATCGACCTCGTCGCGCTCGACGAGGCGCTCACCGACCTCGCTGGCCGCGCCCTCCTCGTCGCCGCCACCGCCGGCACCACCGACGCCGGTCTCGTCGACCCGCTCCCGGAGATCGCCGACCTGTGCGCGGCGCACGGCGGCGCGGAACTGCACGTCGACGCGGCCTACGGCGGCCCCCTCCTCTTCAGCGACACCCACCGCCCCCTCCTCACGGGGCTCGACCGGGCCCGCACGGTCACCGTCGACCTGCACAAGCTGGGCTGGCAGCCGGCCGCCGCCGGCCTCCTCGCCGTACGCGACACCGCCGACCTCGCCGTCCTCGGACACACCGCCGACTACCTCAACGCGGACGACGACACCGAGGCCGGACTCCCCGACCTCCTCGGACGCTCCCTGCGCACCACGCGCCGCCCCGACGTCCTCAAGACCGCCGTCACCCTGCGCGCCCTCGGCCGCAGCGGGCTCGGCGCCCTCGTCGACGCGTGCACGGCACGGGCACAGCAGCTCGCCGACCTCGTCGAGAAGACCCCCGGCCTGGAGCTCTACGCCCGCCCCACCCTCACCACCGTCCTCTTCCGGCCCCACGACGCCACTGACGCCACCGTCGCCGGCATCCGCCGCACCCTCCTCACCGAAGGCCGCGCCGTCCTCGGCCGGGCCACCGCCGACGGCCGGCTGTGGCTCAAGGCCACCCTGCTCAACCCCCACGCCACCCCCGACGACCTCGCAGCGCTCATCACCCTCGTGGAAGGCGGCATCGACCGATGACCGGCAACACCCCCCAGCACGACCCCGACCACCCGTACGACCTGGTGGGCGTCGGCATCGGCCCGTTCAACCTCTCGCTCGCCGCCCTCGCCCACGGCGTCCCCGGCGGCCTCGCCACGGCCTTCTACGAGCAGCGCCCCGCCTTCCACTGGCACCCCGGGCTCCTCATCGAGGGCGCCACCCTCCAGGTCCCCTTCCTGGCGGACCTGGTGACCCTCGCCGACCCGGCCAGCCCCTGGACCTTCCTCAACTACCTGCGCGCCCGCGACCGCCTCTTCCCCTTCTACTTCGCGGAGAAGTTCCACATCCAGCGCGCCGAGTACGACGCCTACTGCCGCTGGGTCAGCGAACGCCTCCCCGGACTGCACTTCGCCCACCAGGTCGACTCCGTCCGCTGGAACCCCGAACGGCGCCTCTTCGAAGTCGACTTCACCCACCTGGACACCGACGGCGAGGCCGCCGCCCTCGGCCGCTCCTACACCCGCAACATCGTCCTCGGCGTCGGCACCGAACCGTACGTCCCCGAGCCGCTCCGCCCGCTCGCCGACGCCCCCGGCGTGCCCGTGTTCCACTCCGCGGACTACCTCGCACACCGCGACACCCTGCTCGCCGCCGAACACGTCACCGTCATCGGCTCCGGCCAGTCCGGCGCCGAGGTCTTCCTCGACCTGCTCCGCGCCCGCCCCGCCGGCCGGGAAGGGCTCCACTGGCTGGCCCGCACCGAGGCCTTCGCCCCCATGGAGTACTCCAAGCTGGGCCTGGAACACTTCACCCCCGACTACACCCGCTACTTCCACGCCCTGCCCGAGCAGGTCCGCGGCGAACTCATGCCCCGCCAGTGGCAGCTGCACAAGGGCATCGACGCCGACACCATCGCCGCCATCCACGACGAGCTGTACCGCCGCACCCTGCACGGCGGCTGGCCGGACGCCGTCCTCACCCCGGGCGTCCGGGTCCGCACCGCCGGCCGGGTCGCCACCACCAAGGTCGAACTGCACCTGGAACACCTCCAGCAGTCCAGCCGCTCCCGGCTCACCACCGACGCCGTCGTCCTCGCGACCGGCTACCGGGAACGCCCCGTCGACCGGATGCTCGCCGGCCTCGACCCCTACCTGCGCCACGACTCCGCCGGCCGCGCCCGGATCGACGCCGACTACCGACTGGTCCTCGACCCGTCCGTCACCGGATCGGTCCACGTCCAGAACGCCGAACGGCACACCCACGGCGTCGGCGCCCCCGACCTCGGCCTGGCCGCCTGGCGCAGCGCCGTCATCCTCAACGCGGTCACCGGCAAGGAGGCGTACCCGCTGCCCCGCCGCACCGCCTTCACCAGCTTCGGCCTGGACGCGCGAGAGACGCCGGGCATTCCGGCCCAGGGCCGGAAGCTGACGCCTCTCGCTCGCCACCTGTGACGCCCACGCGCCACCCGTGACGACTAGAAGACCGGCACCCCGTCCCGGGTCAGCTTCCAGTCCACCGACGCGAACACGCCCGGGTCGATCGTCCCCTTCGCCTTCACCCACTGGATGATGGTGTTACGGATCTCGTCCGAGTTGGCCCACAGCTGCTGCGCCTTGGCGACGTGCGGGAACGCGCCGCCACCGCTGGCCCGGTAGTTGTTGACCGCGAGCACGAACTGCGCCGCCGGGTCGAGCGGCCTGCCCTGAAAGGTCAGGTTCACGATCCGCTGACCGGCCGGCTTGGCGATGTCGATGTCGTAGGCCAGGCCCGACACGGCGTCGTAGTTGTAGTCCGGCGTGTTCCCCGCGTTGGTGAGCTTCGCCGTGTCCACGGGAGCGCCCGCCGGGGTCTGGACGTAGTACCTCGCCGAGTACTCCAGGTAGTCCTTGAGCTGGGCGCCCGTCATCAGACGGGCCTCCAGGGTGTTCTCGAAGGGGTAGAGCCCGGCGGCGTCCTTGATGGAGACGGCGCCGGCCGGGATGCGGGCCGTGCGGGAGAAGCAGGAGGCCTGCGACAGCACCGGCAGGCTCCCGTACGCACCGCCCGCCAGGGCGGCCTTCACGGTCTCGGCCTGGACGACGTTGATCAGGTCGATGATCGGCTCGTCCTTCCACGGCGCGTCGGCCGTGGTCATGGCGGCGGTGGAGGTGCCGATGACCTGGTTGACGTACTCCACGACCTTCTTGTGCTCGTCCGCGAGCAGCCCGGTGATCTCCGGGTCCTCGGCCACCGTGTTCGAGTTCAGGACCGTCGCGCCGACCTTCTCGACGAGCCAGCGGCCCTTCTCCCACACCAGCTCGAAGTCGAAGAGGGTGAGACGCTGGCCCCACTTGAGCGGCTCGGACAGGACCACGTCCTTGCCCGTCGCCTTGTTCGTGACCCTGTACTCGGGGATCTCGGTGTGGGCGTGGCCGACCAGGATCGCGTCGATCCCCGGGACCTGCTCGGCGACGAGGCCGGCCGCGTTCTCGACGTACGGCAGCTGGTCACCGTACGAGGAGGTGCCGCTGGAGCCTGAGTGGGCCGACACGATCACCACGTCGGCACCCATGGAACGCAGCTTCGGCACCCACTTCGCCGCCTGCTCCTCCAGACCGGGGAAGACCATCTTGCCGGTGACGTTCGCCTTGTCCCAGATGGCGATGCCCGGGTTGGTCAGACCGAGCACGGCGACCTTGACGTCCCGGCCGTGCGGGGTGCACAGGCGGTGCATGCTGAACGGCGGGAAGGCCGGGCGCAGCGTCTTCGCGTCGAGCGCGTTGGCGCCGAGCAGCGGGAAGTCGCACTGCTGCTGGAACTTCCGCAGCACCGGGATGCCGTAGTTGAACTCGTGGTTGCCGAGCGCCGCGGCGTCGTAGCCGATGGCGTTCATGGCCTGGGCCATGGGGTGGACCGGGCCGCCGGCCTGGGTGATGGGGTCGACCTTGGCGTAGTAGTAGGACAGCTGGGTGCCCTGGATGGTGTCACCGGCGTCGATGAGCAGGGTGTTGCCCTCGCCCTTCGCGGCGCGCACCTGGTTGACCAGGGTGGAGATCTTGGCGAGGCCGACGTCGTTGTGGGCCTTGTCGTCGAACTCCTTGTCGGTGAAGTAGTCCCAGTTGAAGACGTTTCCGTGCAGGTCGGTGGTGCCCATCACGGTGAAGGCGTACCGCTTCCGCGGGTGCGGACGACCGGCGCCGGCGGGCGTCTGCTCGGCGGCCTCGGCGGGGGCGGTGACGGCCCCGGCGAGGGCCACACCGGCCCCGGCGGCGGCCGAGCGCTCCAGGAACGTCCTGCGGTTCAGCGGCATGAGTGTTTCTCCCCTTTTGTTCTGTGGCGCAGGCGCGTTCGTCGGCGCACAACGCGCGTAGATTCTGGCTCAGACCGCGCGGTCGCAACAGACCTTTCGAGTTACGGAGTGGGAAAGTGTTCGGTATGACGCAACAGCACCCCACCGCCGAGGCCCCCCAGGTGACGGTCCGCGGCGAGGGCCGCCTGGAAGTCGAACCGGAGCTCGCCCGGATCGGGATCGCGGTACGCGCCAGGGGCACCGACCGGGCCTCGGTCCTGGCCACCCTGACAGGCCGTAACGCCGAGGCGATCGCCCTCGTGAAGTCCTACGGCGAAGCCGTCGCCGCACTGGAGACCGGCGCCCTGTCCGTCACCCCCGAGCCGGCCCGGCACGGCCGCGGCGAGCGGGTACGCGGCTACCAGGGCTGGGTCCACCTGACCGCCGAGCTGACCGACTTCACCGCCCTCGGCGAGCTCGTCACCCGCCTCGCCGACCTCGAATGGACCCGCGTCGACGGCCCCTGGTGGGCACTGCGCCCGGACTCCCCGCAACACGCGGAGGCCCGCCGGCAGGCCGTACACGAGGCAGTGCGCCGCGCACGCGAATACGCCGAGGCGCTCGGCACCTCCCTGGCCGCGCTCCTCGAACTCTCCGACACCGGACTCACCCCCGGTATGCCCGCGCCCGCCGGCGGAATGCGCATGGCCTTCGCGGCAGAGACCGCGGAGGCGCCCGCCCCACTGGACCTGGAGCCCCAGCGCCAGACGGTCACCGCGGAGGTCGCCGCACGGTTCACCATGGCCCCGCCCGCCCTCTGAGACGAACGCCTTTTCGGCCCCGAATCCGCTCATCGGAGCAACCCGGCGCACAAATTCAAGACTTGTCAACAACCTTTCACGGAAAGGTTGTTGAGTAGTCATGCCCGGCCCCTTCGCTACCCACTGGTAAGGCCTAGGCTCGCCTTATGCGCCGAGCAAAAATCGTCTGTACTCTTGGGCCCGCCACCGAAACATACGACCAGATCAAGGCGTTGATCGAAGCCGGAATGGACGTGGCCCGCTTCAACCTCAGCCACGGCAGCTACATCGACCACGAAGTGCGCTACCAGCACGTCCGCAAAGCCGCCGAGGAAACCGGCCGCAGCGTCGGCGTCCTCGCCGACCTTCAAGGTCCGAAGATCCGCCTTGGCCGATTCCGCGAAGGCCCCGTACTCCTTGAACGCGGCGACACCTTCACCATCACCGTCGAACCGGTGGAAGGCGACCGCCACCACTGCGGCACCACCTACGCCGGCCTCGCCGACGACGTCACCACCGGCGAACGCATCCTCGTCGACGACGGCCGCGTCACCCTCGAGGTCACCTCCGTCGACGGACCCCGCGTGCACACCCGGGTCGTCGAAGGCGGCATGATCTCCGACAACAAGGGCCTCAACCTGCCCGGCGTCGCCGTCTCCGTCCCCGCCCTGTCCGAGAAGGACATCGACGACCTCCGCTGGGCCCTGCGCACCGGCGCCGACGTCATCGCCCTCTCCTTCGTCCGCAGCGGCCGCGACGTCGAGGACGTCCACCGGATCATGGCCGAGGAAGACCGCCGCGTCCCGGTCATCGCCAAGATCGAGAAGCCCCAGGCCGTCGAGAACATCGACGACATCGTCGCCGCCTTCGACGGCATCATGGTCGCCCGCGGCGACCTCGGCGTCGAAATGCCCCTCGAACAGGTGCCGATCGTCCAGAAGCGAGCCGTCAAGCTCGCCAAGCGCAACGCCAAACCGGTCATCGTCGCCACCCAGATGCTCGACTCGATGATCGACAACTCCCGGCCCACCCGCGCCGAGGCCTCCGACGTCGCCAACGCCGTCATCGACGGCACCGACGCCGTGATGCTCTCCGGCGAGACCAGCGTCGGCAAATACCCCATCGAGACCGTGCGCACCATGAGCCGCATCATCGAAGCGGCGGAAGAAGACATCCTCGCCAAGGGCCTCCCACCCCTCACCGAACGCAACAAGCCCCGCACCCAGGGCGGCGCCGTCGCCCGCGCCGCCGCCGAGATCGGCGACTTCCTCGAGGCCAAGTTCCTCGTCGCCTTCACCCAGTCCGGCGACACCGTCAAGCGCCTCTCCCGCTACCGCTCACCCATCCCGCTGCTCGCCTTCACCCCCGACCCGGCCACCCGCTCCCAGCTCAACCTCACCTGGGGCGTCGAGACCTTCCTCGGCCCGCACGTGGACTCCACCGACGCCATGGTCGCCCAGGTGGACGAGGAACTGCTGCGGATCGGGCGCTGCAAGAAGGGGGACATCGTCGTCATCACGGCGGGCTCACCCCCCGGCGTCGCGGGCTCCACCAACCTGGTCCGGGTCCACCACATCGGCGACCCGGTGGCCAACTGACACTCAGTGCTTCGGGCCGACGTGGAGCTCCATGAGGGCCACCGAGGCTCTGCGGGCGACGGAGATGTTGTACGGCTTGCCCGCGCGCGTACAGTGCCTCCACTCGACACCGAGCCCGTCGAGGGTGTCGGTGCAGAGGCGCCGGATGTCGTCGGAGACGTTGGTGAAGAAGTAGCGGACGTACTCGTACCGCTTCTTCTCCCCCCGTACGACACGAGTCGTCCAGTTGACGATGCGGCACCCGTCGGAATGGATCAGTCCGCGCACGAACTCCCACGGGTGCGCGTCCACGATCCGCTGCTGCCACGGCTTGAGCACGATGCGCCGCTCGTGCTTCTTGCCGGGGCCGTGCTGGGGGAAGAGGCACTTCCAGTGCCGACCGTAGCTGGTGACGGCGACGCACCCCCGCTTCTGGAGGACGCAGACGCTTCCTTCGGGGCGTACGGCCAGGATTGCCTCGCGGCACGCCTGGATCAGTCCGGGCCAGGCGTCTGTGCAGGCGATGCGAAGGTGGTGACCGCCTCGTGGGTGGTCGCTGATGCAGCCGTCGCCGAGGTAGAGGCCGAGCAGGTAGGCGTAGGCCGCCGTGTTTTCCGGCGCCCCCGGCACGGGACGGCACCGTGGGCAGGGCAGGGACTGTCCGTTCAGGCGACGGTGGGGCTCGAGCCGCCTCTGCCAGTCCCGTAACGCCGATCGCGAGATGCCGGTCCGCTTGCTCACCGAGTTGAGGCTCTGGCCTTGGGCGACGAGAGCGAGCGCTTGCCGGCGCGTTCCCAGGTCGTACATGTGCCCGAGTGTGGGAGCTTCGTCCGAGCGGCGTCGCGGAGATGGCCCGATGTCACGCGTGTGGGTGACGAACCATTATCGGATCGTGACCTTGGAAATAAAGGTAAAGTACCCCGGGTGGGATTCGAACCCACGCTGGATGGTGTTTGAGACCATTGCCTCTAACCGCTGGGCTACCGGGGCTTCCTTCGAAATGAAGGTTGGCGGTGACCCGCCGTGCTCCTACCTTACAGGAGGTAGGTAGGCTCATGGGGAGCAGTAGTTGCCCCGCAACGAGGAGCCCCCGTGACCGCCCCCGAGTCGCCCCAGCCCGACGCCGATGACGCTGCCGCGTCCCACGTCCCGCCGCTGACGACCCGTGTCGTCATCGCCGAGGACGAGGCCCTCATCCGTCTCGACCTCAAAGAGATGCTGGAGGAGGAGGGCTACACCGTCGTCGGCGAGGCCGGCGACGGCGCCACGGCCGTGGAGCTGGCCCGGGAGCACCGCCCCGACCTGGTCATCCTCGACGTGAAGATGCCCGTCCTCGACGGCATCTCGGCGGCCGAGAAGATCGCCGGCGAGTCCATCGCCCCGGTTCTTATGCTGACCGCCTTCTCCCAGCGAGAGCTCGTCGAGCGGGCCCGGGACGCCGGGGCCATGGCGTACCTGGTCAAGCCGTTCAGCAAGAGCGACGTGGTGCCGGCCATCGAGATGGCCGTGTCGCGTTTCGCCGAGCTGCGTGCCCTGGAGCAGGAGGTCGCCGACCTCTCCCAGCGCCTGGAGACCCGCAAGCTCGTCGACCGTGCGAAGTCGATCCTGCAGACGCAGTACGGTCTCACCGAGCCGGCCGCGTTCCGCTGGATCCAGAAGACCTCCATGGACCGCCGCATGTCGATGCAGCAGGTCGCCGAGGCGGTCATCGAGGACGCCGAGGAGAAGAAGGCCGCCAAGGCCAAGGAGCAGTAGGAGGCTCCGCCTCGGACCGAAGGCCCGTGCCCTACGGACCACGGCCTACGGACCACGGCCCCCGGGCGACGGCCTGCGGCTCTCGCCCGCGGCTCCGGTCCCCGGCCGCGGCCCACGGATACGGCGAAGGCCCGCCCCACGACAGTGTGGGGCGGGCCTTCTGCTTGCGGGGGAGGGTTACTCCTCGCCGAGGTACGTCTTGCGCACCTCGTCGTCGTGGAGCAGGTCCTGGCCCGTGCCGGACAGCTTGATCTTGCCGACCTCGAGCACGTAGGCCTGGTCCGCGAGCGAGAGCGCGGCCTGCGCGTTCTGCTCGATGAGCAGGATCGTCATGCCCTCGGACTTCAGCGTCGAGATGGTCTCCATGATCTTCTGCATCATGATCGGGGAGAGGCCCATCGACGGCTCGTCCAGCATCAGCAGCTTGGGCTGGGACATGAGCGCCCGGCCCATGGCCAGCATCTGCTGCTCACCGCCGGAGAGGGTGCCCGCGGCCTGCTTGCGACGCTCGCCCAGGATCGGGAACAGGTCGTAGGCCTTCTGGATGTCCCGCTCGATGCCGTCCTTGTCCTTGCGGAGGAAGGCGCCCAGCTGGAGGTTCTCGGCGATGGTGAGCCGGGGGAAGATGTGCCGGCCCTCGGGGGAGTGGGCGAGGCCCAGGGAGACGACCTTGTGGGCCGGGATGCCGTTGAGCGCCTGGCCGTCGAAGCTGATCTTGCCCGAGGTGGGCTTGATCAGTCCCGAGAGGGTCCGGAGGGTCGTGGTCTTGCCGGCGCCGTTGGTGCCGATCAGGGCGACGACCTGGCCGGCCTCGACGGAGAAGGAGATGCCCTTGACGGCCTCGATCTTGCCGTAGGCGACCCTGAGGTCCTCGACCTCCAGAAGTGCGGTCACTTGGAGTCTCCTTCGGTGGTGCTGTCCGCTTCCTCGGAAGCGGGGGTCGCGGCCGCCTCGGCCGGGGCCTCGGGCTCGCCCTCGCCCTCGGTGTCGGCGTCGGCCGTCGCCTCGGGCTCGGCGTCGGCGTCTGCCGTGGCCTCGGGCTCGGCGTCCGCGTCAGCCGCGGCCTCAGGCTCGGCCTCCGCGTCGGCAGCGGCCTCGGCCTCGGCCGTGGCCCCGGCCGCCTCGGCGTGGGCCTCCGCGGCCTCCACCTCGGCGAGCTCCTCCGCGCCCGGCGCGTCCTCGTACGGCGTGCCCAGGTACGCGGCCACGACGCGCTCGTCGCCCTGGACGACCTCGGCGGTGCCCTCGACGAGCTTCTCGCCCTGGACGAGTACGGCCACCCGGTCGCACAGCTTGAAGATGAACTTCATGTCGTGCTCGATGACCAGGACCGCGATGCCGCGGTCGCGGATCGCGAAGACGAGCTCCTCGGTGGTGCGCGTCTCGCTCTGGTTCATGCCGGCCGTCGGCTCGTCGAGGAGCAGCAGGCCGGGGTCGCTGGCGAGTGCGCGGGCGATCTCCAGCTTGCGCTGCTCGCCGTACGGCAGGTTGCGCGCGAGGTGCTCGGCCTTGCCGGCCAGGCCGACGAACTCCAGGAGTTCCATGGCCCGGTCGCGGGAGGCGGCTTCGGCCTTCTTGAAGCCGGGGCCGCGCAGGAGCGCGGACCACAGGCCCTCCTTGGTCCGGGTGTGGCGTCCGACGAGGACGTTCTCCAGGACCGTCATGTTGGAGAAGAGGCGGATGTTCTGGAAGGTGCGGGCGATGCCGGCCTGGGTGACCAGGTGCGGCTTCGGCGGCAGGACCGTTCCCTTGTAGCTGACCTGGCCCTCGGTCGGGACGTACAGACCGGTCAGGCAGTTGAAGAAGGTGGTCTTGCCGGCGCCGTTCGGGCCGATGAGGCCGACGATCTCGCCCTCGCGGACGGTCAGGTCGACGTCGCGGACGGCGGTGAGGCCGCCGAAGCGCATCGTGACACCGCTCGCCTCGAGGACGGTGGCGGCCGTGGCCGTCGTGGTGGTGCCGGTTTCGGTGGTGGTCGTCATGGCGTTCACGCCCCCGCCTTCGCCGTGCCGGTGTCCGACTCCGCTTCCGCGGGCTGTCGTTGCTCCGGTACGGCGACCTGGTCGTCGTTCTCGTGGAATTCCAGCTTGGCCCGCTTGTTGGCGATGAGGCCCTCGGGGCGGAAGCGCATCAGCAGGATCAGGGCGATGCCGAAGCCGAGCAGCTGGTAGTCCTGGAGGAACGAGAGCTTGGCCGGGATCAGGAAGAGCAGGGCGGAGCCGACGATGGGGCCGGAGATGGTGCCCATGCCGCCGAGGATGACCGCCGCCAGCAGGAACGCGGAGTTCGGCGGGACGGGGCCGGCGAACACGTAGTTCTCCGGGACCACGGTGGTGTTGACGTGCGCCTGCACGGTGCCCGCGAGGCCGGCCAGGGCGGCGCCGAGGGCGAAGGCGACGAGCTTGACGCGGAAGCCGTTGATGCCCATGGCGGTGGCGGCGGTCTCGTCCTCGCGGATCGCGACCCACGCGCGGCCGATGCGGCTGTTGCCGGCCCGGGAGAAGACGACCACGACCAGCGCCATGATGAAGATCATGAGCAGGTAGTAGTTGGCGTAGGCGCCGAGCTCGACACCGAGGACGGTGTGGGACTCGCCGAAGTTGTAGCCGAAGAACTCCAGCTGCGGGATGTTCGGGATGCCGTTGGGGCCGTTGGTGATCTGCGGGCCGGAGGTGCCGTCGAGGTTGCCCATGGCGATGCGGAAGATCTCTCCGAAGCCGAGGGTCACGATGGCGAGGTAGTCGCCGCGCAGTCGCAGGGTCGGGGCGCCGATGACGACACCGAAGACCAGCGAGGCTGCCATGCCGGTGAGGGCGGCGGCCCAGAAGGGGAACTGGACTCCGAAGGCGGAGGAGGTGGCGCCGGAGACCAGGGCCGCGGTGTAGGCGCCCACGCCGAGGAAGGCGACGTAACCGAGGTCGAGCAGACCCGCGAGGCCGACGACGATGTTCAGGCCGAGGGCGACGGTCGCGAAGATCAGGATGTTGACCGCGATCAGCGTGTAGGTGTCGCCGCTCTGCTGGATGAACGGGAAGGCGATCGCCATGACCAGGCTGGCGGTGACCGTCACCTGGCGGTTGCGTGCGGTGATCTGCGAAAGGCGGGCGGTGAGGCCGGACTTGACCAGCGCGGTGGCCGCGAAGGCGACCAGGATCAGGTAGGCGATGAAGAGCTGCGGCTCGGAGTCGTCGGTGTCGATGCCGAAGGTGACCACGAAGAGGCCCAGGGCGAAGACGGCGACGATGATCAGGACCTCGGCCCAGGACGCCAGCTGCTTCGCGGGGGCGGCCTTGCGGGTGTCGTCGGGCAGCTTGTACGCGGCGACGGCCGGTACGGCGGCGGCGAGGACGGCGATGCCGGCGCCGGGCTCCAGGTCCACCAGGGCACCGAGCTCGACGATGATCGAGAGCGCGGTGAACAGGGTGGTGGCGAACGTGCCCAGGGCCAGGATCCACAGGGCCTTGCGGGAGCCGGTCGGCGTGAGCCAGCCGAGGCCCTTCACGCCGAGCGCGGAGAGCGCGTACAGCCCGGTGAGGACGGCTCCGACCAGCGTGAGCAGCTGGAGCGGGGCGGGGTTGCCGTAGATCGTGAGGTTGCCGGGGAAGGCGGTGGTCCACGTCCAGGCGAGGAAGGTGGAGGCGGCGGTCGCGACGGAGCCGGCGACGGCGGTCCACAGGAGCCCGGTGGGGGCGCCGGAGGCGGTGGCCACGGTTGCGGTGGCCTCGGTGGTGAGGGTGTTCTCGCTCATGGTGCTCACGCCCTGTCCGCGACGCGCTCGCCCAGCAGGCCCTGTGGCCTGACGAGGAGTACGAGGATGAGGAGGACGAAGGCCCACACGTTGGACCAGGCACCGCCGCCGAGCTGCTGCATGCCGGGGATGTCCTCGATGTAGGCGATCGAGAGGGACTCGGCGATGCCGAGGACGACGCCGCCGACCATGGCGCCGTAGATGTTGCCGATGCCGCCGAGGACGGCCGCGGTGAAGGCCTTGAGGCCGAGGATGAAGCCCATCTCGAAGTTGATCTGGCCCTTGTCGAGGCCGTAGGCGACGGCGGCGACGGCGGCGAACGCGGCACCGATGGCGAAGGCCATGACGATGATGCGGTCGGTGTTGATGCCCATCAGCTTCGCGGTGTCCGGGTCCTGCGCGGTGGCCTGCATGGCGCGGCCGCTGCGGCTCTTCGAGACGAAGATGCCGAGGGCGAGCATGCACAGAGGGGCCAGGGCGAGCACGAAGGCGTCGGCGCGCTGGATCTGGAGGCTTTCGGTGATCTTGAAGGCTTCGCCCTTGAACTCGGGGAAGCTGACGGCCTTCTTGGCGTCGGGGTAGAACTGCCACACGAGCTGCTGCAGCGCGATGGACAGGCCGATCGCGGTGATCAGCGGGGCGAGCCGGGGCGCGTTGCGCAGCGGCCGGTAGGCGAACCGCTCGGCGGCGGTGGCGACGGCCACGGAGGCGATCGCGCCGCCGACGATCATGAGCGGTATCGCCACCAGCAGGGACGTTCCGCTCGGAAGAGCGGTGTAGGTGGTGAGGGCACCGAAGCCCCCGATCATGAAGATCTCGCCGTGGGCGAAGTTGATGAGCTGGACGATGCCGTAGACCATGGTGTACCCGATGGCGATGAGACCGTAAAGGGCACCCAGGGCAAGGCCGTTGGCCAGCTGTTGCGGCAGTTCGTTCACCGCAGGCCTCCGATGAGCTTGTCGGATAAGACTCCGCGCGAGGGCGCTGTTTGCGCCCTCGCGCGGCTGTGGATCAGGTGGTGCGGGGCTCCCGGCTCAGGGCCGGGGCGGTGTGCTTACTGGTTGAAGGTGTCGCTCTTGACGTCGACCCACTTGCCGCCCTGGACCTTGTAGACCGTGAGCTGCTTGTTGGTGGTGTCGCCGTACTCGTCGAAGGAGACCTTGCCGGTCACACCGTCGAAGGAGACCTTGCCCAGGGCCTCGGTGACCTTGGCGCGGGCGTCGGTCGGCACCTTGCCGCCGTTGGCGGCGACGACGGCCTTGACGGCCTGGATGATCGCCCAGCCGGCGTCGTAGGAGTAGCCGCCGTAGGCCGCGTACGGGTCCTTGTAGCCGCCGGCGTTGTAGTCCGCGATGAACTTCTTGGCGGTGTCGAGCTTCTCGACCGGGTAGCCGATCGAGGTGGCGAGGTCGCCCTCGTTGGCCTCGCCGGAGGCGCTGATGAACGCCGGGTCGTAGATGCCGTCGCCACCCATGACCGGAACCTTGGCGCCGGTCTTCTTGATCTGGTCGGAGAGCAGGCCGCCCTCGGGGTACTGGCCGCCGAAGTAGACGGAGTCGGCGCCGGTGCCCTTGACCTTGTCGGCGGTGGAGGAGAAGTCGGTCTCCTTCACGGTGACGTGGTCGGTGCCGACGACCTGGCCGCCGAGGCGCTTGAACTCGTCGGTGAAGATCGCCGCGAGGCCGGCGCCGTAGGTCTGCTTGTCGTCGACGACGAAGACCTTCTTCTTGCCGGCGTCCTTGAAGAGGTACTGGGCGGCGAACTTGCCCTGGACCACGTCGGTGGCGGCGGTACGGAAGTAGGTCTTGAAGGGGCGCTTGAACTCGCCCTTGCCCCAGTTGTCACCCTGCGAGAGGGAGGGGTTCGTGTTGGCGGGGGAGACCTGCGCCAGGTTGGCGGCGGCGAAGACACCCTGCATCTGCTGCGAGACGCCGGAGTTCAGCGGGCCGACGACACCGACGACGTCCTTGTTGCCGACCAGCTTGGTGGCGTTGGCCTGGCCGGAGGCCGGGACGGCCTGGTCGTCGAGGGCCTCGATCTTGAAGGTGACGCCCGGGACTTCCTTGTTCTTGTTGGCGGTCTGGACCGCCAGGTCCACGGAGTTCTTGATGCCCTGGCCCAGAGCGGAGAGCGAGCCGGTCAGCGGGGCGTCCACACCGATCACGACGGTCGTGCCGCCGCCGGCGTTGTCGCCGCCGCCGTTGCCCTTGTCGTCGCGCGAACCGCAGGCGGTGAGGGTGAGCGCTCCCGTGGTGAGCACGCTGGTCAGGATGAGCAAAGAACGGTGTCGCACGAAAAATCCTTTCCCTGGCGCGGCCCCCTCAAGCTGAGGCGGTGCCGTGAAGCTGTGTAGCTAGAGGTGCCGTTTTCGATGCCGGGCCGTACTGGTGGAGCAGGGCCGTGCAGAGGAAGCGCCCGGCGGCGCGGTAACTGGCCGTGACTCTAGGCGCAGCCGGGGAAGGTCGGGGAGCGCCCAGGTCAGGATGTGACTGTCTTGTTATGCCGACGGGGGGAACCGGTGTGCAGGCCATGGGCAAACTGGGACATATGGGTCTGTAGTTCGGTGTTCACATAGTGAGAACGCCCAGTTCCGCTAAGGGGCTTGGGTAGATCTTGGTCCTGACGACCCCCTCGGAAGGCTCTCCGGATATCGGACACTTGCCTCATTGCCAGCGGACGGAGGAGTCGGCCGGGGTGCGCCGCTCCGACATTGCGGGGTTGTTACGCAGTGTTACGGCGAGGATGGCCGGTATCCGCTGGTGGGAACTCCCTGTTCGCTGGGCGGGCGCCAGTTCTCCGAGCTGCCGGTCGCTCCCTTCGCCGCCTCGCAGCGCCGCCGCGTCTCCCGGTCGGTCAGCGCGAAGGCGGCCTCGCGTCCGTCGCGCCGCTCCTCCGCCCGTGCCGCGACCAGCACCTCGTCATGGATCTCGTACTGCTCGTTGGACATGCCCTTCTGCTCCCAGTCGAGCCCCGCCCATTTGCTGCCCCTCAGGGCCTCTTTCACCCAGTACGAGACGAGATCGGTGCACACGTCGGCCGGAGTGCTCGCACGGGGAGCGGGGGCCCGTGGTGCCTCCCCGCACCCGGTGGTCAGGAAGGCGACCGTGAGGAGAACGGCCCCGCCCACCCCGATTCGCTTGCATATCACGGGAGTTGGACGTACGCCCGGAGGAAGTCGCGGGCACCCGGCGTATCCAGCCGGTACACCACGTTGGTCGCGTAACAGGGTGTGTCCCCGGTGATCGTGGTCGCCACCAGGGTGAACCGCCCGTCGACGGTCGCGAAGTTCGGCCCGCCCGAATCCCCGTAACAGGCACCGCCGTTGCCCTGCGACGCGGTCATGCCGAGCCGGACCCACGAAGGGTTCAGCGCGTGGAACGTGACGGGCGCCTTCATCCGCACACCGCCCCCGGGATGCGTGTGTCCGCCGGGCCCTCGGTGCGCCTCCTCGGTGCCGTATCCGGCGACGAGGAAGCCGGTGTCGTTCAGCCCCCGGGGGCCCAGCGCGTCCAGCGCGCCCGCCTTCGGCAGCGAGGCCGGCGTGAAGGCCCAGCGCTCCGCGATCTTCGCGGCGGGCAGTTCGATCACGGAGATGTCGTGCCGGTCGGAGGCGGGCCCCGGATACGCGGGGTGACTGTGGGCGGAGCCCTCGACCGCCACGGCCCGGGCCACGGTGTCGGGCCGCCCCGGATGCGCGGCGGCGGCCCGGTCGAGCTCCCCCTGCACGTCCTGGTCGAGCGACACGAAGAAACGCACGTTCTCCGGCCAGTCCGTCGTGCAGTGCGCCGCGGTCAGGAAGGTGTCGGCATCGATCATGGTGCCGGAGCAGACCCAGTCCACCCGGTCCGGTGTCCCGGGATCGGCGTCGTCGTCCCAGGTCGCGATCAGGGCGCCCACCTCGGTGCGCTCGGGCGCGGGGGCTGCGTTGTACGAGTTGATCGCCGCGGACGGCATCGCGGTGGCGAGCACGGCGGCGCAGGCGGCGGCGACCAGGATGGTGGCGCGTGGCGCGGTCACGGAATTCCCCTCGCTGTCAGGAGTGGAACGCCAGTGAACAGGTTGCCCTCCAGGGCGGCAAGAGCCCTGGAGGAAAAGGGAGTTGGGAGTGCCGGATGCGGCGGACGGGCACCCGGGCCCCGCGCGCCCACGGGGTCGGCGGGCCCGGCCGCCGGGCGGTCTCAGGCGCCGGCGCCCTCGGCCCGGCCCGCGGCCGGCAGGTTGTCCGCGTCCTTCGCGCCGATCTCCCTCAGCATGCAGGTCAGCCGCGCCGAGCAGACCCGCTTGTCCTGCTCGTCCGTGATCACGATCTCGTAGGTGGCCGTGGAGCGGCCGCGGTGCACCGGCGTGGCGACGCCGGTCACCAGGCCGCTGCGCGCGCCCCGGTGGTGCGTGCAGTTCAGGTCCACGCCCACGGCGATCTTGGACACTCCGCCGTGCAGCATCGAGCCGATCGACCCCAGGGTCTCGGCGAGCACCGCCGAGGCGCCGCCGTGCAGCAGACCGTACGGCTGGGTGTTGCCCTCCACCGGCATCGTGCCGACCACCCGGTCCGCCGACGCCTCGAGGATCTGGACGCCCATCCGGTTCCCCAGGTGTCCGGCCGAGAAGAGGGCCGGCAGGTCCACACCGAGCGAGGCGTACTCGTCGATGACCTCCTGCGGGAACTTCACATGCTGCTGCTCACCCATGGCGCGGCTCCGTTCGTCTTCGTACGGCTGCTGATCACTGTCTACCGCCACCCCGCACCCACGCGCCACCGAGGTGCTGAGCAAGCGCTTAGGCGGACGGCTTCGGGGATTCTTCCAGACGCACGATCACGGACTTGCTGGCGGGGGTGTTGCTGACGTCGGCCGTCGACTCCAGCGGCACCAGCACGTTCGTCTCCGGGTAGTACGCCGCCGCGCAGCCCCGGGCCGTCGGATAGTGCACCACCCGGAAACCGGGCGCCCGGCGCTCGCTGCCGTCGGTCCACTCGCTCACCAGATCCGCGTACGCCCCGTCCGCGAAGCCCAGCGCCGCCGCGTCCTCCGGGTGCACCAGGACCACGCGGCGCCCGCCGGTGATGCCCCGGTAGCGGTCGTCGAGTCCGTAGATCGTGGTGTTGTACTGGTCGTGCGACCGCAGCGTCTGCAGCAGCAGCCGCCCCTCCGGGACCTTCGGGAACTCGACCGGCGCCGCCGTGAAGTTCGCCTTCCCCGTCGCCGTCGGGAACCGGCGCTCGTCCCGCGGCGCGTGCGGCAGCGCGAAACCGCCCGGACTGGCCGCGAGCCGCGCGTTGAAGTCCTCGAAGCCGGGGACCACCCGCGCGATGCGGTCGCGGATCACCGCGTAGTCCGCCTCGAAGTCCTCCCAGGGCGTGGCCGAACCCGCGCCCAGCACGGCCCGCGCCATCCGCGCCACGATCGCCGGCTCGGACAGCAGCTGCGGGCCCGCTGGCGGCAGGTTGCCGCGCGAGGCGTGCACGAGACCCATGGAGTCCTCGACCGTCACGAACTGCTTGCCGCTCTTCTGCACGTCCTTGTCCGTGCGCCCGAGCGTCGGCAGGATCAGCGCGCGCGTACCGGTGACCGCGTGCGAGCGGTTCAGCTTCGTCGACACGTGCACCGTCAGGCGCGCGTTGCGCATCGCCGCCTCGGTCACGTCGGTGTCCGGGGTCGCGCCCACGAAGTTGCCGCCCATGGCGAAGAACACCTTGGCCTCGCCGTCGCGGAGCGCCTCGATCGACCGCACCACGTCGAAGCCGTGATGGCGCGGCGAGGTGATCCCGAACTCCTTGTCCAGGGCGTCCAGGAAGGCCGCCGCGGGCCGCTCGAAGATCCCCATCGTCCGGTCGCCCTGCACGTTGGAGTGCCCGCGCACCGGGCACACCCCGGCGCCCGGCCGGCCGATGTTGCCGCGCAGCAGCAGGAAGTTGACCACCTCGCGGATGGTCGGCACCGAGTGCTTGTGCTGGGTGAGGCCCATCGCCCAGCACACGATGGTCCGCCGCGAGGCGAGCACCATCTCCAGGGCACGCTCGATCTCCGCCCGGGAAAGACCGGTCGCGGCGAGCGTCTCGTCCCAGTCCGCCGCCTTCGCCGCCGCCGCGAACTCCTCGTACCCGTGGGTGTGCGCCCCGACGAACTCCTCGTCGACCGCCCCCGGCGTCTCCAGCACCAGCTTGTTGAGCAGCCGGAACAGCGCCTGGTCGCCGCCGATCCGGATCTGCAGGAAGAGATCGGTGAGCGCGGCGCCCTTGAGCATGCCCTGCGGCGTCTGCGGATTCTTGAACCGCTCCAGGCCCGCCTCCGGCAGCGGGTTCACCGAGATGATCCGCGCCCCGGCCGCCTTCGCCTTCTCCAGGGCCGAGAGCATCCGCGGGTGGTTCGTCCCCGGATTCTGTCCGGCGACCACGATCAGGTCGGCCTGGTGCAGGTCCTCCAGGGAGACGCTGCCCTTGCCGATGCCGATCGTCTCGTTGAGCGCCGAGCCCGAGGACTCGTGGCACATGTTGGAGCAGTCCGGCAGGTTGTTCGTACCGAACTCGCGGGCGAACAGCTGGAGCAGGAACGCCGCCTCGTTGCTGGTCCGGCCCGAGGTGTAGAACAGCGCCTCGTCGGGGGAGGAGAGCGCGGTCAGCTCCTCCGCGATGATCGCGAACGCCCGCTCCCAGGACACCGCCTCGTAGCGGTCGGCGCCCTCGGGGAGGTACATCGGGTGCGTGATCCGGCCCTGCTGGCCCAGCCAGTAGCCACTGCGGCTCGCCAGGTCCGCCACCGGGTGCGCGGCGAAGAAGTCCGGCGTGACCCGGCGCAGCGTCGCCTCCTCGGCGACCGCCTTCGCCCCGTTCTCGCAGAACTCCGCCACATGCCGCTTGTCGCCCTCCGGCCAGGCGCAGCCGGGACAGTCGAAGCCGTCCTTCTGGTTGACCTTGAGCAGGGTCCGCGCGGTCCGCCGCACGCCCATCTGCGCCTGGGCGATCCTCAGCGTGTGCCCGATGGCGGGCAGCCCGGCGGCCGCGTGCTGCGGCGCCGCCACCTGCGGCGCGTCCTGAACCGGGTCGCCGACCGGCGGCTTGCTGACCATCGCGCTCTCCCTTGAGCGGTGAAGACCTCGTACGCCTCCGATCCTGTCACGCCCCACCGACAACGGGCCACGCACGGTCGGTCGACCACGCGAGCGCGCTACGTCAACGTGCGGGCACGGTCGGACACGGTCGACGGGGGGCGGGGTGAGGGGAGGTGTCAGAGGGGGCTGGAGGGGAGTGGACGGGCCTGGCGGCGGGGGCGGGAGGGGAGTGGACGGGCCCGGCGGCGGGGGCGGAAGGCGAGCGGGCCGGGTGGAGGGAGCAGGAGGGGAGCGGGCCGGGCGGAGGCGGCGGGAAGGGAGCGGGTCGGGCGGAGGCCGCAGGAGGAGAGCGGGTCGGGCGGGGGAAGAGGAGTGGACGGGAATGTCGGTGGCGCGTGGCAGGATCGTCCCGTGGCCGAGACAGCAGCGAAGAAGACCGATATGACCGAAGAGAACCGTCCGCGCCTGCTCCTCATGGACGGGCACTCCCTGGCGTACCGGGCGTTCTTCGCGCTCCCCGCGGAGAACTTCACCACCGCGCTGGGGCAGCCGACGAACGCGATCTACGGATTCGCGTCCATGCTGGCGAACACGCTCCGCGACGAGGCGCCCACGCACTTCGCCGTCGCGTTCGACGTGTCCCGCAAGACCTGGCGCTCCGACGAGTTCCCCGAGTACAAGGCGAACCGCTCCAAGACCCCCGACGAGTTCAAGGGGCAGGTCGAGCTGATCGGCGAGCTGCTCGACGCCATGCACGCCCCGCGCTTCGCGATCGAGGGATTCGAGGCGGACGACGTCATCGCCACCCTCGCCACCCAGGCCGAGGCCGCGGGCTTCGAGGTGCTCATCGTCACCGGCGACCGCGACTCCTTCCAGCTGGTCACCGACCACACCACGGTGCTCTACCCCACCAAGGGCGTCTCCGAGCTGACCCGCTTCACCCCGGAGAAGGTCCAGGAGAAGTACGGTCTCTCGCCCTCCCAGTACCCGGACTTCGCCGCCCTGCGCGGCGACCCGTCGGACAACCTGCCCGGCATCCCCGGCGTCGGCGAGAAGACCGCCGCGAAGTGGATCAACCAGTTCGGCTCCCTCGCCGAGCTGGTGGAGCGCGCCGAGGAGATCAAGGGCAAGGCGGGACAGAACTTCCGCGATCATCTCGAGTCGGTGAAGCTCAACCGCCGCCTCACCGAGATGGTCCGCGACGTCGAGCTGCCCAGGACGGTCCAGGACCTGGCCCGCGAGCCCTACGACCGCACGGCCGTCGCGCTCGTCCTCGACACCCTGGAGATCCGCAACCCGTCGCTGCGCGAGCGGCTCCTCGCCGTCGACCCCGGCGCCGCCGAGGAGGTCGCGCCCGCCCCGGCGCCCGGCGTCGAGCTCGACTTCACCGTCCTCGGCTCGGGTGAGCTCGCCGGCTGGCTCGCCGAGCACGCCGGACAGCCGCTCGGCGTGGCCACGGTCGACAGCTGGGCCCTCGGCACCGGCAGCGTCGCGGAGATCGCGCTCGCCTCGGGCGACGGCGCCGCCGCGTGGTTCGACCCGTCGCAGCTCGACGAGGCCGACGAGAAGGCCTGGGCCGAGTGGATCGCCGACCCGGCCCGCCCCAAGGTCATGCACAACGCCAAGGGTGCGATGCGGGTCTTCCCCGAGCACGGCTGGAGCGTCGCCGGCGTCACCATGGACACCGCGCTCGCCGCGTACCTGGTCAAGCCCGGCCGCCGCTCCTTCGCCCTGGACGCGCTCTCCGTCGAGTACCTCGGCCGCGAGCTCGCCCCCGCGGCGGCCACCGACGGTCAGCTCGCCTTCGGCGCCGACGACACCGCCGAGGCCGAGGCCCTGATGTCGCAGGCCCGGGCCGTGCTCGACCTCGGCACCGCCTTCGAGGAGAAGCTGGCGGAGGTCGGCGCCAAGGAGCTGCTCCACGAGGTCGAGCTGCCGACCTCGGCCCTCCTCGCCCGTCTGGAGCGCCACGGCATCGCGGCCGACCGGGACCACCTGGAGGCCCTGGAGCAGCAGTTCGCCGGTGCGGTGCAGCAGGCGGTGAAGGAGGCGCACGCCTCCGTCGGCCACGAGTTCAACCTGGGCTCGCCCAAGCAGCTCCAGGAGGTCTTCTTCGGCGAGCTCAACCTGCCCAAGACGAAGAAGACGAAGACCGGCTACACCACGGACGCCGACGCGCTCGCCTGGCTGGCCGGCCAGACCGAGCACGAGCTCCCGGTGATCATGCTCCGCCACCGCGAGCAGGCGCGTCTGCGCTCCACCGTCGAAGGCCTGATCAAGACGGTCGCGGCGGACGGGCGGATCCACACCACCTTCAGCCAGACCGTGGCCGCCACCGGCCGCCTCTCCTCGACCGACCCCAACCTGCAGAACGTGCCGGTGCGCACGGACGAGGGCCGCGCGATCCGGCACGGCTTCGTCGTCGGCGAGGGCTTCGAGGCCCTGATGACCGCCGACTACAGCCAGATCGAGCTGCGCGTGATGGCCCACCTCTCCGAGGACGAGGGCCTCATCGAGGCCTTCACCTCCGGCGAGGACCTGCACACCACGGTCGCCTCGCAGGTGTTCGGCGTGGAGCGGTCCGCCGTCGACGCGGAGATGCGCCGCAAGATCAAGGCCATGTCGTACGGTCTGGCCTACGGCCTCTCCGCCTTCGGCCTCTCGCAGCAGCTGAACATCGACCCGGCCGAGGCCCGCGGTCTGATGGACACCTACTTCGAGCGCTTCGGCGGGGTGCGGGACTACCTGCGCCGGGTCGTCGACGAGGCCCGCGCCACCGGCTACACCGAGACCATGCTCGGCCGTCGCCGCTACCTGCCGGACCTCAACAGCGACAACCGCCAGCGCCGCGAGGCGGCCGAGCGGATGGCCCTCAACGCCCCGATCCAGGGCACCGCGGCGGACATCGTCAAGGTCGCCATGCTCGGCGTCGACCGCGCCCTGACCGAGGCCGGCCTCGCGTCCCGGATGCTCCTTCAGGTCCACGACGAAATCGTCCTGGAGCTCGCCCCCGGCGAGCGCGACCAGGTCGAAGCCCTCCTCCGCGAACAGATGGCCAACGCCGCCGCCCTCCGAGCGCCTCTGGACGTCTCGGTCGGCGTAGGCCCCAACTGGGACTCGGCCGCCCACTGACCGAGGCTCCTCAGGCCCCCTCTCCCCAGGCACCCCTGCACGGCCGGGCCGCGGTCCCCCCGCGCCTCGGTCGTGCCGGCCCCGGTCCCACCGGGCCCGCCGACCAGGGGCCAGGGCCGTCGGCCCGGCCCCGGGCCTCGGCTCCGCAAGGCTGCCTCCCTACGGGCAGCAGCCCCATAGGAGCCCCGGCCACACTGGGAGCCCCGCCACACCGGGAGCCCCGGCCGCACCGGGAGCCCCGGCCGTGCGGGGCTTTGGCGGTGCGGGGCTCTGGCGGTGCCGGGCTCTGGCCGTGCCGGGCCCTGGCGGTGCCGAGCTCTGGCGGTGCGGGGTTCTGGCCGTCCCGGTCCCCAGCGGTGCGGGGCTCTGGCGGTGCCGGGCTTTGGCCGTGCCGGGCCCTGGCGGTGCCGGGGCCCGGCCCCACAGGTCCTCCGAAGAACCGGGTCTTGTGGTGGCTGGGCCGGGCGCCGGTTTGCGGGCGGACACCGCCCCCCGGCGTGGGCGGCCCCGAGCCGGGGCCCAGCAGGGGGCGCGGCCATGCCGCACACCTCCCGCGCGGGCCCTCGTCACCTCCGCCCGCCCACCCCCGTGGGACCTCCGCCTGGCCACCTCGGTGGGGCTTCCGCCCTGCCCACCGCCGTAGGGGTCGCTCCGTACGGGCCGGCTGCGCGCCTGACTCCGTGTGGGGAATCGTCCTGCCCCGGACCCAGTCCGGAGGCCCCAGGCGGGACGGGTGGGCGCACGGACCGTGCCTCTGCACCGCTCGCCGCCCCCGTTCCGCCCGTACCCACCACGCCGCCGTTCCCGGCCGAGCCTCCGGTCGATCAGACTCCGCGCCGCTTGGGCCGGTTGGACCAGTGGCGGGGCGCCGGGCGGCCGGGCGTCCCGAGACTGGCCCCATGCCCGTGATCACGACCCGCCGCCCCCGGCTACGCGCCCTGGCCCTCACCGGCGCCCTCCTCGGCACCCTTGGCGCCACCGGCGCGGCGGCCCCGCCCCGTACGGCCGCAACGGCCCCGCTCCCCGCACCTGCGGCGGCCCGTACCGCCCCGCTCAGGGCGGTCACCGAGGCCCAGGCGACGGCTGTGGCCGGGCCGACCACCGAGGTCAAGGTGACCGCCATGGCCGGGCCGACCACCGAGGCCGAGCCGACCGCCGAAGCCTGGCCGACCCCCCTGGCCCGGGCTGCCACCACGGTCACGGCGACCGCCCCCGCCCTCTGCACCTCGCCCCGCGACCCCACCCTGGCCGCCCGCCTTTCCGCGGACATCCGAGCCGCCCTCAAGGGCCGCGACAGCACCGTCTCCCTCGCGGTGCACGACCCCCGTCGGGGACTGCGCTGCGCCCTCTCCGACCGGCGTCCCCACGACTCCGCCAGCATCGCGAAGGTGCTGATCATGCAAGCCGTGCTCGGCCGGGCCGAGGAACTCGGCCGCGCGCCCACCCGCCAGGAGTCCCAGCGCCTCGAAGCGATGATCACCCGCTCGGACAACAAGGCCGCGACCGGGCTGTGGTCCGGCCTCTCCCGCGCCCGGCTGCGCCGCGTCCTGCGTGAGGCCGGCGCCACCGACACCGTCCTCGGCCACGACCTGTACTGGGGCCTGACCGCCACCACCGCCCGTGACCAGCTCGCCCTGCTGGCCGCAGTCGCCCGCCGTCCCGCCGCCCTCGACCTCATGGGCCGGGTGGTCCGCGGGCAGGCCTGGGGCGTGACCGCGGGCGCCCCGCGCGGTGCCAAGGTGCACCTCAAGAACGGCTGGCTGCCCCGCGCCACCCACGGCTGGCGGGTCCACAGCCTCGGCATCGTCCGTGGCGGCGGCCGCGACTACCGGCTCGCGCTCCTCAGCCACGACAACGACACCATGCACTACGGCGTGCGCACCCTGGAGCGGATCGCGCTCGTCGTCCACCGGCGCCTGGGCGGCGGCACGTCCTCGCGCGACTTCACCCCCGTCGAGGGCATCAGCGAGGTCCCGGACGGGAGCGTTCCGGCGCCCGCCGCGCAGCCGGCCCCTCCGAGCGGCCGCCCGGCTCACGGCCCCCCTCCGCGCGCACTTCCGGCCGCGCCGACCACAGCCGTGCCCGCAGCCCGGCCCCGTACAGCACCACCCCGAGGAACAGGCCCGCACCCGCTCCGAAACAGAACGTCGGAATGATGTCCAAGGGCGTGTCGATCCGGCCCCAGTACGCGTACCAGCGCAGCACGCGATGGGCCGCGCCGGCCAGGACGCAGGCCCCGACCACCGCCGCCGCGAGCCGCAGTCCGCGCCGGTCGAGGACCGGGACCGCGGCCGGCAGCGGTGTGTCCGCCGGCACCGCGCGCAGCGCACGTACCGTGCACCACGCGAGCAGGATCAGGGCCAGCGCCGAGCCCCCGTACTGCGCGTACAGATAGACGGGAAGGCCTCCCACCACCTCGCTCAGGACCGGGACCAGCCGTGTGCCCCACCGGTCGAGGTGGGTGAAGGCGTCCCACACGACGTGCGTCGTCGCCCCGATCGCCGCCGAGACGCCGAACCAGGCGCCGAGCGCCGCCGGGTGGCGCTCGCGCCACGGCCGTCCGCGGACGATCGCGTACACCCGGCCGCGCCACCGTCGCGGCAGCAGCGCCACCAGAGGCTCACGCACCAGCAGCCACAGTCCCACCATGGCGGCCGTGATGAGCATGTCGACGGTGACGACCCCGAGGAAGGAGTGCGTGACGTTCCCGAAGAACATCGCGTCGGGGACGGCCGTCGCCGCGAAGTACGTCATGTCGGGGGAGAAGGAACCGGCGACCAGCGCCGACGCCACCAGCGGGCCGCGGGCCGTCCCGTTCCGGCGAATGCCCGGCAGGACCGCGGCGGCATGGCTGAGCGTGAACGGCACGAATCTCCCCCTCGTCCGATGTGCCCGGAGTGCGTTCAGTATTCAGGACCGACGAGCCTGGAACGGCCGGACGGCCAAGTGGTGACGAAACCGTGAAACACGGTCAGGGGCCGGTGTCGGGGTGACGCGAGTTGGCATAGGGTCAGCAGTCGGACTCGCGCGGGGAGCGCGGAGGCGGGACACGGGGAGGGACCACACGTATGGCAGCGCACTTGGGCCGTCGGCTGCGCAGGGGAGCCACCAGCGGCGCGGTGGTGGCCGCGGCCGTCGCGGCGCTCGCCGCCTCGCAGGCACCGGGCACGCCGCCGCCCGCGGACAACGCGAGCGGTGACCTGCCGGTCGGCGCCGGTGACACGACCACGCCCCCGGACGGCTCGGCCTCCGGTGACACGCCGTACTACACCGACCTGCCCCCGCTGAACACCCCCAACAAGCCGGGTGCTCCCGCCACTCTGCCCATCATCACCGGCCCCGCGCAGGCCGGTATACCCGCGACCGTCCTCGCCGCCTATCAGCGTGCCGAGCAGTCGATACGCTCCACCGACCCCGCCTGCAACCTGCCGTGGCAGCTCCTCGCGGGCATCGGCAAGGTCGAGTCCGGGCAGGCCCGCGGCGGTGCGGTCGACGCCAACGGCACCACGACCTCCCCGATCCTCGGCCCGGTCCTCAACGGTGTCGGCTTCGCCAACATCTCGGACACCGACAAGGGCGCCTACGACGGCGACGCCGTGCACGACCGCGCGATAGGCCCGATGCAGTTCATCCCGTCCACCTGGGCCACCTGGGGCCAGGACGCCAACGGCGACGGGAAGAAGGACCCGAACAACATCTACGACGCGGCCCAGGCCGCCGGTCTCTACCTCTGCGCCAACGACCGCAACCTCGCGGTCAAGGCCGACCTGGACCGGGCGATCCTCAGCTACAACCGCTCGACGGAGTACCTGAACACCGTCCTCTCCTGGTTCGAGTACTACAAGCGCGGCTCCCACCAGGTGCCCGACGGCACGGGTGTGCTGCCCGGCGACCGCAGCGACAACCGGGGCGTCACGCCCGGCCGGACGACCCCGTCCCCGACCGCCCCCGTGAAGCCGGTCCCGACGCCGAAGCCCACCACCCCGGCCAAGCCCAAGCCGACGCCGACCACCCCGCCCGTCACAGACCCGGCGGCCAAGGTCGTACGGATCAGCAGCGCCACCTCCGGCACCCTCACCGCCACCGCGGGCCGCACCTTCGCGGACCGGCTCACGGTCCAGGCGCTCGACCGGGCGGGCAAGCCGGTCACCGGAGTCCAGGTGCGCTACCGGATCGAGGGCGACACCGACACCCGCTTCGCCGTCGGCGCCCGCGAGGTCACCGCCGTCACGGCGAGCACCGGCAAGGCCGCCGCGCCGACCCTCAGGGCCGGCGAGCGGACCGGCGCCTTCAAGGTGACCGCCACCGTGGTCGGCCGCAGCCTGACCGCGGTGTCCTTCACCGTGAACGTCACCGAGCGCGCCGCCGACTCGCTCACCCGCCTCGACGCCAAGGACCTCGCGGCCACCACCGGCGGCGACTTCGCCGACGAGGTGCGGGTCAAGGCCACCGACGGTGGGGCTGTCGCCTCCGGCGTGGCCGTCACCGCCACCTTCGTCACCTCGGCTGGCGACCCGAAGCCCGCCACCGACGGCCCCTTCTTCAAGGCCGCGGACGGCACCGCGGTCCGCACCCTCACGCTGACGACGGGCGCCGACGGACTTCTCGTCCTGCCGAAGATCTTCGCGGGCGACCAGGCCGGCACCTTCACGCTGCGGTTGGCGGCTCCCGGCGGCGGCACGGTGACCGTGGAGCTGAAGGTCACCGCCCCGGAGCCGGAGCCGACCCCGACGCCCTCCCCGTCCGGATCGACCTCACCGGACCCGTCGCCGTCCGCCTCCACGCCGGCGGCCACGCCCTCCGCCTGACGCCGCCCCTTCGGCGACCACCCGCCGCCCCCGTGTCCCTCCGGACCGGGGGCGGCGGTGTGTGTTCTGAGTGCAACGTGTTCTCATCTCGCGGTCGCGTTGCTACGGTGCCCCCCGCCCTGACGACGTATCAGATCCAGCCGCACCGGGAGGCCGGCCATGCGCGCCCTTGTCGCCGCCGTCATCGGACTCGTCCCCGTCCTCCTCTTCGTCCTGCTCGTCTCCCTGGTCGATCTGCCGCCGGACGGACCCACCTCGCCCAAGCCCCTGCTGACCGCCGACCCCGGCCCCAAGAAGTGAGGGGCCGAGCGATGCGCCGCCGAGCCAGCCTCGTCCTGCTCGCCTTCGCCGTCTTCTTCGCCGCGATGGCCCCCACCCTGCGCTGGTACGCCTTCCCGCGCCTCGCGAAGATCCCGCCGAACCAGTACCAGGAGACCGTCCTGGAGGCGAAGCCGGCCACCCTGCTCAACTACTCCACGCTCAAGTCCGAGAGGGTCGACAAGATCACGATCGTCCAGACCCTCAAGGGCAACGTGGAGGAGTCGAAGAGGATCGAGGCGGACGCCGGCCGCGACGTCGTCGTCTGGGACTCCCTCTCCTACGTCCTCGGTCCCGACGGAAAGATGGTCTCCAAGATCCCCGAGCGCTACATCTTCGACGCCCACACCCAGGAGCCGGTCCACGCCACCGGCGAGCAGGTCGACGGTGACCCGGTCCGGCGCGAGGGCATCGAGTTCAAGTGGCCCTTCCTCACCGAGAAGCGGGACTACCAGTACTTCGACGCCCAGACCCGCACATCCGCCCCCATCCACTACAAGGGCACCCGCACCTTCCGCGGACTGGACGTCTACTACTTCGAGCAGACCGTCCCCTGGACCAAGGTGCCCATGCCCAAGACGATGCCCGTCCAGGGCATCACCCCCGACGTACTCGCCAAGACCGGCCTCACCCGCTGGTACACGACCAAGCGCATGTTCTGGGTCGACCCCGTCACCGGCGCCCCCGTCAACGGCGAGGAGATCCACAAGGAGGAGCTCCGCAACGCCCGCGCCCTCATGGGCCAGGACACCGTCACCGTCTTCGCGGGCCACGTGAAGATGCGCGAGGACTACATCGCCTACGTCGTCGACCTGGTCCGGAGCAACCGTCTGATGGTGCTGATGCTCGTCTCCTACCTCCCCTGGACGTTCACCGTCCTCGCCCTCCTCCTGCTCGCCCTCTCCCTCTGGCTCGAAGCCCGCTCCCGCCGTCCCGCACCCGAGCCCGGCCCGGCGGCCGGTCCGGCCCCGGTCACCGCTCCTGCCTGAGCCGGGCGCTGGTGTACCGGGTGGGCTCCGCCGCCGACGGGTCCTCCGGCCACGGGTGCCGGGGATAGCGCCCGCGCAGCTCCGCCCGCACCGCGCGATACCCGTCCCGCCAGAACGAGGCCAGGTCGGAGGTCACGGCGGCGGGCCGCCCGGCGGGGGAGAGCAGGTGCACCAGGACCGGCACGCCCGCCACCCGGGGCGTCTCGGCGAGCCCGAACATCTCCTGGAGCTTCACCGCGAGCACCGGTCGCTCCCCTTCGTACTCCACCCGTATCCGCGATCCGCTCGGCACCTCGATCCGCTCCGGCGCCAGCTCGTCGAGCCGCCCCGCCTCGCCCGTCGCCCACGGCAGCAACCGCCGCAGCCCCTCGCCGGCGTCGATCCGGCCGAGATCGGCACGCCGCCGCGCCCGGGACAGCTCCGGCTCCAGCCACTCCTCGGCCCGCCCGAGCAGCGCCTCCTCCGACACGTCCGGCCACGGCTCGCCCAACTCCCGGTGCAGAAAGGCCAGTCGTCGCCGCAGTGCCTCCGCGTCCCGGCTCCACCGCAGCAGCCCCGTGCCCTCCCGGCGCAGCCCGTCGAGCAGCGCCTCCCTGACGAGAGCGGGATCGGCGTCCTCCCGCAGCGGGCGCACCGTGAGCTCCACCGCCCCCAGCCGCTCCACCGACCGGGCCACCACGTCCCCGTCCTCCCAGTGGACCTCCTCGCCCGTGTCCAGCAGATGGCCCGCCGCCCACCGCGCGATCCGCTCGTCCACCACCGCCGCGAGCCGCACCCGTGCCGTGGCACTCTGCGCCGTGCGGTCCGCCACCGCCACGGCCAGCCACCGGCCGGCCGCCCCGAGCCGCGAACCCTCGGCGAGCCGGGCCCCGGTACCGGACACCATCAGATAGCCGCCCTGCTCCCGGGCCCGTGCCACCCGCTCCGGGAAGGCGAGCGCCGTCACCAGACCGGCCACCGCGTCGTCCCCGGCCGTTCCTTCCCGCGTGCGACTGCCCGCCCCGGTACCGCCGTCCCCGGCCGACCGCTCCAGCCGCCGCACCTCCGCCTTCCAGCGCGCCGCGTACCCGTCGCCGCCCCGGCGTGCCTCGCGCCAGGCCGCCGCCAGATCGTCCCCGTACTCCCTCGGCGGCTCCTCGCTCAGCAGCGCCACCACCTCGGCCGCCCGTCGGGTGCCGACCTCGGCGGCGCCGTCGAGGAGCGCCCGGCCGAACCGCGGATGCAGGCCGAGGCGTGACATCCGCATGCCCCGGTCCGTCGCCCGGCCGTCCGCGTCCACGGCGCCGACCGCCGCCAGCACCGCGCGGGCCGCCGCCATCGCCCCGGCCGGCGGCGCGTCCAGGAGCGCCAGCCCGGCCGCCGTCGGATCGCCCCAGCAGGCGGCCCGCAGCGCGAAGTCGGTCAGATCGGCGACCTTGATCTCGGGGGAGGGGAACCGGGCCTGGCGCGCGTCCTCCGCGGCCGACCAGCAGCGGTACACCGTGCCGAAGCCCTCGCGCCCGGCCCGGCCCGTGCGCTGCGTGGCGACCGCGACGGACACCGGGACCGTCGCCAGTGAGCCGAGGCCCCGTGCGTGGTCCATCCGCGGCTCGCGCGCCAGCCCCGAGTCCACGACGATCCGCACGCCCGGCACGGTCAGGCTCGACTCCGCCACCGAGGTCGCCAGGACCACCCGGCGCCGCCCGCCGGGGCCCGCGCCCCGCAGCACCGCGTCCTGGACCGCCGCCGGCGCCCGGCCGTGCAGTTGGAGCACCTCGGCGTCCAGATCCGCGAGCAGCCCGGCCGTCCGCGCGATCTCGCCGGTCCCCGGCAGGAAGCAGAGGAGGTCGCCCTCGTGCCGCTCCAGAGCCTCCCTGACCGTCGCGGCGACGTGGCGCAGCAGTGCGGGATCCACCCAGGTGCCGTGCGCCGGCCGCACTCCGGACGGCGGCGGGGCGAAGTGGATCGCCGAGCCGTGCATCCGGCCCTCGGCCCGGACGACGGGTGCCGGAGCCGCGCCGCCGTCCTGGAGGGTCAGCAGATCGGCCCACGCCTTCGCGTCGCTCGTCGCCGATGCGGCGATGAGCTTCAGCTCCGGCCGCAGTGCCGCCCGCACGTCCACCAGGAACGCCAGGGCCGTGTCCGCGTCCAGATGCCGCTCGTGGCACTCGTCGAGCAGCACCACGTCCACTCCCGCCAGCTCCGGATCGCGCTGGAGCCGCTGGAGCAGGACACCCGTGGTCACCACCTCGACCCGGGTCGCGGGCCCGGTCCGCCGCTCCCCGCGCACCGAGAAGCCGACGGTCCCGCCGACCTCCTCGCCCAGCAGCCATGCCATGCGCCGCGCCGCCGCCCGCACCGCCATCCGGCGCGGCTCGGCCACCAGCACCCGGCGCTCCGGCCCGTCCCCTATAACGCCCGCGAGGGCGAGCGGGACCAGCGTGGTCTTGCCGGTCCCGGGCGGGGCGTGCAGCACCGCCGTGCCGCGTTCCTCGAGCGCGGTCAGCAGCTCGGGGACGGCATGGCGGACGGGAAGACGGTCGAGTGCGTCGTGTCGGATCACACGGCAAGTCTCGTACGCCGGGCCGACCGGGTGCGTCCCGTCGTCCACAGCCCCCACCGATTCATATGACTAAAGGAGGGGGCCGTGGCCGGTCGTGCGGGCCGGCGGGCGTCCGTCAGTCGTCCGTCCGCTCGCAGACGAAGATCGCCGTGCCCGGGATCAGGTTCCCCCGGAGCGGGGACCAGCCGCCCCACTCCTGGCTGTTCCAGGCCGGCCACTCCGGCTCCACCAGGTCGAGCAGCCGGAAGCCGCCGGCCACCACGTCCCGCACCCGGTCCCCGACGGTCCGGTGGTGCTCGACGTAGACCGCCTGCCCGCGCTCGTCCTGCTCGACGTACGGCGTCCGGTCGAAGTAGGAGGCCGCCACCGACAGTCCCTCGGGGCCCGGCTCGTCCGGGAAGGCCCAGCGGATCGGGTGCGTCACCGAGAAGACCCACCGGCCGCCCGGCCGCAGCACCCGGCGCACCTCGCGGAAGACCCGGACCGGATCGGACACGAACGGCACCGCGCCGTACGCGGAGCACGCCAGGTCGAAGGAGCCGTCGCGGAAGGGCAGCGCCCCCGCGTCCGCCTCCACGAGCGGGACGTCGCCGCCGATCCGCAGCGCGTGCTGGAGCTGCCGGTGAGAGAGGTCGAGGGCGACCGGTCGGGCGCCCTGGGCCGCCAGCCAGCGCGAGCACTGCGCCGCGCCCGCGCCGATCTCCAGGACGTCGCGTCCCTTCAGCGAGCCGGCCGGCCCGAGCAGCGCCGCGTCCGCCTCGTCCAGCCCCTCGGGTCCCCAGACGAACCGGTCGTCCCCGAGGAACGCTCCGTGCTCGCTCTGGTACTCGTCGGCGTTCCTGTCCCACCAGCCCCGGCTGGCCCGGCTGCTCTCCGCGTCCCCCGCGTCACGCCGGGTCGCCTCCGCGTCGTCCTCGGGGCCGACTTCCTGTTCGTACTCTTGGTTCATCTCGCCCGTCGATGTAGTTTGCGCTCAGTGCCGCGCGCGGAGATGCGACGCGGTCGTCCGTGCCCAGGATGGCCTGGGACGACACGAGTTGTGCCGGGTATGCGGTGATCCGCCCCGGGTGTGCGCTTCGCGCATTGACCCTGTCCGGCCATCCCCGTATGCTAAAGGTTGCGCTGCGGGCCTGCGCGCCTCAGACGGAGCAGGTCGCGCTCGCATCTGTTGTATGTCCCCTCGGTTTTCGAGGCGCCCCCGTTCTTCGGGTCAGGTGCCTCTTTGGCTGTCCGGCTTCTTCAGCTGCGATACGGGCTCTCGGCGTAGCAGTACCTACGACTTCATGTCCGTACCGGAGCCCTTTCCCACATGACGAGCAGCACCGAGACCACCGCCACCACCCCGCAGGTTGCGGTCAACGACATCGGTAACGAGGAAGCCTTCCTCGCCGCGATCGACGAGACGATCAAGTACTTCAACGACGGCGACATCGTCGACGGCGTCATCGTGAAGGTCGACCGGGACGAGGTCCTGCTCGACATCGGTTACAAGACCGAAGGTGTCATCCCGAGCCGCGAGCTCTCGATCAAGCACGACGTCGACCCGAACGAGGTCGTCAAGGTCGGCGACGAGATCGAGGCCCTGGTTCTCCAGAAGGAGGACAAGGAAGGCCGCCTGATCCTCTCGAAGAAGCGCGCCCAGTACGAGCGCGCCTGGGGCACCATCGAGAAGATCAAGGAAGAGGACGGCATCGTCACCGGTACCGTCATCGAGGTCGTCAAGGGTGGTCTCATCCTCGACATCGGCCTCCGCGGCTTCCTCCCGGCCTCCCTGGTCGAGATGCGTCGCGTCCGCGACCTCCAGCCCTACGTGGGCAAGGAGCTCGAGGCGAAGATCATCGAGCTGGACAAGAACCGCAACAACGTGGTCCTGTCCCGCCGCGCCTGGCTCGAGCAGACCCAGTCCGAGGTTCGCCAGACCTTCCTCACGACCCTCCAGAAGGGTCAGGTCCGTTCGGGCGTCGTGTCCTCGATCGTCAACTTCGGTGCCTTCGTGGACCTGGGTGGCGTCGACGGCCTCGTGCACGTCTCCGAGCTGTCCTGGAAGCACATCGACCACCCGTCCGAGGTTGTCGAGGTCGGCCAGGAGGTCACCGTCGAGGTTCTCGACGTCGACATGGACCGCGAGCGTGTCTCCCTGTCGCTGAAGGCGACCCAGGAGGACCCGTGGCAGCAGTTCGCCCGTACCCACCAGATCGGCCAGGTCGTTCCGGGTAAGGTCACCAAGCTGGTTCCGTTCGGTGCGTTCGTCCGCGTGGACGAGGGCATCGAGGGTCTGGTCCACATCTCCGAGCTGGCCGAGCGCCACGTGGAGATCCCGGAGCAGGTCGTCCAGGTCAACGACGAGATCTTCGTCAAGGTCATCGACATCGACCTCGAGCGTCGTCGCATCAGCCTCTCGCTGAAGCAGGCCAACGAGTCCTTCGGTGCCGACCCGGCCTCGGTCGAGTTCGACCCGACCCTGTACGGCATGGCCGCGTCCTACGACGACCAGGGCAACTACATCTACCCCGAGGGCTTCGACCCCGAGACCAACGACTGGCTCGAGGGCTACGAGACCCAGCGCGAGGCCTGGGAGACCCAGTACGCCGAGGCGCAGCAGCGCTTCGAGCAGCACCAGGCTCAGGTCATCAAGTCCCGCGAGGCCGACGAGGCCGCCGCTGCCGAGGGTGGCGCCGCCGCTCCGGCCGGTGCCCCGGCGGGTGTCTCCGGTGGTTCGTACTCCTCGGAGTCGGACGACAACTCCGGCGCCCTGGCGTCGGACGAGGCCCTGGCTGCCCTCCGCGAGAAGCTGGCCGGCGGCCAGAGCTGAATCCGGCTCTCCGCTGAGCTCCAGTAGCTAGCAGCACCGAGGCCCGTCTCCCTCCGGGGAGACGGGCCTCGGTCGTTTCCGCCTCGGGCGACCCTCCACGCCGGCGCCTCGCCGCCTCTCCTCGGTGCTTTCCCTTCCGCGCTCTTTTCGCCGTGCAGGCGGGAATGGTGCTGTGCCGGCCGACGTTGTGCTGGAAGAACGCGAGGAGGAGCGGAAATCGTGCTTGATCCCCAGGATTTGTACGAATGGGACCAGAAGGGCCTGGCCGTGGTGGACCTGGCCCTGGCGCAGGAGTCGGCCGGGCTGGTCATGCTCTACCACTTCGACGGCTACATCGACGCAGGTGAGACCGGCGAGCAGATCGTCGACGGCCTGCTCGAGACGCTGCCCCACCAGGTGGTGGCCCGCTTCGATCACGACCGGCTCGTGGACTACCGCGCCCGCCGCCCCCTGTTGACCTTCCGCCGCGACCGCTGGACCTCCTACGAGACGCCCTCCATCGAGGTGCGGATCGTGCAGGACGCCACCGGCGCGCCCTTCCTGGTGCTGTCCGGACCCGAGCCGGACGTCGAATGGGAGCGGTTCGCCGCCGCCGTGGGCCAGATCGTCGAGCGCCTGGGGGTTCGCCTCTCGGTCAACTTCCACGGCATCCCCATGGGCGTGCCGCACACCCGCCCCGTGGGCCTCACCCCGCACGGCAGCCGCACCGACCTCATGCCCGGCCACCGGAGCCCCTTCGACGAGGCCCAGGTGCCCGGCAGCGCGGAGTCCCTCGTCGAGTTCCGCCTCACCGAGGCCGGCCACGACACCCTCGGCGTCGCCGCCCACGTCCCGCACTACGTGGCCCGGTCCTCGTACCCGGACGCCGCCCTGACCGCCCTCGAGGCCATCACCGCCGCGACGGGTCTGGTCCTGCCCGACGTCGCCCATGCCCTGCGCACCGAGGCCCGGCGCACCCAGACCGAGATCGAGCGCCAGATCGGCGAGGGCGACGAGGAGCTGACCACGCTCGTCCAGGGCCTTGAGCACCAGTACGACGCCGTCGCCGGAGCCGAGACCCGCGGCAGCCTGGTCGCCGAACCCGTCGACCTCCCTTCCGCCGACGAACTGGGCCGGGAGTTCGAGCGCTTCCTGGCCGAACGGGAGGGCGACGCGTAGCGGCCCGGGAGCGGGATCTAAGCTGCCGCTCATGCTGAAGGTGGGCCTGACCGGTGGAATCGGCGCCGGCAAGAGCGAAGTGTCCCGGCTGTTCGTCTCGTACGGTGCCGTACTGATCGACGCCGACCGTATCGCCCGCGAGGTCGTCGAGCCCGGCACGCCCGGGCTCGCGGCCGTCGTCGCGGAGTTCGGCCCCGAGGTCCTCACCCCCGAGGGCACCCTCGACCGGCCGAAGCTCGGCTCGATCGTGTTCAACGACCCCGGGCGTCTGGCCGCGCTCAACGCGATCGTCCACCCGCTCGTCGGCGCCCGGTCCGCCGAGCTGGAGGGCCTCGCGGGCCCCGGGGACGTCGTCGTCCACGACGTCCCCCTGCTCACCGAGAACGGCCTCGCGCCCCTCTACGACCTTGTCGTCGTCGTGGACGCCGCCCCGGAGACGCAGCTCGACCGGCTCGTCCGGCTGCGCGGCATGACCGAGCCCGAGGCCCGCGCCCGGATGGCGGCGCAGGCCACCCGAGCACAGCGCCGGGCCGTCGCCGACCTGATCGTCGACAACGACGGCCCCCTGGAGGCCCTGGAGCCCCAGGTGCGCACGATCTGGGCGGAGCTCCGCGAGCGGGCCGGGGAAAGCCGGTAGTCCGGCGCCGGTCCATCGGCCGTCGGGCTGGGTAGGGATCGCAGGGGGCCGGCTGGGGCTTGTACGTCGTACGGAATACCGCCGGCGGGCCCGATGTTGGACCACCGCAGCGACGGAAAGGACGCCCGCGTGGCCGAGTCGAACCCGGAGACCCATGTCATCGCCTTCCGCGCGGCCGAGCAGCTGCTCGAAGCCCGGGACCCGCGCGGTGCGATCAAGTTGCTGGACTCCGTCATCGAGGCGCACCCGGAGAGCGGCGCGGCGCGCCTGCTCAGGGCCCGCGCGTACTTCGCGTCCGCCCAACTGGGAAGGGCCGAGCGCGAGTTCCAGCACATCGTGGACCACGAACCGGACAACGCGTTCGCGCACTTCGCGCTCGCCCGCACCTTCCAGCGCTCAGGCCGCCCGGACCAGGCCGCCCGCCACTTCCGCCTCGCCGCCGCGCTCGACCCCAAGCCGGAGTACCTGGAGGCGGCCCGGTTCGACACGACGGCCGAGTGACGCGCCGGCGGCAGCGCCGGGTCCCCGCGACGCTTCTCAGGGCCGCGGGCCCCGGCGCCCGCGCCCGCCGTGATCCGGCTCGTACGGCGGGATGTCCCGCCCCGGCTGCCAGTGCGGGCCCTGCCGGATGTGCCGTGTGACCAGGACCAGGTCGGTGGCGGCCACCACGAACAGGACGCCGCACGCCGCAGCCCAGCCCGGCCGCCCGACGAGCAGGAACACGGTCGTGCCGAAGGCCGCCCACAGCGCCCCCCACAGGCTCAGCCAGAACCGCAGCCGCAGCGCACTGCGCGCGGTCGCCGGTTCACTCCCCGTACGCATGACGCGCCTCCCGGGTGAGGGGACCCCACAGACCTCAGAGGGCACTTCCAGCATCCACCCACGACACGCGATCCGAAAGAGCCGCCCGCGGGCCGCGGCGCACGACGGCCGGGCGAGGGAGGGACGCGAGAGGGCATGAGCGCACGCGAGGGGCACCGGAGCACCGGGCCCGGGCGCATCACCCCGGACGGTTGCGCCGTCGAGCTCTACCCCAGGCGCCGGCCGGCGGCGAGCCCGGCGTGATCACCGGCGCCGTCCCGCCCGGTTCCAGCCCGGTTCCCGTCCCGGCGCCTGACCCCGAGGCCTTCGAAGGCGGTCTCGCGAGGCGGTCTCGCGGCGGCCGGGCCGGCCGCCGGCCGTGGTGTGACGGAGGACGGGACCCGGGCGAGACGGCCCGCGCGGGTCAGTGGACGAAGCTGTAGCTGCGCCAGGGAAGGGTGCCCCGCGCGATCTCGTCGGTGGTGTTGGTCGCCACGTAGATGGGGTCATTGTCGCGGCAGTCGCGGGTCCGGTAGAGCTGGAGGTCCACCAGCGTGTGGTTCTCGACCCGCGTCGCCCCCGTCGGCGCCAGGCGGTGGCAGCCCTTCACGGAGGGGCTGGTCACGCTCACCACGAACTCACGACCCGTCTCGTACGAGACGGGTCCCACCGCGGTGCGGCCGAGACCCGAGCAGCCCGCGACCGTGAGCGAGAGCAGGACGGCCCCGGTGACGGTGGTGAGACGCCGGTGAAGGGACATGGCGGAAACCTCGTCTTTCGGGCGTGGGCGGCCGCGGCATGATCGCGGGCGAAGCCTGTTCCCCGCCACAGTGCCGCCTCCCGGTGCCCGTGTCATGTTCCGTTGGGCCGGTCGGGGGAAGCACCGGAGACGGCCGTTGTCAGACCCCACCCGTAAGGTCGGAACTCCCATCGGAAATGCGTCGCGGACCGGGAGGTGAGCAGCGACGTGACCTCTGCCCTGTTCGGCGGCGCCGCCGTCTTCCTGCCCGCCGCCCTCCCCAGGGAGGGCCGGGTCGCCTTCTGGTCGCCCGACGGCGGGCCCCTGCCCGGCACCCAGCCGGACGAGGACGGCGGTCCCGGCCTGTCCGGCAGCGCCGAGCGGAGGGAGCTGACCGTCGTGCGGCGGCACGGCACCGGGGCACGTACGCGGACCGTGCCCGCCGTCCTGCTGCCCGTCGCGGAGGCCCTGCCCCACCTGGTCGCCGCCCGGGAGCACCCGGCGGCGCATCCCGCGACCGCCTGCTGGGGCGCCGCCGCCCTGCACGCCCTGCACCTGATCGCCCGCGGCCGCCTGCTGCCGGGGCTCACCGCCGACGACCACGACGCCTGGCGGGCCGGGCCGCTCGACGCCGACGACATCGCCCACCTGCGGGCGATCGCGGCCGCCATGCCGTACGAGGCGCACGCCGTGCCCGTCCCCGTCAGCGGCCCGCTCCGGCTGCCCGAGCCGGAGGCACTCGTGCGCGCCTTCCTCGACGCCGTCGCCGACACCCTGCCCCGCACCCCCGCCGCGCCCCACGCGGTCGGCGCGCCGTTCGCCGCCCGCGAGCCCCGTCACCTGCCCCGCGCGCGGGCCTGGGCCGCCGAGGCCGCCGCCGGCATGGACGCCGGGGTCCGGGTCTCGCTCCGTCTCGACCTGTCCGGGTACGAGCTGTTCGACGCCTCGGCGGACGGCAGCGGTGCGGAGCGGCAGGCCGCCGCCGCGCTCCTCCAGGTGCACAGCCTCGCCGACCCCACCCTCGTCATCGACGCCGCGGCCATGTGGGCGGGGGACGGGGACGAGCACTTCGGGCCGCGCGCCCGTGTCGACGCCGTCCTCGCCCTGCGCCGGGCCGCCCGTGTCTGGCCGCCCCTCGGCCGCCTCATGGAGCGGGACGTGCCCGACGTCCTGTCCGTGTCCGAGGACGAGCTGTACGAGCTGCTCGGCCCCGCCGCCGCCCGGCTCGCGGACGCCGGGGTGGCCGTGCACTGGCCCCGGGACCTCGCCCGCTCCCTCACCGCCTCCGCCGTCGTCCGGCCGGCCCGCTCGGCGCCCGGGTCCGCCACCGACGGCACCGGCTTCTTCGACAGCGAGGAGCTGCTGCGCTTCAACTGGCAGCTCGCCCTCGACGGCGACCCCCTCACCGCGCGCGAGATGGACGTCCTCGCCGAGGCGCATCGGCCCGTCGTCCGGCTGCGCGACCAGTGGGTGGTGGTGGACCCGGACCTCGTCCGCAAGGCCCGCAAGCGCGAACTCGGCCTGCTTCAACCGGTCGACGCGCTCGCCGTCGCCCTCACCGGCACCGCGGAGGTCGACGGGGAGACCGTGCCCGCCGTCCCCGTCGGAGCCCTCGCGACCCTGCGGGACCGGCTGCTCGCCGGCCCCGAGGACATCCCGCCGCCGCCCGGCCTCGACGCCACCCTGCGCGACTACCAGCTGCGCGGCCTGGCCTGGCTCGACCTCATGACCTCCCTGGGCCTCGGCGGCTGCCTCGCCGACGACATGGGCCTCGGCAAGACCGTCACCCTCATCGCCCTCCACCTGCGCCGGGCCCGCCGCGCGCCCACCCTCGTCGTCTGCCCCGCCTCGCTCCTCGGCAACTGGCAGCGGGAGATCCGGCGCTTCGCGCCCGGCGTGCCCGTCCGTCGCTTCCACGGCGCCGACCGCACCCTCGAAGGGCTCGACGGCGGCTTCGTCCTCACCACCTACGGCACCCTGCGCACCAGCGCGCCCCAGCTCGCCGCGCAGGAGTGGGGCATGGTCGTCGCCGACGAGGCCCAGCACGTCAAGAACCCCTTCTCGGCGACCGCCAAGGCGCTGCGCACCGTCCCCACCCCGGCCCGGGTCGCCCTCACCGGCACCCCCGTGGAGAACAACCTCTCCGAGCTGTGGGCGCTACTGGACTGGACCACCCCGGGCCTCCTCGGCCCCCTGAAGGCCTTCCGCTCCCGGCACGCCCGCGCCGTGGAGAACAGCGAGGAGATCGAGAACGAGGAGGCGGTCGAGCGGCTCGCCCGGCTGGTCAGGCCGTTCCTGCTGCGTCGTCGCAAGTCCGACCCGGGCATCGCCCCCGAGCTGCCCCCCAAGACCGAGTCCGACCACCCCGTGGCCCTCACCCGTGAACAGGTCACGCTCTACGAGGCGGTCGTGCGCGAGACGATGGCGCAGATCGAGGGCGCCGAGGGCATGGCCCGGCGCGGACTGATCATGAAGTTGCTGACCTCGCTCAAGCAGATCTGCAACCACCCCGCCCAGTACCTCAAGGAGCAGCCGCCCGGCACCGGGACCCGTGCCCAGGCCGGGGCGCGGGCCCTGCGGCTCGCCGGCCGCTCCGGCAAGCTCGCCCTCCTCGACGAGGTCCTCGACACGATCGTCGCCGAGGACGGCTCCGTCCTCGTCTTCACCCAGTACGTGACGATGGCGCGGCTCCTCGCCGGCCATCTGGCCGCGCGGGGCATCGGAGCCCAGCTCCTGCACGGCGGCACTCCCGTCGCCGAGCGCGAGCGGATGGTCGACCGCTTCCAGGCCGGCGAGGTCCCCGTCTTCCTGCTCTCCCTGAAGGCGGCCGGCACCGGACTCAACCTCACCCGGGCGGGGCACGTCGTGCACTACGACCGCTGGTGGAATCCGGCGGTCGAGGAGCAGGCCACGGACCGCGCGTACCGCATCGGGCAGACGCAGCCCGTCCAGGTCCACCGGTTCATCGCCGAGGGCACCGTCGAGGACAGCATCGCCGAGATGCTGCGCGCCAAGCGGGCCCTCGCCGACGCCGTCCTCGGTTCGGGCGAGGCCGCCCTCACCGAACTGACCGACCGCGAACTGGCCGACCTGGTGTCCCTGAGGAGGCCCGCATGAGCGCCGACGGCCCCCGCCTCCCCGGCCGCCCCCGTACCGCCGGGCTCCGTGCGGGCGGGGCCCGCGCCGCGCTGCCCCGCCACGACGACCGCCGCAGGACCTTTCCCCAGCTGCCGCCGCGCGAGGCGCCCGACGGGCGCTTCGCCGCCACCTGGTGGGGCAACGCCTGGGTGGACGCCCTGGAGGACATCGCCCTCGACCCGGCCAGGCTCGCCCGCGGCAAGGCGTACGCCCGGCGCGGCCATGTCGACGCGATCACCGTCACCCCCGGCCGCGTCGTCGCCTACGTCCACGGCAGCCGCCCCCGGCCGTACCGCACGGAGATCCGGCTGCGGACCCTCCGAGACGCCGACTGGGAGCGGTTCCTCGACGAGGCCGCCGCCCGGCCCGACCACATCGCGGCCCTCCTCGACAAGGACGTGCCGCACGCCCTGGAGGCCGTCACGGGACTGCTGCCCGCCCCCGGCGATCTCGTCCCCGACTGCTCCTGCCCCGACGACGGCTACCCGTGCAAGCACGCCGCGGCCCTCTGCTACCAGTCCGCCCGGCTCCTCGACGAGGATCCCTTCGTCCTCTTCCTCATGCGCGGCCGCGGCGAGCAGGAGATCCTCGCCGACCTCACCCGGCGCAACGCCGCCCGCTCGGCCGCCGAGGGCGCCGGCGCCACCCCCGCCCTGCCGACGGTCCCGGCCCGCGCCGCGCTCGCGCCGCTCAGCGGCGGCCGCACCCTGCCGGACCTGCCGCCGCCGCTGCCCGCTCCCGCCCATCCCGGACGCCCCGCCGTCTTCCCGGCCGACCCCGAGGCACCCGACCCGCTGGCCCTCGACCTGCTCGCCTCCGAGGCCGCGGCCCGCGCCCACACCTTCCTCGTCACCGGGCACGACCCCGTCGCCGCCCTCACCCCGTGGCAGGACGCGGTACGGCTGGCCGCCGCGCATCCCGGCTCCGGCCTCACGGCCTCCACCCGCGCCCTCTACCGCGACCTGGCCTACGCCCTGGACCGCACCCCCACCGACCTGGCGCGCGCGGTCGCCGCCTGGCGCCAGGGCGGCTCCGCGGGGCTCGCGGTCCTGGAGGAGCCCTGGGACCCGCCCGCCGGCCCCTTCGACCGGGCCCGCCCGGCCCTCCTCGCCGCCGACCTGCCGGCCTTCCGTCCCTGGCGCAACCGCCTGTCCAGCAGCTCCCTCCAGCTCCGTTTCGGCCGCGACGGACTCTGGTACGGCTACGAGTCGGACACCGACCGCGAGGACTGGTGGCCGCGGGGCACGCCCGACGCCGATCCGGTCGGTGTGATCACCGATCTGCTCGGAAGGTGACCGTTAGGCTGGACTGACGGAAGGATCTTGGAAGGGGGCGCGGTGGAAGCCGAGTTGGTGGCACTGGCGACGGCGGGGGCGACCGCCCTCGTGCAGCAGATGGTCGGCGACGGCTGGGAGCGGGCGCGGACCAGGATCGCGCGGTTCTTCGCGGCTCGCTCCGGAGCCGACGAGGCAGAGGTCGGCGCCGAGCTGGAGGCCGCCCGCGACGACCTGCTGCGCGCCGAGCGGGACGGCGACGGCGAGGCCGTGGACGAGGCCCGGTCCGAGGCCCGCACCGAATGGCGCGCGCGGATGCGCCGGAGCCTGCGCGCCGATCCGGCCGCCGCCGAGGAACTGCGTGCGATCCTCGCCGAGTTGGCCGGCGAGGACCGGGAGGCGACGCCGCGGCCCACCACGGTCGTCAACAACAGCATCGACGGAGGGGTCCAGGGCTTCGCCCTCCAGGTCGGCACCGTCGGCCGGATGCGGATCCAGGGAACGGTCGGACCCGACGGCCCGGCCGACGGCGGATCCCCGGGCGGACCGCGCCGCTGATCCACACCCGCCGCTGCCGGCACCGCGTGAGAAGATGAGCAACTTCCCCTGTGCCGGTGTGAGTTCAGTGCCTCGGCCGACGGTGGTCTGGGGTCGGCGCCGTTCTCCCGGGCCGGCTCTCCCGCCTGCTCTTTCCGAGCCTCGGTGGGCCCGCCTTGTCGCGGACCTGCTTTCCGGCCGTGCCCCGGCGGGGCGCGAACTGTCAGCGCCGGGGCGGGATCCGCTCCCGCGCACTCCCTCGATGGAGTGAAACACACCGATGGTCGGATCCGGCCGAGACATGGATGGCGTTATTTCGGGTACGGGCGAGTGCCCGTGAAGACATCCGGAAGGCAGGAAGCCATGAGGCACATTCGCCGAAGTGGTCTGGCCACACTGTTGGTCACCGGTGGCGCGCTGGCGCTCTCGGCGGGCGCCGCCCACGCCGACTCCGCGGCACAGGGCGCCGCCGTCGGTTCGCCGGGGGTCGGCTCCGGCAACACGGTTCAGCTGCCGGTGCACGTGCCCGTGAACGTCTGCGGCAACACCGTCAACGTCGTCGGCCTCCTCAACCCGGCGGCCGGCAACAGCTGTGCCAACCGGTCCGCCCAGCCCGCGGGGCACGGCGCCGAGGACCGCGGCCCGACGCACAAGGACCTGCCGGGCACGCCGCGCGGCGGCGCCTCCTCCGACAGCGGCTCCCGAGGCGGCGCCACGGCCGAGAGCCACACCTCGGGTTCCCCGGGCGTGCTCTCCGGCAACGGCCTCCAGCTGCCGGTCGACCTCCCCGTGAACCTCAGCGGGAACTCGGTCAACGTCGTCGGCATCGGCAACCCGGCCATCGGCAACACCTCGGTCAACGAGTCCGAGGAGGAGTGCGAGCACCCCGAGACCCCCACCCCGCGCCCGCAGACCCCGGTCCGCCACCTGCCGCCCGCCCCCGCCGAGGAGGGACCGCGGCCCGCCCCGCAGTCCAGCTCGGTCTCGCTCGCCAGCACCGGCTCCGACGCCGTCGGCTACGCGGCCCCGGCCAGCGCCGCGCTCCTCCTCGGCGGCGCCCTGCTCTACCGCCGGGCCCGCCGCGCGGGTGGCGAGGCCTGAACCGCGCTCCCCGGCGCGCGGCCTGACGGCGCGTGCCGGACGCGTACGCCCCCGGCCGAGCGGTCTGACGCGCACGCCCCTCGCGGCACGCGGTCGCGACGCGCACGGAGGTGACCGCCGCGGACGGGGCAGTCGCGGGTACGACGCCCACGGACGGGACGACCGGCGTGCCGCCCGCCGACGGGACGGCGCCGGCGCGTCTCAGTCCGCACGCCAGGCCCGGAGCACCGCCTCGATGGTGGGGGCGACCCTCACCCGGGCCTGGTGACGCGGCACCCCGGTCATCAGCAGCGTGTCGTACTCGGTGTCCACGTGGCGTACGGCGGCGCGCACCGCGGCCGTGACCGCCCCGCGGTCCAGTGCCCGGCCGGCGGCCGTGCGCCCCACCCGTCCCGTGCCCTTGGCCGAGGCGTGCGCGGCGATCCGTACGGCCCGGTCGGCCGGGCAGCCGGGGAAGAGGCGCAGGATCTCCTCCTCCAGAGCGGCCGTGACCGCGGCGTCCCGCTCGGCACGGCGCGCCGCGTCCCGCGCCCGGCGCCGGGCCCGAGCCTCGGCGTCCGCGAGGCAGGCCGCCTCCGCCCGGGCCAGCGCCGGCTCCTCGACGAGCAGGCCCTGGCGCTCGTAACGGGTCCGGCGCCGGTTGTGCCGGACGACCACCGCCCACAACGCACTGCCCTCGCGGGCGCGGCGGGTGAGGGCGGTGTCGCCGCGGCGCAGGAAGACGAGATGGCCGAGATCGGCGCAGTCCAGACAGACGGGCGCGTTGAACTCGACGATCATCCGCTCCAGCGGCCCCTGACGGCATTCCGAGCAGCGGCGTCGTCTGAGCGGTTCGACCACGACCGGGGCGACGAGATCCACGGCCCTGTTCTACCCGCGCGCGCCTCAGCGCACGCCCGGCGCGGCGGCCGCGACGAACCGGGCCAGGGCCTCCTTGGCCTCGTCCGAACGCCGTGCCCGGTCGGCCTCGTCCGTGGCCTCGTGCAGGCAGTGGGTGGTCTCGAAGGCGGCCTCGGCGAGACCCCGCACGCGTGCGTCGTCGCAGACGAGCTGGACCCGGAACAGTGCCTGGCGGGCGGCGGTGCGCTGCCGGTACGAGGCGAACCGCGACTCCTCGGCCTCCTCGGACCCCGGTTCGATCCGGGCCTTGAACCAGCGGTCGTTCTGGCTGAGCCGGTAGTCGACGACCGCGCCCGCGAAGGCGCTGTAGGTGGCGATCCGTTCCTGGCGCAGCTGCTCGGTCCTCGCGAGCGCCGCCGTGCGCTCGGCGGCGCGGCCCTGGAACCAGTGCGTGGCCACCACGCCCAGCAGGGTTCCCACGACGGCTATCAGCGCCGTATCCATGACGGGTTCGCTCCTCGCACACTCAACCGGCAGGAAAAACAGTTCGATTCACGCGGCTCCGGACCCTAGGGTCGGTCGCGTGGCAACGAAACTCAATCAGATCATCGCCGTGGAGAAAGGCGTCAAGTCCCGGGCGCATCAGGACCTGACCACCGCCCACCACGGGCTGCAGAAGCCCGCCCTGCTGGCGGGCATCTCCCGGACGTACCAGCCGAAGGACGAGGAGGGCGAGCAGCTGCCGCCCGAGTCGACCCTGGTGCAGGTGAAGGCCGAGGACGTGCTGCGCGACACCGCGCGGACGCTGACCCGTCTCTTCGACGTCACCGCCACCAAGGACTGGGCGAACTGCGAGGCCCGCGCCGACATCACCGTCGACGGACGGGTCCTGGTGAGCGACGTGCCGGTCGCGTATCTGCTCTTCCTGGAGAAGCAGCTGACGGACATCCTCACCTTCGTCCGCAAGCTGCCGGTGCTCGATGCCGCCGAGTCGTGGACGCAGGACCCGTCGACGGACGCGTGGAAGACCGAGCCGGTCCGCACCGTGCGTACGAAGAAGGTGCCGCGCAACCACGTCAAGGCGGAGGCGACCGAGAAGCACCCGGCGCAGGTCGAGGTGTACTACGAGGACGTGCCGGTCGGGTACTGGACGACCGTGAAGTTCTCCGGGGCGCTGCCCGCCCGGCGGGTGAACGAGCTGACCGAGCGGGTCGAGAAGCTCCAGCAGGCGGTGAAGTTCGCCCGCGAGGAGGCGAACGGGAGCGAGGTCACCGACCAGCGGGTCGGCGACGCCGTCTTCGGCTACCTTTTCGGGTAGTCCCATGAACTCCCCGGCCGCGAGTGCGGTCGGGGTGCGCGAGGAGCGCAAAGCTGAAGCTGAGCCTTGTCGTGAATGCGCGGTCCGGTCACCAGAGCACTTCTGACACGGATCGCGTTCAAACTCAGACTATTGCTCCAGATTCAGCATGCGCCGCTCATCGCCGGATCGACCGGGCCCGGGCCCTGGTGCGTCGAAATGCCAGTTCGAATCTGGTCCGCCGAGCTCTCGGTCGGCGGTGGTCCAACGGCAGGACGCGACGCAATGACGACTGACCCGGGTCCTCAAGTGCGCCGGCGTGTGAAGAGGAGCGGCATCGAAAGGGTCCGGGGGCAGGCTACGCCCTCGGACCCGCTGCCGTTCCCGGGCGAGGAAGCCGCCGGCCGGCGCCCCGCACCGGCCGGCCCGCCCTGGCCGCCCCGCCCCCGCGGCTACTGCCGGTAGCTGCTCAGGAAGCGCCCGATGCGGCTGATCGCGGCGTCGAGGTCGTCCGCGTACGGCAGGGTCAGGATGCGGAAGTGGTCCGGGCGCGGCCAGTTGAAGCCGGTGCCCTGCACGACCTGGATCTTCTCCCGCAGCAGCAGGTCGAGGACGAACTTCTCGTCGTCGTGGATGCGGTGCACGGCGGGGTCGAGGCGCGGGAAGGCGTAGAGGGCGCCCTTGGGCTTGACGCAGGTGACGCCGGGGATCTCGTTGAGCTTCTCCCAGGCCCGGTCGCGCTGTTCGCGCAGGCGTCCGCCCGGGGCGGTGAGCTCGTGGATGGACTGCCGGCCGCCGAGCGCGGCCTGGATGGCGTACTGCGCGGGGGCGTTGGGGCACAGGCGCATGGAGGCCAGCATGGTCAGGCCCTCCAGGTAGCTCTTGGCGTGCTCCCGGGGGCCGGTGACGACCAGCCAGCCGGAGCGGAAGCCCGCCACCCGGTAGGTCTTGGACAGGCCGCCGAAGGTGAGGACGACCAGGTCGGGGGCGAGGGTGGCGACCGGGTGGTGGACGGCCTCGTCGTAGACGATCTGGTCGTAGATCTCGTCGGCGAGGACCATCAGACCGTGCCGGCGGGCGAGGTCGAGGATGCCCTCGAGGATCTCCTTGGGATAGACCGCGCCGGTGGGGTTGTTGGGGTTGATGATGACGACGGCCCGGGTGCGGTCGGTGATCTTCGCGGCCATGTCGTCGAGGTCCGGATACCAGTCGGCGGACTCGTCGCACAGGTAGTGCACGGGCCGGCCGCCGGCGAGGGTCGTGACGGCGGTCCACAGCGGGTAGTCGGGGGCGGGGACGAGGACTTCGTCCCCGTCCTCCAGGAGGGCCTGGGTGGCCATGGAGATGAGCTCGGAGACGCCGTTGCCGAGATAGACGTCGTCGACGTCCACGTCCGTCAGGCCCATCGACTGATAGCGCTGGGCGACGGCGCGGCGGGCGGAGAGGATGCCCCGGGAGTCGGTGTAGCCGTGCGCCCTGGGGAGCATCCGGATCATGTCCTGGACGATCTCCTCGGGCGCCTCGAAGCCGAAGAGCGCGGGGTTGCCGGTGTTGAGGCGCAGGACGCTGTGACCCGCCTCCTCCAGGGCGTTGGCGTGCTCGATGACCGGGCCGCGGATCTCGTAGCAGACCTCGCTCAGCTTGCTCGACTGCCGGAACTCCATGCGCCGACCTCCCCAGAAGTGTTGATGCTTGGTTTTACCAAGTTCGAGCTTGGAAAGTCCAACAACATGTCTAGACTGCGTCGCATGGCACCTCAGTCACGCCAGGCGCGTCAGTCTCGCCGCCGGAGTTACGACCAGTACTGCGCCGCGGCGCGCGCGCTCGATGCCGTCGGGGACCGCTGGACCCTGTTGATCGTCCGTGAACTCCTCGCGGGACCGCGGCGCTACACCGACCTGCACGCCGACCTCCCGGGCGTCAGCACCGACATGCTCGCCGGCCGGCTCAAGGACATGGAGGGCGCCGAGCTCGTCACCCGCCGCCGGATGCCGCCGCCCGTCTCCGCGTCCGTGTACGAGCTGACCGAGCGCGGACGGGCGCTGCTGCCCGTCCTGCGGGCTCTCGCCGCCTGGGGCGCGCCTGCCCTCGACGAGCCCCGGCCGACCGACGCCGTCCGTGCGCACTGGTTCGCGATCCCGCTCCTCTCCGCCCTGGAGGGACTCGGGGCACGGGTCGTCCAGGTGACCCTGGACGAGGGGGAGTTCCACGTCCGGTCCGGCGACGGCGGCCAGGTGACGTACGGGGAGGGGCCGGCCGCCGACGCCGAGGTGCGGCTGCGGACCGACGCGGCCACCTGCCGCGCGCTCGCCGGCGGCGAGCTGACCCTGACAGAGGCGGTCGACTCGGGCCGCGCCGTTCTGGAGGAGCCGGTCCGCGCGTCCTGAGCCCACGCCCCTCGGGGCTCGGCGGGCCGGTCAGGCCACCGCCGAACCGGCCCCCGGCGGCGGGGTGTCCGACGCCCGGGCCTCCGCGACGTCCGGAGTGCGACGCTCCCCGGCGCCGGGCGTCCGAACCTCCCCCGTGCCCGGAGTCCGAGGCTCCCCGGCGCCGGGCGTCCGAGCCTCCGCGGTGTCCGGAGTCCGGGCCCCGCCGGCGGCGGCCAGGGCCGCGGCGAGCCGGTCCCTGGCCGCCGTCTGCGCGGCGATCCGCGCCTCCAGCACCGCGAGCCGTTCCCGGGCGATCTCCAGGCCCCGGACGGAGGGCGCCGCCGCGGGCGCGTCCCCGTCCAGGCAGCCGGCGAACACGGCCACGTCGTCCAGGGTGAGGCCCGCGCACAGGAAGGAACGGATGTTGGCGACACGGACCACGGCACCCTCGTCGTACACCCGGTACCCGTTGGCCGCGCGCTCCGAGGAGATCAGCCCCGCCTGCTCGTAGTGGCGCAGCGCGCGCGCCGTCGTCCCCGTCCGCCGGGCCAGTTCACCGATGCGCAAGGACCCCCACCTCCTCGCGCAGTCGTATCACGACACCAGCGCACCGCCGTCGACCGGGAGCACGGTGCCCGTCAGATACCCGGCGTCCGGAGCGGCCAGCGCGGTGATCGCCCAGGCCACCTCCTCCGGGCGACCGATCCGCCCCAGCGGGATGTGCGCCAACTGCCAGTCCCGCAGCGCCTTCCGCCGTTCCGGGCCGAGTCCCATGTGGTCGGCGATCGGCGTCTCGATCGCACCCGGCGCGACCGCCACGACCCGTACGCCGCGCGGTGCGAGCTCCACCGCCCAGCAGCGGGTCAGCGTCTCCAGGGCGCTCTTGGTCGCCGGATAGACGGAGTTGCCGGGCCAGCCGCGCTGCCCGATCGTGGTCGTCACGTTGACGACCACACCCCCGGACGCCTCGAGAACCGGCACCGCCGCCTGGGTGAGCAGGACCGGGGCGACGAGGTTCGTCTCCAGGAGCGTACCGATCACGTCGCGGCCCAGGGTGCCGAGGGGGCCGCCGCCGGCGATGCCCGCGTTGTTCACGAGGACGTCGAGCCGGCCGTACGTGTCCACCGCCGTGCGCACGATCTCCTCGGGCGCGCCCGGCGCCGTGACGTCCGCGACCAGCGGCCGGATGCCCGGGAAGTCCGCCGCCGTCCCGTCGAGCGGTTCCGGCCTGCGCCCCACGGCGAGGACCTTCGCCCCCTGGCGTGCGAAGGCGCGGGCCGTGGCCCGGCCGATCCCGGTGCCCGCGCCGGTGACCACCACGACGCGACCGGTCCGACGGGTGCCCTGCTGCTGCGTGCTGTCGTCCATGCGCCGATCGTCGAACCCTGCCGTCAGCGGCAAGGTCAAGCCCGTGCGGCAGGATGGACGGATGCGATTCGAAGCGATCAGCTGGGAGCGCCTCGCCGAGGCCGTGGCCGACCGCGTCGACCGGGCCGGGCCGGGCGACGGGAGCGACTGGCTCAAGGTGGGCGTGGACGGCGCGCCCGTCGCGCCGGGCGCGGAGTTCGCCGACCGGATCGCCGACGCGCTGAGGCTGCGCGGGCGGTCCGTGCTCGTGGTCGCGACCGGCGGCTTCCTGCGGCCGGCCTCGCTGCGCTTCGAGCACGGCAAGCAGGACCCCGACGCCTTCTACACCGACTGGTACGACACCGGGGCGCTGTGGCGGGAGGTCTTCGGACCGCTGGAGCCGGGCGGCAGCGGGAAGGTGCTGCCCGACCTGTGGAACCCCGTCACCGACCGGGCCACCCGCAGCCCCGCCGTACCGCTGCCGCCCGGCGGGGTCCTCGTGGTGCACGGGCCGTTCCTGCTGGGCCACTGGTACCCCTTCGACCTCAAGCTGCACCTGCGCCTCTCGCCCGGCGCACTCGCCCGCGGCACCGACCAGCCCTGGACCCTGCCGGCCTTCAGGCGGTACGAGCAGGAGGTCGGCCCCACCGACACGGCCGACGCGGTCATCCGCGCGGACGACGCCAGGCGGCCGGCCTGGACGGGCTTCCGGGACTAGGCGGGGCGGCTCGGGCCGGGGACGACAGACCGGGCCTGGGACGACAGACCGGGCCGGGGACGACAGACCGGGCCTGGGACGACGGGCCGGGCCGGGGACGGCTCGGGTCGAGGCGGACGGGGGTGGGGGCTGCCCGGGCTGATCGGGCCCCCGAACCGCCCCACCCCGTAACCCGCCCCCGTCCTAGGGCCGCCCGCCCACCCGCGTGACCGCTCGCGCGCCCGCCCGGCAGCCCGACTCCGCCGCCCGGACCGGGTCCGCGCCCGTCACACGGGCCGCCAGGAAGGCGCCGGTGAAGGCGTCGCCCGCGCCCGTGGAGTCCACCGGGCGGGCCGGCGGGGCCGTCACCCGGGCCGTCACGCGCCCTTCGCGGGCGAGGACGGCGCCCTCCGCGCCGAGGGTGACCGCGACCAGCGGGAAGCGCCTGCTGAGGGCCGCCGCGGCCGCCGCGGGGTCGGGGAGGCCGGTCAGGAAGCGGGCCTCGTCCGCGTTCGGCAGAAGACACTCCGCGCCGTCCACGGCGGCCAGGAAGGGCGCCGCGCCCAGGTCCGCGAGGAAGCCGGCCGAGGCCGGGTCCACGCTCACCGGGACGCCCGCCCCGGCCGCGTCGCTCAGCACCCGCGCGGCCGTCTCGCGGCTGGGGGCGGCGAAGAAGAGGTAGCCGGACAGGTGCACGCGGGCGACCCCGTCGAGCAGTTCCGGGTTCCAGTCGCCGGGGGCGAGCCGCAGCGCCGCGCCGCTGTCCGTCAGGAAGGTGCGCTCCGCGTCCGCGCCCACCAGGGCGATCACCGACGCCGTCGGCGCGTCCGGATCGGGGACGAGCGTCGGCACGACGCCCGCGCGGCGCAGCGCCAGGTCGTGCCAGGACACCGAGTCGGTGCCCACCCGCGCCAGGATCCGCACGTCCGGGCAGCCCGAACGCGCCGCCCAGCAGGCCACGTTCGCCCCGGCGCCGCCCGGCAGCGTCCGGATCTCCGCCGCCGTGTCGGTCGCGGGAGCGAGCGGTGTGCGGTGCCGGGCCACGATGTCGGTGACGACGTCCCCGACGACCAGCAGCGCGCCGGGCCCGGTCACGCCCGGCCGCGGTCGGCCGCCGCGATGCGGGCCGCGAGCCGCACGTTGCCCCGCACGGCGGCCAGATTCGCCTCCAGGGACGCCCCGTCCGTGTGCACCGTCAGGTACTCCAGCAGGAACGGCGTCACGGCCTGCCCCGTGATCCCCTTCTCCCGCAGCTCCGCGAGGCCCGCCGCCAGGACGCGGTCGTGGAGCGCGGGATCGAGCTGCTGTCCGGCCGGTACGGGATTGCCGACGACCAGCGCCGAGCGCGGTCCGCCGAGCGCGTCCCGGGCGCGCATCACCCCGGCCACGCCCTCCGGGCTCCCCACGGTCCAGTCGACTGGCTCCCCGGAGGAGGAGAGGTAGAAGCCGGGGAAGCGGTCCGTCCCGTAGCCGACGACGGTCACGCCCAGGGTCTCCAGGCGCTGGAGCGTCGCGGGCACGTCGAGGATCGACTTCACTCCCGCGCACACCACGGTGACGCCGACCTGGGCGAGCAGCCGCAGGTCGGCGGACTCGTCCTGGGTCTCGGCCCACTCGCGGTGCACCCCGCCCAGGCCCCCGGTCGCGAAGACCCGTAGGCCGGCGGAGTCGGCGAGCCAGGCCGTCGCCGAGACGGTCGTGGCCCCGGTGGTCCCGGTCGCGATCGCCGGTGCCAGGTCACGGTGGCCGAGCTTGCGCACCGTCGGGTCCTCGGCGATCCGGGTCAGACCCGCCTCGTCCAGGCCGATCCGGGCGACGCCGTCGAGGACCGCGATGGTCGCGGGCACGGCGCCGCCGTCCCGCACCAGGGCCTCCAGCTCGCGGGCCACCGCGAGATTGCGCGGGCGGGGCAGGCCGTGGGCGATGATCGTCGATTCCAGCGCGACGACGGGGCGCCCCTCGTGGAGCGCCTCCCGTACCTCTTCGGACACCTGTGTGGACATGGGGGATCTCTGGCGCGCCCACCCGCCCCGCAAACCTCACCGGCGGACATCAGCCACAGCGCGGCAGCCCGGGCAGCCGGGCCGCGTCCACGACCTGGATCACCGGCCGCGCACCGGTCGTCTTGGCGTTCCCGAGGCTGAACGCGACGGCCAGCGCGTTCCCGGCCGCCGTGGCGTAGCCGTACGCCGGGGTGATCCGCGCGTACGCGCCCGAGTCGAGGTCCAGGGCGTACGAGGTCTCCGGGGTGCGCCAGGTGACGAGCCGCCCGGCGATCCGCAGCTGGTCCATGCCGTCCACCGCGGGGGAGCCGGTCACGGCGGCCGTGGGCCCGGCCTCGCCCGCACGCCACACCATGAGCCGTGGTGCCGCCTCGCCCGCCACCCACGCCCAGGTGGTGCCGTCGGAGACGAGGGCGCGGATGTCGCGCAGCGCGGCGATCGGCGGCGGCAGCGCGGCCGGGCGCCCGTCCCGCAGGGAGACCGCGGCCGGCCGGGTGTGGTCTCCGTCGGCCTCGCGCCACACCAGGAGGCCGCCCGCCGTGAACGGCGTGTCGAGGACTCCCGTGTGCCACGCGCGCGCGGGCCCGCCGCCGGCCGGGGCGGCGAACACCGTGGCCTTCCCGGCGTCGGTGCCCTGCGCCCACAGCACGGTCCCGTCGCGGACGACGGGGCGGGGGAGCGGACCGGGGCGGTCGGACCGGGCGAGCCGCCGGGTGGTCCCGCCGGTCAGGTCCGCCACGTACAGGCTCCACGGGCTGTCGAGGGTCCGGCCCTCCAGGACGGCGAACGCCGCCCAGCGGCGCCCGTCGAAGTCGGCGGCGAGCAGCTGGTGCTCGACGGGGTCGGCGAACCGCAGCAGGGTGTGCGGGGTCGCCTCGCCGCCGCGGACGAGGACGGCGCGCCGCCCGCCGGGGCCGGCGCGCCCTTCGGAGCCGGTCAGCTGGAGCGCCGTCCAGCCCGGGCCCGCCTCCGTGAGTACCGCCCGCTCCCCGGCCGGCGGACGGTACTCGCCCGTCGCGAACGCGGAGCGCCAGGCGGCCGGCAGCGCCACCTCGCAGGCCGCGGCGCGCACCGGCGTGCGGGTGGGCGGACGGGTGGGGGCGGGCGGCCCGTCGGTCCCGCCCGACGAGCACCCCGCCAGCAGCAGGGCGCCCGTCAGGAGCGGGACCGGGAGGAGCAGGGCCGTCCGGGGACGTCGGCTACCAGACGTACCCACGGCCGCCCATGATCGTCGTGATGGTGTCGGAGGAGATGTGCGCCGACTTCGGCACCGAACCGGCCCACGAGATGACGCCGGTGCTCACCCCGCCGACCGGGTCGAGGTAGTTGACCTGCGCCGCGGCCGTGTCGGTGTTGTAGCCGTCGATCGCGACCCAGTGGAAGATCTCGATGTTGGGGTGCCCCACGAGGTGGGGGCCGCCCGGCACCTCCCAGGCGTTGCCCGCGATGGCGTAGTCGTTGTCGGTGTTGTGCGTGATGTGCTGCCGGAAGGTGGCCTTGTCGGCGGCGGTCGGGGTGTAGGCGAGCGCCCTCGGCACGTAGCCGGCGCCGGGAAGGCGGTAGTTGAGCGCGTCCGCCATCGGGTATCCGGTCGGGCCGGGCACGTTGATGTCGACGCCGTACCAGGCGGTGCCGTTCGTGTTCGCCTTCAGGAGCGTCGCCGCGTCCTGCTGCGAGCGGCCGCCGACCCCGTCGTGGGCGGACTGGGCGATCACCAGGGTGGCCGGGCCGCACCAGTAGGACGTCTTCTGGGACTGGTGGATCGCGCCGGAGAGCTTGTATCCGGTGAGGGCGCCCGAGGCGCCTAGCGTGATGGCCCGCTCGTACGTTCTCTGCGCGTCGGACTCCTTGGCGGCGGTGATCCGCCACTGGGCCGGCGTCAGGCGCTGCGGACCGAGGGTGTCGTGGGCGGCCTTGTACGCGGCGCCGGGCGCGGGCTCGGTGGTCGCCGCGGTCGCCGGGGCGGCGGCTACGGGCGCGGCCGAGGCGGCGGGCACGGTCGTGGCGGCGGCCAGCAGGGCCGCGGCGCCGAGGACGACGGCGCGGAGATGGGTGGGGGGCATCGCACTCTCCTGTCCGGGTGGGGGTGGGGAGGGGAGGAGCGGGAAGGGGTCCTGCGATGGTGCGTGCGGGGAGTGTGACGCCCCCGCGGCCCGCCTGTCAGCGGACGCGACGCAATCCCCGGGACCGACATTGGGCCCACCAAAGGCGCTGCCCCGGAGCAGCGGCTTTGTGCCAGGGCGACACCCGGGCGGGGGACGGTTTTCGGCACATCGAGGGACGGGCTCGCGCCCGGATGGCCGAATCCGTCTCCCCGTCCGGACGGGCTCGCGTCCGTTCGGCAGGGATCCGCCTCGCCGTGCGGACGGGCTCGCGTCCGTTCGGCAGGGATCCGCCTCGCCGTGCGGACGGGCGGACGGGTGCGGAATCGGTGCCTCGCCGACGGGTTCCGCACCTCCGGGGTGCCGTGCGCGGCGCGGTCCGGCCGCAAAGCCCCGCTGCGGATTCCGTCGCGTCGAGCGGTCCGGAGAAGTGCCTGGTCGCAGCGGGAAACGGAGCTCCTGGTTCCATCGGGTCCCACCCCGTACGAGGCCCCCGCGGCCCGCTACAGTCACCGCCCATGACCACTCACGCGAAGCCCTCGTTCGCCGTCCACATCCCCGATGCCGAGCTCGAAGCCGAGCCGCTCGACCCCGCCCAGATCGTCTCGGGCGAGCCCGAGGTCACCGGCAAGGTGCTGTGGGAGTCCGAGGACGGCAAGCAGATCCGCGGCATCTGGCAGATCACCCCCGGCGTGGTCACGGACACCGAGGCCGACGAGCTCTTCGTCGTCGTCAGTGGCCGTGCCACCGTCGAGGTCGAGGGTGGCGAGACCCTGGAGATCGGTCCCGGCGACGCCTGCGTGCTGCGTGAGGGCGACCGCACCACCTGGACCGTGCACGAGACCCTGCGCAAGGCGTACCACATCAGCCTCTGAAGTCGGCCCGGGACAAGGCGAGTTCCGGGATCACCGGGAAACGTGCCGTCGTGCGCCGGAAGGTGCCGTCGAAGCCGCGGCAGGCGGCGCGGTCGGAGGCGCACGAGGTCTGGTAGGAAACTTTCCTGTCAGCTAGCATCCCGGGCGGCGGCTTGGCGCGGCGCCCGCTTCCCGGTCCTCCGGGGGGCGGGCGTGACGCGCTCAGTGAGAGCTCTGACCCGGCCGCCGTGCACGCGCACGGCCCGTGGCGCACGCCGCCAGGGGCCGGCCCGCGCTGCCCGCACCGGTGCCCAGCTCTCACCCTTCCCAGGCAAGGGAGTCACAGGTATGCAACTGCACGCCTCCGCCCCACCGCGCCGCACCACCACCCTGTCCCTGCTCCTCGCCGCCGTCCTGCTCGTCACCGGCGGCCTCGTCCTCGCCTCCACCGGCCGCGCCGCCGCCGCCGACCCGCTCCTCTCCCGCGGCAAGGCGGCCACCTCGTCCTCCGACGAGGACGCCACCCTCACCCCCGCCAAGGCCTTCGACGGCGACACGTCCACCCGGTGGGCCAGCGCCGAGGGCTCCGACCCCCAGTGGCTGCGCGTCGACCTCGGCGCGGCCGCCGTCGTCTCCCGCGTCCGGCTCAAGTGGGAGGCCGCCTACGGCAAGGCCTACCGCGTCGAGATCTCGGCCGACGGCACCACCTGGACCACGCTCGCCACCGAGACCGCCGGCAACGGCGGCACGGATGACTGGACCGGACTCAACGGCAAGGGACGCCACGTCCGCGTCTACGGCACCGCCCGCGGCACCTCGTACGGCTACTCCCTCTACGAGATGGAGGTCTACGGGACGCCCGACGGCACCACCCCGCCCACCACGCCGCCGCCCACGACCCCGCCGCCCACCACCGGCTCCTTCACCGTCGTCGCCGCCGGTGACATCGCCGCGCAGTGCACCGCCTCCAGCAGCTCCTGCGCCCACCCCAAGACGGCCGCGCAGGCCCAGCGGATCGACCCGAAGTTCTATCTGACGATGGGCGACAACCAGTACGACGACGCCCGGCTGTCCGACTACCGGAACTACTACGACAAGACCTGGGGCGCCTTCAAGGCCAAGACCCGGCCCGTCCCCGGCAACCACGAGACGTACGACCCGGCCGGCTCGCTCGCCGGCTACAAGGCGTACTTCGGCGCGATCGCCTACCCCCAGGGCAAGCCCTACTACAGCTACGACGAGGGCAACTGGCACTTCCTCGCCCTCGACTCCAACTCCTTCGACGACCCCGCCCAGATCCAGTGGCTCAAGGACGACCTCGCCCGCACCACCAAGGGCTGCGTCGCCGCCTACTTCCACCACCCGCTCTACTCCTCCGGCGGCCACGGCAACGACCCCGTCTCCAAGCCCGTCTGGCAGATCCTCTACGCCGCCAAGGCCGACCTGGTCCTCAACGGGCACGACCACCACTACGAGCGCTTCGCCCCGCAGGACCCCGACGGCCGGGCCACCGCAGACGGCATCGTCGAGATCGTCGGCGGCATGGGCGGCGCAGAGCCGTACCCCATCGAGACCGTCCAGCCCAACAGCCAGAAGCGGATCAGCGGCCCGTACGGGGTGCTGAAGCTCGACCTCACCGACACCACCTACACCTGGCAGTACGTCGGCACCGACGGCCAGGTCAAGGACACCGGCCCGACCTACACCTGCCACTGATGTACCTCGCGACCACCGGTCGCCGGGACGCGTCGCCCGCCCCCTCCGGGGCGCGGCGGCGCGTCTCCGCCACCGTCCTCGCCCTCGGCACGGTCAGCCTCGTCACCGACGTCTCCTCCGAGATGGTCACCGCCGTCCTGCCGCTCTACCTGGTCGTCGGCCTCGGCCTCACCCCGCTCCAGTTCGGCTTCCTGGACGGGCTCTTCACCGGCGCCACCGCCCTCGTCCGGCTCGCCGGCGGCCACGCCGCCGACCGCGGCGGCCACCACAAGGCGGTCGCCGGCATCGGCTACGCGCTCTCCGCCTGCTCCCGGCTCGGGCTGCTCCTCGCCGGCGGCGCGACCGGCGGGATCGCCGCCGCCCTCGCCGCCGACCGGCTCGGCAAGGGCATCCGCACCGCCCCGCGCGACGCCCTGATCACCCTCGACAGCCCGCCCGACGGCCTCGGCCGCGCCTTCGGCGTGCACCGCGCCATGGACACCACCGGCGCCCTTCTCGGCCCCCTGGCCGCGTTCGCGCTCCTGTGGGCCACCGCCGACGCGTACGACGCCGTCTTCGTCGTCAGCTTCTGCACCGGGCTGCTCGGGGTGCTGCTCCTCGTCGTCCTCGTCCCCGGCGGACGGCGCAAGCCGACGGGCGCCACCACCCACCGGGTGCGTGACCTCGCCGCACCGCTCCGGCTGCCCGCCGTGCGCCGGGTCGTGCTCGGCGCCGCGCTCCTCGGCGCGGCCACCGTCGGCGACGCCTTCCTCTACCTGCTGCTCCAGCAGCGGACCGAACTGGCCGCCACCTGGTTCCCGTTCCTGCCGCTCGGCGCCTCCGCGGCCTATCTGCTGCTCGCCGTGCCGGCCGGGCGGCTCGCCGACCGCGTGGGGCGCCGCCGCCCCTTCCTGTACGGGCACGGGGCTCTGCTCCTCGCCCTCGGACTGCTCCTGGCCCCCGTGCCCGGAGCGGTGCTCCTCGTCGGCGTCCCGCTCCTGCTCGGGGTCTTCTACGCCGCCACCGACGGCGTCCTGATGGCGCTCACCGGGCCGCTCCTGCCGCCCGGGCGCCGGGCGAGCGGACTCGCGCTCGTCCAGACCGCGCAGGCCCTCGCGAAGGTGGGCGCCGCGGCCGGCTTCGGCGCCGCCTGGACCCTGTGGGGGCCGAGGACCGCACTCCTCCTCGCCCTCACCGGACTGGCCGCGGCCCTGTCCGGCGCGAGCCGCCTGCTGCCGGCCGAGCCGGCGTCAGGACCGGGGCGAGAGCCTTCGGGGTTCGGTATCCCCATCGGGTCCGAGCCGTCCTCCGGGTCCGAGCCGGCCTCGGGACCCAAGCCGGCCTCCGAGGCCGAGCCGCCCTCGGGACCCAAGCCGGCCTCCGGGTCCGAGCCGCCCTCCGGACCCAAGCCGGCCTCCGAGGCCGAGCCGTCCTCCGGACCCAAGCCGTACTCCGGGTCCGAGCCGGCCTCCGGAGCCGCGTCGTACTCCGGGTCCGAGCCGGCCTCGGGGTCCGAGCCCGCCCCCGGATCCGCGTCGTACTCCGGATCCGCGTCGTCCTCCGGATCCGAGCCGTACTCCGGAAAGGAGCCCTCCTCATGACCGCACCGACCGCCCCTGGCCGGCGCCGCCTCTGGGCGCTGGTGCTCGGTGTCCTGCTGCTCGCCGGCGGGGCCACCGCGTACACGCTGCGCGCCGCCGGCGGTCGCTCCGACGCCGCCGGAGCGACCGCCGACGCCGGCTTCACCCTCGACGCAGGCTCCCCGGGCGCGCTCTGGTTCCGCGACACCGCCACCGGCCGGGTCGCCCGCCAGGAGCCGGGCGCGCCGGGGGCCCGGGTGGCGCTCGGGCCCCGCTGCGACCGCTTCCACGCCGCCGGGGACACCGCGCTGTGCCTGCAGCTGCGGCCCGGGGTGCCGACCCGGTCGTACGTCCTCGTTCTCGACCGGAAGCTGCGCGAAGTGCGCCGGATGAGCCTGCCGGGGATCCCCAACCGGGCCCGGGTCTCCGCCTCCGGCCGGGTGCTCGCCTGGACCACCTTCGCGAGCGGCGACTCCTACGCCACCTCCGCGTTCTCCACCCGGACCTCGATCCTCGACCTGCGCACCGGCTATCTGATCAAGAGCATCGAGCAGATCCCGCTCACCCTGGACGGGCGCCGCCACCACGCCCCGGACGTCAACTACTGGGGCGTCACCTTCGCCCGGGACGACAACCGCTTCTACGCCACGGTCGCCACCCAGGGGCACACGTACCTGGTCGAGGGCGATCTGAGGAAATGGGCGGCGCGGGCGCTGAAGGAGAACGTCGAATGTCCGTCGCTGTCGCCGGACGGGACCCGCGTCGCCTACAAGAAGAAGGTCTCCACCGACCCCCGGGCACCGTGGCGCCTTCACGTCCTCGACCTCGCCACCCTGCGCGAGCACCCGCTCGCCGAGACGCGCTCCGTCGACGACCAGGCGGCCTGGACCGGACCCGACACCGTGGCCTACGCCTACGAGGGCGCGGTGTGGACGGTGCCGGCCGACGGCACGGGAGCCCCGCGCCGGCTGGTGGCGGGGGCGACGTCCCCGGTGGTGCCGCGGTGAGGGGAGCCGGGCCGGCCCGGGCCGGGGACCCAGGCTCCCGGATCTCGGGCATCCGAGGTTCGAGGTCCGTCGCCCGGATCCCTGACGCCGGATCCCTGCCCCGGACCTCAGGTCCGCCGCACCGCGCCCCGCACCGCCAGCAGGGTCATCGGCAGCAGCAGGCAGGCCCCGACCACGTTCAGCCAGCCGTATCCCGCCTGGGAGACGATCAGCCCGGCCGCCAGGCCGCCGATGCCGGCCGAGGTGTTCATGATGAAGTCCGAGAGGCCCTGGACGGCGGCCCGGGCCGCCGTCGGGACGGAGTCGGTCAGGAGGGCCGAGCCCGAGACGAGTCCGGCCGACCAGCCCAGGCCCAGGACGAACAGGCCGAGGGCGACCTGCCCGTGGCTCGCTCCGGCCGTGCCGGCGAGCAGGGCCGCCACGGAGATCAGGGCCACCGCGAGCCCGATGACCGCGAGCCGTCCCAGGCGGTCGGACAGCCAGCCCATGACGGGCGAGAAGGCGTACATGCCGGCGATGTGCCCGCTGATCACCAGGCCGATCAGCCGGATCCCCGCGCCGTGGTGGCTGAGCGCGACCGGGGTCATCGACATGATCGAGACCATCGCGGTGTGCGAGCCGGCCACCGTCACCAGGGCGAGCCGGGCGCGGGAGGATTCCCGTACCGCCCGCATGCCGGCCTTCAGGGAGCGCCCGTCGGCAGCGGCGGCCTCCTCGGGGCCGGCCAGCTCCCGGGCGGTGAGCAGCGGGTCGGGCCGCAGCAGCAGGGACACCATGACCGCGGAGACCACGAACACGCCGGACGCCCAGACGAAGGGCCCGGTCGCGGCCGGTATGCCGAGACCGGCCACGCTCGCGCCGGCGGGGGCGGCCACGTTCGGCCCGAGGACGGCGCCGATGGTGGTGGCCCACACCACCGTGGAGATCGCCCGGGCCCGCCGGTCCGGCTCGGCGAGGTCCGCGGCGGCGAACCGGGCGGCGAGATTGGCCGAGGAACCGGCCCCGAAGCCGACGAGCCCGACCAGGAGCACCGGGAAGCTGTCGAGGACCGCGCCGAGGACGACGACCCCCGCGCCCAGGGCGCCGACGAGATAGGCGAGCACGAGCCCGGCGCGCCGGCCGCGGCGGGTCATCAGCGAGGCGAGCGGCATCGCGAGCAGCGCCGGTCCCGCGACGGCGGCCGTGGACGCGAGGCCCGACAGTGCCTCCGTACCGCTGACGTCCTTGGCGAGGACGGCGGCGAGGGCGATGCCGATGGCGATGCCGAGTCCGCCGAGGATCTGCGTGGCGATCAGCACCGCCTGGATACGGCGGCGCAGGGCCGGCAGCGCGCCGGGGGAGACGGGGCCGGATATCGCGGTCGAAAGGAGAGCGTCAGGAGCGTCGGGCGTGTGGGTCACTGACGCATAGTGCCAGCCATCCCACCAGGTGGGAACGTCCGGATCGCACGCCGTCCACCGCCCCGCCGACGCGGCCCGCGCCGGCTCAGAACAGCGGTTCCGGCAGGACCCCCTCCAGGGCCAGGAGTCTCCGCTTCGTCTCCAGACCGCCGCCGAAGCCGCCGATCCCACCGTCGCTCTCCACCACCCGGTGGCAGGGCACCACCAGGGGCAGCGGATTCGCCCCCATCGCCGCGCCCACCGCCTGCGCGGCCGCGGGCTGCCCGACGCGGCGGGCCAGGTCCCCGTACCCCACCACCGTCCCGTAGGGGACGCCGTCCGCCAGCTCGCGCAGCACCTGACGGTTGAATCCGGTCACCAGCGTCCAGTCCAGCTTGACGTCGAAGCTCCGCAGGCCCCCGTCGAAATACGCCGCGAGCTGCCTGATCGGCTCGGCGAGCCGGCCCGACGCGCTCTCCACGAGCTCCCCGCCGAACGCCGTGGCCAGCCGCTCCAGCGTCCGCTCCCGGACCCGCTCGTCGACGTGGAAGACCACGCTCACCAGACCCCGGTCGGTCGCGGCGAGCAGCAGGGGCCCGATGGCACTGGGCACCACCGCCCACTCCACCCGGCCCGCCGACTCCACCCGGCCTGCCGACCGCTCCGTCACCGGCTTCTCATGCTCCATGCCGTCACCGTACGACCCGGCACCGACAACCCGGCGGATCAATTCGCGGACCCCGTGGCCGGAGGGCCGCACCGGGCGCCATAATCCGGTAGCACTACTCAGCGGTACCGACTGTTTTCGGACGACGTTGTACCAGGGTGGAGGACGGACGCTCATGCAGGGCACGGTCGACGGATTCAGCTACGGACTCGTCACGCCGCTGGCGGCCTTTCTCATGGCCTGCCTGGGCGGAGCACTGGGCCTGCGCTGCACCACCAGATCACTGCGCCATGACGACACCTTCAAGGCGGGCTGGCTCGCCCTCGGCGCCACCTCGATCGGCACCGGCATCTGGACCATGCACTTCATCGCCATGATGGGCTTCTCCGTCCGGCAGGCCCCGATCACCTACGACCGGCCCATCACCTTCGCCAGCCTGGGCGTCGCCGTCGTCATGGTCGGCATCGGCATCTTCATCGTCGGATACCGCGGCGCGACCGCGCTCACCCTGGTCACGGGCGGCACCATCACCGGCCTCGGCGTCGCGACCATGCACTACCTGGGCATGGCCGGGATGCGCCTGCACGGGCAGATCCAGTACGACACCCTCACCGTCGCGCTGTCCGTCGTCATCGCCGTCGTGGCCGCCACCACCGCCCTGTGGGCCGCCGTCTCCGTCCACGGCTTCCTGGCCAGCCTGGGCGCCAGCATGGTGATGGGCCTCGCGGTCAGCGGCATGCACTACACGGCCATGGCGGCCGTCGACGTCGAGTTGCACGGCTCGGCCGCCCCGACGGGAACCGGCGACAGCGCCACCTCGCTGCTGCTGCCGATGCTGGTCGGACCGGCCGTCTTCCTGCTGCTCGCCGCCGTCGTGGTCATGTTCGACCCGCTGCTCGTCATGGGCGAGCCCGACTGGCAGAAGCCCAGCGCCCGCGGCGGCTACCGCCACGGCGCCCCCGGCGTGCCGGCCCCGCGCCGCGCCCCGGCCTACGGGGAGCCCGCGAACTGGTCCTCCGCCCGGCCCGCGGCCCGCACCGGCCGCAGGGCGGCCCACCGCGACGCGTACCGCTCGCAGGACTGGTGAGCCGCCCCGTACGAACCGGCGCCGGGCCGATCACCCTCCGGCTGTCAGTGCCGGGTCGTACGGTGGATCCATGCGGCCCGTTTCCCACATCGAACGTACGGTGGCGCCCTTCGAGGTCGTCAGCCCCTACCAGCCCAGCGGCGACCAGCCGGCGGCCATCGCCGAGCTCGACCGGCGCATCCGCGCCGGCGAGAAGGACGTCGTGCTGCTCGGCGCCACCGGCACCGGCAAGTCGGCGACCACGGCCTGGATGATCGAGCAGCTCCAGCGCCCCACCCTGGTCATGGCGCCGAACAAGACCCTCGCCGCCCAGCTGGCGAACGAGTTCCGCGAGCTCCTGCCGAACAACGCGGTCGAGTACTTCGTCTCGTACTACGACTACTACCAGCCCGAGGCGTACGTCCCGCAGTCGGACACCTACATCGAGAAGGACTCCTCCATCAACGAGGAGGTCGAGAGGCTGCGCCACTCGGCGACCAACTCGCTGCTGACGCGCCGCGACGTGATCGTGGTCGCCTCGGTCTCCTGCATCTACGGTCTCGGCACGCCCCAGGAGTACGTGGACCGCATGGTCGCCCTCAAGGTGGGCGACGAGATCGACCGCGACCAGCTGCTGCGCCGCTTCGTCGACATCCAGTACACGCGCAACGACGTGGCGTTCACCCGGGGCACCTTCCGGGTCCGCGGCGACACCATCGAGATCTTCCCGGTCTACGAGGAGCTCGCCGTCCGCATCGAGATGTTCGGCGACGAGATCGAGGCACTCTCCACCCTCCACCCGCTGACCGGCGAGGTCATCAGCGACGACCGGCAGCTGTACATCTTCCCCGCCAGCCACTACGTCGCCGGCCCCGAGCGCATGGAGCGGGCCGTCAACGACATCGAGCGCGAGCTGGAGCAGCGGCTGAAGGAGCTCGAGAAGCAGGGCAAGATGCTGGAGGCCCAGCGGCTGCGCATGCGGACGACGTACGACATCGAGATGATGCGCCAGATCGGCTCCTGCTCCGGCATCGAGAATTACTCGATGCACTTCGACGGACGCGAGCCCGGCTCCCCGCCGAACACCCTCCTCGACTACTTCCCCGAGGACTTCCTGCTCGTCATCGACGAGTCGCACGTCACCGTTCCGCAGATCGGCGCCATGTACGAGGGCGACGCCTCCCGCAAGCGCACCCTCGTCGACCACGGCTTCCGGCTTCCCTCCGCGCTCGACAACCGGCCCCTGAAGTGGGAGGAGTTCCAGAAGCGGATCGGCCAGACCGTCTATCTGTCCGCCACCCCCGGCACCTACGAGCTGTCCCGGTCGGACGGTTTCGTGGAGCAGATCATCCGCCCGACCGGCCTCGTCGACCCCGAGGTCGTGGTCAAGCCCACCGAGGGCCAGATCGACGACCTGGTGCACGAGATCCGGCTGCGCACCGAGCGGGACGAGCGGGTCCTGGTCACCACGCTCACCAAGAAGATGGCCGAGGACCTCACCGACTACTTCCTCGAACTGGGCATCCAGGTCCGCTATCTGCACAGCGACGTCGACACCCTGCGGCGCATCGAGCTGCTGCGCGAGCTGCGGGCCGGTGAGTACGACGTCCTGGTCGGCATCAACCTGCTCCGTGAGGGCCTCGACCTGCCCGAGGTCTCCCTGGTCGCCATCCTCGACGCCGACAAGCAGGGCTTCCTGCGCTCCGGCACCTCACTCATCCAGACCATCGGCCGCGCCGCGCGCAACGTGTCCGGCCAGGTCCACATGTACGCGGACACCGTCACCCCGGCGATGGCGCAGGCCATCGACGAGACCAACCGGCGCCGCGAGAAGCAGGTCGCCTACAACACGGCCCACGGGATCGACCCGCAGCCGCTGCGCAAGAAGATCAACGACATCGTCGCGACCATCGCGCGCGAGGAGATCGACACCGAGGAGCTGCTCGGGACCGGCTACCGCCAGGGCAAGGACGGCAAGGGCGCCAAGTCCCCGGTCCCCTCGCTCGCCGCCCACGCCCCGAAGGGCAAGGGCGCGAAGGCGGGGGCGACCGTGGAGCTCGGCGAGCGGCCGGCGACCGAACTGGCCGGGATCATCGAGGAGATGACCGACCGGATGAAGGCCGCCGCCGCCGAGCTGCAGTTCGAGGTCGCCGCCCGGCTCCGCGACGAGGTGTCCGAGCTGAAGAAGGAACTGCGCCAGATGAAGGAAGCCGGGCTCGCCTGACCCGCCCGCCCCACGCCCCGCACGGACCGGCCCGGTGTGTTGCAAGAACGACACAAAACCGGGCCTGTCCGGGCAGGTTGTCAGTGCCCCTGCGTAGGGTGCTGCTCACACCGATGAGAGGGGCAGCGCGTGACGGTCAACATGACCAAGGGGCAGGCCATCAGCCTGGAGAAGAAGGGCGGAGGGAGCCTTACCTCCGTGCGGATGGGCCTCGGCTGGCAGGCGGCGCCCCGCCGCGGCCTGTTCGGCTCGCGCACGCGTGAGATCGACCTGGACGCCTCCGCCGTCCTCTTCGCCGACAAGCAGCCGGTCGACGTGGTCTTCTTCCGTCACCTCGTCAGCGACGACGGCTCCGTCCGCCACACCGGCGACAACCTGGTCGGCGGCGCGGGCCAGGGTGGTGACGACGAGTCGATCCTGGTCGACCTCCAGCGGATCCCGGTCCACATCACCCAGATCGTCTTCACGGTGAACTCCTTCACCGGCCAGACCTTCCAGGAAGTGCAGAACGCCTTCTGCCGTCTCGTGGACGAGACCAACGGCCAGGAGCTCGCCCGCTACACCCTGGACGGCGGCGGCCAGTACACGGCCCAGATCATGGCCAAGGTGCACCGGGTCGGCGACGGCTGGCAGATGACGGCCCTGGGCAACCCGGCCAACGGGCGCACCTTCCAGGACCTGATGCCGTCGATCCTCCCGGCCCTCTAGCAGGACCCGGAACGGGGGCCCGGAGCGGGCCCGTTCAGCACAGGAACGCGCAGGGAGAGACCGAGCAGATGACCGCCGAGCTGGTCCGGGGGCAGAACCACCCCCTGCCCCACACCCGCCTGGAGATCCGGGTGTCGGCCGGTCATCCGGTCGTCGCCGCGGCCACCCTGGGCGACGAGCAGGGCCGGATCGCGGGGGCCGAGGCCCTCGCCCACCCCGGAGCCGCCGCGCTGCCCGGGGTGGAGGTGCCCCGGCAGGCCGCCACCGAGCACCGGCTCGCCGTCGACCTGGAGACGGTACGGGACACCGTCCACCGGGTCTCCGTCCTGCTGGCCCTGCCCGTCGGGGTGGACGGTCCCACCCGCTTCGGGAACTCCGTCGCGCCCGTCGTCACCGTCGCCGGACCCGACGGCACCGGCATAGCGGGCTACACGATCACCGGGCTGGACCGGGAGTCCGCGGTGGTCGCCCTGGAGCTCTACCGCCGCCAGGGCGCCTGGAAGGTCCGGGCCGTCGGCCAGGGGTACGAGGGCGGGCTCGCGGCGCTCCTCGCCGACCAGGGCCTGGAGCGGCCCGCCGAACTGGCCGGCTCCGTCCTGGACGCGGTCGCCCAGGGGCTGGCCCGCTCGGTCGCGGCGCCGCCGCCGCGGGTCCCCGAGACGGACCGCGTCCGCCGACCGGCCCCGGCGCAGCCCCCGGCCTCGGCGACGCCCCCGGCCTCGGCGACGCCCGGGCCGACCCCGCCCCCGGCTCCCGCCGGCGGCCCCATCGACTACACCCACCCGAGCCGCCGCCCGGCCCCCGCCGCCGCTCCGCCGCCGGCGCAGGACCCGGCCCCCACCGCGTACCCGGCCCCCGTCGCCGGGGACGCCACCGGCTGGTCGATGGACGAGCGGCTCTACAACCAGGTCTGGGGCATGTTCGAGGACCTGGCCCGCAGTGCCGCCGCCTACCGCAGCGCCTGCCAGTTCGCCGAGTCCCGGCTCGACCAGGAGCTCGACCGGGTCCTGTCGGACCCACGCAGCCGGATCGGCGGGGCCGGCGACGCCGCCCGGGCCGAGGCCAAGGCCAGGCACGACGAGCTCACCGCCCGGGCCCAGGAGGCCCTGGACCGCGACCTCGCCCAGCTCGCCGCCGAGTCCGAGGTGGTCGAGCCCGCGCTGCCTCCCGCCTACGCCCGCTGGGACAGCCCCGTCTGGCAGGCCTACCGGGTGCCCACGGAGGCGCCGATGGCGGTCCGGCTCGGCGACCTCCATCTGCCCGAGCGCACCGGGCTGCGCATCCCGTTCCTGGCCCGGCTGCCGCTGAGCAGGGGCCTGTGGGTGGACTCCGGGCGCGGCCACTCCGAGGCCGCCGGACTGCTCGACGACGCCGAGCTGCGCCGGCTGGCGCTGGACAGCGCCGTCGCGCACGCGGTGCGGCTGCTCGCCGCGCACCCGGCGGACGGCTTCCGGGTGCGGGTCGTCGACGCGGCCGGCGCGGGCGCCGCCGCGTTCGCGCCGCTCGTCGAGGCGGGCGTCCTCGCGGCGCCGCCGGCCGCCGGAGCGGCCGGCGTCTCGGCGGTCCTGGGCCAGCTCACCGAGCGGGTCGACCTGCTGCAGATGGCGCTGCGGGCCGGTGCGTCCGAGGATCTTCCGCCGGGTCTGGACACCGCCGAGGAACTGCTGATCGTGCACGACTTCCCGCACGGCTTCGACGACCGCGCGGTCAACCAGCTGCGCTACCTCGCCGACGAGGGGCCGGCGGTCGGCACCCATCTGCTGATGGTCGCGGACCGGGAGGACGCGGCGGCCTACGGACCGGTGCTCGACCCGCTGTGGCGTTCCCTCACGCGGCTCACCCCGGTGCCCGACGACCACCTTGCGGATCCGTGGGTCGGCCACGCCTGGACGTACGAGCCGGCGGTCTTCCCGGCGGGGAGCGGAGTGCTGCGACAGGTGCTCGCGCAGCTGGCCGAGGCCCGTGGGCAATGGCGGCCGTATCGCCGCTGACCTGCGGTTTTGGACCTCCTTTACCTATCTCTTTACCTTCCCTTGGTTCTTCAGGTAGTGTTCTTGGTGCGGAGGGGAGTACTCCCTACCACGCGGCGTACCCGTCAATACGGACAGGTCGGACACCTGATCCCGGGGCGCCGGCCCGGGCCGTCCCCGGGTGGAAGAGACCTCCGGCAACGACGAGGCTGATCTTCAGCCGTACGACGCCGGAGGCGCAGTGGACGTTTCTGTGACCCTGTGGGTGCTGACCATTCTCGGTCTGGGCGCCCTGATCGCGGTCGACTTCTTCATCGGGCGCAAGCCCCATGACGTGTCGGTCAAGGAAGCCGGCATCTGGACGGTGGTCTGGATCGTCCTTGCCGCACTGTTCGGCCTGGGCCTGATGGTCTTCGGCAACAGCCAGGCCTCGGGCGAGTTCTTCGCCGGATTCATCACCGAGAAGTCGCTCAGTGTCGACAATCTCTTCGTCTTCGTCCTGATCATGGCGAAGTTCTCGGTGCCCTCCCACCTGCAGCAGCGCGTGCTGCTCGTGGGTGTGCTGATCGCCCTGGTGCTCCGCGCGGTCTTCATCGCCGCCGGCGCCGCGATCATCGCGAGCTTCTCGTGGGTCTTCTTCATCTTCGGCGCGTTCCTGATCTACACCGCCTGGAAGCTCATCCAGGAGGCGCGCTCCGGCGAGGAAGAGGACGAGTTCGAGGAGAACCGTCTCCTCAAGTCCGTCGAGAAGAAGTTCGGCGTGGCCGACCGCTACCACGGCACCAAGCTCTTCATCCGTCACAACGGCAAGCGTGTGCTGACCCCCCTGATGGTCGTCATGCTCGCGATCGGCACCACCGACGTGCTGTTCGCCCTCGACTCCATCCCGGCGATCTTCGGCCTCACGCAGGACCCGTACATCGTCTTCACGGCCAACGCCTTCGCGCTGATGGGTCTGCGGCAGCTGTACTTCCTCATCGGCGGCCTGCTGAAGAAGTTGGTCCACCTGAGCTACGGCCTGTCGGTGATCCTCGGCTTCATCGGGGTGAAGCTGGTGCTGCACGCCCTGCACGAGTCCGGGGTGCACGTCCCCGAGATCTCCATCCCGTTCTCGCTGGCCGTCATCTGCGGTGTGCTGGTCATCACCACGATCACCAGCCTCATCGCGTCGAAGAAGCAGGCCCAGCGCGAGGCGGCCGAGGCCGCCGGGGCCGTGGAGAGCGGCGAGGCCGGCGAGCCCGAGAAGGACAGCGTCCGGGCCTGACCCCCGGCCACGAGGGCCGGTGCGGGCGGCACACAGTCGCTCGCACCGGCCCTCGGCTATGCCGGCTCCGGCTCCGGTGCCGGCCCCGCGACCCGCTCCGGCAGCGTCTCCGGGAGCAGCGCGAAGCAGCCCAGGCTCACCAGGGCGACCGCGGTGAGATAGGCCGCGACGCCCCACGGCGGCCCCGAGCCGCCGTCCGAGACGGCCGTCGCCACGATCGGGGTGAGCGCCCCGCCGAGCACCCCGGCGAGGTTGTAGCCGACGGCCGCGCCGGTGCAGCGCACCCGTGGCTCGTACAGCTCCGGCAGGTACGCGGCGACCACCGCGAAGATCGTGATGAAGGCCAGCAGCGAGCCCAGGAAGCCGAGGAACATCAGCGGGGGGCGCGCGGTGTGCAGCAGCGCCACCATCGGGAACGTCCACAGTGCCGAGGCCGCGCAGCCGGCCAGGCACAGTGTGCGGCGGCCGAAGCGATCGCCGAGCAGCGCGAAGAACGGTGTCAGGGCGCCCTCGATCGCCACCGCCGCCATCACGCAGGTCAGCATCACCGTGCTCGGCACCCCGAGTCGCTCGGTGCCGTACGCGAGGGCCCAGGTGGAGACCGTGTAGAAGACGGCGTAGCCGACGGCCAGCGCGCCCGCCGTGAGCAGCACGAGCCGCCAGTGCCCGCGGACGACCTCCCGCAGCGGCGCGCTCGCCCGCCGCCCCTCCGCGGCCAGCTCCTCGAACTGCGGGGTCTCCGCGAGCGAGGAACGCAGGCCGAGCCCGGCCGCGGCCAGCAGCCCGGCCGCCCAGAACGGCACCCGCCAGCCCCAGGAGCGGAACTCCGCGTCGCCCAGCCCGGCCGTCAGGGCCAGCATCACCCCGTTGGCCAGCAGGAAGCCGACCGAGGGGCCGATCTGCGGGAAGCTCGCCCACAGCGCCCGCCGCCCCTCGGGGGCGTGCTCGGCGGTCAGCAGCACCGCGCCGCCCCACTCCCCGCCGAGGCCGAGCCCCTGGAGGAAGCGCAGGGCGAGCAGCAGCACGGGCGCGGCGACACCGATCGACTCGTACGTGGGGACGCAGCCGACCGCGACCGTCGCGCCGCCGGTCAGCAGGAGCGAGGCGAACAGGACCGGGCGCCGTCCGCGGCGGTCGCCGACGTGGCCGAAGAGGACCGAGCCGAGGGGCCGGGACACGAAGCCGACCGCGAAGGTGCCGAAGGCGGCGAGGGTCCCGGCGACGGGGGAGAAGGTCGGGAAGAAGAGCGGGCCGAGCACGAGCGCGGCGGCGGTGCCGTAGACGAAGAAGTCGAAGAACTCGATGGCCGTGCCGACGAGCGAGGCCGCGGCGAGCCGTCCCATCGAGGGCGACGGGCGGGCCGCGGGTGGCGACGGAGCGTGACTGTGGCGCATGCCGCGCCAACTACCCGTCCGCCGCCCCGGTTACGGGGGCGCGCGGAGGCGACCGGGGTCACCGCCCGCGCGCGGGGGTCACCAGCCGCGCTCGTGCCACGCCGCGAGGTGCGGGCGCTCGTCACCGAGCGTGGTGTCCTTGCCGTGGCCCGGGTAGATCCAGGTCTCGTCCGGCAGCACCGCGAAGAGCTTGGTCTCCACGTCGTGGATCAGGCTGGCGAAGGCCTCCGGGTCCTTCCACGTGTTGCCGACGCCGCCGGGGAAGAGGCAGTCGCCGGTGAAGACGTGGGGGTGCCCGTGCGGGTCGTCGTAGATCAGCGCGATCGAGCCCGGCGTGTGTCCGACGAGCCGGCGGGCGGTGAGCTCGACCCGGCCGACCGTGATCGTGTCGCCGTCCTCGAGGAGGACGTCGGTCCGCACGGGGATGCCCTCGGCGTCGTGGCGTCCCGCGTACGTCGTGGCGCCCGTGGCCTCGGCGACCTCGGCGAGGGCCTGCCAGTGGTCGCCGTGCCGATGGGTGGTGACGACGGACGCGATGCCGTCGTCACCGATCAGCGTGAGGAGGGTGCCGGCCTCGTTCGCCGCGTCGATCAGGAGCTGCTCACCGGTGGCCCGGCAGCGCAGCAGATACGCGTTGTTGTCCATCGGGCCGACCGCGACCTTGGAGATCATCAGGTCGGTCAGCTCGTGCACGTCGGCGGGCCCGCCGACCTTCACCACTCCGCTGTACGTCATGGCCTCAGCCTAGTGCCGGGCGCCGACGGCCGGTGGGCGAGCCGGGGGCGGCCGGGCCCAGGTCCTGTCGTCGGACTCCCGTCGTTGCCCGCCCGGGCAGGCGGGAGTTCGCCGGCAGGGCCCTAGAGCGGCGGGAGGTCGGGGAGGGCGTCGCCGGACAGGATGGCGAGGTGGGCGCCCATGTCCCCGCGGCCGGACAGCCAGCCGAGGAGTTCGGCGGCCGTGCCGCCCAGGACGACCGGCGTACCCTCGGTGCCGCCGGTCCGCCAGGTGGGGTCGCCCTCGTCGAAGCCGAGGCGCAGGGTCACCGGGGGCACCTCGGGACGGCCGGACCAGCGGTCGGCGAGGAACTCGATCTCCCGCAGGAGGAACTCCTCCGGGAGGTCGTCCAGGTCGTAGCCGGCGTCCAGGTCGACGTGGTGCAGGTCCACCTCCACCCAGCGGCGGAACGGTACCCGGGCGGCCCGGTCGGTGACGCCGTTGCGCAGCTCCACCGTGCGCTCCCAGTCGGCGGGCTCGCGGCACACCTCGTCGAAGCGGTCGGCGGTGGCGCGCAGATCGGCGAGCTGGACGTCGAGGGGCCGGCCGGCGTCCCGCTCGATGTCGGCGTCGCGGGTCTCGGCGTCCTTGTACATCGGCAGGCCGTGGAGAACGTTCACGAGGGCGTCGGCGTTGCGGGACAGGTGGGCCAGGACATGACCGCGGGTCCAGCCCGGAAGCCGTGACGGCTCGGCCAGCGCCGCGTTGTCCAGGGAGGCGGCCGCGGAGAGCAGACGGTCGGTCGCCGCGCGCAGGGCGGCGATGTCAGAGGCATGGTCGATCATGGCCCTGACCCTAGGTGCTGCGGGGGCGGTCCGGCCAGAGCCCGCGGAGCCCCGACGAGGGCGGCAGCGCCGGGGTGGCCACTCGTTCGGGTGAAGCAGGCGGCGAGCGGCCAGAAATCGAATGCACGTGCTATAAGCTCGATGGAAGCATCCGGCATCCTTGGTTGTTGGGTGTTCAGGCACATCCGCTCTCTCAAGAAAGGTGCGGACCGGCGTGGCCGACCGTCTCATCGTTCGTGGCGCTCGCGAGCACAACCTCAAGAACGTCTCGCTCGACCTGCCCCGTGACTCGCTCATCGTCTTCACCGGGCTCTCCGGGTCGGGCAAGTCGTCCCTCGCGTTCGACACGATCTTCGCCGAGGGGCAGCGCCGGTACGTCGAGTCGCTCTCCTCCTACGCCCGGCAGTTCCTCGGCCAGATGGACAAGCCGGACGTCGACTTCATCGAAGGTCTGTCGCCCGCGGTCTCCATCGACCAGAAGTCGACCTCGCGCAATCCGCGCTCGACGGTCGGCACGATCACCGAGGTCTACGACTACCTCCGCCTGCTCTTCGCGCGCATCGGCAAGCCGCACTGTCCCGAGTGCCGCCGGCCGATCTCCCGCCAGTCGCCGCAGGCCATCGTCGACAAGGTCCTGGAGCTGCCCGAGGGCAGCCGCTTCCAGGTCCTCTCCCCGCTGGTGCGCGAGCGCAAGGGCGAGTTCGTCGACCTCTTCGCCGACCTCCAGACCAAGGGCTACAGCCGCGCCCGGGTCGACGGGACGACGATCCAGCTCAGCGAGCCGCCGACGCTGAAGAAGCAGGAGAAGCACACGATCGAGGTGGTCATCGACCGCCTCACCGTGAAGGACAGTGCCAAGCGACGCCTGACCGACTCGGTCGAGACCGCGCTCGGCCTCTCCGGCGGCATGGTCGTGCTCGACTTCGTCGACCTCGCCGAGGACGACCCCGAGCGTGAGCGGATGTACTCGGAGCACCTCTACTGCCCGTACGACGACCTCTCCTTCGAGGAGCTGGAGCCGCGCTCCTTCTCCTTCAACTCGCCGTTCGGAGCCTGCCCGGACTGCACCGGCATCGGCACCCGCATGGAGGTCGACCCCGAGCTGGTCGTCCCCGACGAGGAGAAGTCCCTCGACGAGGGCGCCATCCACCCCTGGTCGCACGGGCACACGAAGGAGTACTTCGGCCGGCTCATCGGCGGCCTCTCCCAGGCCCTGGGATTCCGCACCGACATCCCGTTCGCCGGACTGCCGCAGCGGGCCAGGAAGGCCCTGCTGTACGGCCACAAGACGCAGGTCGAGGTCCGCTACCGCAACCGGTACGGACGCGAGCGCGCCTACACGACCCCCGCCTTCGAGGGTGCCGTCTCCTTCGTGAAGCGGCGGCACAGCGAGGCCGAGAGCGACTCCAGCCGCGAGCGCTTCGAGGGCTACATGCGCGAGGTCCCCTGCCCCACCTGTGAGGGCACGCGCCTGAAGCCGATCGTCCTCGCGGTCACCGTGATGGAGAAGTCCATCGCCGAGGTCTCCGCCATGTCGATCAGCGACTGCGCCGACTTCCTCGGCCGGCTCACCCTCAACGCCCGCGACAAGAAGATCGCCGAGCGCGTCCTCAAGGAGGTCAACGAGCGGCTGCGCTTCCTGGTCGACGTCGGCCTCGACTACCTCTCGCTCAACCGCGCGGCCGGCACCCTCTCCGGCGGCGAGGCCCAGCGCATCCGGCTCGCCACCCAGATCGGCTCCGGCCTGGTCGGCGTGCTCTACGTGCTCGACGAGCCGTCCATCGGCCTCCACCAGCGCGACAACCACCGGCTCATCGAGACCCTGGTGCGGCTGCGCGACATGGGCAACACCCTCATCGTGGTCGAACACGACGAGGACACCATCAAGGTCGCCGACTGGGTCGTCGACATCGGCCCCGGCGCCGGCGAGCACGGCGGCAAGGTGGTCCACTCCGGCCCCTTGAAGGAACTCCTCGCCAACAAGGAGTCGATGACCGGGCAGTACCTGTCGGGCCGCAGGGCCATCGACACCCCGGAGATCCGCCGTCCGGTGGACCCGGGGCGCCGCCTCACCGTGCACGGCGCCCGCGAGAACAACCTGCAGGACATCGACGTCTCCTTCCCGCTGGGCGTCCTCACCGCCGTCACCGGCGTCTCCGGCTCCGGCAAGTCGACCCTGGTCAACGACATCCTCTACACCCACCTGGCGCGCGAGCTGAACGGCGCCAAGTCGGTCCCCGGGCGCCACACGCGCGTGGACGGCGACGACCTCGTCGACAAGGTCGTGCACGTCGACCAGTCGCCCATCGGCCGCACCCCGCGGTCGAACCCGGCGACGTACACCGGCGTCTTCGACCACGTCCGCAAGCTCTTCGCGGAGACCATGGAGGCGAAGGTCCGCGGCTACCTGCCCGGCCGCTTCTCCTTCAACGTCAAGGGCGGCCGCTGCGAGAACTGCTCCGGCGACGGCACGATCAAGATCGAGATGAACTTCCTCCCGGACGTCTACGTCCCGTGCGAGGTCTGCCACGGCGACCGGTACAACCGGGAGACCCTGGAGGTCCACTACAAGGGCAAGTCCATCGCCGAGGTCCTGAACATGCCGATCGAGGAGGCCCTCGACTTCTTCGAGGCCGTCCCGACCATCGCCCGCCACCTGCGCACGCTCAACGAGGTCGGCCTCGGCTACGTCCGGCTCGGCCAGTCCGCGCCGACCCTCTCCGGCGGCGAGGCCCAGCGCGTCAAGCTCGCCTCCGAGCTCCAGAAGCGCTCCACGGGCCGCACGGTCTACGTCCTGGACGAGCCGACCACGGGCCTCCACTTCGAGGACATCTCGAAGCTGATCAAGGTCCTGTCCGGCCTCGTCGACAAGGGCAACTCGGTGATCGTCATCGAGCACAACCTGGACGTCATCAAGACCGCGGACTGGATCATCGACATGGGTCCCGAGGGCGGCAGCGGCGGCGGCCTGGTCGTCGCCGAGGGCACGCCCGAGGAGGTCGCGTCGGTCCCGACCAGCCACACCGGCAAGTTCCTCCGCGAGATCCTGGGCGCCGACCGCATCAGCGACGCCCCGGTCCCGGCCGCGCGCGGCGCCAGGAAGGCCCCGGCGAAGAAGGCGGCGGCCACCAGGGCGAGCGCCGCCAAGAAGGCCGCGCCCGCGAAGAAGACCGCCGCCAAGAAGACGACCGGCCGGGCCCGCAAGGCCTGACGGACGCCGACACCGGCCCCCCGAGGGGGCGCCCTGCCGCTGCGGGGCGCCCCCTCAGGCGTCGACCAGCTCGTGCCCGTACGGCGGCTCCGCGCCCGCCCGCGTGCAGGTGACCGCCGCCGCCCGCGCCGCGAAGGACAGCAGTTCCCGCCAGTCCTCCCGGGACAGCGCGGCCGGCGCCCGGCCCGCGAGAGCGTGCAGCAGCGCGGCGTTCACCGTGTCGCCCGCGCCGATCGTGTCCACCACCTTCACCCGCACGCCCGGCACCGTCACCTCGTACCCGGGTGTGAAGACGGTCAGGCCCTCGGCACCCCGGGTCAGCACCACCGCGGCCGGACCCGCGGCCAGCCACTCCTCCGGGCCGCCGCCCAGCCAGGCCGCGTCCTCCTCGGACAGCTTCAGGAGCGAGACGTACGGCAGCCATCCCGCGAACCGCTCCCGGTACGCGACCGGGTCCGGGATCAGCCCCGGCCGGATGTTCGGGTCCAGCAGGGTGAAGGCGCCGTCCCGCGAGGAACGCCGCAGCAGCGCCTCGTAGGCGCTCGCGCCCGGCTCCAGGGCGAGCGAACAGGTCCCGAAGGCCACCGCCCGCACCCCCTCCGGCAGCCGCTCCGGGACGGCGAAGAGCCGGTCCGCCGTGCCCTCCACGTAGAAGCCGTAGCGCGCGGAGCCGTCCCGACCCACCGAGGCCACCGCCAGCGTCGTCGGCTCCGGTCCGCGCTGGACGAGACCGGTCCCGACCCCCGCCGCCCGCAAGCCCGCCACCAGCGCCTCACCGAAGGCGTCCGTCGAGACCCGGGAGCAGAAGGACACGTCCGCCCCGATCCGCCCGAGAGCGACCGCCGTGTTGTACGGGCCGCCGCCCCGGCGCGGCAGGAGCGGGGCGAGGGGGCCCGGCGCCCCACCGGGGACCAGGTCGATCAGGGACTCACCGGCGACGACGATCACGTACCGGAACGTAACCCATGCCCCGCCCGTCAGGACAGCCCGGCCGCCGGCGCCCGCGAGCCCGCCGGTATCGTCGGTTCGGTCCCCACTCACGACGTCTTGTCCCCGACCCGACCGATGGAGCGCCCATGTCCGGCCAGACCCCCCGCCGCACCGTACTGAAAGGCGCCGCCCTCGCCGGAGCCGCCGGGCTGGGTGTCGCCGCCTGCTCCACCGACTCCAAGCTGGGCCACGCCGAGAACCCCACGCCCACCGCCCCGGTGACCCTCGGTGCGCCCGACGACGTCCCCGTCGGCGGCGCCAAGCTCTACCGCGAGCAGCGGCTCCTCGTGCACTGCCCCGCCAAGGGCCAGTACAAGGCCTTCAGCGCCCAGTGCACCCACGCCGGCTGCGTCCTCGACAAGATCGAGAAGAACGAGGGCAACTGCCCCTGCCACGGCAGCCGCTTCGACGTGACCACCGGCCAGGCCGTCCAGGGCCCGGCGACCGTGCCGCTGCCCGAGGTCCCGGTGCGGGTCGAGAACGGCCGGCTGGTCGCGGGACCGCAGGCGTAGCACCCGCCGGGTGGGGCGACCGGCGGCCCGGTCAGGTCCACGACCGGCGGCCCCGTCAGGTCCAGTCCCAGTCGATGCCCAGGATTCCCGGGCGCACCCCCTGCTCCACCAGGTGCACCGCGCGGTGCCGGCCGCTCAGGGTCAGTTCGGCCCGCCCGCCGCGCGGTGCCCCCGTGGACGCCTGCGCGAAGCGCCGGCACCGCACCGGCAGGGCGGCCTCGTCGAACCGGACCTGCAGCACGTACTGCCCGCCCGCGAAGCTGAAGCCGCGTACGTACTCCCGGCTCGGCCCGCCCGTACCGTCCTCGAAGCCGTACGAGAAGACGTACGTCTCCCCGGCCCGCAGCCGCGCGTCGAAGAGCAGCTCGGCGACCAGCACCCCGGTCCCCGCGTGCCGGCGCACCCGCCCCACCCGGCAGTTCTCCGCCGCCCGCACCTCCACCCGGTCCGGATCACAGCCCGGATCGCCCCGGTGGATCGCCAGATAGCGGTCGACGCCGTCCCGGTGCGCCCGCACCACCTGCTGCGAGTCCCGCCCGAGCAGCTCCCGCGCGGCCCCGATCCGCACCCGCTCCTGGTGCCCCACCGTGTGCAGCCCGCCGTCCGTCGGGGACTCCAGTTGGGCCAGCAGCTCCTCCACCACCCCCGAGGCCTCGACCAGCGAGCGGTACGAGCGGGCCGCCGGGCGCTCCACCTCCGCACGGGCGGCGGCGTCCTCGGCGAGCAGCCGGATCAGCGAGTTCCCGGGCAGCTGGAGCACCTCCTCCAAAGCCCGCACCGCCTTCATCGACTCCGGCCGCTGCGGTCGGCGGGCTCCCTGCTGCCAGTAGCTGAGGGACGTCACACCGACCTTCACGCCGCGGTGCGCCAGATGGTGCTGGACCCGCTGCAGCGGCAGCCCGCGCACGGCGAGCGCGGTGCGCAGCGCCAGATGGAACGGGCCGGTGTGCAGCAGCTGCACCAGATCGGCCTCGGTGTGGCCCACGAGGTCTCCTCAGTGAACGTTCACGGTGGGGGGAGGCGGCGCGTCCGGGCGTCCGGGGGTCGGGCAGGTGGACCGGCGCCGGCCGTTCACACCCGGGTCACACCGTTCACAGCGCGCCGTCACCCCGCATTGAAGCGTGTTGACCCGATCCGGACAACGCCCGATGCTCCAGACCAGCGTCCGGACGCGCTCCTCTCCTCCGACTCCCCACATCCCCACCCCGGGAGGAACGCGATGCGCAGCAGAAAGACCCTCGCGGCACTTGTCGCCGCAGCCGCCCTCTTCGTCGTCCCCGCCCCGTCGGCGTCCGCCGCGCCGACGGCAGCGCGGGACGGCGCGGCGGACGGCGTCTCCGCCCTCGCCTACAAGCGCCTGAACATCACCATGCAGGCCCAGCAGAAGACCAACTGGTGCTGGGCCGCGAGCGGCAACACCATCGCCACCTGGTACGGCCGGAACTACAGTCAGAACCAGTTCTGCAACGCCGCCTTCGGCCGCCAGCAGGGCTACGACTGCCCCAACTGGCAGGCCGACCTGGGCAACGTCCAGAACGGGCTCAGCTGGGCGGGCATCAGTCCCGGTTCGTACGTGACCGGCTGGCTGCGGTACTCGACCGTCCAGACCGAGATCAACGCCGGGCGGCCCGTCGAGACCCGGATCCAGTGGGCCGGCGGCGGCGGGCACATGCACGTCGTCTACGGCTACGACGACGCCGACAGCTGGGTCTACTGGGGCGATCCCTGGCCCTCCAGCGACCGCTACAACTGGGCCTCCCACGCCTGGTACGTGAACAACAGCTCCTTCTCCTGGACCCACTCGCTCTACCGGATCGGGGCGTGACGACGATGGACGTACGCATACGTGCCCTGGGGGCCGGTCTGCTGGGCGCCGTGGCACTCGTCGCCCTGGGGGCGGTGCCGGCCGACGCGGCCGGCCCGGCCGGCGGGCCCGGTGCCGGCGGGACCCTTCCGGTCGCGCCGACGCCCGAGCAGGCGGCCGCCGCGCCGCGCACGCTCGACACCGTCGCCCGCTTCTTCGCCCGGGACGACGCCGCGTCCGCCCGTGCGGCGGCTCCGCCCCGGATCGAGGGGGCGTCGGTGCCCGTACGGCTCCTGTCGCCCGACTTCGTGGCCGGGAAGCCGGGAGCGCCGGTGGCGCGCGTCGAGTTCCACGCCAGCAAGGCGGTCGCCGCGGACGGGCGGACGGCCTCGCTGTGGTCCGTGCGCGGGCCGGGCGGCGGCTGGCAGGTGGTCAACATCGCCACCGGTGACGACGAGGTCCGCTACACCGCGCAGGGGCTGCGGCTGCTGCCGGGCGGGACCGTCTTCCGGGAGCCGCAGATCGACGCCTGGTACGTGCAGAAGGGGGCGAAGGTGCTGCCGCTGGACGAGGACGCGGTGCGGGCGGTGGGGCGGAACGGGACGTCGCTGGACGCCTATCGGGTACGCGTGACGAAGGCCTACGGGGACAAGCTGCCGGGCTCCGCGTACGCGCGCCGGGGCGCGGCCGGGGGGTACGACACCGGTGCCGGTGCCGTTGCTTCCGAGCCCGCGGCTGCCGAGCCGGCCGTGGCGGTCGCCTCGGTGGTGGGCGGGGCGGGGGCGCTGCTGGCCCTGACGTTCGCCGCGGGCGTGGCCTTCCGCCGCCGCCCCCACTGACCCCCGCCGGGGCTCACCCCCCATCCCCGGCGGTGTCCCCCACGGGCCGGGGCCCGCGCGCCGACTACGGCGTATTCGCGCGGGCCCCGGCTAGCCCCTCACGGGAGTGGGCCCCGGCCCGCCCCGTGGGGGACGTCCGCCCCACACCACCGTGTGGGGCACTCGTCCCTCCACGGGACTCCGTCCGGGGGCACCCAGCCGGGAGGGACGGGCACACGGGACTGCGCCGGGCGGCGCGCACCGCTCACCGTGCCTGTCCGGCCACCACGACGGCGCCGTGCTCCCGTGGCCGGCGTCAGCGCGGTAGCGGCCAGGCGCGTGGTCCGTCGTGCCCACCCGTTCCGCCGTGGCGGAACGGGTGGGCCCAACGGGGTGTGCCCGCCCGAGCCGCCCGGGGGCAGGTCACTGGGCCAGGTAGCCGCCGTCGACCGGGAGGATCGCGCCCGTGACGAAGGACGCCTCGGGCGAGGCGAGGAAGAGGATGGCCGCCGCGACCTCCTCGGGGCGGCCGAAGCGGGCCATCGGGTGCGCCTTCGCGACCGTGTCCAGGTATTCCGGGCCGCCCGGCTCGTCGCGGACGGCGGCCACCCGTTCCGTCTCGATCGTGCCCGGGGCGACCGCGTTGACGCGGATGCCGTGCGCCGCCCACTCCACCGCCAGGTGCTTGGTCAGGCCCGTCGCCACGAACTTCGCCGGGCCGTAGACCGCCTGCCGGGCCTGGCCCGCGACGCCCGACACGGACGAGGTGCACACGATCGCGCCGCCGCCCGTCCCCCGCATCGCCTCGATCGCGTACTTGCAGGTCAGGAACATGCCCCGGCCGTCGATCGCCATCACCTCGTCGAAGTCGGCGGCGCTCGCCTCCGTGACGTCGAGCAGCGGGATCACGCCGGCGTTCGCCACCAGCACGTCGAGGCGTCCGAAGCGTTCCACCGCGGTGGTGATCATGCGGCGGGCGTCGGCGTCGTCCGAGACGTCGCCCACGACCGTCACCACGCCGTCGCCGAGCGTGCGCAGTCCCTCCCCGTTCACGTCCGCCGCCACCACCCGGGCGCCCTCCGCCGCGAAACGCAGCGCCGTCGCCCGGCCGATCCCGCTCGCCGCTCCCGTCACCACGCACACCTGACCGGCGAGCCGTCCTGAACCCTGGTTCGTCATGTCCGGCCAACGAGCGCACGCGGCCGGAGTGTCGGTCCCCGCCAGTAGGGTGGGAGCCATGGCCGACCCCTCCAGCTACCGCCCCAGGCCGGGACAGGTCCCCGACTCGCCGGGGGTCTACAAGTTCCGCGACGAGCACCGCCGGGTGATCTACGTCGGGAAGGCGAAGTCCCTGCGCCAGCGCCTGGCGAACTACTTCCAGCCGCTCGCGAGCCTGCACCCGCGTACGGCGACGATGGTGACCACCGCCGCCTCCGTGGAGTGGACCGTCGTGGCGACCGAGGTCGAGGCGCTGCAGCTGGAGTACTCCTGGATCAAGGAGTTCGACCCCCGGTTCAACGTGAAGTACCGGGACGACAAGAGCTACCCGTATCTCGCCGTCACGCTCGACGAGGAGTTCCCACGCGTCCAGGTGATGCGGGGGCACAAGAAGAAGGGCGTGCGCTACTTCGGGCCGTACGCGCACGCGTGGGCCATCCGCGAGACCGTCGACCTGATGCTGCGCGTGTTCCCGGTGCGTACGTGCTCCGCGGGGGTCTTCCGCAACGCCGCGTCGGCCGGGCGGCCCTGCCTGCTCGGTTACATCGGGAAGTGCTCGGCGCCCTGCGTCGGGCGGGTCGACCCCGAGGAGCACCGCGAACTGGCCGAGGACTTCTGCGACTTCATGGCCGGCCGCACCGGCACGTATCTGCGCCGCCTGGAGAAGCAGATGATGATCGCGGCCGAGGACCTGGAGTACGAGAAGGCCGGCCGGCTGCGCGACGACATAGAGGCCCTCCGCAAGGCCATGGAGAAGAGCGCGGTGGTGCTCGCCGACGCCACCGACGCCGACCTGATCGCGCTCGCCGAGGACGAGCTGGAGGCCGCCGTCCAGATCTTCCACGTGCGCGGCGGCCGGGTCCGCGGCCAGCGCGGCTGGGTCACCGACAAGGTCGAGGCCGTCGACACCGCCGGGCTCGTCGAGCACGCCCTCCAGCAGCTGTACGGCGAGGAGAGCGGCGACGCCGTCCCCAAGGAGGTGCTCGTCCCCGCCCTGCCGGAGGACACCGAGGCGGTCACCGCCTGGCTATCCGGGCGCCGCGGGTCGAACGTGTCGCTGCGCGTCCCGCAGCGCGGCGACAAGAAGGCCCTCATGGAGACGGTCGCCCGGAACGCCCAGCAGTCCCTGGTGCTGCACAAGACCAAGCGGGCCAGCGACCTCACCACCCGCTCCCGGGCCCTGGAGGAGATCGCCGAGGCCCTGGACCTGGACTCGGCGCCGCTGCGCATCGAGTGCTTCGACATCTCGCACCTGCAGGGCGAGGACGTCGTGGCCTCCATGATCGTCTTCGAGGACGGACTGCCCCGCAAGAGCGAGTACCGCCGCTTCCAGATCAAGGGTTTCGAGGGCCAGGACGACGTCAGGTCCATGCACGAGGTGATCAGCCGCCGCTTCAAGCGCTACCTCGCCGAGAAGGAGAAGACCGGCGAGTGGGTGGACGGGGAGGTGCCCGCCGAGGCCGAGGGGCGCGAGGACGACGGGCGGCCCAAGCGCTTCGCCTACCCGCCTCAGCTCGTCGTCGTCGACGGCGGGCAGCCCCAGGTCGCCGCCGCCCGGCGCGCCCTGGACGAGCTCGGCATCGACGACATCGCCGTCTGCGGCCTCGCCAAGCGCCTGGAAGAGGTCTGGCTGCCCGGCGACGACGACCCGGTGGTGCTCCCGCGCTCCAGCGAGGGCCTGTACCTCCTTCAGCGGGTACGTGACACGGCTCACGACTTCGCCATCCGCTACCAGCGGTCCAAGCGCACGAAGCGCATCCGCAGCAGCCCGTTGGACGCCGTCCCCGGCCTGGGGGACACGCGCAAACAGGCGCTCATCAAGCATTTCGGCTCGGTCAAACGCCTCCGGCAGGCGACAATCGAGCAGATCTGCGAGGTCCCCGGCATGGGCCGCAAGACGGCCGAGGCCGTGGCGGTGGCCCTCGCGCAGGCGGCCCCGGCCGCGCCCGCCGTGAACACGGCAACTGGAGAGATCATGGAAGACGACGGGGGCAGCACAGCATGACCACCCACGACGAGCACGAGCAAGAGACCGAGTACGAAGGCGGAGCACCAGACATGAGTACGGGCGCGACGGAGGCCGACGGCGAGAACAACGCCGACGCGGCCATCCCCGAGCTGGTGATCATCTCCGGCATGTCCGGGGCCGGGCGGTCCACCGCGGCGAAGTGTCTGGAGGACCTCGGCTGGTTCGTCGTCGACAACCTCCCGCCCGCACTGATCCCCACCATGGTCGAGCTGGGAGCCCGCTCCCAGGGCAACGTGGCCCGGATCGCGGTCGTCGTCGACGTCCGCGGCCGGCAGTTCTTCGACAATCTGCGCGAGTCCCTGGCCGATCTCGACGCCAAGCAGGTCACCCGCCGGATCGTGTTCCTGGAGTCCTCCGACGAGGCCCTGGTCCGGCGCTTCGAGTCGGTCCGCCGGCCGCACCCGCTCCAGGGCGACGGCCGCATCGTCGACGGCATCGCCGCCGAGCGCGACCTGCTGCGCGAGCTGCGCGGCGACGCCGACCTGGTGATCGACACCTCCAGCCTCAACGTGCACGAGCTGCGCGCCAAGATGGACGCCCAGTTCGCGGGCGACGAGGAGCCCGAGCTGCGGGCCACCGTGATGTCCTTCGGCTTCAAGTACGGGCTGCCGGTCGACGCCGACCTCGTCGTCGACATGCGCTTCCTGCCGAACCCGCACTGGGTTCCCGAGCTGCGCCCCTTCACCGGCCTGAACGAAGAGGTCGCCAACTACGTCTACAACCAGCCCGGGGCCAAGGAGTTCCTGGACCGCTACACCGAGCTGCTCCAGCTGATCGCCGCCGGCTATCGCCGCGAGGGCAAGCGCTACGTGACGATCGCGGTCGGCTGCACCGGCGGCAAGCACCGCTCCGTCGCCACCGCCGAGAAGCTGGCCGCCCGCCTGGCCTCGGAGGGCGTCGAGACCGTCGTCGTGCACCGGGACATGGGGCGCGAGTGAAACCGTACCGCCGGCGTACGTCCACCCTCTCGGTGCGGCGGACGCTCCGCAGGCGCGGCGCCCAGCCCAAGGTCGTCGCGCTCGGCGGCGGCATGGGCCTGTCGGCCTCCCTCGCCGCCTTGCGCCGCATCACCGGCGACCTGACCGCCGTGGTCACCGTCGCCGACGACGGGGGCTCCAGCGGCCGGCTGCGCGAGGAGCTGGGCGTGCTGCCCCCGGGAGACCTCCGCAAGGCGCTCGCCGCGCTGTGCGGAGACGACGACTGGGGCCAGACCTGGGCCCGGGTCATCCAGCACCGCTTCCAGTCCAAGGGCGAGATGCACGGCCACGCCGTGGGCAATCTGCTGATCGTCGCCCTCTGGGAGCAACTGGGCGGTGACCCGGTCCAGGCCCTCGACCTGGTCGGCAAGCTGCTCGGCGCACAGGGCCGGGTGCTGCCCATGTCCGCCGTACCGTTGGAGCTCCAGGCCCTGGTCAAGGGCCACGACCCGGCGCGCCCGCAGGACGTGGACACGGTGCGCGGCCAGGCCACGGTGGCCCTGACCCCGGGCGAGGTGCAGTCCGTGCACCTGGTGCCGAACGACCCGCCGGCCGTGCCCGAGGCCGTGGCCGCGGTCCTGGACGCGGACTGGGTCGTGCTCGGCCCCGGGTCCTGGTTCTCCTCGGTGATCCCGCACCTCCTGGTGCCCGAGCTGCTCGACGCCCTCGTGGAGACGAAGGCCCGTCGGGTGCTCTCGCTGAACCTCGCGCCGCAGCCCGGAGAAACAGAGGGCTTCTCCCCGCAGCGTCATTTGGAGGTTTTGGCACGACACGCCCCTAAACTCGCCCTGGACGTGGTGCTGGCCGACGAGGCCGCCGTGCGCGACGTGTCTGCCAGGGAGCCTCTCGCCGATGCCGCCAAGCGGCTCGGCGCCGAGGTCGAGCTGGCGCCGGTCGCCAGACCCGACGGTGCTCCGAAGCACGATCCGGAGCTGTTGGCCGCCGCGTACGACCGTATTTTTCGGATGCATGGAAGGATCGGCCCATGGCGATGACGGCAGCGGTGAAGGACGAGATCTCCCGGCTCCCCGTCACCCGGACCTGCTGCAGGAAGGCAGAGGTCTCGTCGATCCTGCGGTTCGCCGGCGGGCTGCACCTGGTGAGCGGCCGGATCGTGATCGAGGCGGAGCTGGACACCGCGATGGCGGCCCGCAGACTCAAGCGGGACATCCTGGAGATCTTCGGGCACAGCTCGGAGCTGATCGTGATGGCCCCCGGAGGCCTGCGCCGCGGCTCGCGCTTCGTGGTGCGCGTGGTCGCGGGCGGCGACCAGCTGGCCCGCCAGACGGGCCTGGTGGACGGCCGGGGCCGCCCCATCCGGGGTCTGCCCCCGCAGGTGGTCTCCGGGGCCACCTGTGACGCCGAGGCGGCCTGGCGCGGGGCCTTCCTGGCGCACGGTTCGCTGACCGAGCCGGGTCGCTCCTCCTCCCTGGAGGTCACCTGCCCCGGCCCCGAGGCCGCGCTCGCGCTCGTCGGCGCCGCGCGCCGGCTGTCGATCGCCGCCAAGGCCCGTGAGGTCCGCGGGGTGGACCGGGTCGTGGTCCGGGACGGCGACGCCATCGGCGCCCTGCTCACCCGGCTGGGCGCGCACGAGTCGGTGCTGGCCTGGGAGGAGCGGCGGATGCGGCGCGAGGTCCGCGCCACCGCCAACCGCCTGGCCAACTTCGACGACGCCAATCTGCGCCGCTCGGCCCGGGCCGCGGTAGCCGCGGGCGCCCGGGTGCAGCGGGCCCTGGAGATCCTCGGCGAGGAGGTGCCCGAGCACCTCGCGGCCGCGGGCCGGCTGCGCATGGAGCACAAGCAGGCCTCCCTGGAGGAGCTGGGCGCGCTCGCCGACCCGCCGCTCACCAAGGACGCCGTGGCCGGCCGGATCCGCCGCCTGCTCGCGATGGCGGACAAGCGGGCCCAGGACCTGGGCATCCCCGGGACCGAGTCCAACCTGACGGAGGAGCTGGACGACAGCCTCGTCGGCTGAGCCCCAACCCTCCTTTTCGGCCAACTCCCCACTGCCGGTGCCTTTCTGAGGTACCGGCAGTTCCGTTTGGCGGGCTTCGGCCGACGCGCCGCAGGCACCCTTGACAGGGGTATGAGCCCCCACGAATCTGGCGTCCGTTCACATTCGTGGCAGACGACAGCAAGGGGGGCTGATGAGGCGCACCGCGAGATCGATCCTCGCCGTGGCATCACTGCTGATCGCGGGTCTGGCGACGGCACCCGGCGCCGGGGCGCGGACCGGGGGCACCGGCGGGGACGCCGGGCAGCTCTCCGTCTGGCGGGCGACGGTCACCAAGGAGCAGGTGCCGCTCCTGCTGGACGCGGGCACCGACGCGCACGAGCTGACCGAGCAGGTGCCCGCGAAGGGCGCCGCGACCGTCGAGCTCTACCTCACCGGGAAGCAGGCCGGGCAGCTGCGCCGGCAGGGCGTCGCGCTCACCGAGCACACCCTGACCGCACAGGCCGAGAAGCGGGTCGCGAGCGCCGGCGACGGCGTCTTCCGCCCGTACGGCGGCAAGGGCGGCCTCAAGCAGGAGATCCTGGACACCGCCCGGGCCCACCCCGGTCTCACCAAGGTCGTCTCCATCGGCAGGACGGTCAAGGGACAGGACATCCTCGCCCTGAAGGTCAGCAAGGGCGCCCGGACCTCCAAGGACGGCGGCAAACCGGCCACGCTGTACCTGTCCAACCAGCACGCCCGCGAGTGGATCACCCCCGAGATGACGAGGCGGCTGCTCCACCACTACCTGGACGGCTACGGCAGGGACCCGCGGATCACGCGGATCGTCGACACCACCGAGCTGTGGTTCGTGCTCTCCGCCAACCCCGACGGCTACGACTTCACCCACGCCGACCCCGCCAACCGCCAGTGGCGCAAGAACCTGCGCGACAACGACGGCGACGGGCGGATCGAGCCCGGCGACGGCGTCGACCTCAACCGCAACTTCGCCTACAAGTGGGGCTACGACGACGAGGGCTCGTCGCCGGACCCGGCCGACGAGACCTTCCGCGGCAGCGGCCCCATGTCCGAGCCCGAGACCCGGGCCCTGGACGCCTTCCAGAAGCGCATCGGCTTCCGCTACGCGATCAACTACCACTCCGCCGCCCAGCTGCTGCTGTACGGCGTCGGCTGGCAGGTCGCCACCGACACCCCCGACGACGTGGCCCTCAGGGCGCTCGCCGGCACCCCGGAGAAGCCCGCGGTGCCCGGCTACCGGTCGCAGGTCTCCTCGGAGCTCTACATCACCAACGGCGAGGCCGACGGACACGCCGCGAACGTCAACAGGACGCAGATGTTCACCCCGGAGATGTCGACCTGCGCCACCGCCTCCCGGAAGGACCCGAACGACGCCTGGGACCCGGCCGACTGCGCCTCCGTCTTCACGTTCCCCGACGACGAGAAGCTGATCCAGGCCGAGTTCGCGAAGAACATCCCGTTCGCGCTCGCCGTCGCCGAGACGGCCGCGCACCCCGACCGCCCGGTCTCCCCGGTCGGCATCGAGGCGCCGGACTTCACCCCGGACGCCTTCGCCACCTCCTACGCGCGGGGCGCCGACCAGGAGGTGTCCGTCACCGCCCGCAAGTCGCTGCGCGGCAAGACCCTGAACTACCGGATCAACGGCGGCCGCACCCAGCGCGCGGGCCTGGAGCCCTGGAAGGGCGGCGAGACGTACGGCGGCGGGGACAACCTCTACTTCGACGAGTACCGCGCGAAGGTCGAGGGTGCGAGGACCGGCGACAAGGTCGAGGTCTGGTACACCGCCCGCACCCGCGAGGGCCGGGCGACCGCGTCCGCCCCGTTCACGTACACCGTGGCCGAGCGCCCCCGCGCCGACGTCCTCGTCCTCGCCGACGAGGGCGGCACCACCGCCGCCCGGCACGCCGGCACCTATGTGAAGGCACTCGCCGCGAACGGCCGCCGGGCCACCGTCTGGGACGTCGCCACTCAGGGCGCCCCGCACGCCCTGGGCGTGCTGGGCCACTTCCGCACCGTCCTCTGGTACTCCGGTGCCGAGCAGCCCTCGGGAGCCGCCCTCCAGGCCGTTCGCGCCTATCTCAACGAAGGCGGCAAGCTGATCGACATGGGCGAGAAGTCCGGCGGCTTCGCGCAGGTCGGCCGCGCCCAGTCCAACGACTTCGCCCAGTACTACCTCGGTGCCTACCACCGGGCGGGCCTCAACGGCCCGTCGTCCTTCGCCGGCGCCGGCCGTCTCGGTGCCACCGGCACGCCCCTCGCGGCCGCGGCGGACAACCCGCTCGACAACGCCGGCGCGTACACCGTCACCTCCGACACCCTGAAGCCCGACCGCTTCCCGCAGTTCGCGAGCAGCGCGTCCGCGGGCGACTACCCGGGCGTCCGCACCCCCTTCGAGCCGTACGCGGGCAGCCGCTTCGCCGCGCTGCGGCACGCGGACGGCACCTGGGGCCGGCTGAGCCGGACCGTCGACCTGACCGGCGTCGCCGCCGCCTCGAAGCCGAACCTGACCTTCCAGGTCAGCTACGACACCGAGCCGGGCTACGACAACCTCGTCGTCGAGGCCCACACGGTGGGCCAGGACGACTGGACCACCCTGCCCGACGCCAACGGCGGCACCTCCGCGGAGCCGCCCGCCGACTGCGGGGAGGGCTACTACGTCCAGGAGCACCCCTTCCTCGCCCACTACCTGACCGTCGGCGCGGACGGCTGCACCGCCACCGGCACCACCGGCGCCTGGCACGCCTTCACCGGCCCCTCCAACGGCTGGCGCCAGGCGAGCATCGACCTGAGCGCCTACGCGGGCCGGAAGGTCGAGCTGGCGGTCTCCTACGTCTCCGATCCGGGAACCGGGGAGATGGGCGCCTTCCTCGACGAGCTCCGTCTCACGGCCGGGTCCGTGAGCGACACCGAGGGCTTCGAGAGCGGAATGGGCGATTGGTCCGTACCCGGAGCTCCGGCCGGAAGTCCCGGCAACACAAATGACTGGAAGAGTTCCGCGGCCCTCTTCCACTCGCAGGCAGCGGTCACGACCCGTGACACCGTCCTCCTCGGCTTCGGGCTCGAGCACGTCCCGAATGCGGCGGATCGGGCGAATCTACTCGGAAGGGCTCTTACTTCGCTCCGACGCTGAATCGGGCGCTCAGGCGAGCACGGAAAATTGTCACTCTCCGTAGTGGGGACCGAGGTCCCCGGAGGGCCTCTACCCGTTGGTAGACAAGGGCTGTAGGCCTTTTTCCAGCACTTTCCGGGCGTGTACGACCGCACCAGATGTCACGCGTAGCCATCTGGAGAGGTAGGGTCGTAAGCGGTCGGGGACATCCCAAAAAGAAGCTCGCCGGGCGTCGAAACCCGGCGTACCTAACGAGGAGATCGGTTCGTGACGATCCGCGTAGGCATCAACGGCTTTGGCCGTATCGGTCGCAACTACTTCCGCGCGCTCCTTGAGCAGGGTGCCGACATCGAGGTCGTGGCCGTAAACGACCTGGGTGACACCGCGACCACGGCCCACCTGCTGAAGTACGACACCATCCTGGGCCGCCTCAAGGCCGAGGTGACCCACACCGCCGACACGATCACCGTCGACGGCCACACCATCAAGGTGCTGTCCGAGCGCAACCCGGCCGACATCCCGTGGGGTGACCTGGGCGTCGACATCGTCATCGAGTCCACCGGCATCTTCACCAAGCGCGAAGACGCCGCCAAGCACCTCGCCGGTGGCGCGAAGAAGGTCCTCATCTCGGCTCCGGCCAAGGACGAGGACATCACGATCGTGATGGGTGTCAACCAGGACAAGTACGACGCGGCCAGTCACCACGTCATCTCCAACGCGTCGTGCACCACCAACTGTGTCGCCCCGATGGCCAAGGTCCTCGACGAGAACTTCGGCATCGTCCGCGGCCTCATGACCACGGTCCACGCGTACACCAACGACCAGCGCATCCTGGACTTCCCGCACAAGGACCTGCGCCGCGCCCGCGCCGCCGCGGAGAACATCATCCCGACCACCACGGGTGCCGCCAAGGCCACCGCGCTGGTCCTCCCGCAGCTCAAGGGCAAGCTCGACGGCATGGCCATGCGCGTCCCGGTCCCGACCGGCTCGGTCACCGACCTGGTCGTGGAGCTCTCCCGCGAGGTCACCAAGGACGAGGTCAACGCCGCGTTCAAGAAGGCCGCGGACGGCGAGCTCAAGGGCATCCTGTTCTACACCGAGGACGAGATCGTCTCCTCGGACATCGTGAGCGACCCGGCCTCCTGCACCTTCGACTCGTCGCTGACGATGGTCCAGGAGGGCAACTCGGTCAAGGTCCTCGGCTGGTACGACAACGAGTGGGGTTACTCCAACCGTCTCGTCGACCTCACCGTCTTCGTCGGCGGTCAGCTCTAAGCTCTAGGGCGGGCTTTCGATATGAAGCAGGGCTCGGGCAGCGCGAAGACGCGCTGTACGGGCCCTGTGTCGTGTGCTCCATCGCGTGTACCAAGGAGTCAGGAACAGATGAAGACGATCGACGAGCTGCTCGCCGAGGGAGTCTCCGGCAAGCGGGTGTTCGTCCGCGCCGACCTCAACGTGCCCCTCGACGGCACGACCATCACCGACGACGGACGCATCCGCGCCGTCGTCCCCACCGTCAAGGCGCTCGCCGACGCCGGCGCCCGCGTGGTGGTCGCCTCGCACCTGGGCCGCCCCAAGGGCGCCCCGGACCCGGCGTTCTCGCTCGCCCCGGCCGCCGCGCGGCTCGGCGAACTGCTGGGCGCCGACGTGGCCTTCGCGACCGACACCGTCGGCGAGTCGGCCACGTCGACCGTCGCGGGCCTCGGCGACGGCCAGGTGGCCGTCATCGAGAACCTCCGCTTCAACCCGGGCGAGACGTCCAAGGACGACGCCGAGCGCGGCGCCTTCGCGGACCAGCTCGCCCGGCTCGCCGACCTCTACGTCGGCGACGGCTTCGGTGCCGTGCACCGCAAGCACGCCTCGGTCTTCGACCTCCCGGGCAAGCTGCCGCACGCCGCCGGCTACCTCATCGCCACCGAGGTCGGCGTCCTGAAGAAGCTCACCGAGGACGTCAAGCGCCCCTACGTCGTCGTCCTCGGCGGCGCCAAGGTGTCCGACAAGCTCGGCGTGATCGACCACCTGCTGGAGAAGGCCGACCGCATCCTGGTCGGCGGCGGCATGGCCTACACCTTCCTCAAGGCCAAGGGCCACGAGGTCGGCATCTCGCTGCTCCAGGAGGACCAGATCCCGGCCTGCCTGGACTACCTGGCCCGCGCCGAGAAGCGCGGCGTGGAGTTCGTGCTCCCCGTCGACGTCCTGGTCTCGCCCGAGTTCCCCGACCTGAAGACCAAGGCCCCGACCAACCCCACCACGGTCGCCGCGGACGCCATCCCGGCCACGGAGGAGGGCCTGGACATCGGCCCGGAGACCCGTGAGCTCTACGCGGCCAAGCTGGCCGACGCGGGCACCGTCTTCTGGAACGGTCCCATGGGCGTCTTCGAGCACCCCGACTACGCGAACGGCACCAAGGCCGTCGCCCAGGGCCTGCTCGACTCGTCGGCCTTCACCGTGGTCGGCGGCGGCGACTCGGCCGCCGCCGTCCGCCTGCTGGGCTTCGACGAGAATGCTTTCGGCCACATCTCGACCGGCGGCGGCGCCTCCCTCGAATACCTCGAGGGCAAGCAGCTCCCCGGCCTCGTCGCACTGGAGGACTGACCCCTTTATGAGCACCCGTACCCCGCTGATGGCGGGCAACTGGAAGATGAACCTCAACCACCTCGAGGCCATCGCCCACGTCCAGAAGCTCGCCTTCGCGCTGACCGACAAGGACCACGACGCCGTGGAGGTCGCGGTCCTCGTGCCCTTCACCGACCTGCGCTCCGTGCAGACCCTGGTCGACGGCGACAAGCTGAAGATCAAGTACGGCGCCCAGGACCTCTCGGCCCACGATTCCGGGGCGTACACCGGCGAGATCTCCGGCTCGATGCTGGCCAAGCTGAAGTGCGCCTTCGTGGCCGTCGGCCACTCGGAGCGCCGCCAGTACCACGCCGAGACCGACGAGCTCTGCAACGCCAAGGTGCAGGCGGCCTTCCGGCACGGCCTGACCCCGATCCTCTGCGTCGGCGAGGAGCTGGACGTGCGCGAGGCCGGCAACGCCGTCCCGCACACCCTGGCCCAGGTCGAGGGTGGCCTGAAGGACGTCCCGGCCGAGCAGGCCGAGTCCGTCGTGATCGCCTACGAGCCCGTGTGGGCCATCGGCACCGGCAAGGTCTGCGGCGCCGAGGACGCCCAGGAGGTCTGCGCGGCGATCCGCGGCAAGCTCGCCGAGCTCTACTCGCAGGAGCTGGCCGACAAGGTCCGCATCCAGTACGGCGGCTCCGTCAAGAGCGGCAACGTGGCCGAGATCATGGCCCAGGCCGACATCGACGGCGCGCTGGTCGGCGGTGCCTCGCTGGACGCGGACGAGTTCGTGAAGATCGTGCGCTTCCGCGACCAGTGATGATGTAGAGCGGCGGACGCGATCCGTCGTACCCTTGCGGGGGTCGGGCAGGTACCCTGTCCGGCCCCCGTCCGTATAAGTCCGAGGAAGTTGGTCCAGCCGTGGTTATGGGGTTCTCGATCGCCCTGATCGTCTTCAGTGCGCTGCTGATGCTGCTCGTGCTGATGCACAAGGGGAAGGGCGGCGGCCTCTCCGACATGTTCGGTGGCGGCATGCAGTCGTCCGTCGGTGGCTCCTCGGTCGCCGAGCGCAACCTGGACCGCATCACCGTGGTGGTCGGTCTGCTGTGGTTCGCGTGCATTGTCGTACTTGGGCTTCTGATGAAGATGGACGGGTAACTCCAATCACTGGACGCGCGTTGGGCCTTACGTAGACTGGGGCATCTTCGAGCACCATCACGCAGGGAGTTACGACCGTGGCAAGTGGCAACGCGATCCGGGGAAGCCGGGTCGGAGCGGGGCCGATGGGGGAGGCCGAGCGGGGCGAGTCGGCACCGCGCCTCCGCATCTCCTTCTGGTGCTCGAACGGGCACGAGACGCAGCCGAGCTTCGCCAGTGACGCACAGGTTCCTGACACCTGGGACTGCCCGCGCTGTGGCTTCCCGGCCGGCCAGGACCGGGACAACCCGCCGGACCCGCCGCGCACCGAGCCCTACAAGACGCACCTCGCGTACGTACGGGAGCGGCGCAGCGACGCGGACGGCGAGGCGATCCTCGCCGAGGCGCTCGCCAAGCTCCGCGGTGAGATCTGAGCACGGCGTGACCACGTGAGAGCGTGACGAACGGGCGCCGCCCGCGAACCGGATTCGCGGGCGGCGCCCGTTCGCCGTTCCGTCCGGGCTACCGGCGGTGCGCGTCGGCGATGTGCGCGGTGAGCGCGCGGGCGGCCGTCGCCCGTGAGGAGGTCCACGCCGGCGGGAAGCGGCTCGCCGGCCTCGCCGACGCCGGCCTCGCTGACGCCGGCCTCGCTGACGCCGGCCTCGCCGACGCCGTCCTCGACGACGGCGCGCCCGCCGGCGACGCCGTACTGCCGCTGCCCGACGGGGGAGCGCTGTGCGGCATCTCCACGCTCACCTCCTCCCTGCTCGTGCAGACGGTCGTCGCCGAGGCCGTCGCGCTGCTCCTCGCCGAGGGACACGACGCGCCCGTGTACGTGTCCGCCGATCTGCCCGGCGGGCACGAGCGCAACGCGCTGCTCGAAGCGCGCTTCTCAGGACGGCTCCACGGCGGCGGCCACTGAACGTGTTCCGCCCACCGGATCAATTAGGTTGGAGGGGCAGCGGGGCACCTACGCAGGACACGGAGCAACACGAAGAAATGGGCGAAGTCGAGATGACGAACGCGGGACGTACCAGGCTCAACCAGCTGCCCGAGTGGGCGGCCCTCGGCAAGCACCGCGAGCAGCTGGGCGACACCCACCTGCGCGAGCTGTTCGCCGCCGACGCGCAGCGCGGCACCGGATACACGCTGCGCGTCGGTGACCTGTATCTGGACTACTCCAAGCACCTGGTGACGGACGAGACCCTGGCGCTGCTGCGCGAACTCGCGGCCGCCACCGGCGTCGCCGAGCTGCGCGACGCCATGTTCCGCGGCGAGAAGATCAACAACACCGAGCACCGCGCGGTGCTGCACACCGCGCTGCGCGCCCCGAGCGGCACGGTCGTCGAGGTGGACGGGGTCGACGTCGTCCCCGAGGTGCACGCCGTCCTCGACAAGATGGCCGGCTTCGCCGACAAGGTCCGGGCCGGCGAGTGGACCGGGCACACCGGCAAGCCCATCAAGAACATCGTCAACATCGGTATCGGCGGCTCGGATCTCGGCCCCGCGATGGCCTACGAGGCCCTGCGCTCCTTCACCCGGCGCGACCTGACGGTCCGTTTCGTCTCCAACGTCGACGGCGCCGACCTGCACGAGGCCGTCCGTGACCTCGACGCCGCCGAGACCCTCTTCATCGTCGCCTCGAAGACCTTCACCACCATCGAGACGATCACCAACGCCACCTCCGCCCGCAACTGGCTCCTCACCGAGCTGCGGGCCGGTCAGGAGGCCGTCGCCAAGCACTTCGTGGCCCTCTCGACCAACGCCGAGAAGGTCGAGGACTTCGGCATCGACACGGCGAACATGTTCGAGTTCTGGGACTGGGTCGGCGGCCGCTACTCCGTCGACTCCGCCATCGGACTGTCCCTGATGATCGCCGTCGGGCCGGCCGCCTTCCGCGAGATGCTCGACGGCTTCCACCTCGTCGACGAGCACTTCCGCACGGCAGCCCCCGAGGAGAACGCGCCGCTGCTGCTCGGCCTCCTCGGCATCTGGTACGGCGCCTTCTTCGACGCCCAGTCCCACGCGGTCCTGCCGTACTCGCACTACCTGTCGAAGTTCACCGCGTACCTCCAGCAGCTCGACATGGAGTCCAACGGCAAGTCCGTCACCCGCGACGGACAGCCGGTCGACTGGCAGACCGGACCGGTCGTCTGGGGCACCCCCGGCACCAACGGCCAGCACGCCTACTACCAGTTGATCCACCAGGGCACCAAGGTCATCCCGGCCGACTTCATCGGCTTCGCCAAGCCCGTCGCCGACCTGCAGCCCGGTCTGGTCGCCCAGCACGACCTGCTCATGGCCAACTTCTTCGCCCAGACCCAGGCCCTCGCCTTCGGCAAGACGCCCGACGAGGTCCGCGCCGAGGGGGTCCCGGAGGAGCTCGTCCCGCACAAGACCTTCCAGGGCAACCACCCCACCACCACGATCCTGGCCGACGCGCTCACGCCCTCCGTCCTCGGCCAGCTCATCGCGCTCTACGAGCACAAGGTCTTCGTCCAGGGCGCGGTCTGGAACATCGACTCCTTCGACCAGTGGGGCGTCGAGCTCGGCAAGGTCCTCGCCAAGAAGATCGAGCCGGTGCTGACCGAGGGCCGGGGGGCCGAGCAGCTCGACTCCTCGACCGCGGGGCTCGTCGACGTCTACCGCTCGCTGCGCGGCCGGAACCGAAGGGCCTGAGGGGGTGACGGGGGAGAACGCGGTCCGGCTGCGCCCGCCCAGGAACGCCCTCGACCGGCGGGCCGTCGGCTGGTGGCGGGTGCAGCTGCTCGTCGCCACCGCCGTCCCGGCGGGCGTCCTGGCGGTGCTCGGCGCCTTCATCGGGCCGGCCAGGGCCTGGCTCCTGGGCGCCGCCGCCGCGGTGGCGCTGCTCGGGCTCGCCGCGACCGCGTTCCTCCCCGTCTGGTGGTTCCGGGTGCACCGCTGGGAGGTCACGGACGACGCCGTGTACGTCCGCACCGGCGCGCTGCGGCAGGAGTGGCGGATCGCCCCCATGTCCCGGATCCAGACCGTCGACACCGTGCGCGGTCCGCTGGAACAGGCCTTCCGGCTCGCCACCGTCACGGTGACCACGGCCTCCTCCCGGGGCGCGATCCGCATCGAGGGCCTGGACCACGAGCTCGCCGCCGAACTCGCGGAACGGCTCACCGCGATCACCCGGGCCACCCCCGGGGACGCGACATGAGCACCGCCGGGCCCGAGGAGGACTGGCGGCGGCTCGCCCCGCGCACCCTGCTCGCCGGCGTCGCCGTCCTGTGCGGCGTCGCCGGCGGCGCCGCGCTCCCCGCCTTCCTCAGCCTCTCCTCCGGCTCCCGGCCCCTGTGGCAGGCCGCGACCTGGGTCCTCGCCGGGGCCGTCTTGATCGTCGGTGGCGGCAGCGCCGCCGACCTGGTCCGGCTGCGCCGCACCCGCTACCGCGTGGGCCCGGACCGGGTCGACCTCCACACCGGGCTGCTCGTGGTCAAACGGCGCTCCCTGGCCCGCGAACGCATCCGCAGCGTCGACCTCACCGCCAACCCGCTGGAACGCCTCCTCGGCCTGGTCAAGGTACGGATCGGCACCGGCGAGCACACCGACGGCGAGTCCACCCTCGAACTCGACCTGGTCACCCGGGCCGAGGGCGAGCACCTCCGCCGCACCCTGCTCGCCCGCGCCGCCGGAGCGGTGACCGACCCCACGTACGACGGGCTCCTCGCCGGCCTCGACCCGCGCTGGATCCGCTACGCACCGGTGTCCTTCGTCGCCCCGCTGCTCGGCGGGGCCGCGGCCGGGGCCGTCATGCAGGTGAGCGACTGGTTCGGCGCGCAGGAGGAGGTCATCCACTGGATAGGCGACCGCTTCGAGGACGTGTCCCTGCCGTGGATGATCGTCGACCTGGCACTGCTCGCCACCGTCGCCGGGGTGATCGGCGCCCTCGGGCTGTGGATCGAGATGTGGTGGAACTACCGCCTGGAACGCGAACCCGGCGGCACGCTCCGGGTCCGGCGCGGCCTGCTCACCGCACGCTCCGTCTCCCTGGAGGAACGGCGTCTGCGCGGCGTCGAGCTCGTCGAGCCCCTCGGCGTACGCCTCTTCCACGCCGCCCGCGTCGACGCCGTGGCCACCGGTCTCGCCCAGGACGACGACGACCGGCACGGCGACCTCAAGAACCTGCTGCCGCCCGCGCCCCGGGCCGTCGCCGAGCGGGTCGCCGCGCAGGTGCTCCGCGAGGCCGAACCGCCCCTCGGGGCACCGCTCGCCGCCCATCCGCGTGCCGCCCGCGCCCGCCGGGTGCGCCGGGCACTGTGGGCCGGGCTCGGTCCGCCGGTGCTCCTCGCCGTGCTCGGGCTCCGGCTCACCCCGGTGCTGCTGTACGTCGCGGCCGGCGTCGGCGCGGTCCTCACCCCGCTCGCCCTGCTGCTCGCCCGCGACGCCTACCGCAACCTCGGACACGGCATCAGCGGCGCCTACCTGGTGACCCGTTCGGGTACCGTCCGGCGCTCCACCGTCGCCCTCCGGCGCACCGGGGTCATCGGATGGACCGTCAGGCAGTCCTGGTTCCAGCGACGCGCCGGGGTGCTCACGCTCAGCGCGACGACGGCCGCCGGGGAGGGCGCGTACGACGTCCACGACGCCGGCGAGAGCCAGGGCCTGGTCTTCGCCGCCGAGGCCGTCCCCGACCTCCTCGCACCCTTCCTGGAAACGCCGGAGGCCCGGTCCCCGGGGGACCCTCCGGACGAAGTCCGGGGGAGGGGAACCGGGCCGCCGTGACGTGCCCCGTGACTCAGGCCGAGGCCGGCGGGTACAGGCTCCGCGGCAGTTCCGACGCGGCCGCCGCGTCGAGCAGCCACAGCGTGCGCGAACGCCCGTAGGCACCCGCCGCGGGGGCCTGCACCTCGCCGGCACCGGACAGCGCGATGGCCGCGGCCTTCGCCTTGTCCTCCCCGGCCGCGAGCAGCCAGACCTCCTTGGCGGCGCGGATCGTCGGCAGGGTCAGCGAGATGCGGGTCGGCGGAGGCTTCGGCGCGCCGTGCACGCCCACCACCGTCAGCTCGGTCTCGCGGACCGCCGGCAGCTCCGGGAAGAGCGAGGCCACGTGCGTGTCCGGGCCGACGCCCAGCATCAGCACGTCGAAGGTCGGCACCCCGCCGTGGTCGCCGGGACCGGCCGCCGCGGCGAGCTCGGCCGCGTAGGCCGCGGCGGCGGCGTCGACGTCCGAACCGTAGGGACCGTCCGAGGCCGGCATCGCGTGCACCCGTGCCGGGTCCAGCGGGACGCTGTCGAGCAGCGCCTCGCGGGCCTGGGTGACATTGCGCTCCGGGTCTCCGGCCGGCAGATAGCGCTCGTCGCCCCACCACAGGTCGAGCCGCGTCCAGTCGATGGCGTCCAGGGCGGGCGCCGCGCGCAGGGCCGCGAGCAGCCCGTTGCCGTTGCGCCCGCCGGTGAGCACGATCGAGGCGGAGCCGCGGGCGGCCTGGGCGTCCACGATCTTGGTGATCAGCCGGGCCGCGGCGGCCTCGGCCATCAGCTCCTTGTCGCGGTGGACGACCAGCTGAGGGGTGCTCACTTGGTCGCCGCCTTCTTGGCCGGGGCCTTCTTGGCGGCTCGCTTCGGAGCCTCCTCGGCCTCGGTGACCTCCTCGGCCGCGACGACGTCCCCGGCCTCCGGCGCGGGCGCCGCGGGAGCGGTGGTGGCCGCCTCCTCGTCGAGCCGCTCCAGGCCGAAGCGCAGCGCCGAGGCGTAGGTGTCGTCCGGGTCGAGCCGGCGCAGTTCCTCCGCGATCAGCTCGGCCGTGTCCCGGCGCTTGAGCGCCACGGCACGGTCCGGCTGTCCCATGATCGAGAGCGTCGCGAGCGAGCCGTCCGGCCGGTCGAGCACGATCGGACCGGTGTTGGTCTCCATCCGTACGGAGGTGAGACCGGGACCCGCCGACTTGGAGCGCCGCACCGGGACGGTGAGCCGGTCGGCCAGCCACATCGCCAGCAGCTCGACGCTCGGGTTGAACTCCTCGCCCTCGACCTCGGCCGAGGTCACCTCGCAGGTGACCTGGTCGAGCGCGGCGGCCAGCATCGACCGCCACGGGGTGATCCGGGTCCAGGACAGGTCCGTGTCGCCCGGGGTGTAGGCGTCCGCGCGCGCGGTCAGCTCCTGGATGGGCTGCTCGGCGGCGTACGTGTCGGTCACACGGCGCTGGGCGAGGGCGCCCAGCGGGTCGTTCGCCGGGTCGGTCGGCGCGTTCACCGGCCACCAGACGACGACCGGCGCGTCCGGCAGCAGCAGCGGCAGGACCACCGACTGGGCGTGGTCGACGACCTCGCCGTACAGCCGGAGCACCACCGTCTCGCCGGTGCTGGCGTCGGCGCCGAGGCGGACCTCGGCGTCGAGCCGCGCCTTGGCGCGGTCCCGCGGGGTCCGCGAGACCCGCTTGATGACGACGAGGGTCCGCGAGGGGTGCTCGCGGGACGCCTCGTTGGCCGCCTTGAGGGCGTCGTAGGCGTTCTCCTCGTCGGTGACGATGACGAGGGTGAGCACCATGCCGACGGCCGGGGTGCCGATGGCCCGCCGCCCGAGCACCAGCGCCTTGTTGATCTTGGAGGACGTGGTGTCCGTCAGGTCGGTCTTCATGGCCGGCGCCAGCTCCTGCCGTCTCGTGCGAGCATCTCGTCCGCCTCGACCGGACCCCAGGTCCCGGCCTCGTACTGCGCGGGCTTCCCGTGGCTGTCCCAGAACTGCTCGATCGGGTCGAGGATCTTCCAGGACAGCTCGACCTCCTCCACACGCGGGAAGAGGTTGGAGTCGCCGAGCAGGACGTCGAGGATGAGCCGCTCGTACGCCTCGGGGCTGGACTCGGTGAAGGACTCGCCGTACGCGAAGTCCATCGAGACGTCCCGGATCTCCATCTGCGTACCCGGCACCTTCGAACCGAACCGCACCGTGACGCCCTCGTCCGGCTGGACCCGGATGACGATGGCGTTGCGGCCGAGCTCCTCGGTCGCGGTGTGGTCGAACGGGGAGTGCGGGGCGCGCTGGAAGACCACGGCGATCTCGGTGACACGACGGCCCAGCCGCTTGCCGGTGCGCAGGTAGAAGGGGACGCCAGCCCAGCGGCGGTTGTCGATCTCCAGCTTGATCGCCGCGAAGGTGTCGGTCTTCGACTGCGGGTCGATGCCGTCTTCCTGCAGGTAGCCGACGGCCTTCTCGCCGCCCTGCCACCCGGCCGCGTACTGGCCGCGGACGGTGGACTTCGCCAGGTCCTTCGGCAGCTTCACCGCGCCGAGCACCTTGGTCTTCTCCGCGGCGAGCGCGTCGGCGCCGAAGGAGGCGGGCTCCTCCATCGCGGTCAGCGCGAGCAGCTGGAGCAGGTGGTTCTGGATGACGTCACGGGCGGCGCCGATGCCGTCGTAGTAGCCGGCGCGGCCGCCGATGCCGATGTCCTCGGCCATGGTGATCTGCACGTGGTCGACGTACGACCGGTTCCAGATCGGCTCGAAGAGGGTGTTGGCGAAGCGGAGCGCCAGGATGTTCTGGACGGTCTCCTTGCCGAGGTAGTGGTCGATGCGGAAGACCGCCTCGGGCGGGAAGACCTCGTGGACGACCTCGTTGAGCTCCTTGGCGGAGGCGAGGTTGTGGCCGAAGGGCTTCTCGATGACCGCACGGCGCCAGGAGCCGTTCTTCTGGTCGGCCAGACCGTGCTTCTTGAGCTGCTGGACGACGAGCGGGAAGAACTTCGGCGGCACCGAGAGGTAGAACGCGAAGTTGCCGCCCGTGCCCTGCGCCTTGTCCAGCTCCTCGATGGTGGCCTTCAGCTGCTCGAAGGCGTCGTCGTCGTCGAAGTCGCCCTGGACGAAGCGCATCCCCTGGATCAGCTGCTGCCACACCTCCTCGCGGAACGGGGTGCGGGCGTGCTGCTTGACGGCGTCGTGGACCTCCTGCGCGAAGTCCTCGTCCTGCCACTCACGGCGGGCGAATCCGATCAGCGAGAAGCCCGGCGGCAGCAGACCCCGGTTGGCGAGGTCGTAGACGGCAGGCATCAGCTTCTTACGGGACAAATCGCCCGTGACACCGAAGATCACCAGACCCGACGGCCCCGCGATACGCGGGAGCCGTCGGTCTGCGGCGTCACGGAGCGGGTTGGCTCCGGTGACTGCGCTCAAGGTGACTAACCCTCCGAGGGTGCGCGGCGGGCGAGCTCCGCCTCGGTCGACTTCAGCAGGTCGTTCCAGGACGCCTCGAACTTGTCGACGCCCTCGTCCTCCAGGAGCTGGACGACGTCGTCGTACGACACGCCCAGCGCGGCCACGTCGTCGAGGAGCGAGCGCGACTCGTCGTACGTGCCGTGGATGGTGTCGCCGGAGACCTCGCCGTGGTCGGCGGTGGCCTCCAGGGTCGCCTCCGGCATGGTGTTGACGGTGTTCGGGGCGACCAGGTCCACCACGTACAGGGTGTCCTTGTAGGCCGGGTCCTTCACGCCGGTCGAGGCCCACAGCGGACGCTGCTTGTTGGCCTGCGCCTTGTCCAGGGCCGCCCAGCGCTCCGAGCCGAAGACCTCCTCGTACGCCTGGTAGGCCAGTCGCGCGTTGGCCAGGGCCGCCTTGCCCTTGAGGGCCTTGGCCTCGTCGGTGCCGATGGAGTCCAGGCGCTTGTCGATCTCGGTGTCCACGCGGGACACGAAGAAGGACGCGACGGAGTGGATCTTCGACAGGTCCAGGCCGCGCTCGCGGGCCTTCTCCAGACCGGCCAGGTAGGCGTCCATCACCGCGCGGTAGCGCTCGAGGGAGAAGATCAGCGTCACGTTGACGCTGATGCCGAGGCCGATGACCTCGGTGATCGCCGGCAGACCCGCCTTGGTGGCCGGAATCTTGATCAGCGTGTTCGGGCGGTCCACCAGCCAGGCCAGCTGCTTGGCCTCGGCGACGGTGGCCGTCGTGTCGTGGGCGAGCCGGGGGTCGACCTCGATGGAGACCCGGCCGTCCTGGCCCTGCGTCGCGTCGAAGACGGGGCGCAGGATGTCGGCGGCGTCCCTCACGTCAGCCGTCGTGATCATGCGGATGGCTTCTTCCACGGTCACCTTGCGGGCGGCCAGGTCGACGAGCTGCTGCTCGTAGCCGTCACCCGAGGAGATCGCCTTCTGGAAGATGGACGGGTTGGTGGTCACACCCACCACATGGCTCTGGTCGATGAGCTCGGCCAGATTGCCGGACGTGATCCGCTTGCGCGAGAGATCGTCCAGCCAGATCGCGACGCCTTCGTCGGAGAGGCGCTTGAGAGCGTCTGTCATGAGAGTTGCATCTCCATTAAGTCGTACGTATGTGCGTCAGCGCGCGGCGGCGTCGAGGGATTCCCGCGCGGCGGCCACGATCGCCTCCGGCGTGAATCCGAACTCGCGGAACAGGACCTTGGCGTCGGCCGAGGCACCGAAGTGCTCCAGCGAGACGATCCGGCCGGCGTCGCCGACGTACTTGTGCCAGGTCAGGCCGATACCGGCCTCGACCGCGACCCGCGCCTTGACCGAAGGCGGCAGGACGGAGTCCTTGTACTCCTGCCCCTGCTCCTCGAACCATTCCACCGACGGCATCGAGACCACACGGGTCGGGACGCCGGCCGCCTGCAGCTGCTCCCGGGCCTCGACGGCCAGGTGCACCTCGGAGCCGGTGGCGATCAGGACCACCTGGGCGTCGCCGTCGGCGTCGAACAGCACGTAGCCGCCCTTGGCCGTGTCCTCGTTCGGCGCGTAGGTCGGCACACCCTGACGGGTGAGCGCCAGGCCGATCGGGGTGCCCTTGCCGAACACCTTCGTGTGGCGACGGGTGATCTCGCGCCAGGCGATCGCCGTCTCGTTGGCGTCGGCCGGACGGACGACCGTCAGACCGGGGATCGCGCGCAGGGAGGCCAGGTGCTCCACCGGCTGGTGGGTCGGGCCGTCCTCGCCGAGACCGATCGAGTCGTGCGTCCACACGTACGTCACCGGCAGGTGCATCAGCGCGGACAGACGCACGGCGTTGCGCATGTAGTCGGAGAACACCAGGAAGGTGCCGCCGTAGACGCGGGTGTTGCCGTGCAGGGCGATGCCGTTCATCTCCGCGGCCATGGAGTGCTCGCGGATGCCGAAGTGGATCGTCCGGCCGTACGGGTCCGCCTCGGGCAGCGGGTTGCCCTCCGGGAGGAAGGAGGACGTCTTGTCGATCGTGGTGTTGTTCGAGCCGGCGAGGTCGGCCGAGCCGCCCCACAGCTCGGGGATCACCGCGCCGAGCGCCTGCAGGACCTTGCCGGAGGCGGCACGGGTCGCGACGCTCTTGCCCGCCTCGAAGACCGGGAGCTTCTCGGCCCAGCCGGCCGGCAGCTCGTTGGCCTCGATGCGGTCGAACTCGGCCGCCCGCTCCGGGTTGGCGGTGCGCCACTCGGCCAGCGACTTCTCCCACGCGGCGCGGGCCTCGCGGCCGCGGTCGCCGAGGGCGCGGGTGTGCGCGATGACCTCGTCGGAGACCTCGAAGGACTGCTCCGGGTCGAAGCCGAGCACGCGCTTGGTGGCCGCGACCTCGTCGTCGCCGAGCGCCGAGCCGTGCGCGGCCTCGGTGTTCTGGGCGTTCGGGGCCGGCCAGGCGATGATCGAGCGCATCGCGATGAAGGAGGGGCGCTCGGTCTCGGCCTCGGCGGCCTTGATCGCGGCGAACAGGGCGGCCGGGTCCAGGTCGCCGTTGGCCTGCGGCTCGACGCGCTGGACGTGCCAGCCGTACGCCTCGTACCGCTTCATCGTGTCCTCGGACACGGCGGTCTCGGTGTCGCCCTCGATCGAGATGTGGTTGTCGTCCCACAGCAGGATCAGGTTGCCGAGCTTCTGGTGTCCGGCGAGCGAGGAGGCCTCGGCGGAGATGCCCTCCTGGAGGCAGCCGTCACCGGCGATCACGTAGATGTGGTGGTCGAAGGGAGAGGCGCCCTGCGCGGCCGCCGGGTCGAACAGGCCGCGCTCGAAGCGGGCGGCCATCGCCATGCCCACCGCGTTGGCGACGCCCTGGCCGAGCGGACCGGTCGTCGTCTCGACACCCGCCGTGTGGCCGTACTCCGGGTGGCCCGGAGTCTTCGAGCCCCAGGTGCGGAAGGACTTCAGGTCGTCGAGCTCGAGACCGAAGCCGCCCAGGTAGAGCTGGGTGTAGAGGGTCAGGGACGAGTGCCCGGCGGAGAGCACGAACCGGTCGCGGCCCACCCACTCCGGGTCGGCGGGGTCGTGCCGCATCACCTTCTGGAAGAGGGTGTACGCGGCGGGCGCGAGGCTCATGGCCGTACCGGGATGGCCGTTTCCGACCTTCTGAACGGCGTCGGCGGCCAGGATGCGGGCGGTGTCCACGGCCCGCTGGTCCAGTTCGGTCCACTCGAGGTCTGTGGTCGTCGGCTTAGTGCTCACCCTGAGTCAGGGCTCCTCTCCGCATGTCTTGAGCCGGTGACTGAGGGTGTCCCGGCGATGTCGAGCCTACCCCTGGAATTCGCCCCTCTTTTCGTGTCCATGCCCCTCATATGAGCGCTCTCCCTGCAAGACTGCCGCCGGGCGTGGCAGTTCGCCTCCCGAGGGGACCGCGGCTGGTGTCCGCTCTTCGGGACGCGCCTCGGGTGACCCCCGCCAACACGACCCCACCCCCGCGAAGATCGGCGTATGGGCAACGTCTACAGTGGCGTGGTACGCGCAAGTCTTCACCCCGTCTTCATCCGGGGAGCTTGCTGGGAAATTCTCTGTCAGGGGTGTGCGTGACGGCCGTCGAGTCCCGACCCGCAGGGGTCGTCTTGACTCCCAGCCCGGGGGGCCGTAGGCCGTTCGGGGCCCGCGTCAAGGCATTCGTGGCGCTGACCAAGCCGCGGATCATCGAGCTGCTGCTCATCACGACCGTTCCGGTGATGTTCCTCGCCGAACAGGGCGTGCCCGACCTGTGGCTGGTGCTCGCCACCTGCTTCGGCGGCTATCTCTCCGCGGGCGGCGCCAACGCGCTGAACATGTACATCGACCGCGACATCGACGCCCTGATGGACCGCACGTCCCAGCGCCCGCTGGTGACCGGCATGGTCTCGCCGCGCGAGGGCCTGGTCTTCGGCATCACCCTCGCGGTGGTCTCCACCCTGTGGTTCGGGCTGCTCGTCAACTGGCTGTCCGCCTGGCTGTCGCTCGGCGCGCTGCTCTTCTACGTGGTCGTCTACACGATGATCCTCAAGCGGCGCACCAGCCAGAACATCGTCTGGGGCGGCATCGCCGGCTGCATGCCGGTGCTCATCGGCTGGTCCGCGGTCACGAACTCGATGTCCTGGGCCGCCGTCATCCTCTTCCTCGTCATCTTCTTCTGGACGCCGCCGCACTACTGGCCGCTGTCGATGAAGGTGAAGGAGGACTACGCGCGGGTGGGCGTCCCCATGCTCCCGGTGCTCGCCTCCAACAAGGTCGTCGCCAAGCAGATCGTGCTCTACAGCTGGGTCATGGTGGCGGTCTCGCTGCTGCTCACCCCGCTGGGCTACACCGGCTGGTTCTACACCGCGGTGGCGCTGCTGACCGGCGGCTGGTGGCTCTGGGAGGCGCACGGGCTGCTCAACCGGGCCAAGGCCGAGGTGACGGGCGGGAAGCTCAAGGAGATGCGCCTCTTCCACTGGTCCATCACCTACGTCTCGCTGCTCTTCGTCGCGGTCGCGGTGGACCCCTTCCTGCGCTGACCCCCGTACGACGTCCACCCTGCCGACGGCCGGGGCGCGTGGCCCACGCCACGTGGCCCGGCCGTCGCCAGTCGATCTACCCGCGAGTAGGCTCTTTCCCATGGCAGACACGAAGCAGGCGGAGCGCAAGGCGGCCAAGCTCGCCAAGGAGATCAAGGCCTTCTCCGGGAAGCACGGCGGCGCCGAGGGCCAGCTGGCCCACATCGGTCAGGCGGGCACCCGCATCGTCCTCGTCGGTGAGGACGGCGGCTGGGGCGACCTGGTGGCCCCGACCTACGCGATCGCGGAAGCGGCCGCCGAGAAGGCCGGTCTCACGCTCCACGAGGAGTTCGACGGCGAGTTCGCCGCCAAGGTCGTCACCGGCCCGTACGAGTGGACCCGGATGGCCGGTATCCAGCTCGGCGGCCCGGCCAACGCCTGATACCGCCGGGGCTCCGGAGGCGACAACCTCACGCGGGGCTCACCCGTTAGGAACGGTGCAAGCCCGTCCTCACGTGGGAGCCCCCCGAATGATCGACACTCCGAGCCTGGTGGACCAGTACTGCCACGGGGTGCTCCGTACGGAGCTCGGCCTCGGCACCTTTGAGACCCGTCTCGCCCCGGCCGAGGCCCCGCCCGCCGCCGGCACGACCTTCTTCGACACCCAGGCCGGCTTCGCCGTACGCCGCTGGTGTCCGCCGCTCCTCGGCCTCGAACCGCACTGCCCGCCCGCCCGCTACCTCGCCCGGCGCCGTGAACTCGGCGTCCTCGAAGCGGGGCGGCGCCTGCTGCGCGCCTCCGGCATCGGCACCTATCTCGTCGACACCGGGCCGCCCGGCGATCTGACCGGGCCCGCCGAGCTCGCCGCCACGGGCGGCGCCGCCGCGCACGAGATCGTCCGGCTCGAACTCCTCGCCCAGCGGGTCGCCGACACGTCGGGCACCGTCGACGCCTTCCTGGCCCGCCTCACCGAGGCCGTCCACGGGGCCGCCGCGGGCGCCGTCGCCTTCACCTCGGTGGCGGGCGTACGGGGCGGGCTCACGGCCGTCCCCGAGCCTCCCGGGCCCGGCGAGGTGCGCGGCGCGGCGGGGCGCTGGCTGGCCCGGCGCACGGCCGGCCAGGCGGTGGACGACCCGGTGCTGCTGCGCCATCTGCTGTGGGTCGCGGTCGGGGCGGGCCGTCCGCTCCAGCTGCACGTGGGGGAGCGGGACCCGGGCACGCTGGCCGGCTTCGCCGTCGCCACCGGCGGCCACGGCGCCGACCTGGTGCTGCTGCACGCCTATCCCTACCACCGCCAGGCCGCCCGGCTCGCCGGGCACTTCCCGCACGTCTACGCGGACCTCGGCCCGGTCGTCGCCCGCACCGGGGCCAGGGCGGCGGCGGTGCTGGCGGAGTTCCTGGAGCTGGCCCCCTTCGGCAAGCTGCTCTTCTCCAGCGGCGCCCGCGGTCTGCCCGAGCTCCATGTGGTGGCCGCCAGCGTCTTCCGCGGGGCGCTCGCCCGTGTGCTCGGCGAGTGGGTCGGCGACGGCTCCTGGTCCCGGCCGGACGCCCAGCGGGTCGCCGGCCTGCTCGCCGCGGGGAACGCGCGGCGGGTGTACCGCCTCGGGTAGGCCTTCCGGCCTGCCGGCGGGTCGTCGTGGGCGGCGAGCGGCCGGCCGGTCCGCGCCTCCTCCGGGGCCCGGCCCTGGCCGGCCCCCGGACCGGCCTCGGCTCAGGCCGTGGCGAGCTCGGCGTCCGGCTGGGCCGGGATGTCCGCCGTGACCGGCGGGCGCTCGCGCAGGCTCAGGGCCAGGCGCAGCACGGCGATCCACAGGAGCGCGGAGCCGAGCATGTGCGCGGCGACCATCAGCTCCGGGACGCCCGTGAAGTACTGGACGTAGCCGATGACACCCTGCGCGAGCAGCACGATCAGCAGGTCGCGGGCGCGGGCCCGGGTGTCGTCCGGAGCGTCCACCACCCTCAGGACCAGCCACATCGCCAGGGCCAGGGCGCAGACCACCCAGGCCGCGACGGCGTGGATGTGCGCGGCGTTCGTCCAGTCCCAGGGCATGCGCGGCACGTCGCTGCTGTCGCCCGCGTGCTTGCCGGCGCCGGTCACCGTGGTGCCGAGCGCGATGAGCAGCGCGGAGACGCCGGTGATGGCCCAGGACAGCTTGCGCACCGGGCCCGGGACCCGCGGCTTCGGGGCGGTGTCCCCCTCGGCGGTGCGGTGCCAGGTGACGACGGCCACCGTGAGCAGCGCGTTCGCGGCCAGGAAGTGGCCGGCCACGGTCCACGGGTTGAGGCCCATCCACACGGTGATGCCGCCGATGACGGCGTTGCTCATCACCAGCCAGAACTGCGCCCAGCCCAGCCGGGTGAGCGAGCGGCGGCGGGGCTTGGCCGAGCGCGCGGCGACGATCGCCCAGCCGACGGCGGCCGACAGGACGTAGGTCAGCATCCGGTTGCCGAACTCGACGAGGCCGTGGAAGCCCTGCTCGGCGGTGACGATGAGGCTGTCGTCCGTGCACTTGGGCCAGGTGTCGCAGCCGAGACCGGAGCCGGTCAGCCGGACCGCGCCGCCGGTGACGATGATGACGACGCTCATCACGACGGCGGAGAGCGCGGCGCGCCGGAGGACCCGGGGGGAGGGGGTCCAGCGCTGGGCGATGAAGGCGAGGGGGGTCTGCACGGTCCACATCGTAGGCGGGGCCTTGTGCACGCTTTCACGAGGGGGTGCTTACGGGGCGAGTCACCCCGAAACGTCACCGGTCCGCTACTCCCGGCGTCACTCCCAGCGGAAGAAGCGCGCCGCCGCGCCGAGACCGAGCACCGCCCAGACGGCGAGGATGAGCGCGTCGCCCCACGGCATCGCGGCGCCCTGCTGCAGCACGTCCCGCAGCCCGTCGGAGAGCGCGGAGATCGGCAGGAACGCGAGCACGTCCCCCGCGGCACCGAACTTCTCCAGCGGCACCATCACGCCGCCGCCGACGAGCAGCAGCAGGAAGACCAGGTTCGCGGCGGCGAGCGTCGCCTCCGCCTTGAGGGTGCCGGCCATCAGCAGCCCCAGCCCGGAGAAGGCCGCGGTGCCGAGGACGAGCAGCACGAACACCGAGAGCGGGTTGCCGTGCGGCGACCAGCCGAGGGCCAGGGCGATCACGGTCAGGAGCGCCACCTGGAGCACCTCCGTGACGAGCACCGCCAGCGTCTTGGCGCTCATCAGCGCCCAGCGCGGCAGCGGCGAGGCGGCGAGCCGCTTGAGCACCCCGTAGCGCCGCTCGAAGCCGGTGGCGATGGCCTGCCCGGTGAAGGCGGTGGACATCACGGCGAGGGCGAGGACGCCCGGGGCGAGGAAGTCGACGGCCTTGCCGGTGCCGGTGTCGACGATGTCCACCGTCGAGAAGAGCACGAGCAGGAGGGAGGGGATGATCACCGTGAGGAGCAGCTGCTCGCCGTTGCGCAGCAGCATCCGGGTCTCCAGGGCCGCCTGCGCGGCGATCATCCGCCCGACCGGCGCGGCCCCGGGCCTCGGCGCGTACGTACCCGTGCTCATCCGCGCAGCTCCTTGCCGGTCAGTTCGAGGAAGACGTCTTCGAGGGTGTGACGCTCGACGGAGATCCGGTCGGGCATCACGCCGTGCTGGGCGCACCAGCTGGTCACGGTGGCGAGCAGCTGGGGGCCGACCTCGCCGGTGATCCGGTAGCTGCCGGGCAGCGGCTCGGCGGCGGAACTGCCGTCGGGCAGCGCCTTGAGCAGCGAGCCGATGTCGAGTCCGGCGCGTCCGGTGAAGCGCAGGGTGTTCTCGGCGCCGCCGCGGCACAGCTCCTCGGGGCTGCCCTGGGCGACGACCCGGCCGGCGTCGACGATGGCGACGTCGTCGGCGAGCTCCTCCGCCTCGTTCATGAAGTGGGTGGTCAGGACGACCGTCACGCCGTCGGCGCGCAGCTCGCGGACCAGGTCCCAGGTGGCGCGACGGGCCTGCGGGTCGAGTCCGGCGGTCGGCTCGTCCAGGAAGACCAGCTCGGGCCGGCCGACGACCGCCATGGCGAGCGAGAGGCGCTGCTGCTGGCCGCCGGAGAGGCGCCGGTAGGTGGTGCGGCCGCAGGAGCCGAGGCCGAGGCGCTCGATCAGGGCGTCCACGTCCAGCGGCTGGGCGTGGAGTCGGGCCATGTGGCGGAGCATCTCGTCGGCGCGGGCGCCGGAGTAGACGCCGCCCGACTGGAGCATCACGCCGATCCGGGGCCGCAGGGCGGCGGCGTCGGCTACCGGGTCGAGGCCGAGGACGCGTACGGTGCCGGCGTCCGGCCTCCGGTACCCCTCGCAGCTCTCGATCGTGGTCGTCTTGCCGGCCCCGTTGGGTCCGAGGACGGCGGTGACGGTGCCCTCGCGGACATCGAGGTCGAGGCCGTCGACGGCGGTCTTGGTTCCGTACCGCTTGACCAGGCCCCGGACCCGGACCACGGACTCGCCGGACTCGTTTCGCATGCCGGGAAGTCTAAGGACCCGCCGGGACCTCCCGGCGGGCGGCCCCGGACGGGCCTGGATCCGGCCGGAGCGGGCATGCGCCCGGTATGGCGGTTTTCGTCGGCACGTCCGGCTGGCAGTACCGGGACTGGCGGGGCGTCCTGTACCCGGAAGGCGTGCCCGCGCGGCGGTGGCTGGAGGAGTACGCGCGGAGCTTCCCCGTGGTGGAGAACAACAACGCCTTCTACCGGCTGCCGGAGCGCGCGACCTTCGCCGCCTGGCGGGAGCGGACGCCCGAGGGCTTCGTCATGGCGGTCAAGGCCAGCCGCTACCTCACCCACGTGAAGCGTCTGCGGGACCCCGAGGAACCGGTCGGACGGCTGCTGGGGCGCGCTGAGGCGCTGGGCGACCGGCTCGGTCCCGTGTTGCTCCAGCTGCCGCCGACGCTGCGGGCGGACGCCGGGCTCCTGGACGCGGCGCTCGGCTGCTTCCCGGCGGGGGTGCGGGTGGCGGTCGAGCCGCGGCACGACTCGTGGTGGACGGAGCGGATCGCAGGGGTCCTTTCCGGCCACGGTGCCGCACTGTGCTGGGCCGACCGGGGTTCGCGCCCGGTGACCCCGCTGTGGCGGACGGCCGACTGGGGGTATCTGCGGCTGCACGAGGGCCGCGCGCGACCCTTCCCGTCGTACGGCCGGCAGGCGCTGCTGACCTGGGCGGACCGGTTGGCCGGGACCTGGGGCGACGGCGCCGAGGTCTTCGTGTTCCTCAACAACGACACGGGCGGCGCGGCGGTCCGCAACGCGGAATCTTTCGTCCGTGCCGTGGAGGCCCGGGGGCGTACCGCAGTGGCACCGGCGGGTCGCGGCGAGTAGCCGGAAACCGCTGGTCAGAGGGGGCGCCATTCGTCCTACGTATGATCGTTTCCGCAGGTCAGGTAAGCCTTACCTGCGTGACGTACCGCACCGTCGTCCGCCGGGACCTCGCTTGTCAGTCCCCGATTAATTACGCAACAATGGCGTTGTGAAAAACGTCGGTGAGGCTCCCTCGGAGGAACTCGCGACCGGTGAGCGATCGACGCGCAACCGGGTCGCGCGGTCCATCCTGGACCACGGACCCTCGACCGTCGCCGACCTGGCGCAGCGGCTCGGCCTCACCCAGGCCGCCGTCCGCCGCCACCTCGACTCGCTGGTCACCGACAACGTGGTGGAAGCGCGCGAGAAGCGGGTCTACGGCGCCCGCACCCGGGGCCGCCCGGCGAAGGTCTTCGCGCTCACCGACTGCGGCCGGGACGCCTTCGACCAGTCGTACGACACGCTGGCCGTCGAGGCGCTGCGCTGGATCGAGCGCAACGCCGGCGGAGAGGCGGCCGTCGCCGCCTTCGCCCGCGACCGGATCGAGGCGCAGGCCGAGTCGTACCGCGAGGCCGTCGAGTCCGCCGACCCGGACCAGCGCACCGAGGCTCTGGCCAAGGCGCTGACCGCCGACGGGTACGCTGCCACTGCGCGCAACGCGCCGGTCGGCGAGCAGCTCTGCCAGCACCACTGCCCGGTCGCCCACGTCGCCGAGCAGTACCCGCAGCTGTGCGAAGCGGAGACGGAGATCTTCTCCCGCCTCCTCGGGACCCACGTCCAGCGCCTGGCCACCATCGCGCATGGTGACGGCGTCTGCACGACGTTCATCCCGCACGGCGCCCCACAGACCACTCCATCCACAGCATCTGCAAGCACGGCCGGGAGGAACCCCGCATGACCACCGAGATCAGCCACCCCGAGCTCGAGGGCCTGGGTCGGTACGAGTACGGCTGGGCCGACTCGGACGCGGCGGGTTCCGCCGCCAAGCGAGGCCTCTCCGAGGACGTCGTCCGCGACATCTCCTCGAAGAAGAACGAGCCCGAGTGGATGCTGAAGCTGCGGCTCAAGGGCCTCAAGCTCTTCGGCAAGAAGCCCATGCCGACCTGGGGCTCCGACCTGTCCGGCATCGACTTCGACAACATCAAGTACTTCGTGCGGTCCACCGAGAAGCAGGCCGAGTCCTGGGAGGACCTGCCGGAGGACATCAAGAACACGTACGACAAGCTCGGCATCCCGGAGGCGGAGAAGCAGCGCCTCGTCGCCGGTGTCGCGGCCCAGTACGAGTCCGAGGTCGTCTACCACCAGATCCGCGAGGACCTGGAGGAGCAGGGCGTCATCTTCGTCGACACGGACACCGCGCTGAAGGAGCACGAGGAGCTCTTCAAGGAGTACTTCGGCACCGTCATCCCGGTCGGCGACAACAAGTTCGCCTCCCTGAACACGGCCGTGTGGTCCGGCGGATCCTTCATCTACGTCCCCAAGGGCGTGCACGTCGAGATCCCGCTGCAGGCCTACTTCCGTATCAACACGGAGAACATGGGCCAGTTCGAGCGGACGCTGATCATCGTCGACGAGGACGCCTACGTCCACTACGTCGAGGGCTGCACCGCCCCGATCTACTCCTCCGACTCGCTGCACTCCGCGGTCGTCGAGATCATCGTGAAGAAGGGCGGCCGCTGCCGCTACACGACGATCCAGAACTGGTCGAACAACGTCTACAACCTGGTGACCAAGCGCGCCGTCGCGTACGAGGGCGCCACCATGGAGTGGGTCGACGGCAACATCGGCTCCAAGGTCACCATGAAGTACCCGGCCGTCTACCTGATGGGCGAGCACGCCAAGGGCGAGACCCTCTCCATCGCCTTCGCCGGCGAGGGCCAGCACCAGGACGCCGGCGCCAAGATGGTCCACATGGCCCCGAACACCTCCTCCAACATCGTCTCCAAGTCGGTGGCGCGAGGCGGCGGCCGCACCTCCTACCGCGGTCTCATCGAGATCGGCGAGGGTGCCCCGGGCGCCAAGTCGAACGTGCTCTGTGACGCCCTGCTCGTCGACACGATCTCCCGCTCGGACACGTACCCGTACGTGGACGTCCGCGAGGACGACGTCTCCATGGGTCACGAGGCCACCGTCTCCAAGGTCTCCGAGGACCAGCTCTTCTACCTGATGAGCCGTGGCCTCACCGAGTTCGAGGCGATGGCCATGATCGTCCGCGGCTTCGTCGAGCCCATCGCGAAGGAGCTGCCGATGGAGTACGCGCTGGAGCTGAACCGGCTGATCGAGCTGCAGATGGAAGGTGCGGTCGGCTGATCGCCGCCCCCGCCCCGAACGCAGCGACTGATTCCTTTTTGACGCAGGAAGAGAGCAACACGACAGCCATGGCTGAGGCTCAGAACATCCCGGCGGGCTCCACCACCGCCGGCTCGATCGCGGTGGCCGCCGAGTCCACCGTCGCCACGCGCATGAGCGCCCCGCCGTCCTTCGACGTCGCGGACTTCCCGGTGCCGCACGGCCGTGAGGAGGAGTGGCGCTTCACCCCGCTGGAGCGGCTCCGCGGCCTGCACGACGGCACCGCCGTCGCCACCGGCGAGGGTGTCCGTGTCGAGGTCGAGGCCCCCGAGGGCGTCACCGTGGAGACCGTGGGCCGCGACGACGCGCGCCTCGGCAAGGCCGGCACGCCGGTCGACCGGGTCGCCGCCCAGGCGTACACCTCCTTCGAGAAGGCCTCGGTCGTCACCGTCGCCAAGGAGGTCGTGCTCACCGAGCCGATCCGCATCGCCGTGCACGGCGAGGGCGGCGTCGCCTTCGGCCACCAGGTGATCGAGCTCGGCGCCTTCGCCGAGGCCGTCGTCGTCATCGACCACACCGGCGACGCGGTGCTCGCCGCCAACGTCGACTACGTGCTCGGCGACGGCGCCAAGCTCACCGTGGTCTCCGTCCAGGACTGGGACGAGAAGGCCGTCCACATCGCCCAGCACAACGCGCTGGTCGGCCGCGACGCCTCCTTCAAGTCCGTCGTGGTGACCTTCGGCGGCGACGTGGTCCGCATCCACCCGCGCGTCACCTACGCCGCCCCCGGCGGCGAGGCCGAGCTCTTCGGCCTGTACTTCACCGACGCCGGGCAGCACCAGGAGCACCGCCTCCTGGTCACCCACAACGTCCCGCACTGCAAGTCCAACGTGGCCTACAAGGGCGCGCTGCAGGGCGAAGGCGCGCACGCCGTGTGGATCGGCGACGTCCTCATCGAGGCCAAGGCCGAGGGCACCGACACCTACGAGCTCAACCGGAACCTGGTCCTCACCGACGGTGCCCGGGTCGACTCGGTGCCGAACCTGGAGATCGAGACCGGCGAGATCGCCGGCGCCGGCCACGCCTCCGCCACCGGCCGCTTCGACGACGAGCAGCTCTTCTACCTGATGTCGCGCGGCATCCCGGCCGCCGAGGCCCGCCGCCTCGTCGTCCGCGGCTTCTTCGCGGAGCTGGTCCAGCAGATCGGTCTGCCGGACGTCGAGGAGCGCCTCATCGCCAAGATCGAGGCCGAGCTGGAGGCGTCCGTCTGATGGCCTTCGTCCGCGTCTGCGCGCTGAGCGAGCTGGAGACCGACACCCCCAAGCGGGTCGAGGTCGACGGCACGCCGGTGTCCGTCGTCCACACCGACGGCGAGGTGTTCGCGATCAACGACATCTGCTCGCACGCGAACGTCTCCCTCTCGGAGGGCGAGGTCGAGGACTGCGCCATCGAGTGCTGGCTCCACGGCTCCAGCTTCGACCTCCGCACCGGCAAGCCGTCCGGCCTTCCCGCGACGCGCCCCGTCCCCGTATACCCCGTAAAGATCGAAGGGGACGATGTGCTCGTCTCCGTCACCCAGGAGTCCTGAGTCACCCATGGCAACGCTTGAAATCCACGACCTGCACGTCTCCGTCGAGGCCGAGAACGGTCCGCGTGAGATCCTCAAGGGTGTCGACCTGACCATCAAGCAGGGCGAGACCCACGCCGTCATGGGCCCGAACGGCTCCGGCAAGTCGACCCTGGCGTACTCGCTGGCCGGCCACCCGAAGTACACGATCACCGGCGGCACCGTCACCCTCGACGGTGAGGACGTCCTGGAGATGTCGGTCGACGAGCGCGCCCGCGCCGGTGTCTTCCTGGCCATGCAGTACCCGGTCGAGGTCCCGGGCGTCTCGGTCTCCAACTTCCTCCGCACCTCCGCCACCGCCGTCCGCGGCGAGGCCCCCAAGCTGCGCACCTGGGTGAAGGAGGTCAAGGAGGCCATGGAGCAGCTCCAGATGGACCCGGCCTTCGCCGAGCGCAACGTCAACGAGGGCTTCTCCGGCGGTGAGAAGAAGCGCCACGAGATCCTCCAGCTCGAGCTGCTCAAGCCGAAGATCGCGATCCTCGACGAGACCGACTCCGGCCTCGACGTCGACGCGCTGCGCATCGTCTCCGAGGGCGTCAACCGCGTCCGCGAGACCGGTGAGGTCGGCACCCTGCTGATCACGCACTACACGCGGATCCTCCGCTACATCAAGCCCGACTTCGTGCACGTCTTCGCGAACGGCCGCATCGTCGAGTCCGGCGGCGCCGAGCTCGCCGACCAGCTGGAGAACGAGGGTTACGACAAGTACGTGAAGGGTGGCGCATCCGCGTGACTTCCGCCCATCAGGGGCTGACCGGCCTCCTCGACACCGAGGCGATCCGCAAGGACTTCCCGCTGCTGGATCGTCTGGTCCACGACGGCAAGAAGATCGTGTACCTGGACTCCGCGGCGACCTCGCAGAAGCCGCGCCAGGTCCTCGACGCGCTCAACGCGTACTACGAGCGGCACAACGCGAACGTGCACCGCGGCGTCTACACGGTCGCCGAGGAGGCCACCGCGCTGTACGAGGGTGCCCGCGACAAGGTCGCCGCCTTCATCAACGCGCCGAGCCGCGACGAGGTGATCTTCACCAAGAACGCCTCCGAGTCGCTCAACCTCGTGGCCAACATGCTGGGCTGGGCCGACGAGCCCTACCGCGTGGACCACGAGACCGAGATCGCCATCACGGAGATGGAGCACCACTCCAACATCGTGCCGTGGCAGCTGCTCGCGCAGCGAACCGGCGCGAAGCTGAAGTGGTTCGGCCTCACCGACGACGGCCGTCTCGACCTCTCGAACATCGAAGAGGTCATCACCGAGAAGACCAAGATCGTCTCCTTCACGCTGGTCTCGAACCTGCTGGGCACGATCAACCCGGTCGAGACGATCATCCGCCGCGCCCAGGAGGTCGGTGCGCTCGTCTGCATCGACGCCTCCCAGGCCGCGCCGCACATGGTGCTCGACGTGCAGGCGCTGCAGGCCGACTTCGTGGCCTTCACCGGCCACAAGATGTGCGGTCCGACCGGCATCGGCGTGCTGTGGGGACGGCAGGAGCTCCTGGAGGACCTGCCGCCGTTCCTCGGTGGCGGCGAGATGATCGAGACCGTCTCGATGCACTCCTCCACCTACGCGCCGGCCCCGCACAAGTTCGAGGCGGGCACGCCCCCGATCGCCCAGGCCGTCGGCCTCGGCGCGGCCGTGGACTACCTGTCGGCGATCGGCATGGAGAACATCGCGCGCCACGAGCACGCGATCACCGAGTACGCCGTCCAGCGCCTCCAGGAGGTGCCGGACCTGCGGATCATCGGCCCCACCACGGCCGAGGACCGCGGCGCGGCGATCTCGTTCACGCTCGGGGACATCCACCCGCACGACGTGGGCCAGGTCCTCGACGAGGAGGGCATCGCCGTCCGGGTCGGTCACCACTGCGCCCGCCCGGTGTGCCTCCGGTACGGAATTCCCGCGACCACGCGAGCGTCGTTCTATCTGTACTCCACTCCGGCCGAGGTCGACGCCCTGGTCGCGGGCCTGGAGCACGTCCGTAACTTCTTCGGATAGGGCGGCTGACCTGTGAAGCTGGATTCGATGTACCAGGACGTCATCCTGGACCACTACAAGCACCCGCACGGCCGGGGCTTGCGGGACGGCGACGCCGAGGTGCACCACGTCAACCCGACCTGCGGCGACGAGATCACCCTCCGCGTGAAGTACGAGGGCGACCGCATCGCGGACGTGTCGTACGAGGGTCAGGGCTGCTCCATCAGCCAGGCCTCGGCATCCGTGCTCAACGAGCTGCTCGTCGGCAAGGAGCTGGCGGAGGCGCAGAAGATCCAGGGCACGTTCCTGGAGCTGATGCAGTCCAAGGGCCAGATCGAGCCGGACGACGCGATGGAGGAGATCCTGGAGGACGCGGTCGCGTTCGCCGGTGTCTCGAAGTACCCCGCCCGGGTGAAGTGCGCGCTGCTCAGCTGGATGGCGTGGAAGGACGCGACGGCCCAGGCGCTGGGCTCCGACGCGGAAGGGAAGACGGCATGACCGAGAACGCCGAGGCCACGATGAAGCCGGCCTCCGAGGAAGAGATCCGCGAGGCGCTGTACGACGTCGTCGACCCCGAACTGGGCATCGACGTCGTCAACCTCGGCCTGATCTACGGCATCCACATCGACGACTCGAACGTCGTCACGCTGGACATGACCCTGACGTCGGCGGCCTGTCCGCTGACCGACGTGATCGAGGACCAGGCGAAGGCCGCCACCGACGGCATCGCCAGCGAGCTGAAGATCAACTGGGTCTGGATGCCGCCGTGGGGTCCTGACAAGATCACGGACGACGGCCGCGAGCAGCTCCGCGCGCTCGGCTTCAACGTCTGAGCCGACCGTCGCACGACGAGGCCCCCGGTGAGTGATCACCGGGGGCCTCGTCGTGTCAGACTGACGGCCATGGCCGTTCGCATGTACCACCTCGTCGTCGACTCGCACGACCTGCCCGCGCAGGCCCGCTTCTGGGCGGCGGTGCTGGACTGGCGGATCCTGTACGAGGACGAGCACGAGATCGTCATCGGCGCCGACGAGCGTGCGCTGCCGGGCATGTGCTTCCTCCCCGTGTCCGAGAAGAAGACCGTCAAGAACCGTCTGCACATCGACCTGACGCCCGACGACCGGGACGCCGAGGTCGAGCGGATCATCGCGCTCGGGGCGACCCGGGTGGACGTGGGTCAGGGCGAGGACGCGACCTGGGTGGTCCTCGCCGATCCCGAGGGCAACGAGTTCTGCGTGCTCCGGCCCAAGGCCACGCTCATCGACTGACGGGCGGTTCCGCGGCCGTCTGCGCCAGCAGCGGGGCCAGGTTCTCCTTGCGGATGCGCTGGTCGACGTAGAGGAGGCCGGAGACCAGGGGCTGGAACGGGGCCGCGACGGCCTGGACCAGGAGCTGGGCCACGGCGGCGACCGCCAGCATGCCGCCGAGCGCGGAGAGCACCTCGCCCACGGACGGCGGCTCCTCGCCGAGGCCGACCGTCGACATCGGGACGGCGGCCGCCTGCGAGATGACCTGCTGGATCACGCCGGCGACCATGCCCACGATCAGGCCGGTGGCGAGCGTGCAGCCGAAGACCCGCCACCAGGAGCCCTTGACCAGCGCGGCGGAGCGGCGCAGGGAGGCCACCGCGCCCTGGCCCTCGATGACGGCGACCGTCGGCGCGAGGCTGTACCTGATCCACAGCCAGAGGCCCAGCGGGACGAGCGCGAGGGCGGCCAGGAAGAGGAACAGGCCCCCGAGGGCGAAACCGACGCCCTCGTCGCCGTCGTCGAGGCCCATGATCATGGACGTCATCACCAGGCCGACGGCGGCTGCGAAGAGCACCACCGGCAGGACCGTGGCCAGCATCGCCAGGAAGACCGAGCCGACCACCGCGCCCAGCCGTGACCAGGCCCGGCGCCAGACCGTCCCGAACGCGATCGGGCGGCCGAGCACCGCCTCCTGGACCACGGCCGGCACGGCCGCGTAGACCAGGCCGCCGCAGACGATGTAACCGGCCATGGCGACGAGCCAGACGCAGAGGAAGGCGATGACCAGCGGGCGGACGTCGGCGTAGACGGGATCCTGGCCGGCGGGCAGGTCGATCAGCCGCCGCACGTCGTCGCCGACGGCGGCCCACGCCAGCAGCAGGGCCGCGCCGACCAGCACGCCGGCGGCCGTGTAGGCGGCGACGGCGACCCCGAGCAGCGGCTTCCAGTAGCGCCCGTAGGTGGTGAAGGTGCTGGTCAGGATGTCGCTGAAGTTCAGTGGCGCCAGGGGTATGACGCCGGGCTTCGGCGGGGGCGGCGGGGGAGCGTAGCCGTATCCGTACGGCCCCGAGGGGTATGTCATGCGCACACCGTATCCGCAGAGTTTGTGTACGCGCGTACACAGCATCCGTACACTCGTACACATGGGATACGGACTCCTCGCGGGAGCCATAGCGGCCGAGATCGTCGCCACCACCTCCATGAAGTACAGCGAGGGGTTCACCAGGCTCGCACCCTCGCTGATCACCGGCGCCGGTTACCTCCTCGCCTTCGCCCTCCTCGCCCAGGCGCTCAAGACCCTGCAGGTCGGCACCGCCTACGCGATCTGGTCCGGCGTCGGCACCGCGGCCGTCGCCGCCATCGGCGCCCTCTTCCTGGGCGAGTCCATGGGCCTCGCCAAGATCGCCGGCATCCTCCTGATCATCGCCGGGGTCGCCGTCCTCAACCTCGGCGGCGCGCACTGATGGCGCGTCCCCGCCGCCACGACCCCGACCGGCGCGAGCGGATCGTCGACGCCGCACTCAGGGTCGTCGGACGGGACGGGATCGCCGGGCTCAGCCACCGCACGGTGGCCGCCGAGGCCGATGTGCCGCTCGGCTCCACCACGTACCACTTCGGCTCCCTCGACGAACTCCTCGTCGCCGCCCTGCGCCGGGTCAACGCCACCTTCGCCGACGAACTCCGCGACAGCCCCGCGCTCACCGGCCCGGACCTCGCCGGAGGCCTCGCCCGGATCACGGGACAGTGGCTCGGCGGGGAGCGGACCGGGGTCGAGCTGGAGTACGAGCTGTACCTGGCCGCGCTCCGCCGCCCGGCCCTGCGGCCCGTCGCAGCCGAGTGGGCCGACGCCGTCGTCGCCGCGCTCGCCCCGCGCACCGGCCCGGTCACCGCCCGGGCGCTCGTCGCGCTGCTGGACGGCATCTCCCTGCAGGTGCTGCTGACCGGCGGCACCTACGACGAGGGGTACGCGCGCGAGATGCTGTCCCGGATCCTGAACGAAGCCCCGAAGGGCTCGGTCCCCCGCTCGTCGGAAGCCACGGACGACCGGACCGACACCTGAGACCGGTTGGCCCGCGCGGGGCCCCGACCGTTAGGTTTTCCGCATGACCACTGCTCCTCGCACCACCGGCGCCGTCGCCGCCGGCCTCGCCACCATCGCCGGCGACGGCACCGTTCTCGACACCTGGTTCCCCGCCCCCGAGCTGACCGACGCCCCCGGCCCCGCCGGCACCGAGCGCCTGAGCGTCGACGAGGCCGTCAACGCCCTGGGCGAGGGCGCCGCCAAGGCCCTCGGCGTCGACGCCCGCCGCGGTGTCGAGGTGGTCGCCGTCCGCACCGTCATCGGCTCGCTCGACGACAAGCCGCTCGACGCCCACGACGCCTACCTGCGGCTGCACCTGCTGAGCCACCGCCTGGTCAAGCCGCACGGCCAGAGCCTGGACGGCGTCTTCGGCCTGCTCGCCAACGTCGCCTGGACCTCGCTCGGCCCGGTCGCCGTCGACGACATCGAGAAGGTGCGCCTCAACGCCCGCGCCGAGGGCCTGCAGCTCTCGGTCACCTCGATCGACAAGTTCCCCCGCATGACCGACTACGTCGTGCCCGCCGGTGTCCGCATCGCCGACGCCGACCGGGTCCGCCTCGGCGCCCACCTCGCCGCCGGCACCACCGTCATGCACGAGGGCTTCGTCAACTTCAACGCCGGCACCCTCGGCACCTCGATGGTCGAGGGTCGCATCTCCGCCGGCGTCGTCGTCGGGGACGGCTCCGACATCGGCGGCGGCGCCTCCACCATGGGCACCCTGTCCGGCGGCGGCAACGTGATCATCTCGATCGGCGAGCGCTGCCTCGTCGGCGCCGAGGCCGGCGTCGGCATCGCGCTCGGTGACGAGTGCGTCGTCGAGGCCGGTCTCTACGTCACCGCCGGCACCCGGGTCACCATGCCCGACGGCGAGGTCGTCAAGGCCCGCGACCTCTCCGGGGCCTCGAACATCCTCTTCCGCCGCAACTCGGTCACCGGCGCCGTCGAGGCCCGCCCGAACAACGCGGTCTGGGGCGGTCTCAACGAGATCCTGCACAGCCACAACTGACCCGTGCGCCGCGAACGGCCCGCCGCCCCGGAACGGGACGGCGGGCCGTCCGGCGTCTCTGGCATGATCGCCCTGCGCGACAGGAGGTCGTCCAGAAGGAATCAGCACATGAGTGATCAGCGTGTCGCCCTCGTCACCGGCTCCTCCTCCGGCATCGGGGCCGCCGTCGCGCGCCGCCTCGCGGCCGCCGGCTACCGGGTCGCCGTCAACTCCGCCCGCTCCGTCGAGGCCGGGGAGAAGCTCGCCGCGGAACTCCCCGGCGCCCACTACCTGCAGGCCGACGTCTCCGACGAGACGCAGGCCGCCCGGCTCGTGGAGCGGACGGTCGCGCACTTCGGCCGTCTCGACCTGCTCGTCAACAGCGCCGGCACCACCCGTTTCATCCCGCACGACGACTTCGCGGGCGCCTCGCCCGACGTCTGGCGGCTCCTCTACGACGTCAACGTCATCGGCGTCTGGCAGACCGTCACCGCCGCGGTCCCGCACCTGCGCGAGACCCGCGGCGCCGTCGTGAACATCTCCTCGCAGGCCGGCGTCCGGCCCGGCGGCAGCTCCATCCCGTACGCGGTGACCAAGGCGGCCGTCAACCACATGACCAGGCTGCTCGCCAAGACCCTGGGGCCCGAGGTGCGGGTCAACGCGGTCGCGCCGGGGCTCGTCGACACCCCGTGGTTCGACGGGGTCGAGGGCGCCGAGGCCGCCAGGGAGCACGTGGCCTCGGTCGTGCCGCTGCGCCGGGTGGGCCGTCCTGAGGACATCGCCGAGGCCGTCCACGACCTGGCGAACGCCTCGTACATCACGGGCGAGGTGCTGCTCGTGGACGGCGGCGGACACCTGCTGGGCTGAGCCGGGGACCCGCGCCGGCGTCCTGGAGCGCCCTACAGGGCCAGCTTGAAGCCGTCGTGGCTGCGGGCGAAGCCCAGGGACGCGTAGAAGCGGTGGGCGTCGGTGCGGCTCTTGTTGCTGGTGAGCTGGACGAGCGCGCAGCCCCGGGCCCCGGCCCGTGCCACCGCGCGCTCCATCAGCTCCCGGCCGAGCCCGCCGCCGCGCCGGTCGGCCCTGATCCGGACCGCCTCGATCAGGGCCCGCTCCGCGCCGCCCTTGCCGAGCCCCGGGATGTACGTCGCCTGGAGGCAGCCCAGGACCTGGCCGTGGGCGTCCGCGTCGTCGTCGACGAGCACCAGCATCTCGTTGCGCGCGTCGGCCTCGATGTCCGCGAAGGCCCGCTCGTGGGCGGGGGTCACGGTCACCGAGGCCGGGTCGACCACGCGCTCCTCGTCGGCGAGGAGCGCGAGGACGGCGGGGAGTTCGCCACGGGTGGCGGGACGCAGGATCACGGCCGCAGTCTCGCACACCCGTGCGCCCCCTCGATCAGGGGCGGAAGCGCAGCACCTGCGGGTCGTGGTCGCTGTTCTGGTCCGCGAACTCCGCGTTGATGTGCACGCTGTCGTACGTGAAGTGGTGCACGCCGGGGCTGGTCAGGATCTGGTCGAGGACCTGGCTGTTGCCCTGGTAGACGTACGAGTAGCGCTCGCTGAGGGGCAGCGACTTGACGGCCGGGAACAGCGCGCCGCCGTCGGTCAGCGCCTTCGTGGTGCCGGAGAACTCGAAGTCGTTGATGTCGCCGAGGACGAGGACGTCGGCCTGCTTGTCGACGGCGATGACGTCCTTGACGAAGGCGTTGACGGCCTGCGCCTGGAGCAGTCGCTTGACCTCGGAGGAACGGGTCGGCGGCTGGTGGTGCGAGACGATCGACTCGTCGCCGCCCTTGGAGCCGAAGTGGTTGGCGACCACGAGGACCGTGCGGCCGCGGAAGACGAACTCGCCGGCGAGCGGCTTGCGGCTGTTCTCCCAGGCGGCGTTCGCCGGGTCGATGCGGCCGGGGGAGACCGTCAGGTGGGCGTCGCCCTTGGTGCCGGTCACCGCGGTGGCGGTGGTCGCGTCGCCGCCCGGGCGGTCGACGAAGGAGACCCGCTCGGGGTTGAAGAGGAAGACCTGACGGATGTTGCCGCCCGGCTCGCCGCCGTCCTTGTTGTTCTCCGGGTCGATCGACCTCCACTCGTACGCCGGGCCGCCGGCCGCCGCGATCGCCGCGGTGAACTTCTTCAGCGTCTCGCCGGACGTGACCGTGCCGTCGTTCTTGGCGCCGTTGTCGTCCTGGATCTCCTCCAGGGCGACGATGTCGGGCGAGGCCAGGTTCTCGACGACCGCCTTGGCGAGCGCGTCGAACTTCTCCTGCGGGTCGCTCGGGTCGAGGTTCTCCACGTTGTACGTGGCGACCGCGAGCTCGTTCTTGTGCTGCTTGTCGGTCACCTCGCGCTCCAGGCCGAGGTCCACGTGCTCGCCCAGGGTGTTCGCGACCAGGGTGTAGCCGCCGAACTGGTTGAAGTCCAGCGGGCCCTCGGTGCGGCCGACCAGCCAGTCGCCGACGTTCGCCTTGGGGAACGGGTGCTGGGCGATCGGGGCCAGCTGCTGGATCTGGAGGCGGCCGGTGTTCTGCGCGTCGTACGAGCCGTAGACCGTGCCGCCGCGGAAGTTGGGGTTCTCGAACGGCTTCACCGACACCCACAGCTCGGAGTACGGGTCGGTCGCGCCGACCACCCGGGAGGAGCCGATGCGGACGTTGGTGCCCTCCAGGGACTCGTAGTAGTCCAGGGCGTAGGTCTGCGGGGCCAGGGTGAGGCCGTTGATCGAGCCGCCGGCCGCCGGGTCGCCCTGGGGCGCGTAGGCGCGCGGGACCGAACCCGCCCAGATGGTGACGGGGGCGGGGACCGTGTTGCCCTTCGAGAGCACGGTGACGACCGGCTTGGAGAGCTGCGTCAGCGACTGGTTGCCGGAGTTCAGACCGCCCGGGACGTACTCGGTGACCGTGCCGTTGACGCTCACCGCGTCGCCGACGGCGACGGTCGGGACGGAGCTGGTGAAGACGAAGACGCCCTCACTGGTGGCCGGGTCGGCGTCGGCCTCCGGGTCCTGGATCCAGAAGCCGCGCGAGCCGTAGGTGCGCACGCCGGTGACGATGCCCGTCACACCGGTGACCTGCTTGCCCACCAGCGGCGAGACCCGGGTGCTGCCCTGGATGTCGTGGATCCGGACGGGGGCCGCGGCGGCGGTCGCCTCGTCGGCGGAGGCGGCACCGCCACCCAGCAGACCGGCGGCGAGAGCGGCGGTGACGACGGCGGCGACGGCGGCCGATCTCGGTATGGAGGAAGACATCAAGGAGCTCCGTGAGGGCTTGGACGAACGATCGAAGGATCTACGCGCGTCAATTTCGTTGCACGGCGGCGTACTTGTCAAGGGTCGACGGGTGTACGAAGGCTGACGCCTCCGTGAACCGCCGGACCGCTCCCCGAATGCGTCTACGCTGAAGGCCGCTCGAAGCACACCCGCAGCCCCCCGCCGAGGAGTAGACCCGAGATGGCACCGGACCGCCCGACCCTTCCCCCCGTTCGGCTGCGCGCGGACGCGGAACTGGCGCGGGACGCCCTGGCCGCCCCCCTCCTCACGCGCGCCGTGCGGCTCGCGCGCTGGGCCGGCCCCGAGACCCGGGTGGGCGCCGGAGGCGAACTCGTCGACGAGCAGCTGCCCGCCGCCGCCGAGGTCCTCGGCCTGACCGACGACGAGGACGGCGAGGTGTACGCGAGCGAGGCCTGGCGGCTCGCCGTCGACACCGGCCTCGTCGAGGTCGAGGACGGCGCGAGCGACGACGAGCCCGGCCCGGCCGCTCCCGGCGCGAACCTCGCACTGCTCACCGGCGGTTCGCCCCAGGACGTCCTCGGCATCTGGCTGGACGGCTTCGAGGCGGTCTTCGCCGACGCCGCCGCGCCCTACTTCGACGACCTCGACGCGATCGTCGGCCCGGACGGAGAGATCGACTTCGAGGCGCTCGGCTGGGACCCGGAGGCCGAGGCCGAGTTCCTGGAGGGCGTCCTCGGGAACCTCTACCTCCTGACCGTCAGCGAGGGCGGGGCGGGCGAGGGGCCCGTACCGCTGCCGGCGCTCGCCGCGTCGATGGTCGTCCCCGACGACATGCACGAGCCCACGGACGACGTCCTGGAGCAGGTCTCCGACGCGATGATGCGGCTCGACGAGCAGTTCCGGATCCTCGAGTCCATCGGCCTCGTCGCCTACCAGCCGGTCGACGAGGCCCTGATGGCCGAGGAGGGCGAGGAGCCCGCCCCACCGGTCGACGACGAGGACGTCAGCCGCTACGGCATGGTCCGGCTCACCCCGCTCGGCCTGTACGGCGTCCGCGCCCGGATGCTGGAGGCCGGTCTCGCCGCGCCCGCCGTCGGTGAACTCGCCGACAAGGGCGCGGACGTGCTCCTCGACGGCATCGCCCGCTACCCGCAGGACGCCGCCCGCGCCGAGACCACCGGCTGGCTCGCCGGCCGGGACGCCCTCGGCGCCGCCCGCGAGCTGCTCGCCGCCGCGCGCGGCAGCGACCCGGACGCGCCGCTGCGCCGGCTGCACGCGCAGCAGGCCCTGTCCCTCGTGGGCGCCGAGGCCGAACCGGCCGTCCGCGAGGTCCTGGACGACGCCGAGCTGGGCGGCCTCGCCCGCGTCTGGCTCGCCGAGCACGGCGCGGCCGACGTGCCCGCCCCGCCGGAGTCGATGATCTTCTGGCTGGCCGTCGACACGATCGCCGCCCACCTCGACGCCGACGGGGACCTGGAGGAGCTCCAGGACCTCATCGAGGGCCTGACGGGCCGCCACGGCGGCTTCTTCGAGGCGGCCTGGCGCGTCGAGCACCCCGCGACGGCGGACGTCCTGGAGGCGATGGGCCGCCTCCACCGCGACAAGCCCTCGGCGAAGGAGGCCCGCAAGGCGGCCTTCAAGGCGCGGTCGCGGCGCGGCTGAGCGACGCCACCGGCCGATCCCGGCACCGTAGGTACGGGCGGGGTCGGCCGAGTGCGGCAGTATGCGGGCCGGGCGCGGGCCCGGTCCTCGCGCGCGGGCCGATGAAGGGACTCGCGCGCGGGAGCGAACGGACAGCGCGGCGGGCGGCGCCCGCCGCCTTCTCATGTCCGCAGGTACGAGGCCCCGTTCATGTCCAGGACCGTGCCCGAGGACCATTCGGCCTCGGGGGAGGCCAGCCACAGGACCGCCGCCGCGATCTCCTCGGGACCGGCCACCCGGCCGAAGGGGCTCTGGGCGCGGATGGCCTCGCCCTCCTGGCCGGTCAGGCGCGGGGCGACGCGCTCGGTGGCGAAGAAGCCGGGAGCGACCGAGGCCACCCCGATGCCGTGCGGGGCGAGGGCGACGGCCAGGGACTGCCCGAGGGCGTGCACGGCCGCCTTCGTGGCGCCGTACGCGGGGTGGTCCGGCTCGCCCCGGAAGGCGCCCCGGGAGCCGATGTTGACGATCCGGCCGCCCGTGCCCGCCTCGATCATCCGGGCGGCGGCCCGGTGGCTCAGGTAGGCCGTGCCCAGCAGGTTCACGGAGACGTGGCGCTGCCACAGCGCCACCCACTCCTCGTAGGGCGTGGTCGCCGGCGGATGCGGCAGGTTGACGGCCGCGTTGTTGACCAGCACGTCGAGGCCGCCGAGGGCCTCGGCCGCCGTGTCGGCGACGTGCGCCGCGCCGGCGGGGTCCGAGAGGTCGCCCGAGACCAGGGCGTGGCCGGTTCCGTCGAGGGAGTCGAGGGTCTCGCGGGCCTCGTCGGCGCGCGAGCCGTAGTGGACGGCGACGCGGTCGCCGTGGGCCGCGAAGGCCCGGGCCACCGCGCGGCCCAGACCGCGCGACGCGCCGCTGACGAGGACGCGCCGTCCGTGGGTCGGCAGGTTCATGGGAGGTCGCCTTTCTGTTCAACCGCCGTTTATACGGGGGCGCGACCGTGTGCCGCGACACCGGGTGACGACAGGGAGAAAACCGTCATGTCCCTCAACCGCAGAGAGTTCACCAAGCAGTCCGCCGCCGCGGGCGCCGCGCTCGCCCTCACCGGCGCCGTCGGCACGCTCGCGACCGCGCCGCAGGCGCTGGCCGCCGAGGACCACGAGGACGGCCACGGCCACGGGCACGGCCACCGCCTCGGGTACGGCGAGCTGGTCCCCGACCCGGACGGCGTCCTCGCGCTGCCCGAGGGCTTCACGTACCGCGTGATCACCCACAGCGGCGTCACCCGCCTGGAGTCGGGTGAGTTCACCCCCTCCCACCACGACGGCACCGCCACCTTCGCCGGGCCGCGGGGCACCACGTACCTGGTGAACAACCACGAGCTCAAGGGCCCCCGCGCGAAGTGGCCGCACCCGGTGCCGCTCGCCGAGGGCCTGGTCTACGACCCGGCGGCCGCCGGCGGCTGCACGGTCGTCGAGGTGCACCGGGACGGCACCGTCGCCGAGTGGGTCGGCATCGCCGGCACCTCCACCAACTGCGCGGGCGGCCGCACCCCCTGGGGCACCTGGCTCACCTGCGAGGAGACCGAGGACCTGGCCGGCAAGAACGGCATGACCAAGGACCACGGCTACGTCTTCGAGGTCGACCCGCAGCACCCCCGGGCCAACCGCGACCCGAAGCCGGTCAAGGCCTTCGGCCGCTACGCCCACGAGGCCGTCGTCATCGACCCCCGGCGCGGCCACGCCTACCTCACCGAGGACGCCTCCGGCCCCAACGGCCTCTTCTTCCGCTGGGTCCCGCCGCAGGGCTTCGAGCACGGCCGCGGGCGGCTCGCGGGCCTCGCCGACAACGCCGGCCTGCTGCAGGCCCCCAAGTGCTTCGACTCGGCGGGCCGGTACGTCGACGACCTCTCCCGCGCCACCAGGATCGGCACCGTCTACGGCGTGGACTGGATCGACGTGCCCGACCGCGACGCCCGCAAGCTCCCCGTCCGCAAGCAGTTCGCCGAGGGCGAGGTCACCCGCGCCCGCAAGCTGGAGGGCATGTGGTGGGCCGACGGCGGCGCCTACATCGTCTCCTCGTACGCCCGTGAGGAGAGCCCGGGCACCCCGCACGACGGCCAGGTCTGGTTCTACGACCCGCGCCGCCGGACCCTCACGCTGCAGGTCCTGCTCGGTGTCAACGCCACGCCGGACGAGGACGGTGCCTTCGACGGCCCCGACAACATCACCGTCTCCCCCTACGGCGGGCTCGTCATCGCCGAGGACGGCGAGGGCGTGCAGCACCTCTTCGGCGCGACCGAGAGCGGCCGCACCTACCCGATCGCCCGCAACGACCTGAACGGCAGCGAGTTCACCGGCGTGGTCTTCTCGCCCGACGGCGACACCCTGTTCGCCAACATCCAGGACCCGGGGATCATGCTCGCCATCACCGGCCCCTGGCGCCGCCAGCCCCGCCGCTGAACCCTGGTGCGGTCCACGGACTGACATCTAACATGTCAGATCATGGACGCCTTGCGGCCCGTGGGCCGGACCCTGCTGCGTGACCGGGCGTACGAGACGCTGCGCGACGCCATCGTGCGCGGCGACCTCGCGCCCGGGTCCGTGGTCAGGGACAGCGAAGTGGCCGAACGGCTCGGGCTCTCGCGCGCACCCGTGCGGGAGGCGCTGGCCCGGCTCGGCGACGAAGGCCTCGTCGAGACCAAGCCGCAGAGCTACACCCGGGTCACCCGCCTCGTCAGCCGGGTCGTCCGGGACGCCGCCTCCGTGGTGCGGGTGATGCACGAACTCGCCGCGCGCACCGCCGTACCGCTGCTCGGCCCCGAGGGGATCCGGGCCATGCGCGAGGCCAACGAGCGCTTCGCCGCGGCGGTGCGCACCGCGGACGTGGACGCCGCCCTGCGCGCCGACGACGCGCTCCACGACGTCCTCGTCGGAGCGAGCGGCAACCACGCCCTCGCCGCCACCGTCGAGCGCTACACCCCGCTGATCCGCCGTGTTGAGCGGCATCTCTTCGGCGACGCCGGCACCTGTGTCTCCGCCGTGCTCCACACGCGCCTCATCGACGCGTGCGAGGCGGGCGACACGGAGGAGGCGGTGCGGGTGACGACGGAGATATGGCGCGCGCTCGAGGAGCTCGCGGACGAGGCGACCGAGCCCACGACCGAGGCCACCGGGCTCGGCGCCCGGGCGGGCGAGCTCGGCGTCGGGGCGTCCACGAACTGACCGACACCTCACCCCGGGAGCCCGCATGCCGACGATCGCCGACTTCGACCGCTACCCGCTGCTCTTCGGGCCCTCGCCCGTCCACCCGCTCCGGCGGCTCACCGACCGTCTCGGCGGCGCCGCCCTGTGGGCCAAGCGCGAGGACTGCAACTCCGGCATCGCGTACGGCGGGAACAAGACCCGCAAGCTGGAGTACCTGGTCGCCGACGCCCTCGCGCAGGGCTGCGACACCCTGGTGTCGATCGGCGGCGTGCAGTCCAACCACACCCGCCAGGTCGCGGCCGTCGCCGCCCACGCCGGTCTCGGGTGCGTGCTGGTGCAGGAGAGCTGGGTCGACTGGCCCGACTCCGTCTACGACAAGGTCGGCAACATCCTGGTCAGCCGACTGGCGGGCGCCGACGTGCGCCTGGTGAGGGCCGGCTTCGGGATCGGATTCAAGGAGAGCTGGGAGGCGGCCCTGCGTGAGGTCGAGGAGTCCGGCGGCAAGCCGTACGCGATCCCGGCGGGGGCCTCGGACCACCGGCTCGGCGGGCTCGGATTCGCCAACTGGGCGTACGAGGTGGCCGAGCAGGAGCGGGAGCTGGGGGTCTTCTTCGACACGGTCGTGGTGTGCTCGGTGACCGGCTCCACCCAGGCCGGGATGGTCGCGGGCTTCGCCGCTCTCGCCGAGGACGGCGGCCGGCCCCGACGCGTCATCGGCGTCGACGCCTCGGCGAAGCCCGGGGCGACCCGTGAGCAGATCACCCGGATCGCCCGGGACACCGCGGCCCTCATCGGCGTGGAGCGCCCGCTGACCGCCGCCGACGTCGAGCTGGACGCCCGTTACCACGCGGGCGTCTACGGGATCCCGGACGAGGCCACGCTGGCCGCGATGCGGCTCGCCGCCCGCACCGAGGGCATGGTCACCGACCCCGTCTACGAGGGGAAGTCGATGGCCGGACTGGTCGACCTGGTGGAACGGGGCGAGATCGGCCGGGACTCGACCGTGCTCTACGCCCACCTCGGCGGCCAGCCGGCCCTCAACGCGTACAGCGCGCTCTTCTAGGCCGTCTCCTTCGGATCAGGCCGGGGCGAGTCCCGCCGATCGGGCCGGACCGCGGACACCGCGAGCCCGGCACGATCGACAGGACACCCCGGGCCCCCGGAGGGGCTCACAGGGCCTGGACCCGGGCTCAGAGGGCCTGGGCGGCGGGCTTCACCATGCCCCGGACGGTCCGGGACTTCACGAACTCGCCCATCGCCGTCATCTCCCACTCGCCGGAGAACTGCTTGATCAGCTTGGCCATCATCACGCCGGTCTGCGGCTCGGCCGTCGTCAGGTCGAAGCGGACCAGCTCCTCGCCGCTTGCGGCGTCGATGAGCCGGCAGTACGCCTTGGCGACCTCGGTGAACTTCTGGCCGGAGAAGGAGTTGACGGTGAAGACCAGGCCGGTGGTGTCGGCGGGCAGCCGGCCCAGGTCGACCACGATGACCTCGTCGTCGCCCGCGCCCTCACCGGTCAGGTTGTCGCCGGAGTGCTTGACGGCGCCGTTCAGGATGGACAGCTTGCCGAAATAGCAGCTGTCGATGTGGTTGCGCTGGGGGCCGTAGGCGATGACGGAGGCGTCGAGGTCGATGTCCTTGCCGCGGTAGGCCGGCTCCCAGCCTAGGCCCATCTTGACCTGGGAGAGCAGCGGGCGGCCGCCCTTGACCAGGGAGACGGTCTGGTTCTTCTGCAGGCTGACCCGGCCCTTGTCCAGATTGATCTTCCCGCTGCCGGCGGGCGGCGCAGGGGGAGCGGCCGGAGGGGCGGGCGGGGCGGCCGGCGCGGCGGGGGCCGCCACCGGGGCCGGGGCGGGCGTGGGCGCGGTGGCCTGGGCGGGCGTGGGCTCCTCGTCCACGCTCACGCCGAAGTCGGTCGCGATCCCGGCGAGCCCGTTCGCGTACCCCTGGCCGACCGCGCGGGCCTTCCAGGCGCCGTTGCGGAGATAGATCTCCATGACCACGAGGGCCGTCTCGGTGCCGAGCTGCGGCGGGGTGAAGGTGGCGAGCACGCTGCCGTCGTCGGCGTTGCGCAGGGTCGCGGTGGGCTCGATGCCCTGGAAGGTCTGGCCCGCGGCGTCGGGGCTCGCGGTCACCACGATCTTCTCGATGCCGGCCGGGACGGCGGTGGTGTCCACCAGGATGGCGTCGGGCGCGGCCCCGCCGCCGGACCGGTAGGTGACACCGGGGCCCGCGGGCTGGTTGTAGAAGATGAAGTCGTCGTCGGAGCGCACCTTGCCGTTGGCGCCGAGCAGCAGGCCCGAGACGTCGAGCCGCACCGGGGCGGCGACGTCCACCGCCACGCGCGCGGCGGTGAGAGGGATGTTCGAGCCGGGGGTCATAGCGGTCATGCCCGGGGTAACGATCGGGGTGCCTTTGCCGTTCCCTTACCTTCGTCCGGTTCGGCCACTCCGGTTACGCGGGTGGTCGCGGGCGGTCCGCTCGTTGCCGAATTTGTACGAGCCGGTCCAGCGGGCCATGACCAGTTGGGGGTCCCCGGCGGCGACCTCCGCGAGGAACTTCTCCGCGCGGCCGCCGCGCAGGGTGGCGGCGGCGCGGCCGTGGTGGGTGATGACGACCGTGCCGTCCGGGCGCCGGTCATGGACGAATCCGCGAGGTGCTGGCATGCCGGGCATCCTGCCGTTCCCGGTCACGTCCGTCATATGAATATTCTTCGGATCGTGGGTGGGAGTTCTTTCCGGACGCGGGACGTGGACGAGGCGCGCGAGGAGATCGTCGCGCGCTATTACGCCAATGACATGGACGTGATCGAGAGGGGGGAACGCCCGTTCGCCGCGCGCTTCGACACCGTCGGCCTCGGGCCGCTGATGATCGGCGACCTGAGCTGCGGCGCGGACGTGCGGATGCGCTTCGGGGAGCTGGGCGCGTTCCACATCAACGCGCCGCTGAGCGGGACCATGGAGCTGCGCCAGGGCGGCGGCGGGGACCGGCTGCTGGCCACCTCGGAGCAGGCGGTGCTGCTCGACCCGGCCGGGGACACCCGCCTCGACCGGTGGAGCGGGGACTGTCGCGTGCTCTCGGTCAAGATCGACGCGGCGGCGCTCCGGCACCGCCTGGAGCAGCTGCTCGGCCGTGCGCCCGAGCGCGGGCTCACCCTCGGACCCCGGCTGGACGTCACCACGGGACCGGGCCTGAGCTGGGTGAGCTTCGCCCGGCAGGTGGCCGCCGGGGCGCTCGCGGGGGACGGCTTCGCCACCCATGAGCTGGTGGCGCGCCCGCTCCAGGAGGCGCTGCTGAACGGGCTGCTCCTGGCTGCCGAGCACCCCTGGCGGGACGAGCTGGCACACCCGGGCGGGCCGGTGCGGCCGGCGCCGGTCAAACGGGCGATGGACGCGGTGCGGGCCCGCCCCGAGCACCCGTTCACCAGCAGCGAGCTGGCGGGCCTCGCCCGGGTGAGCGTGCGCCGCCTGCAGGAGTCGTTCCGCGAGTCCGTGGGCATGTCCCCGATGGCGTACGTGCGCGAGGTGCGCCTGGAGCGGGTCCGGGAGGAGCTGCGGACGGGCGACCCGGACGGGCTGAGCGTCGGGGACGTGGCCTGGCGCTGGGGGTTCACCCACCCCGGGAGGTTCGCGGCGCAGTACCGGGCCCGCTTCGGCGAGTCGCCGTCGCGCACCCTGAGGGGGTGACCCTGGTGCGGTGCGCCGGACGCGTGAACTCCTGGTGGCTTCCGTTGGTTTGGACCCGTCGCGTTTTGTGGACAAGCGTCGCGTTCCGCGGCTCGCGACGATCTTGACCGAAACGTATGGTCGGATCGTCCGCGTGCGTCATGCGTCGCACGCGTCGACCCGGGCCCCGGCCGGCTCCCCCGCATTGTCCGGCCGGGCCCTGTGTCCTCCGGTGCCCGGTCGCGGCACGCCCGCGACCGGCATGCCCGCGACCGGCCCGCCCTGGACCGGCCCGCCTACGACCGGCACGCCCACGACCGGTGCCCCCTGATCAGCGCGGCCAGCGCGGCGGGTCCACGCAGAAGTGTCCGCCCAGGTGGACGTCGTCGGCGCTGCCCGGAGCCGGCAGCCCCTGCTCCGCGATGATCTGCTCCGCGTAGGCCTCGGAGTCGTCCTCCGGTTCGTAGCCGAGCGCCCGTGCCGTCGACAGGTCCCACCACTCACGGGTGTTGGCGGAGGAGCCGTGGACGACGGTGTGACCGACGTCGGGCGCACGGAGCGCCGCGTGCAGCAGCCGGGCGCAGTCGGCGGGGCTCAGCCACAGGGAGAGCATCCGCACCGACGTGGGCTCGGGGAAGCAGGAGCCGATCCGTACGGAGACGGTCTCGACGCCGTGCCTGTCCCAGTAGAACTGGGCCAGGTCCTCGCCGAAGGCCTTGGAGAGGCCGTAGAAGGTGTCCGGGCGGTGCGGGGTGTCGACGGGGATGGGGGGTTCGCCGGGCCGGGGCCTGGTGGTGAAGCCGATGGCGTGGTTGCTGGAGGCGAAGACGACCCGGGGCACGCCCTCCTCGCGCACGGCCTCGTAGAGGTGGTGCAGGCCGGTGATGTTGGCGGCCACGATCCGGTCGAACTCGGCCTCCAGGGAGATCCCGGCGAGGTGGATCACGGCGTCGACGCCCCGCACGGCCTCCCGCAGTGCGTCGCGGTCGGCGAGGTCGGCGAGGATCGCGTCGGGCGCGCCGGGGACGGGGACCACGTCGAGCGGGCGGAGCGCGTAGCCGTAGGCGGGGAGCAGCTCCCTCATGAGGGTGCCGACGCCGCCGGCGGCGCCGGTGAGCAGGACGGTTCGGGGTGCGGGGTTCAAGGAGGCATCTCCGTCCGTAGACCGTATTCACACACATGGATGCGGCGCCACGCTAGGTACTGCTGTCGTGGGCGTCAAGAACGCGCGTTCCCATGGGACTTCGCTCCTTGACCGTCCCTTCCGCCCTGCCCTAGCGTGATGTCGTTCAAGAATATGGACAGTAGTCAGAATCTTGTACGACAGGGAGTGCCCGTGACCACACCCCCGCTCGCCGACCGGCTCGACGGCCTGCTCTTCTTCCCCGTCACCGCCTTCGGCCCGGACGGCGGCCTCGACCTCGACGCCTTCCGCGCCCATGTCCGCGCCGGGATCGACGCGGGCGCCGGCGCGGTCTTCGCCTGCTGCGGCACCGGCGAGTTCCACGCGCTCACCCCCGAGGAGTTCCGCGACTGCGTCGCCGCCGCCGTCGCCGAGACCCGGGGCCGCGTCCCCGTCCTCGCCGGCGCCGGATACGGCACCGCCCTCGCCGTCCGGTACGCGAGGCTCGCCGAGGAGGCGGGCGCCGACGGGCTGCTCGCCATGCCCCCGTACCTCGTCGTCGCCGACCAGGCGGGCCTGCTGCGCCACTACACCGAACTCGCCGCCGCCACCTCGCTCGACGTCATCGTCTACCAGCGCGACAACGCCGTCCTCACCCCCGAGACCGCCGTCGCCCTCGCCCGCACCTCCGGCGTCATCGGTCTCAAGGACGGCCTCGGCGACCTCGACCTTATGCAGCGGATCGTCAGCGCCGTCCGCTCCGCCGGCCTCGACCTGCTCTACTTCAACGGCCTGCCCACCGCCGAACTCACCGGCCTCGCCTACCGGGGCATCGGCGTCACCCTCTACTCCTCCGCCGTCTTCTGCTTCGCGCCCGACGTCGCCCTCTCCTTCCACCGGGCGCTCGCCACCGGCGACGACGCCACCGCGCACCGCCTCATCGACGCCTTCTACCGCCCCCTGGCCGAACTCCGCTCCCGCGGGCGCGGCTACGCCGTCTCCCTCGTCAAGGCCGCGGTCCGGATGACCGGCCTGGACGTCGGCGAGGTCCGTCCCCCGCTCAGCGAGCCGCACCCCGAGCACCTGAAGGAACTCGCCGCGATCGTCGAACGCGGCCGCGCCGCTCTCGCCGGGGAGACCCGATGAGGGCGGGCGCCTTCCTCTACCCCTGGGACGTCGACGGCGACCCGGCCGCGCCGGACCGGCTCGCGGACCTCGGCCTCGCCCAGGTGACCCTGGCCTCCGCCTACCACTCGACCCGCGCCCTGACGCCCCGCCACCCCCGGCACCGGATCGTCACCGCCGCCCACGCGGCCACGCTCTACCCGCCGGACCCGGCCCGCTGGCGAGACCGCGTCCTCGCCCCGTACCCGGCGGGCGACTGGGCGCCCGGCGACTCCTACGCCCGGGCGGCGGAGGCCCTCGCGGACACCGGTCTCGCCGTGCACAGCTGGGTCGTCCTGGCCCACAACTCCCGCCTCGGCGCGGACCGTCCGGAGACCTCCGTGGTCAACGCGTACGGCGACCGCTACCCCTGGGCGCCCTGCGTCGGTCAGGACGCCGTCCGCGCCCTCCTGGTGGACCTCGCCGCCGAGGCCGCGGTCCGGCCCGGTGCCGCCGGCACCGAGCTGGAGTCCTGCGGCTGGTACGGGCTCGCCCACCTGCACGCCCACGACAAGACGGCCGGCGTCCCGCTCGACGACACGGCCCAGTACCTGATGTCGCTGTGCTTCTGCCCCTCCTGCCGGGAGGGCTACGGCGGGCACGGCGCCGACCCCGACGAGCTCGCGGCCGCGGTCCGGGCCGCCCTGGAACCGGTCTGGCGCGGCGCACCCGCGAGCGCCCTGGGCCGTGGCACCGCGGACGCGGCCCTCGCCTGGCGGCTGGCCGCCGCACGTGCGCTCCAGGAGGAGGCGGTCGCGGCCGTCCGGGCCGCGGCCCCGGCCGGCTTCCGCGTCCTGCTGCACGCCGACCCGGTCCCGCACCGCTGCGGGGCGAACGTGGGCACCGACCCGGCGCACATCCTGTCCGTCGCCGACGGTGTGGTGACCCCCGCCCCGGCCGTGGCCCCCTTCGCCGCCCACGCGCACGCGCGCACGGTCCTGGCCGCCAACCTCCCCGTCGTCACCGGCATGGGCGGATCCCCGCACACCCTGCCGGAGGACGCGAAGCGGGCCGCGGCCGAGGGCGCCACCGAACTCCGGCTCTACCACGCGGGCCTGGCCTCGGACGCCGACCTGGACGCCGTACGGGAGGCCCTCACGTCGCTGCGCTGAGGCGCGGGCGGGCGGCGGCCAGCACCGCCGCACCCAGCGCCCCCGCCAGGCCGAGCACCGGCAGCAGCACCCGCACGTCCAGCACGCCCATGAGACCGGCCCCCAGGGCGAGCGCCACCGCGTTCGGCACGAAGACCAGGGTGTGGGCGGTGCCGGCCGCCCGCCCCACCGCCTCCGCGGGCACCTGCCGCTGCACCGCCGTCGTCGTCGCGATCAGCACCCACGGCAGCCCCACCCCGATGAGCGTGCTCGCCGCGAGGGCCACCGGGTCGTACGGCAGCGCCCTGGCCGCGGCCCCCAGCGCGAACAGACCGAGCCCCGCCGCCGCGAGCGCCCGCTCCGGCATCCGCCGCAGCAGCGGCCCGGCGGTCAGGCCGGCCGCCACGGAACCCGCGCCCTGCGCCGCGTACAGCACACCGGCGTACGCGGGGGAGTGCCCGAGGCCCCGGTCCACCACCGCGTAGACCGCGGCCCCGTTGAGCCCCGCGAGCAGCATCGTGAAGCCGCCCGCGAGGACCAGCGGCCGCAGCACCGGCGACTCCCGCAGCAGCCGGACCCCGTCGGCCACCCGGGGCCGCACTCCCGGGACGGGCCGCTCCTCCCTGACCCGCAGCAGGGCGAACGCTCCCGCCGCCACGACGAACGTGCCCGCGTCGAGCAGGGCCACCGGACCGCCCCCGTACCGGGCGAAGAGGCCCGCCGCCACGAGCGGGGCGACCAGCTTCACGGCCTCGCCGACGGTCATCCGCAGCCCGTTGAGGCCGCCGAGCCGTTCCCCGTCGAGGGCCCCGGCCGCGAGCGCCGACTCGGCCGCCTCGTGCACCGCGCCCTGTGTCCCGTACACGACGAGCACGGCGAACAGCAGCCACACCCGGTCCGCCCGGTCGACCCACAGGAGCAGGGGGAGCAGTCCGGCCATGGCCAGGTTCGCCGCCACCAGGAGCGCGCGGCGGCCCACCCGGTCGACGAGGGCGCCGAGCACCGGCCCGAGCAGGGCCGGCGCCCACAGGGCGAAGGCGGTCAGGGCCGCCAGGCCGTCGGAGCCGGTCAGGGACTTGACCCAGATGCCGGAGACGAGCCACATCGCCGTCGTGCCGAAGCCGGACACGAGCACGGCGGTCAGATAGAGAGGTACGCGCATGACCGCAGGCTCGCGTCTGAGGTGGCCCGTCCGGATCGGGCGGATGCCCTATTCCCAGGGGGCGTCCTGCCGGTCGCGCCGGGCCGGCCGAGGCCCTTCCCCGGCGACGGCCGTGGCGTTCCGTTCCCCGGCGGGCCGGGCCGCGTACGCCACGCGCCGGTGCGCGCGCCACAGCATCAGCCGGGCCGCGTAGGGGTGGAGGGGGCGTACCAGCGCGAAGTAGAGCCGGCCGCGCGTGTTGTGCAGGCGCACGGCGCTGACCAGGGTGACCGCCTCCTCGTCCACCAGGAGGGAGGCGCGGTAGTCCAGATGGGAGGCGTCCTCGCCGAGCATCAGCTCGTGCTCGGCCCGGCCCCGGACGGCGGCGGGCAGGACGTGCCGCCAGGCCTCCGGGTCGCGCGCCATGCCGGGCCTCAGCGGCATGCGCCAGGCGTCGCTGAAGTCGGGCCGCCCGACGGCGTCGTGCAGCAGACGGGCGGCCCGGGGGACGGGAACGGCGGTCGGCCGCACCCAGAAGAGGCGGTTGAGCAGGAGCGCGCGGGGCGTGCGGCGGGCCGGCGGGTGGGGCAGGCGGCCCAGGGCGGCCCGCTCCACGTTGTCGAGGATCTCCTCGACCATGATGTCGTGCACGGGCCGGATCGCCAGCTTCCACAGGAGGAAAGCCCGCGTGCCCATGGTCAGTTCGAGGGTGTGGGTGACCCGGCAACGGTCCGGTCCGAGGGCTTCGACGTCGAACCGGTGGTAGCCCTCGCCGATGCCGGGATCGGTGGTGTCGAAGCGCACGGACCGCCCCGGCTCGTAGGCGGTCACCCGGTAGCGGACCCGGCCGTGGCCGCCGTCCGCGCCGACGGCGAGCGGACGGTCGAGGACCATCCCGGGCCAGACGGGGGTGGGGAACAGGGGGTCGTCCGGCGTGGCGAGGCGGTCGAGGAGGCCCCCGACCGTGTCGGCCGGGGCCGGGACGATCCTCCGGTGGACGTTGCGAACCGTGCGCGTGCGCCGCATGACGGCACCTCCATACGGGAGCGTATGTTCCGACCGTACGGTACCGTACGGAAACATGCGCGAGACCCCGGACCCCAAGGAACGCCGCAGCCGCCGGCGCCTGACCGCCGACGACTGGGCGGACGCGGCCCTCGCCGCACTCGCCGAGCGCGGCCTGGCGGCGGTCGCGGTGGAACCCCTCGCGACCCGCCTCGGCGCGACCAAGGGCAGTTTCTACTGGCACTTCGCCAACCGGGACGCGCTCGTGGCGGCCGCCCTCGCGCGCTGGGAGGAACTGTCCACCGAGCGGATCATCACCGCCATGGAGGTCGCCGAATCCGACCCCGGGGCCCGCCTGGTCACGCTCCTGCGCGCCGCGACCGCCTCCGCCGCGGAGGACCCGCTGGAGGTGCGGCTGCTCGCCGCGAGCGACCATCCCGAGGTCGCGACGGCCCTCGCCCGCGTCACGGAGCGCCGGGTCGGCTATCTCGCCCTCCTCTTCGAAGGGCTCGGCTTCCCGCCGTCCGAGGCACGCCGTCGTGGCGTCCTCGCCTACACCAGTTATGTGGGCCACGCCCAGCTGGCGCACGCCGTCCCGGGCTTCCTGCCTGCCGACCAGGCCTACCTGTCCACGGTGACGGACGCGCTGCTCACGCGCTGACCCGGGCCGCCCGCCGGGCCTCGTACCGCAGCGCCGCCCCCGTCACCAGGGCGCCCGCTCCCTCCCACAGGCCCACGCCGAGGAAGCCGGAGGGCGCCCGGCCGCTGACGACGGCGAGCGTGAAGACGACGCAGGTCAGGAGGCGGAAGGGGACCGTCCAGCGGAAGAAGGACTTCCAGTCGGCGAGGGCGGCCAGGACGTAGTAGACACCCATGTTGAGGGCGGCCATCGAGGAGGCCGTCAGGAAGAGCAGGGTGTGGTCCTCGTCCGCACGGCTCGCCTCGGACAGGGGCGCGAGCCCCATGAGACGGATCATCGTGTCGGGGGTCGTCAGGCCCACCACGCCCAGGCCGGCGGCGAGGACGCCGAAGACGGCCATGGTCCAGCCGGAAAGGGAACGGGGCAGACGCGCGTTCGAGAGCATGCCCCCTGCATACCGTGAAGCGGGGGCCGCGTTCCCACCGGCCCCCGCTTCACGTCACCTCGGTCCGCCCGGACTCACTTCAGGGCGGCCTTCATCATCTTCTGCGCCACCGGCGCCGCGAGCCCGTTGCCACTGACCTCCGAGCGCGCCGCGCCCGAGTCCTCGATCATCACCGCGACCGCGACCTCCTTGCCCGTGCTCGGGTCCTTCGCGTACGAGGTGAACCAGGCATACGGAGTCTTGCTGTTGTTCTCGCCGTGCTGGGCCGTGCCGGTCTTCCCGCCGACCTCCACGCCGTCGATCGCCGCGTTGGTGCCGGTGCCCTCGTCGACCACGGTGCGCATGGCGCTGCGCAGCTGCTCCGCCGTCGAGGAGGAGACGATCCGCCGGGTGTCCCCGTCCCGGTAGCTCTGCAGGGCGTCGCCGTCGGAGTCGACCACCTGGGAGACCATGTGCGGGCTCGCCATGAGGCCGTCGTTGGCGAGGGCCGCCGTCACCATGGCCATCTGGAGCGGGGTGGCCGTGACGTCGAACTGCCCGATGCCCGTCAGGGCCGTCTGCGCCTTGTCCATGTCGGACGGATACACACTGGGGTAGGCGCGCACGGGGACGTCCAGCTCCTTGTCGTTGAAGCCGAACTTCTCCGCCGTCGCCTTCACCTTGTCCTGGCCCAGGTCCACGGCCATCTTGGCGAAGACGTTGTTGCAGGAGTAGCGCAGCGCGGTGCGGATGGTGGCGTTCTGGCAGGGCGCGGAGGCGTTCTCGTTCCTCAGCACGGTCCGCGTGCCGGGCAGCGTGTACGGGTTCGGGCTGTCCGTCGCCGCGTCCACGGAGCCGTAGAGCCCGTCCTCCAGGGCCGCCGCCGCGACCACCAGCTTGAACGTCGAGCCCGGCGGCAGCGGCTGCCGCAGCGCCCGGTTGACCAGCGGCTTGTCCTCGTCCTCGGTGAGCCGCCGCCACTCCTCGCCGTCCGTCAGGCCGGCGATCTCCGACGGGTCGTACGAGGGCGTCGACACCATCCCGAGGATCCGGCCCGTCTTGGGGTCGATCGCGACGGCCGCGCCCTTCTTCTTCCCGAGCGCCTTGTAGCCGGCCTTCTGCACCGCCGGGTCGATCGTCGTCACGACCGTGCCCGGCTTCGCCTGCTCGCCGGTGAGGGCGTTCAGCGGGTTCTTCAGCCGGCTGTCGGTGCCGTCGAGGACGTCGGCGTAGATGCCCTCCAGCTGGGTCGCCCCGTAGGCCTGCGAGCTGTAGCCCGTGACGGCCGCGTACAGCGCGCCGTCCGTGTAGTCGCGCTTGTACGCGAGGTCTCCGCCCTTCGTCTCCTTCGATCCGGTGACCGGCGAACCGGCCACGACGATGTTCCCGAGCGGCTGCGCGTACTGCGCGATGACCTTCCGCCGGTTGTTCTTGTCGTTCGCGAGGGCCTTGCCTTCGTACGCCTGCACCCAGGTGGCCCGGCCGAGCAGGGCGAGCACCAGGAGAAGCGAGAAGACCGAGGCACGCCTGATCGTCTTGTTCATCCCATATGCGGGACGAACGGACCGGCGGGCGGCGTTCCGGATGTGTCCGGTTTCTCAGGGAACCTTCATGGAGGACCCCGTCAGGCGTTCGGCCGGATGAAGCCCGACTCGTACGCCGCGATCACCGCCTGCGTCCGGTCCCGGGCGCCCGTCTTCGCGAGCACCGCGGCCACGTGCGTCTTCACCGTCGCCGGACCGACGCCCATGCCCCCGGCGATCTCGGCGTTCGTGAGGCCCTTCGCCATCTGCCGCAGCACCTCCGCCTCGCGCTCGGTGAGCCGGGCCGCCCACGCCGGGGCCACCGGCGGATTGCGGCGGGCGTGCTCGGCGGCCAGCCCGCGGACCGCGGCCGGATAGAGCAGCGAGTCGCTGGTGGCGACCAGGCGGACCGCGCTCACCAGCTCCTCCGATGCGGCCCGCTTGAGCAGGAAACCGGCCGCGCCCACCCGCAGCGCGTCGTAGACGTAGGCGTCGTTCTCGAAGGTGGTGACGACCACGATCCGGGGCCCCTCGGGCCCGGACAGGATCCGCCGGGTCGCCTGGATGCCGTCGATCTCCGGCATCCGGACGTCCATCAGCACCACGTCGGGCCGCAGCTCCCGCACCACCGACACGGCCTCGGCGCCGGTGGCCGCCTCCCCGACGACCTCCAGGTCCGGCTCCGCGTCGAGGATCACGCGCAGCGCCGTCCGTACCATCCGCTCGTCGTCCGCGAGCACGATCCTGATCACCGCGCACCTCCCACGGGCAGGCGGGCGGCGAGCCGCCACATGCCGTCCGCCGGCCCCGCCTGGGCCGTTCCGCCGAGCAGCCGGGCCCGCTCGGCGACGCCGCGCAGCCCGCGCCCCCCGTCCGGGCGGGCCACCGGCACCGTGCCGGGCAGCGGATTCTCCATCGCGATCTCCAGTTCGTCCCCCGATAGCGCGATCCGCACCGTCACCGTCTCTTCCCGCGCGTAGCGCACGGCATTGGTCAGCCCCTCCTGCACGATCCGGTAGGCCTCGCGCGACACCGGCTCCGGCAGCCCCGCCAGATCCCCGCGCACGGCGAGCGCCACCCGCGGCCCGGCGCCCTTCACCAGCGCGTCGAGCGCGTCGAGACCGGGCGCCCCCAGCTCGCCGTCGTCCTCGCCGCTGCGCAGCAGACCGAGCACGGAGTCGAGCTCGCCGACCGTGCGGCGGGTGGTCTCCTCGATGGCCGTGAGCGCCTCCCGTACGAAGTCGAGGTCGGCGCCCCCGTCCCGACGGCGGCTCGTGTCGAGCACCCGGCGGGCCGCGCCCGCCTGCAGGGTGACGGCGCTCAGCGCGTGCCCCACCGAGTCGTGCAGTTCGCGGGCGAGTCGGTTGCGCACGGCCAGTTCGGCGGCGCGCCGCTCGGCCGCGGCGAGCCGGTCGGCCGGGCTCGGTCCGAGCAGCCGGGACGCCGCGCCGGCCAGCAGCGCGCCGGCCGCCGCCGCGGCCGCGGCGAGCCCGAGCAGCATGAGGATCCCGAGCGGCAGCCCGGCCCAGGTGAGCCAGGGCCGGTCGAGGCCCCAGAAGCCGCCGAGCTCGGAGGCCCGCAGCTCCGCCGAGAACGGCAGCGCCGCCACGGCGAGCGCGAAGGGCGGCAGGGCCAGCGACGCCCCGCTGACGAGCGCCCCGACACCGAGGTGCAGCGTGAACCAGCCGGCCGTACGGGCCTTCGCCGCCCGCCCGCGGGCCGCTCCCTCCGCGAAGCGCTCGCCCGGTACCCCGCACAGGGCCCGGGCCGCCGCCACCGACATCGGACGGGTCAGCGGGAAGAGCGCCGTGACCGCCGCCAGCGGCAACCCGACGGCGTACGCCGCGAGCTGCACGGTGAGGCTGCTCCCGAACATCGCCCCGCCACCGGCGACGGGTCCGACGGCCACCGTGCCCACCAGCCAGTACGGCATGAACAGGGCGCCGCCCAGGACGAGATGGAGCCAGCGCCGCCGGGCCCGCTGCCCGAACAGGGCGCCGCCGAGCCGTCTCATGCGGTCCGGCTCCGCCGGCTCACGACCACGGCCAGGCAACCGGCCAGCAGGAATCCGATGATCATTTCACCAGCGTAGGTGCCGACCATCGGGACCGTCGGCTCTTTCCCGCCATCGGTCTGCGGCATCAGCGCGACCAGCGTCATGTAGGCACCCCAGCATCCGGCCGCACCCGAGCCCACCCAGGCCGCGGCCAGCGCGGTGCGCAGCCGCAGTCCGGCCGGGCGGCGCAGGGCGAGGGCGAGACCGGCGACGCCGGCGACGAGCAGGAAGAAGGCGCGCATGACGTCGACGACCGCCTTGTCGGCGTCGTAACCGTCGGCGTAGTCGGGGGCGAGACCCCAGGTCAGGCCACCGGCCCACAGGACGTGCAGGGTGGCCGGAGCGAGGGCGAGCACGGCCGCGGCGACCGTGCAGACGCGGACGGCGGGCCCGCTCACGGCCGCGGGCAGCCCGCCGATCCGGCCGGCCCAGACGTGACCCCAGCGGTCCCGGGCGTACAGGACGAAGAGGATGCCGAGGCTCAGGCCCTGGACGATGAAGCCGCCGTAGACGACGGGGAAGACCCAGGTGTCGAGGAAGTCCGGCACGGGCGCGGCGGCCGGGCTGGTGTCGGACGTGGCGAAGAGGGACACGACCAGCTGGGCCGGGTAGCCCACCATGATCGGGGCGATCAGGCCGATCGCCGCCCACACCGGGAGGAGCAGCAGCCAGGCCCGCACCCGCAGGCCCCACGGCCGGGTGAGGAGCATCGCGAGCAGCACGACGATCGCGTCGGCGATCACGGAGACCCCGTTGGCGACGCGCATCATCGTCGGGTGGTCCAGCAGCACGCTGCCCTCGGGGATGCCGACCGTGCTGCCCGCCACCCACGCGACCTTGAGGACGATGTAGGGGAGGCAGCCGAACGAGGCCAGGACGCGCAGGGTCCGGCGGAGCCGGGTCGGGGGAGCGGCGGGTGCCGTGGTGGGGACGGGAAGCGTCGGTGTCGTCATGCCCCCAGCCTCGTTCCGGGGCCCGCCCCGGCACCTCCTGCGTGATGACGAACCGCCTCCGCCGCGCGGGGGAGACGGTCGGCCGTCAGGGACCGGACCGTGATCGGCCGCGGGGAGGGGAAGGGCGCCTGGCGGCCCCCCGTACGGCCCGGCATCCACGCGTACGCGAGCCGGCGGGGTGCGGGCCCGGCATCCGCGCGTACGCGAGCCGGCGGGGACGGGCCCGGAGCCCGTTGCGGACCGGAGTCGGCGGGGGGTGCGGGTCCGCAGCGTCACGTCCCGGACCGGAGTCGGAGGGGTGCGGGCCCGGAGCATCCGTCCCGTACCGGAGCCGGCGGGATACGGGGGCGGGATCCGTCCAGTACCGGAGCGGCGGGATACGGGCGCGGGGATCAGTCCCGTACCCGGAGCCGGTGGCATACGGGCGCGGGATCCGTCCCGTACCGGATCAGAGCCGGCGGGTCGCGAGGGCGAGCCGGTCGCGGGCGTCGAACAGGGCGTCCTTGATGAGCTGTTCGTGCCCCGGGGTCAGCCGGGCCACCGGCACCGAGCAGCTGATGGCGTCGCGCGCCGGGGTGCGGTACGGGATCGCGATGCCGAAGCACCGCAGGCCCAGGGTGTTCTCCTCGCGGTCCACCGCGTACCCCTGCTCGCGGATGACGCGCAGCTCCTCGATCAGCTGCTCGCGGTCGGTGACCGTGTGCTCGGTGAGGGCGGGCAGCGTCTCCGGGAGCAGCTTGCGGACCTGCTCGTCGCTGTGGGTGGCGAGCAGCGCCTTGCCGAGGGAGGTGGAGTGGGCGGGCAGCCGGCGCCCGACCCGGGTGAACGGGCGCAGGTAGTGCTGGGACTGGCGGGTCGCCAGGTAGACCACGTTGGTGCCGTCGAGCCGGGCCAGGTGGATGGTCTCGGTGGTGTCGTCGGAGAGCCGGTCGAGGGTGGGCCGGGCGGCGGCCACCACCTCGTCGCCGTCGATGTAGGAGGTGCCGACGAGCAGCGCGCGCACCCCGATGCCGTACCGGGTGCCCGTCGCGTCGGTCTCCACCCAGCCGAGCTCGACGAGGGTGCGCAGCAGCATGTACAGGCTGGACTTGGGGTAGCCGACGGCCTCCTGGACGGCGGCGAGGGAGTGCATGCCGGGCCGTCCGGCGAAGTACTCCAGCAACTCCACGGTCCGCACCGCGGACTTGACCTGGGCCCCGCCCGCGTCGTTGGTCCCCATCGCCCTCGCCCCTCTCCGGGGGCGTCCGGTCCGGAAGCCCCATGAAGCCTCTTGTGGAGACGGCTCGGCCGTCCCTAGAGTCCCGATGTCGGATTCACCTACAGGGACCGCGTTCAGAATAGCGAACAACGTGGGCGAGGGGCGTGTCGTGGCAGAACCAGTGTGGAGTGTGGACCCCCGGACGGGGAAGCCGCGTGAGCAGGTCGCGGTGGAGGCCACCGGCGAGGAGATCGACCGGGCCGTACGGGGCGCGCACGCCGCCCGGGGCGCGCTCGCCGACCGCACAGCCCGCGCCGCGCTGCTGCGCACGGCGGCCGACCTGATGGACGAGGCACGCGATCACGTCGTCGAGGCCGCCGACGCCGAGACCGCTCTCGGACCGGTCCGGCTGACCGGCGAACTCGCGCGCACCACGGCCCAGTTGCGCTTCTTCGCCGACATCGTCGACGAGGGCGCCTTCCTCGACGTGCGGATCTCCCGCGCCGACCCCGCCACCACGCCGCCCACCCCGGACCTGCGGCGCATGAAGATCCCGCTCGGGGTCGTCGCCGTCTACGCGGCCGGCAACTTCCCGCTAGCCTTCTCCGTCCCCGGCGGCGACACCGCGAGCGCGCTGGCCGCCGGCTGCCCGGTCGTCGTCAAGGCGCACCCCGACCACCCGGCCACCTCCGAGCTCTGCGCATCCCTGCTGCGCCGGGCCGCCGTCAAGGCGGGACTCCCCGAGGACGTCGTCTCCCTGGTGCACGGCTTCGAGGCCGGGGTCGAGCTCGTCCGCCACCCCCTGGTCTCCGCCGCCGGCTTCACCGGCTCCGTGCGCGGCGGGCGGGCGCTCTTCGACGCGGCCGCCGCCCGCCCGGTCCCCATCCCCTTCCACGGGGAACTCGGCTCGCTCAACCCGGTGGTGATCACCGAGGCCGCGGCCGAGGAACGGGCCGAGGAGATCGGCGCCGGACTCGCCGCCTCCATGACCCTCGGGCAGGGGCAGTTCTGCACGAAGCCCGGCTTCGTCCTCGCGCCCGCCGGGGAGGCCGGCGACCGGTTCGTCACCGCCCTCACGGCCGCCGTGAGCGAGACGGAGCCCGGCGTGATGCTCGACCGGCGGATGCGCGGTGCCTTCCTCGACGGCGTCCGCGAGCGGGCCGCGCTGCCCGGTGTGACCGCGCCCGTCACCCCCGGCGCCGGCGGCGAGCACACGGTCAGCGCCGGGGTGCTGACCGTCGACGCGGGCCGCCTCGCCGAGGGCGGGTGCGAGCCGCTCCTGGAGGAGTGCTTCGGGCCGCTGACGGTCGTCGCGCGCTACGGCTCCCGCGAGCAGCTCTCCGCCGTCCTCGGCCCGCTGCCCGGCAACCTCACCGCCACCCTGCAGATGGCCGACGAGGACCCCGACGCCGCCTCGCTGCTCGCCGAACTCACCCCCCTCGCCGGGCGCGTGCTGGTCAACGGCTGGCCGACCGGCGTGGCGGTGGCGGAAGCGCAGCACCACGGCGGCCCCTACCCGGCCACCACCTCGCCCTTCACCTCGGTCGGCGCGACCGCGATCGAGCGCTGGCTGCGGCCGGTCGCCTACCAGTCGACCCCGCAGCACCTGCTCCCGCCGGAGCTCCGGGACGACGCCCCGCACGGCGTGCCCCGGCGCCGGCCTCAGTGAGGGATCCGCACCACGAGCTTCCCGGTGTGCGTGTTCGACTCCATCAGGCGGTGGGCGTCGGGCAGAGCCCCCAGACCGTCGAAGGTCTCCGCGATCACCGGCGCCAGCGAGCCGTCGCGCAGTCCGGAGCCGATGAAGCCGGCCATCCGGGCGCGCCCCTCGGCGGTCCGGACCACCGCGCCGTTGGCGTAGCCGCGCACGGTCAGCGGCCACTGCATCGGCATCTCGGCCGGCCGGTGGTCGAGCCAGCCGTAGAGCACCGCGGTGCCCTCCGGGCGCAGCGCCCCGCCCAGGCGGGCGAAGCCGGGGCCGCCGACCGCGTCGAAGACGACGTCGGCGCCCAGGCCCCCGGTGATCCGGCGCACCTCCCCGACCAGGTCCTCCTCGTCGGTGACGATCACGTGCGGGGCGCCCAGGGCGAGCAGCCGCCGACGCTTCGACTCCTCGCGGGTGGCGGCGATCGGGGTCGCGCCGATCCGCAGGGCGGTCTGGATCGCGGCCGTGCCGACCCCGCTGGACGCGCCGGTGATCACCACATGGCCGCCGGGGCGCAGCCCGCCCGCCTCGACCATGCCCCCGAACGCCGTCGCGTACGTGAGCCAGGCCGCCGCCCCGGTCACCGCGTCCACCCCCGTGGGACGCGGCACCAGGTACTCGCGCGGCAGCACCACCCGCTCCGCGTACACCCCGTGCACCCCGAAGTCGAAGTTGGCCGCGGCCAGCACCGGGTCGCCCGGCCCGAACTCGGTGACGCCGTCGCCGACCTCCTCGACCACGCCCGCCGCCTCGTAGCCCAGCCGTGAGCCGGGGAGCGTGGGGCGGTAGTAGTAGGTGCCCGCCCGGAACAGGGCCTCGGCCCGGTTGAGGCCGAGCGCCTCGACCCGCACCAGCACCTCGCCCGGACCGGGAGCGGGGAGCGCGATCTCCTCGACGGTCAGCACCTCGGGACCGCCGAGCTCGTGGAACAGAACGGCCTTCGTCTTCATGTCGGTTGCCATGCCCCCGACGCTAGGCGGGGGCGGTGGAGACGATCCATGTCCTCCCGGCTCGCCGCCATGTCCGATCGTCTCGCCGGCCGGATCCCGGGTACGGGCGCGGAGTACGGTGCGGGGATGGACGTACTGAGCGATGCCATCACCGCCATGCGCGCCGGGCGCCCCCACTCCTCCCGCACGGTCAGGTTCGCGCCCTGGGGCCTCCGCTTCCCGCCGAGCAAGGGCGCCGGGTTCCACGTCGTCCTCCAGGGCGCCGCCTGGCTGCTGCCCCCGGACGACACCGCCCCGGTCCGGCTCGGCCCCGGCGACGTCGTGCTGCTCGCCCACGGCACCGGCCACGGCCTCGCCGACCACCCCGGCACCCCGCTCGTCGACGCCGTCCCCGCGCCCGACGGCTCCTGGCCCACGCCGCCCGACCGGGGGCCGATCGGCGCCGACGAGACCCTGCTCCTGTGCGGCGCCTACCAGTTGAGCCGGTCCCGCGCCCATCCGCTGCTCACCGAGCTGCCCCCGTACGTCCACATCCCCGCCCGGGTCGGCGCCCACCCCCGGCTGCGGGCCGCCGTCGACCTGCTCGGCGCCGAACTCGCCGAACCCCGGCCCGGCTCCGACGCGATCGTCCCCGCGCTCCTCGACACCCTGCTGCTCTACCTGCTGCGCACCTGGTGGCTGACCGAGCGCCCCGACCGGTCCACCGGCTGGTCCGCCGCGCTCGGCGACCCGGCCGTCGCCGCCGCCCTGCGCGCCCTCCACGACGACCCCGCCCGGCCCTGGACGGTCGAGGAGCTGGGTGCCCTCGGCGGGCTCTCCCGCGCCGCCTTCGCCCGCCGCTTCACCGCCCTGGTGGGCCGGCCCCCGCTCGCGTACCTCACCTGGTGGCGGATGACCACGGCCGGCCGGCTGCTCCGCTCCGACGACCTGCCCCTGCGGACCGTTGCCCAACGTTCGGGCTACTCATCGGAGTTCGCCTTCGCCAAGGCCTTCAAGCGGGAGTACGGCGTGGCCCCGGGCCGCTACCGCGCGGCGGGCTGAGCGGCGCGGTGCTTCCGGCGATCCCTGCGGCGGGGCCGTTCGCGGGGGGCCCGGCGGCCCGGCGGCCCGGCGGCCCGGCGGCCGGGCGGACCTGCTGCCGGCCGGGCGGACCGGGCCGGCGGGTCGTGGCCGCACGGGTGCCGGGAACCGTGCCCGTGGCCTCCGCGTCCCCATAGTTCATGATCGGATCCCCTCTTCGTCTCCACCCCGCGACCCCGGCCGACCTCGACGCCGTGGCCGAGCTGCACGCCGAGGCCCGCGCCACCTACTACCGCGGCCACATCCCGGACGCCGACTTCGAGGGCCCCGAGGAGCTGGCCCGCACCCGGACCGGCTGGGCGGCGGCCATCGGCGAAGGCCGGGTGCTGTGCGCGTGGGACGCGAACGGCGAGCTCGCCGGGGTCGCCGCCTACGGGGTGCGCGACGGCGTCATGCACCTCAGCCAGCTCCATGTGCGCCCGGCCCGCTGGCGCGGTGGCGTCGGCACCGCCCTGCACACCGCGTGCGTCGAGGCCTGGCGCGCGGCCGGCGAGCGCACCGTACGCCTGGAGGTGTTCGACAGGAACGAGCGCGCCCAGGCCTTCTACGCGGCGCGGGGCTGGACCCCCGACCCCGACACCCCGCGCGCCGGGGACCACCTCGTGCTCCGCCTCACACTGGCGCCCTCTGCGGAATGATTCCGGCGGGGCGGGGCGTTCCCGTCACGGAACACCCCGCCCACCCCCCGTCCAGGAGAGAAGCCACACCATGCGCGTCGAGATCTGGAGCGACATCGCCTGCCCCTGGTGCTACATCGGCAAGGCCCGCTTCGAGAAGGGGCTCGCGGCCTTCGCCCACCGCGACGACATCGAGGTCGTGCACCGCTCCTTCGAGCTCGACCCGAACCGCCCGAAGGGCGACTCCGGCCCGGTCCTGGAGATGCTCGCCAAGAAGTACGGCCGCACCCTCGACGAGGCCCGCGCCATGGAGGCCCACGTCGCCTCCAACGCCCACTCCGAGGGACTCGAATACCGCACGGAGGGCCGTGACCACGGCAACACCTTCGACATCCACCGCCTGCTGCACCTGGCGAAGGACCGCGGCCTGCAGAACGAGCTCCTGGATCTCGCCTACCGGGCCAACTTCGCCGAGGAGCGCTCGGTCTTCGACGCCGAGACCCTGGTGACCCTCGCCGTGGAGGCCGGTCTCGACGAGGACGAGGTTCGTACGGTGCTCGCCGACGGGACCGCGTACGCCGACGCCGTGCGCGCCGACGAGCGCGAGGCGGCCGAACTGGGCGCCAACGGCGTGCCGTTCTTCGTCCTCGACCGCAAGTACGGGGTCTCCGGCGGGCAGCCCGCCGAGGTCTTCACCCAGGCCCTGGAGCAGGCCTGGGCCGGCCGCAGCCTGCAGCCGGTCGGCGGGGACGCCGCCGCCTGCGACGTCGACGGCACCAACTGCTGAACCGTCCGGCCGTCCGCCCAGCCGTCCGCCCGGCTTCGCCGGGCGGACATGAGGCGGCCTTGGGGGATTCCCCGTGATCGACGCCGATTGACGGAAGATCGTGGGGAATCCAGGCTGGGAGCATGGATTCCCTGGAGCCTTTGGGCGGAGCCGAGTTCGCCCCGACGTCGACCTACCTCAACACCTCCGCCTGCGGCCTGCTGCCCCGCCGCACGATCGAGGCGGTCGTCCTGCTCGCCGAGGAGACCGCGGCCGGCCGGGCCGAAGGCGCCGGCAGTTTCGGCGTCGTCGACGAGGCCCGGGCCGCCTTCGCCCGCCTCGCCCACGTCACCCCCGACCGGGTCGCGGTCGGCAGCTCGGTCTCCGTGCACGTCGGCATGGTGGCGCAGTCCATGCCGGCCGGCGCCGAGATCCTCTTCCCGGAGGGCGAGTTCTCCTCCGTCATCACCCCGTTCACCGTCCGCGGCGACCTGAAGATCCGTTTCGTGCCGCTGGAGCGGCTCGCGGAGTCCGTACGGCCCGGGACCGGGCTCGTCGCCTTCTCCGCGGTGCAGTCGTCCGACGGGCGCACGGCCGACTTCGCCGCGATCCGGGCCGCCGCGGCCGCGCACGGCGCCCGCACCCTGCTCGACGCGACCCAGTCGGCGGGCTGGCTGCCGTTGTACGCGGGGGACTGGGACTTCACCGTCTCCGGCGGCTACAAGTACCTGCTCTGCCCGCGCGGCGCGTCCTTCCTGACCGTCACGGGGGAGGCGCAGGACGCGCTGCTGCCCATCCACGCCGGCTGGGTCACCGGTGAGGAGCTGTGGGTCAACAGCTACGGCCCGGTGCGTGAACTGGCCCGCTCGGCGCGGCGATTCGACGAGCCCCCGGCCTTCCTGTCGTACCACGGCGCGGCCCGCTCGCTCGCCCTCCTGGAGGAGATCGGCATCGAGCGCATCGAGGCCCACAACAAGGCCCTCGCCGCCCGCTTCCGGGACGGGCTCCTCGCGCTCGGCCACACCCCGGTCGCGGACGACTCGACGGTCGTCGGCATCCCGGGCCTCGGCGGCCGCCGCGAGGCGCTCGGCGAGGCGGGGATCCTGCTCTCGGCCCGTGACGGCAACCTGCGGGCCTCGTTCCACCTCTACAACTCCTCGGCCGACGTGGACCGGGCCCTGGAGGTCCTGGCCGGCTGACCCACGGCACCTCCCCGGCCCCGCCCACGGCACCTCCCCGGCCCCGTCCACGGCACCTCCGCGGCCTCGGCCGGGGCAGGCGCCCCGGCTGCCCGCGGAGCCTCCGTCACCTGGGCCGGGCGGACTCGGCCTGGGCGGCCGCCTCGGCCGCCTAGCCTCCGTGGCTCCGGCCCGGGCGGATGCCTCGGCCGCCTAGCCTCCGCCGCTCCGGGGCCCGGGCGGCCGCCTACGGAGCCTCCGCCGCCCCGGCCCGGGCGGGCGCCTGGGCCGGCTCCGGTACGCACTCGCCCGCCTCATGGCAGAGGTTCTCCTCCAGGCGGGCGAGGAGCCGGCCGAGGTCCGCGCGTTCGCCGGGGGTGAGGCCGGTCAGCGAGTGCTCCTCCAGGTCGCGCCAGACGCCCTCGACGCGGGCGCGCAGCGTTTCGCCCTCCTCCGTCGCCTCGACGAGCACGGCCCGCCGGTCGGCCGGGTCGGGACGGCGGCGGACGTGCCCGCACTGCTCCAGGCGCTGGAGCATCTTCGTCACGGTCGAGGGGTCGAGCCCGAGCGACTGGATGAGGACGGACTGCCGCACCGGCCCGCAGTCCCAGAGCGCCATCATCAGGAACTCCTGGCCCGGATAGAGACCCAGCTCCTTCAGCCGCCGACCCGCCGCGATCCGGTGCAGCCGGGCCACCCGGGACAGCGCGTGGCTCACCGGCCCGCCGCGGGCGGCGGAGGGCAGATGGTCCACCGGGGTGGTGGTACAGAAGGGGTCGTTTCCAGACATCGCGGGCTCACTCCTCGGGCGCGGTCTCGTCGTGCGAGCTCTTTCACCAAGATTACCTTGGCTGGCCAAGTAAATGGGTTACAGTGGCTTCGCGGCCAGATAGTTGGCCGACCACATAATTCCTGAGGGGACAGCCATGACCACCGCCTTCGACCCCGTCGACCTCGCCGGCACGCGCCTCGTCAACCGCATCGCCATGGCCCCCATGACCCGGAGCCGGGCCGAGGCCGCCCGCCGTGTCCCCACCCGGCTGACCGCCGAGTACTACGCCCAGCGCGCCTCCGCCGGCCTGATCATCACCGAGGGCGTCCAGCCCACGGCCGTGGGCCAGGGCTACCCCGCCACCCCCGGACTGCACACCGCCGAGCAGATCGCCGCCTGGCGCGAGGTCACCGACGCCGTCCACGAGCGCGGTGGGAGGATCTTCGCCCAGCTGATGCACGCGGGCCGGATCAGTCACCCCGACGTCCTCGGCGAGGGCCTCCACCCGGTCGGCCCGTCCGCCGTCACCCCCGCGGGGCAGCTCTTCACCGGTACCGGGCTCACCGACTTCGTCGCCCCGCGCGAGCTCACGGCCGACGAGGTGCTCGAGACGATCGAGGGCTTCGCCGCCGCCGCCCGCAACGCGGTCGAGGCCGGCTTCGACGGGGTCGAGGTGCACGGCGCCAACGGCTACCTCGTCCACCAGTTCCTCGCCACCGGCTCCAACCACCGTACGGACGAGTGGGGCGGCCCGGTCGAGAACCGCATCCGGTTCGCCGTCGAGGTCGTCAAGGCCGTCGCCGACGCCATCGGCCCCGAGCGCACCGCGCTGCGCATCTCCCCGGCGAACCCGTACAACGACATCGCCGAGAGCGACACCGACGAGCTCTACGCGGCCCTCGTCACCGCGATCGACCCGGTCGGCATCGCCTACCTGCACCTCACCGAGGCGGTGCCCGGCATCCGGGAACTGACCGTCGACCTGCGCAAGCGGTTCTCCGGCACCTTCGTGCTCAACCCGCACACCGAGGGCCCCACCGGCCCCGAGGCCCTCACCCTGATCGAGGACGGCACCGCCGACATCCTGGCCTACGGCGCCCTCTTCCTCGCCAACCCGGACCTGCCGGCCCGGCTCCTGGCCGGCGGCCCGTACAACACGCCCGACAGCGCAGGCTTCTTCGGCGGCGACCACCGCGGCTACACCGACTACCCGTCGCTGTAGCCGCCGCCGGGGCGGTCGCGCGGGGCTACCAGGCCTCCGTGACCGCCCGGCTCGCGCCCTCCAGGTCCACCGAGCGGCCCGTCTCGGCGAGCGCCGAACCCAGCGCCGCCAGCGAGGACCGCACGGCGCCCGGGGCCGCGTCCACGCCGTAGTGGTTCACCCGGATCATCTCCTTGGACAGCGCCCCGCCGCCCGCGATCAGCGGCAGCGACGGGTCCGCCGCCAGCGCCTTCGCCACCAGTTCGGAGGCGTCCACGCCGGCCGGGACGCGCAGCGTCGTCGCGACCGGCGCCGCGTCCACCGCCCTGTGCACGTACGGCTCCAGCCCGCCGCCCAGCGCCAGCGCGCCCGCGCGGGTCGCCGCCGCGGCGGAGGCGTGACGGGCCATCAGGGCCGCCGGCCCCTCCGTCTCGATCCGCTCCAGGCAGGCCTCCAGGGCCAGCATCTCCAGCTGCGCCGGAGCGTGCAGCAGCGCCTTGCGGCCCCCGTCGATCCAGCGCTCCTTCCAGTCCAGGAGGGAGAGGTACGAGCGGCGCGGCGCGGCCGGGTTGGCGGCGAAGCGCTCCCAGGCCCGCGGGCTCACCGACACCGCGGAGACGCCCGCCGGGCCGCCCATCGCCTTCTGCGCGCCGATGATGCACATGTCGACGCCCCAGGCGTCCGGCAGCACCGGCTCGGCGCCGATCGACGCCACCGCGTCCAGGTAGAACAGCGCGTCGTGCGCCCGCACCACCTCACCGATCTCCGCGACCGGATTGGTGTTGCCCGTCGCCGCCTCCGCGTGCACCAGCGACACGAAGTCGATCTCCGGGTGCTCCTCGAAGGCCCGCGCCACCTGCTCGGCCGTCACCGCCGCGTGGAACGGCACCTCCAGGTCCACGACCGTGGCGCCGCAGTCCCGCAGCCAGTTGCCGAAGGTCTGCCCGTACGGACCGGTGACCACGTTCAGCGCCGTCGAGCCCGCCCGCGCGCCGCTGCGGATGCAGCCCTCCAGCGGCAGCAGCGCCTCGCCCTGGGTGATCACCACGTCCTGCTCGGTGGAGAGCAGCGCGGCGACCCGCCGCTCGATCGTCGCGAACTGCGCGGCGGTCAGCGGGGCCAGGTCCAGGAGCGGGTGTGTCACGGTCACGGCGGTGCCTTCTTCGGAGTCGAATGCGTGTTGCGTACATCGGGATCGAGCTGGTGCCAGCGTAAGGGCTCCGCCCGCCGCCGGGCGGGACGCCCCGACCGCCGCAGGCCGCGGGCCCGGACCGCCGCAGGCCGCGGACGCCGGGACGCCCCCGCCGTCACGGCGCCGTCCGGAACGTGTCACAGAGCGCGTACCGGCGGGCTCCGACGCTTCCCCCGGGGCTCCGCCGGTGGGATGTTGCGGTCCGGAGCGGACCCGCGGGGGGCCGCCCGGAGCGAACGGGGTGGACGCCATGGTGCGGAGCAACGGCAGAACCGGCAGAACCGACGGATCCCACGGTGCCGGCCGGACCGGCGCGAACGGCCGGCAGCGGGCGCGCCGGACGGCCCTGATCGCCGCTGCGCTCGCCGTCACCGCACCGCTGACCCTCGGCGCCGCGTGTGCCGCCGGAGCCGAGGGCGGACCGGGGACGGCCGCCGTTCCGACGGCGGTGCGGGCGGCCGCCGGGCCCGGCGTACCGCGGCCGGCCGTGGACCGCCCGATCGTCTTCGCCCGCTACAGCGCGGCGGCCTCCATCGAGGACCTGTACGCGATCGCCCCGACCGGCGGCGCGCCCGTCAAGCTCACCCACACCCCCACCGTCAGCGACGTGATGCCCAGCTGGTCCCCGGACGGCAAGCGGGTGGCTTTCCTCCGCTACGGGGCCGGCGGCGCGATCGACGGCATCTGGACGATGAAGAGCGCGGGCGGCGACCTGAAGCCCGTTCCCGGCACCGAGGGCGCCTCCGACCCCGCGTGGTCCCCGGACGGCAAGCGGATCGCCTACTCGCGGCCGGTCGGCACCCAGCGCGAGATCTACGTGGCCGACGTCGACGGCACCCCCGCCACCCGGCTCACCCACACCGCGGCGGACGAGTTCCACCCGACCTGGTCGCCGGACGGCGGGTACCTGGCGTACAGCCGCGCGGACGGGACCGGGAACAGCAGGCTGATGCGGATCCAGGTGTCCACCCTGGTGCAGACCCCGATCACCCTGGCCGGCTCCCACGACTGGACGCCCGACTGGTCGCGCGGCAACCGGATCGTCTTCAGCCGGGTCGACCCCACCGGTTTCGCCCACCTCTACGTCGTCCGCCCCGACGGCGGGGGAACGCACCGCATCACCTCGGCCCGCGCCAACGACAAGAACCCCTCCTGGTCGCCGGACGGCAGGCGTCTGGTCTTCACCCGCGGCGGCACCGACGACGCGGACCCCGAGCACCTCTTCCTGGTCCGGGCCGACGGCACCGCGCTCACCCAGCTCACCAAGGCGGACACGCACGACCTGCAGGCCGACTGGCGCCCGTAGGAGCCCCGGCCGGCCCCGTGCGAACGTGACGCACACCGCCGCCCGGGTCCCGGGCGGCGGCTCGTAGAGTGCGGGTATGAGCGATCACGTGGTGCTGCATGTGAAGGGGCGGGTGCTCGTCGGCCCGGAGGACGTCCGGGACGAACTGTGGTGCGTCGACGGGCGCGTCACCTTCGAGCGGCCCGCCGGCCCGGCCCGGGACGTCCTGACCGTCGAGGGCTGGGTGCTGCCGGGTCTCGTCGACGCCCACTGCCACGTCGGACTCGACCGGCACGGACCCGTCGACGAGGCCACCGCCGAGAAGCAGGCGCTCACCGACCGGGACGCCGGCACCCTGCTCATCCGCGACGCGGGCTCGCCCTCCGACACCCGCTGGATCGACGCGCGCGAGGACCTGCCGAAGATCATCCGGGCCGGCCGGCACATCGCCCGCACCCGCCGCTACATCCGCAACTACGCCCACGAGATCGAGCCGGACGAGCTCGTCGCCTTCGTCGGGCGCGAGGCGCGGCGCGGCGACGGCTGGGTCAAGCTGGTCGGCGACTGGATCGACCGCGACCTCGGCGACCTGGCCCCGTCCTGGCCGCGCGCCGAGGTCGAGGCGGCCATCGCCGAGGCGCACCGGCTCGGCGCCCGGGTCACCGCGCACTGCTTCGCCGAGGACTCGCTGCGCGACCTGGTCGAGGCGGGCATCGACTGCATCGAGCACGCGACGGGCCTCACCGAGGAGACCATCCCGCTCTTCGCCGAGCGCGGGGTGGCGATCGTCCCCACCCTCGTCAACATCGCGACCTTCCCGCACCTCGCGGACGGCGGCCAGGAGAAGTTCCCGCGCTGGTCCGCGCACATGCGCCGGCTCCACGAGCGCCGCTACGACACGGTCCGTGCCGCCTGGGACGCGGGCATCCCGGTCTTCGTCGGCACCGACGCGGGCGGCTCCCTCGCGCACGGCCTGGTCGCCGCGGAGGTCGAGGAGCTGACCAAGGCGGGCATCCCCGCCCTGGACGCCCTCGCGGCCACCGCCTGGCGCGCCCGCTCCTGGCTGGGCCGCCCGGGTCTGGAGGAGGGCGCCCCGGCAGACCTGGTCGTCTACGGCGAGGACCCGCGCGCCGACGTCCGCGTCCTCGCCGCGCCCCGGCGGGTGATCGTCAACGGCCGGGTGATCGGCTGAGCCCCACCCGGACCCGACCCGGAGCCCCACCCCCGGCCACCCCGGCCCCACCGGCCACCCGGAGCCCCGCCCGCCGGCCGGGGGGCGGCCCAGGCGGCGGGGGCGGTCCCGGGACGTGCGGCACCGGGCCGCGCGGCAGCGGCCGGGCTCAGGTCAGCCCCTGCTGTAGAAGGCCAGTCGCGCCTTCTTCGCCGGGATGAACACCTCCGGCAGGTCCACCTCCGGCAGCACGACCTCAGGGCCCAGCTCGAACCCGGCCCGCACGAGCCGGGCGATCGCCTTCTCGTTGGCGGCGTCCGGCTCGCCCACGATCCGGGTGCGCCCGGCCAGCGCGAAGTCGATCAGGGCCGTGAGCATCCCCTCCGTGAAGCCCGGCTCCGGGGCGGCCGAGGGCGCGACGAACAGGTGCACACCGATGTCGCCCGGCCGTGCCTCGTAGCACTCGGAGACCCGGTCCGCCTCGGGGTCGTAGGTCTGGAAGATCCCGACCGGCTCGTCGTCCCGGTGCACCAGGAAGCCGTGGTGGGTGGTGAGCGAGTCGAGGTGCGCGTAGATCTCCCGCACCTGCTCGACGGTCGTGCCGTTCATGCCCCAGAAGCGGGCGCGCTCCTCGTTCACCCAGCGGTGGACGAGTGCGGCGTGGCGTTCCGGGTCGATGCGGTCGACGCGGACGGTGCCGAAGCCCTCGACGGCCTGGACGTGCTCAGTTCTGCTCATGTTCTTCCTTCACGAGGTCGTTCCAGTCGGTGACGACGGGGGCGAGTTCGCCCCGCAGCCAGAGAGGCAGCTGGTCGCGGTGGTGCGGGTCGCCGGGCACCCCGGAGGCGCCGAACGGCACGACCCACAGGCTCCGTTCGCGGTCCGCCAGGTCCCACACGTAGCGGGCGGCGGACGCGCGGGCGCTGCGGTCGGTGAAGCCGGGGACGCTGGACGTCGACAGCACGCAGTCGTGGTCGCCGGCGAGGCCCGGCCACCGGGCGTCGTCCTCGTCCTCGTCCGGCAGCGCCTGCCAGGGCGCGAGCCGGTGCGTCACGCCCCACGCGGGCGGGGCGTCGGCGGCCCCGACCTCCTCCAGGGACTCGCGCACGATCCGGCGTACGTCCCCGGGCGGTACGGGCCCGGCGACGAGCAGCGTCTCCAGGGCGTACGCGACCCGCGCGCCGAGCGCCAGCCAGGGCCGGAACACCTCGGGGTACGGCTCCGGTTCGCGGAGCGCGACGAACGCCTCGTGCGCGGCGAGCCGGCGGACGACCGCTCCGCGCACCGCGGCGTAGAGACCGGCATCCGTGCTGTCGGCGTCCATCCGCCGGTCCCAGGCGAGCAGCGTGCCGCGCACCGCCCGGGCGCCGGCGGACAGCCCGTCCTCGGCGGTCTCCTCGACCGCCCGGAGCAGCCGGCGCGCGGACGGGACGTCGGTGTCGGTGTGGACGGCGGCCGTCGCGGCGGGCGTCCAGGACGCGGAGGCGTCCAGCAGGTCGGCGATCCGCCCGGCCCGGTGGGGCGGGGCGAACTCGACGCCCAGGGGCGCGGCGAGCCCCCGCTCGTTGGCCATCACCGCGTACCCCTCGACGTCGGCCCGGGGGGTCGGTGCGGGCCGCGGTGCCCACGCGTGGCCCGCCTCCCAGGCGGGCACGACGCGCAGGGAGTTGGCCCGGTCGCGCACGGGCACCCAGCCGGCGACCCGGTGCAGCAGCCCGCCGTCGGCATCGGCCGCCTGCACGACGTTGACGGGTTCGACCCACCGGTCCTGGGCCCGGTCCACGTCCGCCACCGAGCGCGCGGCGAGCAGCGCGGGCAGCACGGAGAACCCCAGTTCGCCGGTGACGCGCGGCGGGTGGCGCAGGCTGATCGCCTGCCACTCGACGATCTCGCCACCGGGCTCGCCGACGGCGCCACCGGTGTCGGGGCCCGGGCCGCCGCCCGCCGCCGTACCGTCGCCCCCGGCACCGATGATGACGGGCCCGCGCGCCGTCTCGACCACCTCGATCCGGACCGGCACGTCGGCGTCCTTCACGCGCACCGACTCGGTGTGCGTGGTGGCCGGTTCCCAGCCCTCCGGGCCGAGGGCCTCCACGCGGCCGTCGGGGTGGCGGCGGAGCCGCTCGCGGTAGAGGTCCTGGTAGTCGGCCATCGCGTTGGTGATGGCCCAGGCGACCCGGCCGGTGTGGCCGAAGTGGGCGAGGCCGGGGATGCCGGGGACGGCCAGGCCGAGGACGTCGTACTCGGGGCAGGCGAGCCGGATCTGCTGGTAGACGCCGGGCGCCTCGATGAAACGGTGCGGGTCGCCGGCCACGAGCGGCGCGCCGCTCGCCGTGCGGCTGCCGGAGACGACCCAGCCGTTGGAGCCGGCGGTGCCCGGGCCGTCCGTGGCGAAGAGCTCGGTCCACTCCTCGCCGAGCCGCCGCGTGACCTGCTCCCGCCACAGCTTGGTGGGGAATCCGGCGAAGAGGATGTGGGTGGACAGCCACACCGCGAGCGGGGTCCAGGGCTCCCAGCCGCCCGGTCGCAGACCGGTGCGGGCGAACTCGGGCGCGCGGGCGGCGCCGGCCGCCAGGCCCTCGTTGACGCCGTCCACGTACGCCCGGACCCACGCCGCCGTGTCCGGATCCAGCCGGTCGTGGCAGCGGCGCGCGGTGTCGGCCAGCCGGGCCTGGCGTACGAAGGTGTCCCAGCCGGTCTCCGTCTCGCCGAGGAACTCCGCCGTCGTGCCCTGGGCCCGGTGCCGCTCGACCTCCAGCTGCCAGGCCCGGTCCCGGGCGGTCACCAGGCCCTGGGCGCGGGCGAGTTCGCGCGGGTCGGCGGCGCGCAGATGCGGGACGCCCCAGGCGTCCCGGTGGACCTCGATGCTCACTGCGTACCGCCCGATCGGCTCATGGTTTCTTAGGTTAGGCTGACCTAAATTAATCTACAGGACCTCCGGGGGAGGGGAGCGCGGTGGTCGCACCGGTCACGGCTGGGAGGGCCTCGTCCTCGTCGAAGGAGCGGGTGCGTGTCCTCGGCTACTGGCGGCCGCCCCGCGAGGGCGCCGCGTCGCGTGCGTCGGGTTGACGGTCCGTTACCCCAGCCCGCCGCCCGTCGTTTCCCACTTCTCCCAGGTGGGCGCCCTGGCGGTCGGAGATGCCGCGACGTACGGGGCGTGCGGGAACGCCTGTGTCGTTAGATTCGAAAATGAGCACGGAAACCACCCTTTGGGGTGAACTCACGCCGGGTGTCTGTCAGTTCACCCACAGTGCGTAAAGATTCCGGTGTCTCAAGTCGCCGGCGCCGCGACGACCCACAGTCCCCGTGGCGAGCGGCCGGCGACGCCAATGTCTCTCGTGGGGGTTCCACGTCGTGAACAGCAACACCTTCCGCCTGCCCGCGCGCCGTACCGCCGCCGCGGCCGCCGTCGCCGCCCTCGCCGCGGGCCCCCTGGCCCTCGCGGCCCCGACCGCCCACGCCACGGGCGGCACCGGAGGCGAAGGCCACGCCACCGCGGTCGTCCTGCGCACCACCCTCGACGTCGACCTGCTCGACAAGACGGTCAACGTCCCCGTGCGCGCCTCCCTCAACGAGGTCGAGGCCCCGGCCAGCGCCGAGAAGACCGCGCTCAGCGTGAAGGTGAAGGGAGCGGAGGAAGGGCAGCCCGTCGACATCCTCACGGCGGACGTCGCCACCTCCGAGGCGACCGTCGGGGGGACCACCGCCAAGGGCTACGTCAACCTGGCCAAGGCCCGGATCCACGTCCCCGGACTCCCGCTGCTCTCCCTGATCGAGCTGGAGAAGGTCACCTCCCAGGCCGTCTGCGAGGCCGGCAAGCACCCGGTCGCCGAATCCAACCTGCTCGGCCACGTCACCGTCCTCGGCAAGAAGACCACCCTCTCGACCGGCGGGCAGACCAAGGTGGCCGTGCCCGGCGTCGGAGAGGTCGTCCTCGACCTCTCCCGTACCTCCACCACCTCCCGCACCGCCGCCGCCACCGCGCTCGAACTGTCGGTGGAGGTCAATCCGCTCAAGCTCAACGTCGCCGAGGTCAAGGGCAAGGTCACCCTCGCCGAGGCCACCTGCACGACCCCGGCCGGGAACAGGCCGACCCAGCGGCCCAGCGAGCAGCCCTCGCAGCAGCCGTCCGAGCAGCCCACGACGCGGCCCAGCCACGCCACCGGCGTGACCACGAACAACGGAGGCACCACCCCCACCGAGAACCTCGCCGCGACCGGCGGCAGCTCCATGACCCCGTACCTGGCCGGCGGCGCGATCGTGCTGCTCGGCGTGGGCGGCGGCGCCCTCGTTCTGGCCCGCGGCCGGGCCCGCGCCCGCGGCTGACCGGCCCGAGGGGACAGCAGGACCAGGGGGACCAAGGGGAACGGCAGAGGGGCGGCGCCGTACGGCACCGCCCCTCGTCCCCGCCGGCGACCTCCGGTCAGCCCAGCAGCAACAGCGCCTGGTCCAGTGCCTGCAGGAACCGGTTCGTCGTCACCCGGTCCCGCACCGCCAGCCGCAGCCAGTTCCGGTCGAGCCCCGGGAACGTGTCCCCGCGCCGCGCCGCGAAGCCCAGCGACCGCAGCCGCTCCCGCACCGCGTCCGCGCCCTCGATCCGGACCAGCACGAACGGCGCCTCGGCCGCCGCCACCACCCGCACCTCGTCGAACTCCGCGAGGCCGGCGAGCAGGTGCGCCCGCTCCACACCGATCCGGTGCGCCGCCTCCTCCGCCTCCATCAGCGCCAGCGGCGCCATGCAGGCCTCCGCCGCCACCAGCGCCGGCGTCGACACCGGCCACAGCGGCTGGACGCGCTCCAATGCGGCGATCGTCTCCGGCTCGGCCAGTACGTAGCCGATCCGCAGCCCCGCGAGGCCCCAGGTCTTCGTCAGGCTGCGCAGCACCACCAGGCCCGGCACGTCCGTCCGCGAGGCCAGCGACTCCCGCTCGCCCGGCACCGCGTCCATGAAGGCCTCGTCGACCACCAGCCACCGCCCGGGCCGGGCGAGCGACGCGATCGCGGCCGCCGGGTGCAGCACGGAGGTCGGGTTGGTCGGATTGCCGATCACCACGAGATCCGCGTCCTCCGGCACCGCCGCCGGATCCAGCCGGAAGCCGTCCTCCTCGCACAGCAGCACCCGCTCCACCTCGTGCCCGGCGTCCCGCAGCGCGGCCTCCGGCTCGGTGAACTGCGGATGCACCACGACCGGCCGCCGCACCGGCAGCGCCCGCGCGAGCAGCACGAACGCCTCCGCTGCGCCCGCCGTGAGCAGCACCCGGCGGGCCGGCAGATCGTGCCGCTCGGCCACGGCCGCCCGCGCCGCCCGGCCGTCCGGATAGGCCGCGAGGCCCGTGAGGGAGTCGGCGATGCGCTCCCGCAGCCACTCCGGCGGTGTGTTCGTCCGCACGTTCACCGCGAGGTCGATCAGCTTCTCGTCCCGGACCTCGGCGTCGCCGTGGTGTCTGAGATCGTGCGCGTCAGCAGAAGTGTGGGTGTCCATGGCCGCCGTCGTGTGGGGGGTGGGGATGGGGATGGCGCGTGTGGGGGATGTCTGGCGCTCGCCACCGATGTACCCGTGAGTATCGGGCAACAACCGTGCGGTTGGGGAGACTTCGTTCGGACGAAGTGGTACGGATCGGGCAATGGCGCAGGTCACACGCCTGCTCTTCCGCTTCGGCACCAGCAGCACCGCACCCGGCCCGGCCCCGCGCAGCGCCGCGGCCTCCGCCACCGACGCCGTGCCCGTCGCCGCCAGCGACCGCCCGGACGGATGCGGCACGTCCACCGCCGCCAGCTCCGCGCTCCCGAACGCCCGCACCGGCACCCCGAGCCGGGCCGCCGCCCCGGCGATCCCCGGCTCCGCCGCCCGCGCGTCGAGCGTCGCGAGCGCCTTCACGTCACCGGCGGTCACCCCCGCCTCCCGCAGCGCCGCCCCGACGAGGTCGAGGACCTCGGCCGCGGCCACCCCCGACCGGGCCCCGACGCCGACCACGACCGGCGCTGCGAGGTGCGCGGGAGAGGCGCCATCCGATAGCAAAGGCCCATGGCTGTAGTCGTCGCGCTCGGCGCGTTCCTCATGACGCTGTTCGGCGGCTGGACGGCCCAGCGCGTCACCGACCGCCGCCACCTCGTCCTCGGCCTGGCCGGCGGACTCATGCTGGGAGTCGTGGGCCTCGACCTGCTCCCCGAGGCCCTGGAGGCCGCCGGCGGGACGCTCTTCGGCGTCCCCGAGGCCCTGCTGCTCTTCGTCGGCGGCTTCCTCTTCGCCCATGTGGTGGAGCGGCTCCTCGCCGTCCGCCGCGCGGCCCACGGCGTCGAGGCCGGGGACCGGGTCCCCCAGGTGGGCCTCACGGCGGCGGCCGCCATGGTGCTCCACAGCCTCATGGACGGCGTCGCGCTCGGCGCGGCCTTCCAGGTCAGCGGTGGCATGGGCGTCACCGTCGCGCTCGCCGTCATCACCCACGACTTCGCCGACGGCTTCAACACGTACACGATCACGACGCTCTACGGGAACGCCCGCCGCAAGGCCGTCGCCATGCTCGTCGCCGACGCCGTCGCCCCGGTCGTCGGCGCCGGCCTCGCCACCCTGTTCACCCTTCCGGAGGAACTGCTCGGCGCCTATCTCGGCTTCTTCGGCGGTGCCCTGCTCTACCTCGCCGCCGCGGAGATCCTCCCCGAGGCCCACCACGAACACCCCGCCCGCACCACCCTGCTGTGCACGGTGGCGGGCGTGGCCTTCATCTGGCTCGTGGTGGGTCTGTCCGGCGGCTGAGCTCACCCGCAGCGCTCCACGAAGCGCGCGGCGGCCGCCGGCGCTCCCGCCCAGTGGGTGTGCACGTAACTGGCGTGCACCCCGCCCTGGACGAAGCCCTCGACCCTCGGCTCCGGCTGCCGCAGCCCCCACGCCGGCTGCGCCCCGGCGCCCGGCTCGATCACGGTGCGGTGGAACTCGTGCCCCCGCATCAGCGTCCCGGCGACCGCCAGCACGCCGTCGCTCACGGCGACCGCGTCGCGGTACCCGAGCGTCAGCCGCGAGGACATCCGGGCGTCCGCGTCGAGCACCCCGCACATCGGGCGCCCGTCCAGCGACCGCGCCAGGTAGAGCAGCCCGGCGCACTCGGCGGCGACGGGCGCGCCGGACGCGGCGAGGTCGGCGACCGCCTTGCGCAGCGCCTCGTTGGCGGACAGCTCCTCGCCGTACACCTCGGGGAAACCGCCGCCTATGACGAGCCCGCGCGTCCCTTCCGGAAGGGCCTCGTCCCGGAGCGGGTCGAAGGCGACGACCTCGGCGCCCGCGGCGGTGAGCAACTCCGTGTGCTCGGCGTACGAGAACGTGAAAGCGGCCCCGCCGGCGACGGCGACGACGGGCCTGCGGCCCGGCCCGTCCGCCGTCCGCGGCGCGGTGGGCGCGTGGTGCCCACCCTCCTCCGGACTCCGTCCGGGGAGACCGCCGCCCTGCGGAACGCCTGCCACCGACGCGGCGGCGTCCCACGGTTCGGCGTGCAGCTCCGGGGCGCTCCGCGCAAGCGCCAGCAGCCCCTCCAGGTCGCAGCCCCGCCGCACCTGCTCCGCCTGCGCGGCCACCGCCTCGACCGCGGCCGCCTGCCGCTCGGCGACGGGCACCAGACCGAGGTGCCGCGACGGCGTGGCGACGGCGGGCGCGCGCCGCAGGACGCCGAGCACCGGCACCCCGGACTCCTCCAGCGCCTCCCGCAGCAGCGCCTCGTGCCGGTCGGTGGCGACCTTGTTGAGGATCACCCCGCCCAGCCGCACCCCCGGGTCCCAGGACGCGAAGCCGTGCACGAGCGCGGCGACCGACCGGGACTGCGAGGAGGCGTCCACGACGAGCACCACCGGCGCCCGCAGCAGCTTCGCGACCTGGGCCGTGGAGGCCAGTTCGCCCTGGCCCGCGGCACCGTCGTACAGGCCCATCACGCCCTCGACGACCGCCAGGTCGCAGCCCCGCGCGCCGTGCGCGAAGAGCGGCGCGATCCGGTCCGTGCCGCACATGTACGCGTCGAGGTTCCGGCCCGGGCGGCCGGTGGCGAGCGCGTGGTAGCCCGGGTCGATGTAGTCCGGGCCGACCTTGTGCGGCGAGACCGCCAGACCACGGCCGGCGAACGCGGCCATCAGGCCGGTCGCGACCGTGGTCTTGCCCGCGCCCGAGGAAGGGGCGGCGATGACCAGACGTGCTACCACTCGATGCCCCGCTGGCCCTTCTGACCCGCGTCCATCGGGTGCTTCACCTTCGACATGTCGGTCACCAGGTCCGCGAAGTCCAGCAGCTCCTGGGGGGCGTTGCGGCCGGTGATGACGACGTGCTGCCGACCCGGGCGGTCCCGCAGCACCTCGACCACCTCCTTGGTGTCGATCCAGCCCCAGTGCAGCAGGTAGGCGAACTCGTCGAGGACGTAGAACGTGTACTTCTCCTCGGCGAGGTCCCGCTTGACCTGCTCCCAGCCCTCGCGCGCCTTCTCCTCGTGCGACTGCTCGCCCTCGGCGACCTCGCGCTGGATCCAAGACCAGCCCTCGCCCATCTTGTTCCAGACGACCGTGCCGCCCTTGCCGGTCTCGCCGAGCGCCTTCAGCGCGTTCTCCTCGCCGACCCGCCACTTGGCGGACTTGACGAACTGGAACACCCCGATCGGCCAGCCCTGGTTCCAGGCGCGCAGCGCCATCCCGAAGGCGGCGGTGGACTTCCCCTTGCCGACGCCCGTGTGCACCATCACCAGCGCACGATTGCGACGCTGACGGGTGGTCAGTCCGTCGTCCGGAACGACGGTCGGCTGTCCCTTAGGCATTACGCGGCCCTCCTGGCAGAGTGATTGCCCTGTACGTCCCTGACGAGCCCGGCGATCGAGTCGGCGCGCAGCTCGTCCAGGGTGACGGCGGTGCCGTCCAGTTCACGGGCGAGGTTCCCGGCGAGGCCGAGCCGCACCGGTCCCGTCTCGCAGTCCACGACCACCGCGGCCGTGCCGTCGGCGGCGTGCAGGCGGGCCGCCCGCGCGGCCAGCGCCACCGGGTCGGCTCCGCCGCCGGTCGCCCGGCCGTCGGTCACGACGACGAGCAGCGGGCGCCGGGAGGGGTCGCGCAGCCGCTCCACGCGCAGCACGTCGTGCGCCTTGAGCAGGCCGGCGGAGAGCGGCGTACGGCCCCCGGTGGGGAGCTGTTCGAGCCGGGCCGCGGCCGCGTCCACGGACGAGGTGGGCGGCAGGGCGACCTCCGCGGTCCGGCCGCGGAAGGTGACCAGGCCGACCTTGTCGCGCCGCTGGTAGGCGTCGAGCAGCAGGGACAGGACCGCGCCCTTGACGGCGCTCATCCGCTGCCGCGCCGCCATGGAGCCGGAGGCGTCGACGACGAACAGGACCAGATTGCCCTCGCGGCCCTCCCGGGTCGCCTGCCGCAGGTCGTCCCGGCGCACCACCAGGCCCGGGCCCGAGCGCCCGCGGGCCCGCTGGTGCGGCGCCGCTGCCTGCACGGTCGCGGCGAGGTGCAGCTTCGTCAGCGCGCCCCTGGGGCGGATCGCACCGGTGGTCCGGCCGTGCTCCGTACGGGCCCGGGACCGGCGCCCGGCCGCGCCTTCGCCGAGTCCGGGCACGCTGAGCATCTTCGTACGGAAGGGCTCGGCGGCCTTGACGGCGGCGCGCTCCCCGGCCTCGGCGGCGTCGTTCCGGGGCGTGGGTGCGGGGGTGTTCCCGGGAGCGTTCCCGGGGACGTCGGAGGCGTCCTCGGGAGCGGGCCCGTCCCCCTGCGGCGGAATGCCACCGCCGCCGCCGGGACCCCCGTCGCCCGGGCCCTGCGGGTCCGGGTCGTCGTCGGGCTCGTCGTCGCCCGTGAACTGCTCCAGGGTCTCGTCGAGCTTGTCCTGGTCGAGGCCTGGCGCGTCGAAGGGGTTGCGCCGGCGTCGGTGGGGGAGGGCCAGCAGGGCGGCCTGGCGCACGTCCTCGGAGGTGACCTCCGTGCGTCCCGCCCAGGCCGCGAGCGCGGTCGCCGTCCGGGCCATCACGATGTCGGCGCGCATGCCGTCCACCTCGAAGGCGGCGCAGGTCGCCGCGATCTGCAGCAGCACCGCGTCCCCGAGCGTCACCTCCGGCAGCAGCGTCCGCGCGGCGGCGATCCGCTCGCGCAGCGCGGCCTCCTCCTCGGCCCACCGGGCGGCGAAGGCGGCCGGGTCGTCGTCGAACGCGAGCCGCCGGCGCACGACCTCCACCCGCTGCTCGGGCTCCCGGGAGGCCGCGACCTCCACGGTCAGCCCGAAGCGGTCGAGCAGCTGCGGCCGCAGCTCGCCCTCCTCGGGGTTCATCGTGCCGACCAGCAGGAAGCGGGCGGCGTGACGTACGGAGACGCCCTCGCGCTCGACGTACGAGGAGCCCATGGCGGCGGCGTCGAGCAGCAGGTCGACGAGGTGGTCGTGCAGCAGGTTGACCTCGTCGACGTACAGGATGCCCCGGTGCGCGTCGGCGAGGAGTCCCGGCTCGAAGGCCTTCACGCCCTCCGCGAGCGCCCGCTCGATGTCCAGCGCGCCGACCAGCCGGTCCTCGGACGCGCCCACCGGCAGCTCCACCATGCGCGCGGGCCGCGCCTCCCGCGCCCCCTCGCCGTGCGGGCCGTCCGGGCAGCCGGGGTCGGGCGAGGCCGGGTCGCAGCTGAAGCGGCAGCCCGCGACCACCGCGACCTCCGGCAGCAGCTCCGCGAGCGCGCGGACCGCCGTGGACTTGGCGGTCCCCTTCTCACCGCGGACCAGCACACCGCCCACCGCGGGGCTGACGGCGTTCAGCAGCAGCGCGAGCCGCAGGTCGTCCATGCCGACGACGGCGGTGAACGGATAGCGGGTACTCATCGGGTGGTCACTCCTTCGAGTCGTACGGGGATCGGGGCGGGCGGTGCGAGCGGGGCGGTCACGGCGCCCCCGGCGGCACGAACGGCAGCCCCTGCGGTGCGCCCCGCTCGATCAGGCGGAGCAGCGCGTCCGTGTCGGCGTGCTCCTCGATCAGGTCGCCGAGGCGGTCGAGCTGCTCCTCGCGGAGGGTGCCGAAGGAGGTGTCGGGAGCCGGGACGAAGCGGCGCCCGGCGGCCGCCGCGACCTCGCGGAGGAAGGCGCGGCGGAAGGCGTCGCTCTCCAGGGAGCCGTGCCAGTGGGTGCCCCAGACCGCCCCGACGCGGCAGCCGTCCAGGAACGGCTCGCCGCCCAGGACCTCGGCCACGCCGTGGTGGATCTCGTAGCCCTCGACCCGCTCGCCGAGTGCCTCGCCCACCGGCCGGGCCAGGGTCTTCTCCTGCGCGAAACGGACCCGCACGGGCAGCAGCCCGAGGCCGTCGACAGTGCCCGCCCTCGACTCGACCTCGTCGTCGATGCGCTCGCCGAGGGCCTGGAAGCCGCCGCAGATGCCGAGCACCGGGCGCCCTTCGGCGGCCCGCCGGGCGAGCGCGTCGGCGAGACCCCGCTCGCGCAGCCAGGCGAGCGCCTTGACGGTGCCCCGGGTCCCCGGCACGACGACCAGGTCCGCGTCGACGAGTTCCTCGGGCCGGTCCACGAAGCGGACGACGACGCCCGGTTCGGCGGCGAGCGCGTCCACGTCGGTGAAGTTGGACATCAGCGGCACGGCGCAGACCGCGACCCGCAGCACGTCCTCGCCCAGCGGCGGCGCCACGACCGACTCGCGCACGGCGCCCCGCAGCGAGACCCGCAGGCCGTCCTCCTCGTCGATGCCGAGACCGTGCGCGTACGGCAGGACGCCGAAGGTCCGGCGCCCGGTGAGGCCGTGCAGCATGTCGAGCCCGGGTTCGAGCAGGGTCACGTCACCGCGGAACTTGTTCACGAGATAGCCCGCGACGAGCTCCTGGTCCTCGGGTGAGAGCAGCGCCGTCGTCCCGAAGAACTGGGCGAACACCCCGCCCCGGTCGATGTCGCCGACCACCACGACGGGCAGCCGCGCGGCCCGCGCGATGCCCATGTTCACGATGTCCGTGCGCCGCAGGTTGATCTCGGCCGGACTGCCCGCCCCTTCGCAGATCACGGCGTCGTACGTGCCCCGCAGTTCCTCCAGGCATGCGAGGACCGGCTCGAACAGCTCCTCCCGCCGTCCTCCGGCCAGGCCCTTCCCGGAGGACGACCCTGCGGACTTCCCGAAGAACCCGCGCGCGCTGAGCTCGCCGACCGGCTTGCCCATGAGCACGACCTGGCTGGAGCGGTCGCTGCCGGGCTTCAGCAGCACCGGGTTCATCAGCGCGCTGGGCTCGACCCGCGCCGCCTGCGCCTGCATGGCCTGCGCGCGCCCGATCTCCGCGCCGTCCCGCGTGACGAAGGAGTTGAGGGACATGTTCTGCCCCTTGAACGGCGCGACCTTCACGCCCCGCCGGACCAGCCACCGGCAGATGCCGGCCGTGACGACGCTCTTGCCCGCGTCGGACGTGGTTCCGGCGACGAGCAGCCCCCCACCCCTCATACGTTCCTCCGCTTCCTCAGCGCACTCGCGATCATGCGGCCGCCCGCACAGGCGGCCAGGGTCAGCCAGGTCACCCGGCGGGACAGCGCGACGGCCCGGTCGATGTCGGCCACCTCGACGGCCCGCCCGGTCCCGTTGAGCACGGGCCGGTGCTCGACCCGCCCGCCGTACGACAGGGTCCCGCCGAGCCGTACGCCCAGGGCACCGGCGAACGAGGCCTCCACCGGCCCCGCGTTCGGGCTCGGATGCCTCCCGGCGTCCTCGCGCCAGGCCCTCACCGCCCCGCGCGGGTCGCCGCCGGCGACGGTGGTGAGGACGGCGGTGAGCCGGGCCCCCGGCCAGCCGGCGAGGTCGTCGAGCCGGGCCGAGGCCCAGCCGAAGCGCCGGTACCGGGCGGACCGGTGGCCGACCATGGCGTCCAGGGTGTTCACCGCCCGGAAGCCGAGCAGGCCGGGCACGCCCGCGACCGCGCCCCAGAAGAGGGCGCCCACGACGGCGTCGGAGGTGTTCTCGGCGACGGACTCGACGACCGCGCGGGCCATCGCGGGCCCGTCGAGCGCCTGCGGGTCGCGGCCGACCAGGTGCGGCATCCGCTCCCGGGCCACCTCCAGGTCACCGGCCCGGAGCGCCCCGCCGATCGCGCGGGCCTCCCGCCCCAGGGTCGTACCGCCGACGACGGCCCACACGGAGGCGGCGGTCAGGGCGACGGAGGCGGCGCGGCTGCCCCGCGCGGTACGGGCGGCGAGGACGCCGAGCGCCACGGTGCCGCCCGCGCAGACGGCGGTGTGCAGGGCGCCCCGGCCGCGGTCGTCGCGCCACAGCACGCGTTCGACGGCGCCGGCCGCCCGGCCGAACGCGGCGACGGGATGGCCACGGCGCGGATCGCCCACGAGCAGGTCGACGACGAGGCCGGCCGCCGCTCCGTACGCGAAGACGCGCGTGGCGGGGGCGGGCATGCGGGCACGGGAAGGTCGGGGGCCGCGGCCGGGCATGGCACTGTGTCCTCACTCAGGGTCCGCGCCCTGGCTCGACGTGACCGGCGGCGAGAGTTCCTGACTCCCGGCCCCTCGGGACCGGTCACAGTGGCGGGACCGTGCCGGATTCGCACCGGACTTCCTCTGCTTGCCGCCGTAATGGCCTCGGCAGTCCACCACGCCCCGCGAACAACCGTCAACTCACCCTTGACCTGCGTCGCGTCACTGTGCGAAGCACCACAAACACGGCGGCCGGGCGGCCCCGCACCCGAAGGTGGGGACCGCCCGGCCGGACGGTGCGCCGAGCGTCAGATGACGATCAGGTAGATGCCGTACGCCACGGCCGCCGCGCACAGGGCGAAGCAGAGGTAGGCGCCGGTGCGGGCCAGGGTGGCGGAGCCGCCGTTCGCCGCGGCCTCCTCCTGCTTGCCGAGGCCGACGACGCCGAGGGTGAAGAGGCCCACGAGCGCGACGGTGGCCACGAGGCTGACTCCGAAGACGGAGCCGAGAGCTGCCCAGTCGATCTTCATGCTTGGTTCCAGTTCCTTAGACCGCGGCGGCGGGGGCCGGGGGAGCGGCGGGGTCCGTCGGGCCCGGGGCGGGGATGGTGGTCTTCAGGTCCTCGTCCGCGACGGCGGCGACGGAGCCGGCCGGCGGCGGGGTGACGGCCGCGATGGCGGTGGTGACGACACCCGCGGGCTCGGTGTCCAGGTCGTCCGCGGTCACGTTGTGGTGGTCGACCGGCTTGCGGCGGGACAGCGACCAGATGACGCCGGAGCCCGCGACCAGGAGGACCGCGACGGCGGCGATGCCCCAGGTGCCCTGCTTGGTGAGGAACTCGGCGGCGGCGCCGACCAGGCCCGCGGCGGGCAGGGTCAGACCCCAGGCGACGAACATCCGGGTGGCGGTCGACCAGCGGACGACACCGCCCTTGCGGCCGAGGCCCGCGCCCATCACGGCACCCGAGCAGGACTGGGTGGTGGAGAGGGAGAAGCCCAGGTGGGACGAGGCCAGGATGACCGTCGCGGCGCTGGTCTGGGCGGCGAAGCCCTGCTGCGGCTGGAGGTCGGTGAGGCCCTTGCCCATGGTGCGGATGATGCGCCAGCCGCCGAGGTAGGTGCCGAGCGCGATCGCCATGCCGGCGGACACGATGACCCACATCGGGGGGTTGGAGCCGGGGGCGAGGACGCCGCCGGTGACCAGGGCCAGGGTGATGATGCCCATCGTCTTCTGGGCGTCGTTGGTGCCGTGGGCGAGGGAGACGAGACCGGCGGAGGCGATCTGGCCGGCCCGGAAGCCCTTGGCCGTGGCCTTCACACCGGGCTTGGCGCCGATGCGGTACGTCAGCTTGGTGGCGGCGGCCGCGGCGAGACCGGCGACGATCGGGGCGGCGACCGCGGGGATGAGGACCTTGGTGACGATGGTCGATCCGTTGACGGCCGACCAGCCGGCCGACATCACGGCGGCGCCGATGAGGCCGCCGAAGAGCGCGTGGGAGGAGCTCGACGGGAGGCCGAGCAGCCAGGTCAGGAGATTCCACAGGATGGCGCCGACGAGCGCCGCGAAGATCACTTCGGTGCGAATGCCCTCTTCGTTGATGATGCCGCCGGAGATCGTCTTGGCGACCTCCACGGAGAGGAACGCACCGACGAGGTTCAGCACGGCGGACATGGCCACCGCCGTCTTGGGCTTGAGAGCACCGGTCGAGATGGTCGTCGCCATCGCGTTGGCGGTGTCGTGGAAACCGTTCGTGAAATCGAACACGAGAGCTGTCACGACCACAATGGCGAGCAGCAGCGTGATGTGTTCCATTTACCCAGGCAATCGTTTGACGTCAGTGGCACGTTGAACGTAGGCAACCTGGGTGAACGGAAGGTGAACTGGGTCGGGCGACGTGGTGTCCCGAACCAGGTTCCGGAGATTCCGCTTACGGGTCGGGCGGACGCGCTGTCCACGATGTGGTCGCCTGCGACCCCGGGTAAACCGTGCCGTTCCGGGCCTCACGCAACGCGCGTAGCTTCCTCCCCTCTCGCCCCGTATCGCCCCGTGGACCACTTCAGCCGCACGGAGGACCCGGAAACGAGACCCACGTCACTCGAAGGATCCCCCGCCCGGTGGCGCGTCGCGGGCGGGCTGCCGACACTGGGAGCGTGCGCCCGGCTACAGCGACGGCAGTGGCCGTCACCACGGTGATCGGTCTCGGCGCGGCCGCGGTTGCGGCCGGCCGGTACGCCAGCGACGTCGCCCTCGGGGTGCCCTCGGGGCGCCCCTTCCCCGGCGATCCCAAGCTCACCGTGCACAGCACGGGACCGGGCCGGATCACCCTGACCCGCAGCCTGGCCTCGCTGCGCCCCGGCACGTACGGCATCGAGGCCGACGGTCTGCACGCGGTCGTCGGACCGGTCCTCGACCGCGTCCCGCACACCGCCGACACCGTCGTACGCCGCCTCGAACGCGTCGAGCTCGGCACCCTCGGCCCCGGCGTCCGGGTCCGCTTCACCCCCCAGCTGCACGTCGGAACCCCCGGGACCGCCCTCGGCCTCTCCTACGAGGACGTGGAGATCCCCGGCGAGCTCGGGGCCCTGCCCGCCTGGCTCGTCCCCGGGGCCCGCTCCACCTGGGTGATCGCCCTGCACGGCCTCGGCACCACCCGCGAGCAGCCACTGAACCTGCTCCCCTTCCTCCAGCGCCGGCAGATCCCCGTCCTCCTCCCCGCCTACCGGGGCGACGCCGGGGCGCCCGCCGCCCCCGACGGGCTCGGCCACCTCGGCGACTCCGAGTGGCGCGACGTCGACGCCGCCATCCGCTACGCCGTCCGGCGCGGCGCCGCCCAGGTCGTCCTGCACGGCTGGGGCTCCGGCGCCGCCATGGCCCTGCACGCCGCCGCGAGCTCCGGCGTCCGCGACCGCATCCGCGGTCTCGTCCTCGACTCCCCGGTCCTCGACTGGGAGGCCACCCTGCGCAACCTGGCCGCCGCCCACCGCGTGCCCGGCCCGCTGCTCCCGCTCGCGGTCCGCGCCGCCCAGGGCCGGACCGGATTCCACGGCGACCGCCTCCAGGAGGCCGCCGCCCCCGGCGCGCTGCGCGTGCCCACCCTGCTCTTCCACGGTCCCGACGACACCATCGCCCCCTGGGGCCCCTCGCAGCACCTCGCCGAGCTCCGCCCGGACCTCGTCACCCTCACCTCGGTCCGCGACGCCCCCCACGCCGCCATGTGGAACGCGGACCCCCTCCGCTACGAGGAGGCCGTCCGCCGCTTCCTCACCCCGCTCCTGTAGCGCACGGCCCCGAGAGGCGCCCCGGAGGCCGGGAGGGCTCCGTTCCGCCCGTCCTGGGCCCCCCGCCGGGGGCGAAGCCCCGGCCGTGCGGCGGCGTTGCGGATTCCGATTGGGCTTTCGGGCCGTCAGCGGGAAGACTGCCCCCGTGACGTCTCGAAAGCCCGATGAACCATTGGCGCGCAACTCCAGACTCCGACTCGTCCGTCCGCGGGCCCTCGCCACCGCGCGAAAGGCCGTGACGACCCGGCGTACCCGCCCGGCGCCCCGGCCGCCGGAGGGGACGCCGCCCCGCGCGGAACTGGCCCTCCAGGCGCGGGCCGTGCTCGCAGACGCGGTCCGGATCGCCCGCTGGGCGGCCGTCGACCGGCAGGCCGAGACCGCACCCCCGGACGGGGAACGGGCAGCCGCCGCACTGGATCTGACGCCCGGGCAGGTCAGGGCCGGCTGGGACCGGGCCCGGCTCGCCGGACTCGTCGAGCTGCACGGCGACACCGCCCGCCCCGGCTGGCGGCTGCAGGCCTGGGACCGGGACGACTCCGCCGTGCTGCGCGGCTGGGTCGCACTGTTCGACGCCTGGTCCCTGGTCCACCCGGCGCCCGAGGACGTGGCGCCGGGCGCCGTCGCCGAGGTCGTCGAGGCCGTCCCCCAGGTCCTCTCGCTGCTCCAGCTCTCCGCCGGGCCCGTGGCGGTGCCGAGCCTGCTCGACCTGCTCCGGCAGCGCGTCGACGAGCTGCGCGAGGAGCGCTGCGAGGTCCCGGTCCCCGACGCCGCCGTCGAGCCGGCCCCGGCCGCCGAGGGCCTGCCTCCGCTGCTCGACTGGGCCCTGGAAGGCCTCGCCGCCGTCGGCGCCCTGACCCTCGGCGCGACCCCGGAGGGCGGCCGGCAGGCCACCCTGACCCCGCTCGGCAACTGGGCGGTCTGGGTCAAGCTGGAACAGATCTGCGTCGCCGCCCAGAGCCCGGCCGGCAACATCGAGCAGTCCGCCGAGGACATGCTCCGCGGCTGCGCCCGGCTGACCCCGGGCCCGGCCCGCGACGAGTACCGCGCCTGGCTCGCCGCCCGCACGCTCTCCAGCGCGGTCGCCGAACTGCTGGCCGTCGCCCGCGGCGAGGACGCCCTGCTGCGCGGCCTCGCCTTCGAGGCCCTGCGGGTCGTCGGCGCCCCGGCCGAGCCCGAGGTCCGCGCCGCCGTCGCCGAGCCGTCCCTCCGCCCGTACGCGCTGCTGTGGCTCGCCGAGTACGAGGGCACCGACCCGGACGACGCCCCCGAGGTGCTGACCCGCGAGGAGGCCACCTGGCTCTGGGTGGACACCGCGGCGGCCGTCGCCGACCACGGCGAGAGTGCCCTGCTGGTGCGGCACCTGGACTCCGCCGTGCAGGGCACCGTGCCCGCCCTCCTCGACGAGGTCCGGGCCGTCGGCCATCCGCGCACCGTCCAGGTCCTGGTCGCCCTCGCCGCCGCCCACCCCGACCCGTCCCTCGCGAAGGCGGTCCGCCGGGCCGCCTTCCAGGTCCACACGGGCGGCGCCTGAGCCGCCCGGGGCCGTGAGCGGCCGGAGCTACCCCGGGGCGCCGGGGGCGTACGTCCCGAAACTCCAGACGTTGCCCTCGGCGTCGCGGGCCATGTAGTCCCGCGAGCCGTAGTCCTGATCGGTCGGCGGCATCACGATCTCCGCGCCCTGGGCGACCGCGCGGGCGTGGTGCTCGTCGACGTCGGTGACGCGGACGTAGACCCCGGCCGGCCCCGCGCCCCTCATCAGCTGGTCGAACCGGCTGCCCGTCCCCTTGCTGCCGAGCATCACCTTCCCGTTCCCGTAGGACAGCTCCGCGTGCATCACGCGCCCGTCCTCCCCCTCGTACACGGCGTCGGCGGTGAAGCCGAAGCCCTCGGTGAGCAGCCGGATCGCGGCCTTCGCGTCGTCGTACGTCAGCGTCGGACAGATGTCGGGGGACTCGCCCATCCCGATCACTTTCCTCTCTCCCGCGGGTGGTCCCGCGATGTGTCTGGCGTGCCTGGGGTGTGCTGGGGGTGTGCCGGGGGTCTGCTCCGGGTGCGCGCGGCAGGTGCCCCGCACCGGCGGCCCCCGCCGGCGGCGCGCCCGCGGGTCAGCGGAAGGTGTCGCAGCGCGCCATGTCGCCCGTGGTGTAGCCGGTGCGGAACCACTGTTGGCGCTGCGCCGCCGAACCGTGCGTCCAGCTCTCCGGGGTCACCCGGCCCTGGAACCGTTCCTGGATCCGGTCGTCGCCGACCGCGGCCGCCGCGTCCAGGCCGTCGCGGATGTCGTCGTCGGTGAGCCGGACGAGCAGCGGGCGGCCGGTCCTGTCGTCGGGCGCCGTGGTCGCGTGCCGGGCCCAGACGCCCGCGTAGCAGTCGGCCTGGAGCTCGACCCTCACGGCGTCGGAGTTCGCGCCGGTGCGCCCGTCCCGGGCGCGGGCCAGCGTCCCCGTCATGTTCTGCACGTGGTGGCCGTACTCGTGCGCCACCACGTACGCCTGCGCGAAGGGCCCGCCGGTCGCGCCGAACTTCGTGCGCAGCTCGTCGAAGAAGCCCAGGTCCACATAGACCCGCCGGTCGCCGGGGCAGTAGAACGGGCCGACCGCCGAGGTCGCCGAGCCGCAGGCGGTCGGGACCTGCCGGCTGAACAGCACCGTCGTGGCGTCGCCGTACCGCCCGCCGCGGCGCGCGTACTCGGCCCGCCAGAAGTCCTGCACGCTGTTGACGACCGCGACGATCCGGCAGTCCTCGCGGGTGTTCGCGTCGGAGCCGGTGCGGCAGCTCCGGTTCACCTGGGCGGCCGAGGAGGAGGTCGCGGCCGGCTCCTCGCCCCCGGGGGACAGGCCCAGCTGCTCGGGGCCCACCCCGAAGAGCAGGCCGAGGACCAGGGCGATGACGCCGATGATCCCGCCGCCGACAGTGGCCCTGCCGCCCGGGATGCGGCTGCCCCGGACGTCCTCGACCTCCGAGGTGTCCAGGTCGGCGTCGTCGTCGAACTGCATGGCCACCGCCCTCCGCGTCTCTGCCGAGTATTGATCGGCCCGGGGCGATCCACCCCTTTTGCGGGGCACGCGAGGTATGCGATGAGAGCGGCTGATGTCGGCAAAGGTGTGAGATGCGGCACCTGTGATCTGTGGCCTAAAAGCAGTTGCAGCGGCCCGTTAGACTGGCCGCATGGCCATTCTCCCCGTGCATTAGCGGCGTCGAAGCCCCGCTCAGCCGTCCTTCCGCCGTTACCCATCGCCCTGGAGTCTGTCCGTGATCACCGCCTCCGGCATCGAGCTGCGCGCCGGTGCCCGTGTCCTCATCGAGTCCGCTTCCTTCCGTGTCGCCAAGGGCGACCGCATCGGCCTGGTCGGCCGTAACGGAGCGGGCAAGACCACCCTCACCAAGTGCCTCGCGGGCGAGGGGCAGCCGGCCGGCGGCACCATCGCCCGCTCCGGCGAGGTCGGGTACCTCCCGCAGGACCCGCGCACCGGCGACCTCGACGTGCTCGCCCGCGACCGCATCCTCTCCGCCCGCGGCCTCGACGTGCTCATCCGCAAGATGCGCCAGAACGAGGAGCGCATCGCCACCGGCGCCGGCGCCACCCGCGAGAAGGCGCTGCGGCAGTACGAGCGCCAGGAGACCGAGTTCCTCACCAAGGGCGGCTACGCGGCGGAGGCCGAGGCCTCCACCATCGCCGCCGCCCTCGGTCTGCCCGACCGGGTCCTCGGCCAGCCGCTGCACACCCTGTCCGGTGGTCAGCGCCGCCGTATCGAGCTGGCCCGCATCCTCTTCTCCGACGCGGACACCCTGCTCCTCGACGAGCCCACCAACCACCTCGACGCCGACTCGATCATCTGGCTGCGGGACTACCTGAAGACGTACCGCGGCGGGTTCATCGTGATCTCCCACGACGTCGACCTCGTGGAGACCGTGGTCAACAAGGTGTTCTACCTGGACGCCAACCGCTCCACGATCGACGTCTACAACATGGGCTGGAAGCTCTACCAGCAGCAGCGCGAGGCCGACGAGAAGCGCCGCAGGCGCGAGCGCCAGAACGCCGAGAAGAAGGCCGCCGCGCTCAACTCGCAGGCCGACAAGATGCGCGCCAAGGCCACCAAGACCGTGGCCGCGCAGAACATGGCCAAGCGGGCCGAGCGCCTGCTGTCCGGCCTGGAGGCGGTCCGCGTCTCCGACAAGGTCGCCAAGCTCCGCTTCCCGGAGCCCGCGCCCTGCGGCAAGACCCCGCTCACGGCCGAGGGTCTCTCCAAGTCGTACGGTTCCCTCGAAATCTTCACCGATGTGAACCTCGCGATCGACAAGGGCTCGCGCGTGGTCATCCTCGGCCTCAACGGCGCGGGCAAGACCACCCTGCTCCGGCTGCTCGGCGGCGTCGAGGACCCCGACACCGGCGAGGTCACGCCCGGCCACGGTCTCAAGCTCGGCTACTACGCCCAGGAGCACGAGACCCTGGACCCCGAGCGCACGGTCCTGGAGAACATGCGCTCGGCCGCCCCCGACCTCGATCTCGTCGAGGTCCGCAAGGTGCTCGGTTCCTTCCTGTTCTCCGGCGACGACGTCGACAAGCCGGCCGGCGTCCTCTCCGGCGGCGAGAAGACCCGTCTCGCGCTCGCGACCCTGGTCGTCTCCTCCGCGAACGTGCTGCTCCTCGACGAGCCGACCAACAACCTGGACCCGGCCAGCCGCGAGGAGATCCTCGGCGCGCTGCGCACGTACAAGGGCGCCGTCGTGCTGGTCACCCACGACGAGGGCGCCGTCGAGGCGCTCGCCCCGGAGCGGATCATCCTGCTCCCGGACGGCGTGGAGGACCTGTGGGGCGCCGACTACGCGGACCTGGTCGCCCTGGCCTGAGTCCGGCGAGCGGGTCGGGTGATCACCTCGGGCTGGATCATTCGGCTCATGGGTGATCCTTCATCTGAGTGAGTGCGTCTCGTACCTCCGGCGCGGGGTCTGCGGAATCCTTCCGTCAGGCCCCGCGCCGTACTTGTGTTCGCAGAAGGGCGCTGACCTGGCACTTCCCGCTGGATCGGGGGGAGGAGCGGGATTCCGGCCTTGCGGAACGATCAATTCCGGTCGTGGCGGTCCGCGGCGCTCGGCCCAAGCGAATGGCACGGACCTTGTCGAATGGGTGGCCAGGACGTCCGGGAGGGGTGATCATGAGAAGTCCAGAGCGCACTTCCCATGAGGAGGCACGGGTGGCCGAGACTCTGAAGAAGGGCAGCCGGGTGACCGGCGCCGCGCGCGACAAGCTCGCGGCAGACCTGAAGAAGAAGTACGACTCCGGTGCGAGCATCCGGGCGCTGGCCGAGGAAACCGGCCGCTCCTACGGATTCGTCCACCGGATGCTCAGCGAGTCCGGAGTCACGCTGCGCGGACGCGGCGGAGCGACACGGGGCAAGAAGGCAGCCTCGGCCTGACATCGGGGCGGTTCGTCCGGTCCACCGGGTCTCTCGGTGGCCACCCGGTCGGTCGTGTGGTCGACCGGGTGGTTACTGTGCAGTCACTTAGCATCGGATGCAGTGCTGCACCGGAACCGGAGGCGCCCCATGACTTCGCTCCACGACTCTGAGCACGAAGAGCTCGTTTTCGACAAGGACGGTGTACGGCTCACCGTCGAGGACGCCGTTGCCACGGTGACCCTGACCCGACCGGCGAAGCGCAACGCCCAGTCTCCCGCTCTGTGGCGGGCGTTGACGGAGGCCGGCCGGTCACTGCCGGGCAGCGTGCGGATCGTGGTCCTGCGCGGTGAGGGCAAGTCCTTCTCCGCGGGCCTCGACCGGCAGGCCTTCACGCCCGAGGGCTTCGACGGAGAGCCGTCCTTCCTCGACCTCGCGCGCGGTTCCGACGCGGACCTCGACGCGGTCATCTCCGAGTACCAGGAAGCGTTCACCTGGTGGCGTCGCAGCGACATCGTGTCGATCGCGGCCGTCCAGGGGCACGCCATCGGCGCGGGCTTCCAGCTCGCGCTCGCCTGCGACCTGCGGGTCGTCGCCGACGACGTGCAGTTCGCCATGCGCGAGACCAGCCTGGGCCTCGTCCCGGACCTGACCGGGACGCACCCGCTCGTCTCCCTGGTGGGCTACGCGCGCGCCCTGGAGATCTGCGCCACCGGGCGGTTCGTGCACGCCGAGGAGGCCGAGCGCATCGGCCTGGCCAACCTCGCCGTGCCCGCCGCCGAACTCGACGGCGCCGTACGGGACCTGGGCGCCGCCCTGCTCGCGGCCCCGCGCTCGGCGGTCATCGAGACCAAGGCCCTGCTCCAGGGCGTCTCCGGGCGTTCGTACGAGGAGCAGCGCGTCGCCGAGCGGGCCGCGCAGGCCCGGCGGCTCCGCGATCTGGCCGGCCTCGGCGACTGAGCCGTACCGGACCCGTCAGCGCAGCTCCGACACCAGCACCGTGACCGCCGTCGCCTCCGGGGCCGCGGCGGTCAGCGCCGTCCGGACCGTGCGGACGACGTCCAGCGGGCGACGGCCCCCGGTGACCGCCAGCTCGACCCGGAGCCGGCCGCCGTCCCGCTGCAGGGGGGCGCCGTAGACATCGGTCAGGGCCGCGACGCCCGGGACCGCCAGGGCGGCGAGCGCCGCGGGGGAGTCGGGGACGGGCGGCGTCGTTCGCCCGGGTGGCGGAACGGGGGGTGCCGGATCCGGGGCGGCGTCCAGCAGCTCCGTCACGCGCAGGTTCACCGCCTCGAGGGGGAGCCCGAGCGCGCCCTCGGCCCCCTCCAGCAGCGCGGCCCGGAGCCGTTCCGCCAGCACGGGCAGCGGGCGGCCCGGCACCGCCGCGAAGTCCAGCGAGACCTCCAGCGCCCCGGGCGGAAGACCGCCCGGCGGTACGGGCAGCGGCGTCCCGGCCGCCCGCGCGAGCCGGAACCGGGGGCGCCCCGGCACCACGCCCCGCACCCCTGCCGCCACCGACAGGAGCAGGTCCCGTACCGCCCACTCCGCGATCCACGCGCCGTCCGCCGCCTCGCCGAGCGGCAGCAGTCGGTCCGTCGTGCGCCACACCTCAGCCGTCGTCATTGCTCCAGCCTGCCGCATTCCCCACGCGAGATGGGGTAACTCGCCTTAATGTGAGCGAATCAGACGAAAGCGGAGAGAAGGGATGGCTGGCGATGGCCGACAATCCGCGTTCCGAGCAGCAGAACCCCACCCCCGTGACCAAGCGCGGTGGCGGTGACCCCGCGGCCCGGGGGCGCACCACGATCGCCGACGGCGTCGTGGAGAAGATCGCGGGCATGGCCGCCCGCGACGTCGTCGGCGTCCATGCCATGGGCAGCGGGCTTTCCCGCACCCTCGGCGCGGTCCGCGACCGGGTCCCCGGCGGCGGCACGAAGTCCGGCGTCACCCGGGGCGTCAAGGCGGAGGTCGGCGAGCTGCAGACCGCGCTCGACCTGGAGATCGTCGTCGACTACGGCGTGTCGATCTCCGAGGTGGCCGGCGCCGTCCGGGAGAACGTCATCGCCGCCGTCGAGCGCATGACCGGCCTGGAGGTCGTCGAGGTCAACATCGCCGTCAGCGACGTCAAGCTGCCGGAGGAAGAGGAAGAGGAGTCGGAGAGCCGACTCCAGTAGACGGCGGTCCCACGGCGGAAAGGGCTCAGCATGAGCATGGCGGTGGTCGGCCTGGTGGCCGGCATGGCGCTCGGCTTCGCCGGGTACTTCGGAGGCTTCGGCGCGTTCGTCCTGGTCGCGGCCCTCGGAGCGATCGGCTTCGTGGTCGGGCGGTTCCTGGAGGGCGACCTGGAGTTCGGCGATCTGTTCCGGGGCCGCGAACGCGGCGACCGGCGGCGGTGACGGCCGGTGGCGGACCTGGTGAAGGACCGGGTGGGAGCGGCGACCCGGGGAGCGACGACGATCGCCGACCGGGTCGTCGCGAAGATCGCCGCCCAGGCGGCGCGCGAGGCGCTCGACGCGGTGCCCAAGGAGGGTTCCGCGCCGCACGCCACGGTCGTCGTGCACCGTGACGTCGCCCGGGTCGCGGTCAGTCTCGAACTCGACTACCCCGCCGACATCGGGCGCCAGTGCGGCGCCGTGCGCGGCCGGGTCCGGCAGCGGGTGGAGACCCTGGCGGGCATCGAGGTGCACGAGGTGTCCGTCCACGTCGAGCGGCTGCACTCCGTGCAGACCGCCCACGACCACAAGCGGGGGCGCCTGAAATGACCACCGACACCGACACCGTCCCCGTCCTCCAGGACGACCCACCGCCCCCCGCGCCCGCCCCGCGGCGCTTCTGGGCCGTGCGGCGGATCCCCGCCGCGATCCTCGCCGTCGTCCTGCTCGGCGGCGCGGGGCTCCTGCTGTACGACGTGGCCGCCGTCCGGGCGGAGCACACCGCTATGGCCTGGCGCAGCTCCCTCGCCCACGACCTCGCCACCCGGCCCCTCGACGACACCTGGGTGCTCGCCGGCGCGGCGCTCGCCGTGGCACTCGGACTGTGGCTGCTCGTCCTGGCGGCCACCCCGGGCCTGCGGGCCGTGCTGCCCATGCGGCGCGAGCACGCCGACGTACGGGCCGGGCTGGACCGCAAGGCCGCCGCGCTGGCCCTGCGCGACCGGGCCATGGAGGTGTCCGGCGTGCAGTCGGTGCAGGTCAGGATGGGCCGGGCCAAGGTGGGCGTGCGGGCCGTCTCCCACTTCCGCGAGCTCGACGTGGTCCGCGCCGACCTGGAGACCGTCCTCGGCGGCGGCATCGACGAACTGGGGCTGGCCCACCCGCCGGCCCTGACCGTGCGGGTGGCCCGCCCGCCCAGGAAGGGGTGAGGCCGTGACCCTCGTGCTCCGGCGCGTCAACCGGATCGTGCTGGCCCTCGTCGGCCTGCTGCTCGTGGTGGGCGGCGGCGCCGTCCTGGCGGCCGGCTTCGATCTGCCCGTGCCCTCCTGGTGGCCCTGGTCCGGGCCGGACGACGTGTTGCTCAGCCGTTCCGAGCGCCAGCACTGGCGCGACGAGAGCTGGTGGTGGCCGGTGGTCATCGCCGTGCTCGCGGTCCTGGTGCTGCTCTCCCTGTGGTGGCTGATCGCCCAGTTCCGGCGGGCCCGGCTCCGCGAGGTGCTCGTCGACAGCGGCGACGGCGAGGAGGCCGTGGTGCACGGCCGGGCCCTGGAGGCCGTCCTGGAGGCCGACGCGGCCGCGCAGGAAGGGGTGGCCCGGGCCCGGGTCGCGCTCACCGGCCGGCGCGCCGCGCCCCGGACCCGGGTGGCCCTGCAACTGGAGCCGTACGCCTCCCCGGCCGACGCCCTGACCGCACTGTCCGCGCAGGCCCTGGGCCATGCCCGGACGTCCACGGGGATTCCCGCCCTGCCCACCGAGGCCCGGCTGCGCGCCGTCAAGCACCGGGCCCGGCGGGTGACTTAGGCCTATTCTTCCGGATCGCTCCGGCCCCGCGGTGTCCGGTGCCGGCACCCGGGCCCGGTCCGGGCCCTGATGCGGGGCAGAGCCCGCCCTAGGGTGCCCGTCGGCCCCGAGGCGCCGGTGGCTCGCCTCAGTGGCCGCCGGTCGGTCCGGGGCCCCGCTCGGGCCCCGGACGTCAGAAGCCGCTCCGCGCCCCGCCGTCCACCGGGAGCATCACGCCCGTCAGGTACGAGGCGGCGGGGGAGAGCAGGAACGCGGCCGTGCGCCCGAACTCCTCCGGAGTGCCGTAGCGGCGCAGCGGGATCTGCGCCTCGTTCGCCACGCGCGTCGCGTCCGCGTCCCCGGACAGCCCGTCGAGGTAGCGCACGCGGTCGGTGTCGATACGGCTCGGCAGCAGGCCCACGACCCGGATGCCGCGCGGGCCGACGTCGTTGGAGAGGGACTTGGCGAAGCCCGCCAGACCGGGGCGCAGGCCGTTGGAGATGGCGAGGCCCTGGATCGGCTCGTGCACCGAGCCGGACAGCACGAGGCCGATGACCCCGCCCTCGGTCAGGGTGTCGGCCGCCGCGCGGGCCAGCCGTACGGCGCCCAGGAAGACGGTGTCGAAGGCGGTCGCCCACTCGGCGTCGGTGTTGTCGGCGCCGAAGCCCGGCGGCGGGCCGCCCACGCTGATCAGGATGCCGTCGAAGCCGCCGAACCGGGACCGAGCCTCCGCGATCAGCCGGGCCGGGGTCTCCGGGTCGGCGTTGTCGGCGGCCACGCCCGCCGCGTTCGGGCCGAGTTCGGCCGCCGCCTCGGCGACGGTCTTCTCCTCGCGCCCGGTGAGCAGCACCTTCGCGCCCTCGGCGAGCAGCGCCTCCGCCGAGGCCCGGCCGAGCCCTCGGGTCGCGCCGGTCACCACGTACACACGGTCCTTCAGCCCAAGATCCATGGCCCGATTCTAGGTTGCCGCCCCCGGGCCCGCCGGTGACACCCGTACGGTGTGCGGCATGAGTGACATCACCGACCACTGGTCCTCGCCGCCCGATCGTACGGTGCACGGCGGGTTCGGCCGCTGTGACATCACGATCCTGCTGCCCCCGTTCGACGTGGACGCCCGGAGCCTCCCGGGCAACGACCCCTTGAGGGCAAGAGAGTTGGTCCGGTCCTTCGGCACCGTGGAGGACGTCGTCGAGGAGCTGGGGGCGAGGGGCGCGAACGAGGTGCCGTATCCGGTCGAGCGGACGGACCTCGACGTGGTCCTTGCCGGGGCGTGGGGGAACGTCCTGGGCATCAGCGACCCCGCGCTCGCCGACGACGGCAACGACGAGCCGCTGCGGCGCGAGGTGGGGAGGCTCCGCGAGCGGTTCCCCGACGCGCGGATCTTCGGCCGGGTGGCGTTCGACTGCGGCGACTCCCACACCGAGGACCTCGTGTCGCTGCCGGACGGGCCGCTGTTCCACGCCTCCGGCTGGCCGGGGACGGACCCGTGGGAGGTGACCGGAGATCCGCACGAGATCGCCGCCGCTCTCGGGATCACGGGCCGGATGCTGGCGGACGCCGAGGTGGACCTGGACGCCGAGCCGGAGGAGGTGGAGTGGGGGGCCTTCGTCTCCCTGGCCCTGGGGGACGCCGACCCGTGGGCGTGGGCGGAGTCCCGGGTCGGCGCCTTCCGGGTCCGGCACACCGAGGCGTACACGCGCCGCATGGAGGAGCTCTTCCTTCCGGATGTGTGACAACTCGGCTGTTTCTTCGCCGGATTGACACGCCGGTACGGGCATGACCCTGTCATTTCTGTCGGCGGGGCGGTCTAGGGTGAAGCGGGGGCGGCGCTCACGTCACGGGGGCCATGCGCCGCCCCTCACCCCTCACGCCCCCTCGACGAGGGAAGACACGACATAGTGAACAGGGCGATACGCATACCGAACCGGTGGCGGTTGGTCGCGCGCTTCGCGGCCGCTCTCGGCCTGGCCGGGGCCGTCACGCTCACCGGACTGCCCGGTGTCCCGGTCGAGCACTCCGAAGCCGCGCCCGTCACGGCCAAGTTGCGGCCGGGCACCGGCAAGCGGTGCGACTCCAAGCACCTGGGAAAGTCCTACGACACCACGCCGCGGAACTCCGGCTTCCCCACGACCCCGGGAACCAACTTCGACGCGTGGAAGGGTGATCCGAAGAACTTCAACTACCCCCTGCCCAGCAAGGCGTTCGACGGACTGAAGGCGCCGACGGCGGCGGAGGAGGCCAAGGCACTCTCCAAGGTCCCGGGAGACCGGACGAAGAACGTCGAGGCCTGGAAGAAGCAGGCCGCGGCTTCGGGTGACCCCGCCGACCGGGCGATGGAGATCTACGCCCGCTACCTGGAGAAGCCGCGCCCCAAGGGCTTCGACAACTTCTTCAGGGGTCTCGTCACCAACGAGAGCAACCGGACCAAGGGAGACGCGTTCGAGCGTCAGGTGGTCAGGGACTTCCGGCTGATCGGCCCGGACTGGCTGTGCGAGGTCTACGTCGACCTCTTCGACGCGGACGGGAAGCCGGCCGGGTACCGGAAGTACGACGCGTACAACCAGCGCAGCAAGGAGTTCAGCGAGTTCAAGTCCAACAGCAAGCCCGAGCTGTCGCAGCTGCGCAAGGACCGGGTCATCGCGAAGTCGATGCCCGACCACACCTTCCGCTTCGTCGGCGCGAAGAACTTCGAGGCCAAGCACCGCAAGCTGGTCGACGACTTCAACCGTGACGTCGAGCGGATGCGGCCCGGCAAGACCAACCAGGTCCGCGGCTTCCAGCGGCAGTACAACCTGATCCCGCAGACCAAGCCGATCCCCGGCTACTCGCGCTACGACACCTGGTTCGCGCCCGGTTGCCAGGGCGGCCCGGCCGGTCAGCCGCGGCTCGCGGCCGCCGCTGCCGGCACCTGCGGCAGCAGGGGGCCGCTCAACGACCGGGTCAACGGCTCCGGCCGCACCCTGAACGATGCCAAGCAGATCCAGGCCGAGGCCCGCCGCCTCGACACCCGCGGCACCATGCCGCGCGGCGGCCCGGGCGGCATCGACTTCACCACCCTCGAACTGCGCTACGTCGGCGGCCTCGCCAAGGGCAAGGGCATGCAGTACTCGATGAAGGCCGACATGATGCCCGACCCGGACGAGAACCCGGGCTTCGGCGGCCAGGAGAAGGTGCAGCTCGCCTCCGACGCACTGTTCACGTGGCTGGCGCTCACGCCCGACAAGTTCTGGGTCAACCTGAATCCCGACGAGCCGAACCGCGTCATGGACGCCAAGTTCGCCTCCACGGACGCGGGCCGGGTGCTGCTGGAGGCCGACCTCCAGATGAAGCACGACTTCTTCAAGGCCATGGACCCCAAGACGGACCTCGGCAAGCGGTACTGGGCGGCCCTCCCCAAGCAGAACGGCAACCCGTGCTTCCCGGGCCTGCGGAACTGGATCGAGCCCAAGGCCGCCCAGGTGCGCGAGCAGGACGGCGGCATCTACATCCTGGACGCTCCGCTGGCCCTGAAGTCCACCGCGCAGAAGTTCGCCACCCCCGGTAACGGGGAGCCGATCTGCGACCCGGGCGACGCGGAGATCAAGGCCGCGCAGAAGGTCATCGACTCGATGATCGTCCCCGAGGTCGAGAAGATCATCAACACCGCGCCGCAGTACGCCGACCTGCGCCGCGTCTACACCTCCCGGGTCGCCGCCGAGTGGATCCGGCAGCAGGACGCGAAGCAGGAGAGCGACTTCCGGAAGATCATCAACAGCGATGACGTGAAGCGCTGGCCGCTGCGCGCGCCCAACGAGAACTGGGACAAGGACGAGCTCTTCAAGCGCTACCGGAAGATCTTCATCAACGGCGAGTTCACCTACGACGTGGACACCGACCACGGCGTCCGGGTCTACATCGTCGGTGGCGTCGACTTCTCGAAGCAGCCGAAGAAGAACATCAGCAAGGTCCGCTTCACCACCGAGAACCGCACGCTCGACACGACCACCACGACGTCGATGCAGTCGGACGACACCTCCTACCGGGACACCGACATCCTCTACATCGGCGGTGACTCCTCAGGCGACACCAGCGGCGGCAACCCGACGCCCACCCCGTCGCCGAAGCCGACGACGCCGAAGCCGACCGGGGAGCCCACCGGGACCCCGACGGCCCAGCCCTCGCACACGCCGGCCCCCACCGACGGTCCGAAGCGTCCGGGCGGCGACCTCGCCCACACCGGCTCCGACACGCCGATCGGCACCATCGCGGGCGTGGCCGCCGCGGTGATCGCCGTCGGCGGGGCCCTCGTGTGGTGGATGCGCCGCCGCCGGTCCACTACGGGCTGATCCCTGGACCTTCCGGTTCACAGGGCCCCGCTCTCATGCGTACGTGAGAGCGGGGCCTTCCCCGTTGCCGCGGGGGCGCCCGGGGGCACGCGTGGGCATACGGGGACGGGGGAACGCGGGGGAGCCGCCCGGGCCCGGCTCACGCCTCCTCTGCGGCCAGTTCGACCGCGGTGCCCACGAGACCGATGTGGCTGAAGGCCTGCGGGAAGTTGCCGAGCTGCCGCCGCGCCGCCGGGTCGTACTCCTCGGCCAGCAGCCCCACGTCGCTGCACAACCCGACGAGCCGCTCGAACAGCTCGCGCGCCTCCTTCACCCGGCCGGTCATCCGCAGGGCGTCCGCCAGCCAGAACGAGCAGACCAGGAAGGTTCCCTCCTGCCCCGGCAGGCCGTCGACCGAGGCGCCCTCCGTCGAGTAGCGTCGGACGAGTCCGTGCTGCGTCAGCTCCGCCCGCACCGCGTCGACCGTGCCCACCACCCGGGGGTCGTCCGGCGGCAGGAAGCCCACCCGCGGGATCAGCAGGGTCGCCGCGTCCAGCTCGGTGGAACCGTAGGCCTGGGTGAAGGTGTTCCGCACCGGGTCGTAGCCCTTCGCGCACACCTCCGCGTGGATCTCGTCGCGCAGCGTCCGCCAGCGCACCGGGTCGCCCGGCAGCGAGGGATCGTCCTCCAGGGTGCGCACCGCCCGGTCGGCCGCCACCCACGCCATCACCTTGGAGTGCACGAAGTGCCGGCGTGGCCCGCGCACCTCCCACAGCCCCTCGTCGGGCTCGCGCCAGGTCGACTCCAGGAAGCCGAGCAGGCTCAACTGCAGGTTCCAGGCGTGCCGCTGCGCCGGGATCCCGGCCTGCCGCGCGCGGAAGAGCGAGTCGATCACCTCGCCGTACACGTCCAGCTGGAACTGCTGCACCGCCGCGTTCCCGATGCGTACGGGCGCCGAGTCCGCGTAGCCGCGCAGCCAGGGCAGGGTCGTCTCGGGCAGCCGGCGCTCCCCGGCCGGGCCGTACATGATCTGCAGGTCGGCCGGGTCGCCGGCCACCGCGCGCAGCAGCCAGTCGCGCCAGGCCCCGGCCTCCTCGACGTATCCGGCGGACAGCAGCGCGTTGAGCGTGAGGGAGGAGTCGCGCAGCCAGCAGGCGCGGTAGTCCCAGTTGCGCACGCCGCCGAGCTCCTCCGGCAGGGAGGTGGTGGGCGCGGCGACGATCCCGCCGGTCGGGGCGTAGGTGAGCGCCTTCAGGGTGATCAGGGAGCGCATCACCGCCTCGCGGAAGGGGCCCTCGTACGTGCAGCGGGCCGCCCACGCCCGCCAGTCGGCGAGCGAGTGTTCCAGGGCCTCGAAGGGATCGACGAGAGCGGGGCGCGGCTCGTGGGAGGGGTGCCAGGTGAGGACGAAGGCCACCTTCTCGCCGGCGGTGACGGTGAACGCCGAGCAGGTCGCGAACTGCTGGCCCCAGGTCTTCACCGGGGGCTCGCTGCGCAGCCACACCGAGTCGGGTCCGGCGATCGCCACCCGGTGTCCGTCGGAGCGGCGCACCCACGGCACGACCGAGCCGTAGTCCATGCGCAGTCGCAGCACCGAACTCATCTCCACGCGGCCGCTGACGCCCTCGACGATCCGGATGACGTCGGGCGCCCTGTCGCGCTGCGGCATGAAGTCGACGACCTTGACCGTGCCGGTACGCGTCTCCCACACGGTCTCCAGGACCAGACTGTCCTCGGCGTAGCGCCGGCTCGTGCAGGTCGTGGCGCCCTCGGGGGCGATCCGCCAGTGGCCGTTGTTCTCGTCGCCGAGGAGGGCGGCGAAACACGCCGCCGAGTCGAAGCGGGGCAGACACAGCCAGTCGATCGACCCGTCGCGGCCGACGAGCGCGGCGGTCTGGAGATCGCCGATGAGGGCGTAGTCGTCGATACGTTGCGTCACGCTTTGGGCTGTTCCCGCAAGTGGCGGTGGTCAATCAACCGCGGGCGGCGGACCGGCCGGGTTCAGGCGGTCGCCCCGGCGGGCTCGGGGGTCCCCTCGGACGCTTCGGCCTCTCCGGCCGCCGCCTCCCGGTCGCGCTTCTCGCGCCGGACGAGGATCACCCAGCCGACCGGAACGCCGGACGAGAAGAGCCACCACTGCACGGCGTACGCCATGTGCGAGCCGATCGAGTCGTGGTCGGGATCGGGGATCGGCTCGGGGCTGCCACCGGCCGGCTCGGGGGCCGTCTGCTCCAGATAGCCGCCGAGGACGGGGCGGCCGATGAGCAGGGTCTGCTGGGCGCTGGAGATCAGCATGACCTGACGGTCCGGCAGCCCCTTGAGGTCCTTGATGCCGCTGGCGCCGGTGGTCTCGTCGGCCATCAGCCGGCCGGTGACGGTGACCTCGCCCCTGGGGGCCGGCGGCACCTTGGGGTAGGCGCGCTGGTCGTCCGCCGCCTCGATCCAGCCGCGGTTCACCAGGACGACCTTGCCGTCCTTCAGGACCAGCGGGGTCAGCACGTGCACACCGACCCGCTCGTCGGACGAGACGCGGCGGCGCACGACGACCTCGTGCGCGGTGTCGAAGGTGCCGGTGGCGGTCACGTGGCGCCAGTAGTCGGTGCGGGGGACGGTGTGCCCGGGGGAGGTGAGCTCCTCGACCGGGACGGGCTTCGTCGCGAGGTTGTCCGCGATCAGGGTGTTCTGGGCCACCCGGCGTTCGTGCCGGTGGAACTGCCAGAAGCCCAGCTCGATCATCACGGGGATGAGGACGAGGGCCAGGAGGGTGAGGATCACCCACTGCCGGGACAACAGGAAGCGGTACACCCCACGACCGTACATCCGAGGCTGTGGGGTGACCGCACGGGGGTTCCGGTCCCCGGGGCGGGCGACCAGAGGATCGTTTCGTCACACCTTGTCGACGATGCCCACCTTCCCCTCCGCGCGGGCGCAGTGGCCGCCGCAGTACCAGGCGCCCCCGACCTCGACGCCCTGTCCGATGATCTGGACCCGGCAGTGTTCGCAGATGGGCGCCATGCGGTGGACGGCGCAGGCGAAGCAGTCGAAGACGTGCACCGCGCCCTGCGCGTGCACCTCGAAGGACATGCCGTAATCGTTTCCGCAGACCTCACAACGTGCCATGCGCCACAGGGTGCGGCCGCGCGCGGGCGAAGGCCGGGCGGCGCGCCCGGCCGTCACCCGTCTGCCGCCGTCAGGCGTCGGCGGGCGCCACGTCGCGCAGCAGCTGTGTGTAGGCGGCCTCGTCGACGACCGGGGTGCCGAAGGTCTTCGCCTTGACGGTCTTGGAGGTGGCGGAGTCCGGGTCGTTGGTGACGAGCAGGCTGGTGAGCCGCGACACACTCGTCGCCACGTGCAGCCCGGCCTCGACCGTCCGGTCCTCCAGGAGTTCACGGTCGACGGAGGTGTCACCGGAGAACGCCACCCGCATGCCCTGCTTGAGCGGTTTGTCCGACTCGTAACGTCCGGGGTTCGGGTACGGGCACGCCGGCCGCTTGCGCGAGGGGCGCCAGCCGTTCGTCCGGTACGAGGCCTGGTAGCCGATCCGCGGCTGCGCCGGCGCCGAGGCCCACTCGGTCAGCGGGCGGCACTCCAGCAGCGGCAGCCGCACCTGGCGCTCGGCGGCCGCGTGCAGGCTCGGCCGGAACGCCTCCGCGAGCACCCGGGCGTCGTCGAGCGCGTTGTGCGCCCGCTGTTGCACCACGCCGAAGTGCGCGGCGAGCGACTCCAGCTTGTGGTTGGGCAGCGGCAGCGACAGCTCCTTGGACAGCGCGATCGTGCACAGCCGCTGCCGCACGGGCGCGGCGCTCTCGGCCCGCGCGTACTCGCGGGCGATCATCTGCCAGTCGAACATCGCGTTGTGCGCGACGAGCACCCGGCCGTCGAGGCGCGCGGAGAACTCCTCGGCGATCTCCGGGAACAGCGGCGCCCCCGCGAGCACGTCGCTCGTCAGCCCGTGGATCCACACCGGTCCGGGATCCCGCTCGGGATTGACCAGCGTGTACCAGTGGTCCTCGACGTTCCCCTGCGCGTCCAGCCGGTAGACGGCAGCCGACACTATCCGGTCGTCGCGGGCGAGTCCGGTGGTCTCCACGTCGACGACCGCGTACCCCTGCGGGTAGGCGGCCGGCCACGTCGCTGCTGTCGTACGGTCGTCGAGCATGGTCACTGAGAATACGGGGCCCCGCCGACAGCCGGACGTCCGGTGCCCGATCGGTGACCGGAACCGGTCATCCCGTTGACGCGGCGAAAGCCGCCGGACCGGCGAGCAGCCCCGTCACCAGCGCCCGCGCGGAGGCGCGGAAGAGCGCCTCCGTGTCGATCGCCGCCGCCAGGGCGTGGGCCAGGGCCGGGTCCGCCGCCGCCGTCTCGGCGGCGGCTTCCGTGGCCCACAGTTCCGTCTCCGCCGGCGACTGGGCCGGGGCGCGCTCGCGGTTGCGTTCGACGAGGACGTGGCCGACGACGTGGAACTGGACGGCGCGGACCAGTTCGGCGGCGCGGGGGCCGCGCAGGCCGGCCTCGTGGGCCTCGTGGACCAGGGCGCGCTGGGCGGGCAGGAACATGCGTTCCGTGAGGCCGCGTTCGTGAACCATCGCGACGAGGTGCGGGCGCTCGCGCAGGGCGCGGCGGAGCAGCAGGGCGACGGAGACGATCCGTTCGGCGGGGCCGGCGCCGCGGGGGCGGAGGGTGCCGAGGTCGGCGACGGTGCGTTCGACGAGGGCGTCGAGGAGCGACTCGCGGTTTCCGACGTGCCAGTAGATCGAGGTGACGGCGGTGCCGAGTTCGGCCGCGAGCCGGCGCATGGTGAGGGCCGCCGGGCCGTGCTCCCTGACCAGGGCGGCGGCGGTGTCCAGGACCTCGTCGCGGGTCAGCGCGGTGCGTGCCATCGGATCGATCCCCCAACTCGCTTGTCCGTCATGCCTCTTTACCCTTCCGGGCCGTCGGTGTAACTGTGTTACAGGCCGATACGTTCCCGGAAGGCGGTACGTCATGGCACGAGTACGGTACGGGGCGCGCACCGAGGCGGAGCTCGCCGCGACCCGTGAGAAGAGCGCCGGAATCCCCGACATCTGGTCCACCGGAGTGGTCGCCGTCTGGGAGACCGATCCCGACGTCGTGGCGGCCGTCCTGCCGCCCCCGCTCAAGCCCACCGGGCGCCCGCTCGTCCGGGTCAACATCAGCAAGGTCGACCTCCCCGGCTATCCGCTCGGCGCCGGCTCCGTGGCCGTCGCCGCCGCCCACGGCGACCGCGAGGGCTGGTATCCGCTGGTCATGCCGATGACCCACGAGCGCGCGCTGACCGGGGGGCGCGAGGTCTTCGGCGAGCCGAAGAAGCTCGGCGAGGTGCTCGTCGAGCGGGACGGTCTCGTCGTGTCCGCCTCCCTCGCGCGGCACGGCATCGCCTTCGTCGAGGTGCGCGGCGCCGTCTCGGAGCCGCTGCCGCTGCCCGGACCCACCGAGAAGACCGACTTCTACTTCAAGTTCCTTCCCGCCGTCGACGGTTCGGGCTTCGACGGCGACCCCGTCCTGGTCCACTGCGTGCGCAACGAGAAGGTGCGCAAGCTGGAGCGGATCACCGGCGACGTCGTCCTGCGCGAGTCGATGTACGACCCGGTCGCCGACCTCCCGGTCCGCCGGCTCGTCGAGATCACCATCGGCGAGAAGAGCACCGACCAGAAGGGCCGGGTCGTCGAACGGGTCGGTGCCCAGGACCTCCTGCCCTACCTGCACCAGCGCTACGACGACCCGCAACAGGCACTCGACGCCCCGCCGGAAGGGAGCCACTCCTGATGGAACTGCGTGAGGGACAGGTCGCCGTCGTCACCGGCGCCGCGAGCGGCATCGGCCTCGCCATGGCCCGCCGCTTCGCCGACGAGGGCCTCGCCGTCGTCATGGGCGACGTCGAGGAGGGCCCGCTCGCCGAGGCGGCCGAGGAGCTGATGGAGGGCGGGGCGCAGGTCCTCGCCCGGATCGTCGACGTCAGCGAGCCCGACTCCGTCCGGGCCTTCGCCGACTCCGCGTACGAGACCTTCGGCGCCGTCCACGTGCTGTGCAACAACGCCGGAGTCGGCTCCGGTGCCGAGGGCCGCATGTGGGAGCACGAGCCCAACGACTGGAAGTGGGCGTTCGCGGTCAACGTGTGGGGCGTCTTCCACGGCATCCAGGCCTTCGTGCCCCGGATGATCGCGGGCGGCGAGCCCGGCCACGTGGTCAACACCTCCTCCGGCGACGGGGGCATCGCCCCGCTTCCCACGGCCTCCGTGTACGCCGTCACCAAGTCCGCCGTCGTCACCATGACCGAGTCGCTGTACGCGCACCTGAAGGCGGACCGGGCGCGGGTCGGCGCCTCCGTGCTGTTCCCCGGGCCGCACATGCTGCGCACCGGCCTGTGGGAGTCGCACCGCAACCGGCCCGAGCGCTACGCCAAGGAGCGCCCCCGCAAGACCCCGTACCGCAGCCTCGACCAGTGGGAGGCCGCGATGAAGGAGGCCGGGCACGAGGTCGCCTTCACCCCGGTCGAGGAGGTCGCCGAGCACGTCGTCGACGGCATCAGGGCCGACCGGTTCTGGATGCTCCCGGCGAGCGAGCACAGCGACCGGCAGATCAGGGCGCGTTCGCAGTCGATGCTCGACCGCGCCGACCCGTCGTACCTGGAGAGCTTCATCCTCGACTGACCGGCCTGAGGGGGCTGCACGCACCATGAGCCATGACGACCCGTATCTGATCATCTCCTCCGACTGTCACGCCGGGCTGCCCACCGAGGAGTACCGGCCCTATCTGGAGTCCCGCTTCCACCGTGCCTTCGACGAGTTCCTCGCCGGGCGGGAGGCCCGCCGCGAGGCCATGACCCGGCTCGGGGTGCGCAACGAGGACTTCGCGAACAAGTGGTTCAGCGACAACGAGGAAGGACTGCGGGGCGGCTGGGACGCCGCCCAGCGGATCAAGGAGCTCGACGGCGACGGGGTGGCCGCCGAGGTGGTCTTCCCCGACGCGGACGCCGTCGACAGCCAGACCGCCGCGCCCTTCGGCGTCGGCCTGGGGCTCTCCGGCGACCAGGACCCCGAGCTCGGCATGGCGGGCGCGAAGGCGCACAACCGCTGGCTCGCCGAGTTCGTCGGCCGGCACCCCGAACGCCACTGCGGGGTCGCCCTGCTGCCCGTCACCGCCGAGCCGGCCGAGGTCGTCGCCGAGATCCACCGCGCCAGGGAGTCGGGGCTGGGCGCGCTGATGATCCCGTCCATGTGGGTGGACAAGGAGCCGTACCACGACCGGCGTTACGACCCGGTGTGGGCGGCGGCCGCCGAGACCGGGATGCCGGTGGTCACGCACTCCGGTGCGGCGCCGCGCCAGGAGTACGGCGACCACCTCGGGATCTACGTCTCCGAGGTCACCTGGTGGCCGGCCCGGCCGCTGTGGTTCCTGCTGTGGTCCGGGGTCTTCGAGCGCCACCCGGGACTGCGCTTCGGCGTCGCCGAGTCCGGCTGCTGGTGGCTGCCGAACCTGCTGTGGTTCATGGACCGGCTCTACCTCGGCGCGCACGGCGGCAAGAAGCTCTCCCCGTTCGCGGAGCTGAAGCGCCCGCCGAGCGAGTACCTGGACCGGCAGGTGTTCGTCTGCGCCACCAACACCAAGCGGCGGGAGCTCGCCCAGCGCTACGAGATCGGCGTCGACAACATCCTGTGGGGCTCCGACTTCCCGCACCCGGAGGGCACCTGGCCCCGTACGCGCTCCTGGCTGCGGAACACCTTCCACGACATCCCGGTGGCGGAGACCCGGCGGATGCTGGGCCTGGCGGCCGCGGAGGTCTTCGGATTCGACGTCCGGAAACTGGACCCGATCGCCCGGCGGATCGGCCCCACCCCCGCCGAACTCGGCCAGCCCGCCGACCAGGCGTCCGTCGAGGCCTCCTGGGCCCGCTCGCGCGAGGTCGGGCGTCACTGGCTCACCGAGCACGACTTCCCGGTCCTGGGGGTGAACCCGTGACCGACCGCTACACGGTCGTCTCGGCCGACTGCCACGCCGGTGCCGACCTCCTCGACTACCGCCCCTATCTGGAGAAGAAGCACCACGACGACTTCGACGCCTGGGCGGCCGGCTACGTCAACCCGTACGAGGACCTGCTGGCCGACACCGCCGACCGCAACTGGAACTCGGGGCGCCGGCTGAGCGAGCTGGAGGCGGACGGCATCGTCGCCGAGGTCGTCTTCCCCAACACCATCCCGCCGTTCTTCCCCAAGGCCTCGCTGATGGCCCAGCCACCGAGCCGGGCCGAGTACGAGCAGCGCTGGGCCGGGCTGCAGGCGCACAACCGCTGGCTCGCCGACTTCTGCGCGGACGCGCCGGGCCGCCGGGCGGGCGTGGCGCAGATCCTGCTCAACGACGTGGACGCGGCGGTCGCGGAGATCCGCCGCGCCCGCGAGGCCGGTCTCACCGGCGGCATCCTGCTGCCCGGCGTCCCGCCGGGCTCGCCGGTCCCCGAGCTGTACGCGGAGGCGTACGACCCGATCTGGGCGGTCTGCGCCGAGCTCGACGTACCGGTCAACCACCACGGCGGCTCGGCCTCGCCGCCGCTCGGCGACGAACCGGCCGCCCGGGCGGTGTTCATGGTGGAGACCACCTGGTTCTCGCACCGGGCGTTGTGGCACCTGATCTTCGGTGGTGCCTTCCGGCGCCACCCGGGGCTCAAGCTGGTCCTCACCGAGCAGGGCTCGGGCTGGATCCCGGGCGTGCTCGACATGCTGGACTACTACCACGGACGGCTGGTCTCGGCCGCGACGAAGGCCGCCACGGCCGAGTCCAAGTTCGGCGCGGGGCTCGCCGAGGCCATGGGCAAGGGCCCGCGCGAGGTCTGGCGGGAGAACTGCTTCGTCGGCGCGAGCTTCATGCGCCCGCACGAGGTGCCGCTGCGCGAGCGGATCGGCCTCGACAAGATCATGTGGGGCAGCGACTACCCCCATGACGAGGGCACGACCCCGTTCTCCCGCGAAGGCCTCCGCATCGCCTACGCGGGCCTGCCCCGGGAGGAGGTCGCCGCGATGGTGGGCGGCAACGCCGCCCGGGTGTACGGCTTCGACCTCGGGTACCTCGACACCCTGGCCGCCGTGCACGGCCCGAGCGTCGAGGAGATCGCCGAACCGCTGAAGGAGGTGCCGGCGGGCGCGACGAGTCCCGCGTTCGCGCCGGGCGGGTCGGTCCGCGTGTGGTGACGCAGCGGGTGCGACCCTCCTGGGGTGACTGAAGTCCCGGAACACGACGAGGCCCACGGCAGCGGCCTCGGCTCCCGGCTCAACTGGCTCCGGGCCGCCGTGCTCGGAGCCAACGACGGAGTCGTCTCCACCGCGGGCCTCGTCGTCGGCGTCGCCGGCGCCTCCGACTCCCGGTCCGCCCTGCTCACCGCGGGCCTCGCCGGCCTGCTCGCCGGCTCGATGTCGATGGCTGCGGGGGAGTACGTCTCCGTCTCCACCCAGCGCGACTCCGAGCAGGCCGCGCTCGCCCAGGAACGCCGCGAACTGCGCGAGCAGCCCGAGGTCGAACTCGCCGAACTCACCGAGCTCCTCGCCCGCCGCGGCCTCAGCCCCGACGTGGCCGGTGAGGCCGCCGTCCAGCTCACCGAACGCGACGCCCTGCGCGCCCACGCGCGCGTGGAGCTCGGCATCGACCCGGACGACCTGACCAACCCCTGGCACGCCGCGGGCGCCAGCTTCGTCGCCTTCACCGTCGGCGCCCTGCTCCCGCTCCTCGCGATCGTCCTGCCCCCGGCCTCGTACCGCCTGTGGATCACCGTCCTGTCGGTGCTCGCCGCCCTCGCCTTCACCGGCTGGTGGTCCGCCCGCCTCGGCGCCGCCCCGCCCGCCCGCGCCGTCGTGCGCAACGTCGGCGGCGGCGCCCTCGCGATGGCGGTGACGTACGCGGCGGGGTCGTTGCTGGGGGCGGCGGGCGTCTGAGGCCCGTCTGACCGGCGACGTCTTCCCCTCCCCCGACGCCGACGCGGCCTCCCTCGTCGGCATGGGCTGCTTCGCCGCGGGTCACGTCTGCGACCCGGCGGCCTGCGGGCGGCGCCGTACGTCCCTCCCCCTGGGCGTCCTCCACGCCCTCGTGCCCGGCGTCGTGATCGCCGCGCTGTGGCCCGGCCTGCCCGCCGGGCTGCGGATCCCCGTCGCCTGCTACGCGCCGCTGCTCACCGCGACGGCCTACCGGTCGAGCGCCCTGGGCGCGCTCGCCGGGACCGGCGGCGCCCTGCTCCTGCTGTCCGACACCCTCACCGCCACCGGCGTGACTGGCCCCGGCTGCCCGCGTCCGACTTCTGGGTCATGCTGAGCTACGTCGCGGCGCAGTACCTGCTGACCGAGGGGACCCTGCGTTCGATGTACGGTGAACGTCGTACAACCCTCTGAGCGCCGCTCAGCACAGCACAGCGAGGACCCATGCGCGCCACCACCATCCACGCCCCCTTCGACATGCGCGTGGAGGACGTTCCCGACCCCGCGGTCCAGCAGCCCACGGACGTCGTCGTCCGCGTGCTCCGCGCCTGCATCTGCGGCAGTGACCTGTGGGCCTACCGCGGCGAGTCCGCCCGACAGCCCGGTCAGCGCATCGGCCACGAGTTCCTCGGCATCGTGGAGGAGGCGGGCGCCGACGTCCGCGGCTTCCGCGCGGGCGACCTCGTCGTCGCGCCCTTCGTCTGGTCCGACGGCAGCTGCGACTACTGCGCCGAGGGCCTCCAGACCTCCTGCCCCAACGGCGGCTTCTGGGGCTCCGTCGGCTCCGACGGCGGCCAGGGCGAGGCCGTCCGCGTCCCTTACGCCGACGGCACCCTCGTCAAGCTGCCCGCCGCGGCCGCCGGCGACGACCGCCTGCTCACCGCGCTGCTCGCGCTCTCCGACGTCATGGGCACCGGCCACCACGCCGCCCTCGGCGCGGGCGTGACCAAGGGCTCCACCGTCGCCGTGGTCGGCGACGGCGCCGTCGGCCTGTGCGGCGTCCTCGCCGCCAAGCGGCTGGGCGCCGAGCGGATCATCGCGCTCGGCCGGCACACCGCCCGCACCGACATCGCCCGCGCCTTCGGCGCCACCGATGTCGTCGCCGAGCGCGGCGAGGCCGCCGAGGCCGCCGTGCGCGAGCTCACCGGCGGCCAGGGCGCCCACGCCGTCATCGAGGCCGTCGGCACCGAGCAGTCCATGCGCACCGCCGTGAACATCACCCGCGACGGCGGCTCCATCGGCTACGTCGGCGTCCCGCACGGCAGCGGCACCGGCCTCGACCTGTCCGTCATGTTCGACCGGAACATCGCCCTGCGCGGCGGCGTCGCCCCCGTCCGCGCCTACATCCCCGAACTGCTCCCGGACGTCCTCGACGGGACGATCGACCCGTCCCCGGTCTTCGACCTGACCGTCGGCCTGGACGGCGTCCCCGGCGGCTACCGGGCGATGGACGAGCGCACCGCCCTGAAGGTCCTCGTCACGCCGTGAGCCAGGCGGGGGCGTCGGCCCCCGCGACGCCCGGCGGGCGCGACCAGTCCGCCGGGCCGCCCTCGTACGACACGGGGGAGAGGGCGTACCGCAGCCGGCCCAGCGGACCGTCCGACTCCCGCACGTACCGCTCCGGCTCGTGGCGCGGGAGGGTGTGCGTCAGCCAGTGCCCGGTCTGCGCGAGTGCGAGCCGGACGAGGCGGCTGCCGCCGTCCCGGTCCTGCTCGGTCAGCGACCGCAGGACGGCCGCCGCCAGCAGGTAGCCGGTGCCGTGGTCGAGGGCCTGCGCCGGCAGCGCGCCCGGCTCCGCCGCCGAACCCTCCACGGCCGCGATCCCCGTCGCCACCTGCACCAGGCTGTCGAAGCCGCGCCGCTCCCCCCAGGGGCCGTAGTCGCCCCAGGCCGACAGCCGGGCGGTCACCAGTCCGGGCCGGTGCAGCTCGAAGCGGTCCAGGGCGCCCGGCCGGTAGCCGGTCACCAGCACGTCGGCCGCGTCGAGGAGTTCGCCGAAGGTGCGCCGGTCGGAGGGGCTGTCCAGGTCAAGCGCCGCCGTCCGCTTCCCGACGTCCGTGTCGGCGTGCTGGTCCGGCAGCTCCGGGTTGCCCGGCGGGTCGATCCGGAGCACGTCCGCGCCGAGCAGCGCGAGCGTCCGGGTGGCGACCGGTCCCGCGATCACCCGGGTCAGGTCCAGGACCCGCAAGGGGCCGCCCGAACGCCGCCGCGGCGCCGTCTCGTCGAGTCGTTCCCGGGTCAGCAGCGGGCGTGCCGCGACCTCCCGGCCCTGCTCGTGGGCCGCCCAGTCCCCGGGCGTGCGCAGGGCGACCGCCAGGCCCCCGGCCGCGTACACCGCCGTCTCGACCTCGACCGCCCCGCGTTCGGCGATCGCCGCCCCCGCGGCGGTCACCGTGTCCTCCGGACGCGACGGCGTCTCCGCGACGCCCAGGGCGTCCAGCAACGCCTTCCGGTGGTGCGGGTAGTTGGCGTGCGTACGGACCCAGCCGTCGGCGGCCCGCCAGAAGCGCGACAGGGGCGCGAAGTTCACCGGTGCCCGGCCGTCCACCCGCAGATGCCGCTCGCTCACGAAGGCGGTGGCCACCGCCCCGTCGTCCACCCGGACCGGACCCGCGGAACCCGCCCGCTCCACCGCGGCGAGACCCGCCACGGCGACCGTGGCCCGCGCCAGGTCCATCACCGGCAGCCGGGCGGGCAGCAGCCCCGAGACCCCGCCGTACGCCACCCGGTCGATCAGGGCGGGATCGCCGCCCAGCGCCGACCACAACAACTCCGTACCCGTTCGCACTGTGGTGTCCATGGGAGAACTATGAACCGCCCGTGGCACCGAGTGCCACGGGCGGTTCACCTGACCGCCGGTGCGGTTACCTGCGGACCGCGGCGAGCGCGTCCACGATGCCGGCCCCGTAGAAGCCGTTCTTGTTCTTGCCGCCCACGCACACGGCGTCGACCTTGCCGTCCCCGTTGATGTCGTACGGGTCGGTGCACGCGTGGTCGTCCGCCTGGGCGTAGAGCAGCGCCTTCAGGGCCGCCGGGCTCGCCTTCGGGTGGGTCGACTTGAGCAGCGCGAGGACGCCCGCCACGTGCGGCGAGGCCATCGAGGTGCCGGCCTTGTAGTTGTAGCCGCCGTTGACCGTGGTCGACAGGATGCGGCCGTTGACCGCCGGGGCGTCCGGGGTCTGGTACTCGGTGCGGTCGCCGCCGGGCGCCGCCACGTCGATGACGCCGTCACCGTAGTTGGAGTACGACGACTTCAGGCCCTTGGCGCCGGTCGCGGAGACCGTCACCACGCCCGGCAGCATGCCCGGGTAGTCGAAGCACTGCTTCGGGTCGATCACCCGGTCGCCCGGAGTGGTGTCGTTCGGGCTGCTGTTGTCGAGGATCGACTCGGCCGCCAGGTCGAACGAGGAGTTGCCGGCCGCCGCCACGTTGACCGTGCCCTTGCGCTCCGCGTAGCGGGTGGCACGGGTGACCGCCTCGATGAGGGCCTTCTGGTCCTCGTCGTTCTTGCAGGCGAACATCCACGGGTCGGTGTAGTAGCTGTTGTTGGTGACGTCGACACCGTGCTCGGCCGCCCACACGAAGCCGCAGACCACGGCCTCGGTGTAGAAGAAGCCGTCCGGGGTCGAGACCTTGATGCCGGCGAGCTTCACGCCCGGCGCGACGCCGGTGACGCCGATGCCGTTCTTGGCCGCGCCGATGGTGCCCGCCACGTGCGTGCCGTGGTCGCTCTCGCCCGCCTTGGGGCGCCACGAGCCGGGGGTCGTGTCGGCCTTGCCGCTCACACAGTTGGCGGACGCGGCGGCGTCGAAGTTCGGCGCGAGGTCCGGGTGGGTGTCGTCCACACCGGTGTCGATGATGCCGACGGTCACGCGCTTGCTGCCGAGCGTCTTCTGGTGGGCCTTGTCGGCCTTGATCGCCGGGAGGTCCCACTGCAGGGGCTCCAGCGGGTCCTGCTCGTCCGAGGCGGCGGCCGCGGCGGCCTTGATCTCGGCCGGCGTCAGCGCCTGGGCGCTCTCGCCGACGGAGTCGTCGGACTGCACGGTCAGCGGGGCCGTGCGGGTCGCGCCGGCCGAGATCACCCCGCGCGCCTGGCGGATCGTCTTCGCGAAGTCCGGGTTCTGCGAGTGGACGACGATGACGCCTATCTGGTCGTAGGACACGACCACCTCGCCGCCGGCGGCGGCTATCGCCTTCTTCACCGACTTGGCCGTCCAGTGGCCGTTGTCGATGTTGACGACGTAGGACAGCTTCGGGCCGTCGGCGACCACGGTCGCCGTCGGGGCATCGCTCAGCTCCGCGGCGGAGGCGGCGCCGGAGGGAAGGAATCCGAGCGAGGCCGTGAGCGCGAGACCAGCCGGCAGAGCGAGTACTCGGCCGCGCCTCGATCCCAGATGAGCCATGGGTTCTCCACATCATCCGTATGTACTGTCCGCACGCCGATTGCGCGTGGACAGGTGCATGACGAGTGAAGCTATCGCCGATCTTCCCCGGTCATCAATGAGTTGAGAAGACTTCATGAAGATCCGGGTAAAGAAAACCACCCGCGTGAACCGCTTCGCCGTGCTCTCCGTGCCGTTGTGCAGGGGAGGAGCTCCGTACCGGGCTCCGTTTCCCGCACCCCTGGTGAGGCCCCCTTGACCCAGCCGTCCGCCCCCGCGTCACGAGGAGAGTCCGTGGCTACCGAAGCACCGCCGCCGCCGAGAAACGGAGCGGAGACCGCCCCCGGTCCCGTCCAGCCCACGACGGAGCAGTTCGTCGATGTCCAGGAAAGCGAGGAATTCGGCGAACTGCGGCGTACATACCGTTCCTTCGCCTTTCCGCTGACGATCGCCTTCATCGCCTGGTACCTGCTGTACGTGCTGCTCTCCAACTACGCGGGCGACTTCATGGGGACCAAGCTGTTCGGCAACGTCAACGTGGCGTTCGTCCTCGGCCTCGGCCAGTTCGCCACCACCTTCCTCATCGCCTGGCTCTACTCGCGGCACGCCGCCGCGAAGCTCGACCCGCGGTCCGAGGCCATCAAGTCCCGTATGGAGGCCGACGCATGAGCAGCCCGGCACCCCTCGCGCACACCGTGCTCGCCGCCTCCTCCACCGAGCACCGGCCCCTGATCATCACCCTGTTCGCGGTGTTCGTCGCCGCGACCCTCGGCATCACCGTGTGGGCCGGCCGGCAGACCAGGAGCGCCTCCGACTTCTACGCGGGCGGACGCCAGTTCACCGCGTTCCAGAACGGTCTCGCGGTCTCCGGCGACTACATGTCCGCCGCCTCCTTCCTCGGCATCGCGGGCGCCATCGCCCTCTTCGGCTACGACGGCTTCCTGTACTCGATCGGCTTCCTCGTCGCCTGGCTGGTCGCGCTGCTGCTCGTCGCCGAGCCGCTGCGCAACTCAGGCCGCTACACGATGGGAGACGTCCTCGCGTACCGGATGAGGCAGCGCCCCGTCCGCACCGCCGCCGGCACCTCCACCATCGTCGTGTCGATCTTCTACCTGCTGGCACAGATGGCCGGCGCCGGCGTCCTCGTCTCGCTGCTGCTCGGGATCACCAGCGACGCCGGCAAGATCCTCATCGTCGCGCTGGTCGGCGTGCTGATGATCGTCTACGTGACCATCGGCGGCATGAAGGGCACCACCTGGGTCCAGATGGTCAAGGCGGTGCTGCTCATCGCGGGCGCGCTGCTGATGACCTTCCTGGTGCTCCTCAAGTTCGACTTCAACATCTCCGACCTGCTCGGCGCCGCCGCCGACCGGAGCACCAAGGGCGCGGCCTTCCTGGAGCCCGGCCTCAAGTACGGCGCCAGCGGCACCTCCAAGCTGGACTTCATCTCGCTCGGCATCGCGCTGGTGCTCGGCACGGCGGGCCTGCCGCACATCCTGATCCGCTTCTACACGGTGCCGACCGCCAAGGCCGCCCGTAAGTCCGTGAACTGGGCGATCGGCATCATCGGCGCCTTCTACCTGATGACGATCGCGCTCGGGTTCGGTGCCGCCGCCCTGGTCGGCCCGGCCGCGATCAAGGCCCAGAACCCGGCCGGCAACACGGCCGCCCCGCAGCTCGCCGAGTACCTCGGCGGCGGGGTCGGCACCACCGGAGGCGCGATCCTGCTCGCGGTCATCTCGGCGGTCGCCTTCGCCACCATCCTCGCCGTCGTCGCGGGCCTCACCCTCGCCTCCTCGTCCTCCTTCGCGCACGACATCTACGCCAACGTCATCCGCAAGGGGAAGGCCACGGAGAAGGAGGAGATGAGGGCCGCCCGCTGGGCCACCGTGTTCATCGGCGCCGTCGCCATCGTCCTCGGCGCCTTCGCCCGCGACATGAACGTGGCCGGACTCGTGGCCCTCGCCTTCGCGGTCGCCGCCTCCGCGAACCTCCCGACGATCCTCTACAGCCTCTTCTGGAAGCGCTTCACGACCACCGGCGCCCTCTGGTCGATCTACGGAGGCCTGGCCGCCTCCGTCTTCCTCGTGCTGTTCTCGCCCGTGGTCTCCGGCAACCCGAAGACCTCCATGTTCAAGGGCGTCGACTTCCACTGGTTCCCGCTGGAGAACCCCGGCCTGATCTCCATCCCGCTCGGCTTCCTGCTCGGCTGGCTCGGCACCCTCCTGTCCAAGGAGGACGCGGACAAGGGCAAGTACGCGGAGCTGGAGGTGAAGTCCCTCACCGGAGTCGGAGCGCACTGAGTCGTATACGTTCCGCAGCGAACCACCGGCCGCGTCGTAGAGTTCTACGACGCGGCCGGTCCGGTCCTCGTGACAATCGGCCCGTGCCCGTGTCCGAGCGGTCACGTAGGCTCGAACACGAAGCGAACCGGAACAAGGGGAGGGGGCCACGTGCTCATCGACACCTACGGCCGGGTGGCCACGGACCTGCGGGTCTCCCTGACCGACCGGTGCAACCTGCGCTGCACCTACTGCATGCCGGAAGAAGGCCTGCAGTGGCTGGCCAAGCCCGACCTGCTCACCGACGACGAGATCGTCCGCCTGGTGCGGGTCGCCGTCACCGACCTCGGCGTCACCGAGGTCCGCTTCACCGGCGGCGAGCCGCTGCTCCGCCCCGGCCTCGTCGGCATCGTCGAGCGCTGCGCCGCCCTGACGCCGCGCCCCCGGATGTCCCTGACGACCAACGGCATCGGGCTCAAGCGCACCGCCGCCGCACTGAAGGCGGCCGGCCTGGACCGGGTCAACGTCTCCCTCGACACCCTGCGCCCCGAGGTCTTCAAGACCCTCACCCGCCGCGACCGGCACCGGGACGTGCTCGACGGCATGGCCGCCGCCCGCGAGGCCGGCCTCACCCCGGTCAAGGTCAACGCGGTCCTGATGCCCGGGCTCAACGAGGACGAGGCCCCCGACCTGCTCGCCTGGGCGGTCGAGGAGGGCTACGAACTCCGCTTCATCGAGCAGATGCCGCTCGACGCCCAGCACGGCTGGAAGCGCGAGGGCATGATCACCGCCGGCGACATCCTGGCCTCGCTGCGCACCCGCTTCGAGCTGACCCCCGAGGGCTCCGAGGAGCGCGGCTCCGCCCCCGCCGAGCGCTGGGTCGTCGACGGCGGCCCGCACACGGTCGGTGTCATCGCCTCGGTCACCCGTCCCTTCTGCCGGGCCTGCGACCGCACCCGGCTCACGGCCGACGGCCAGGTGCGGACCTGCCTCTTCGCCACCGAGGAGACGGACCTGCGGGCGGCGCTCCGCTCCGAGGCCTCGGACGCGGAGGTCGCCGACATCTGGAAGAAGGCCATGTGGGGCAAGAAGGCCGGCTCGGGCCTGGACGACCCGAGCTTCCTCCAGCCCGAGCGCCCGATGTCGGCGATCGGCGGCTGACTCCCGTCCGGCCGGACGGGGCCCCTCGGCTCAGGCCGGGTCCCACTCGCTCAGCAGGACGACGTCCTTCAGGAAACCCCGTACGCCCAGGAACTGGGAGAGGTGCTCGCGGTGTTCCTCGCACGCGAGCCAGGTCTTGCGACGCTCGGGCGTGTGCAGCTTGGGGTTGTTCCAGGCGAGGACCCAGACGGCGTCGGCCCGGCACCCCTTCGCGGAACAGATCGGCTTCTCGTCACTCACCTGATCATTGTCCAGCAAGGGCGATGCCGAGCAGCCACGGGGGGAGCTGCCCGGCATCGGTCCGTCGCTCCGACGGGGGATGCGGAGCGCGTAGGCAGTATGTCACGGGGGATGGGGTGCGGTGCACCGGAACTTCATGATTGATCTGAGCATTTCTTGAGCTTCACGCTCACGCTGCGTGATCGTTTTTCCGGTCCTGGCGTTCCGTATCGGCTTCCAGTGCAGGGCGCTCCGGAGGGGGCAGGAAGCTGGAGGGAAGGGACGGCGCGGACTCACGGCCCGCGTTGGCGATCACCACCGCGATGTAGGGCAGCACCGCCCCGACCACGAGCGCCACGATGGCCACGTGCCGCTCCACGTTCCACAACGAGGCGGCGGCGATCACGGAGAGCGTGCGGATCGTCATCGACACGACGTACCGCCGCTGCCGGCCGCGGACGTCCTCGGCCAGGCTCTGCCGGGCACCCGTGATCCGGAAGACCTCGGTTCCGCCATGCTTCCGCATCACATTCCACCACCCAGGAGCCGTGCCGGACCCTCCCCGGTCCGTACCTGATTCCACGGTACGCCCGTCATGTCCGACGGAGGAGGGCGGGGCGCGTATGGAGTCGCCCGACATGCGTCGTATGGCCGATACGCCGAGACTGATCACACATGCGCACAAGGAGGCGACGATGGGTTGGTTGTGGGCGATCATTGTGGGCTTCGTCCTGGGTCTGATCGCGAAGGCGATCATCCCGGGCAAGCAGCAGATCCCGCTCTGGCTGACGACCGTGTTCGGCATTCTGGGCAGCGTGCTCGGCAACGCGGTCGCGACCTGGATCGGGGTCAACGACACCAAGGGCATCGACTGGACCCGTCATCTGCTCCAGCTCATCGGCGCCGTCGCCGTGGTCGGAGTGGGGGACATGCTGTGGACCTCGATCCGCGGCAACAAGCAGCGGGCCTGACCGCCCTCCGCTGACACACCGGGGGCCCGGTACGGCGCACAGCGCGCGTACCGGGCCCCCGGTCGTGTCCGTACGGGGCGGGCCCCCGCCGGCGGTCGGCCGTGCCGTCCGTCAGCCGGCGACCAGCTCGATCGCCGCCAGGTTCTTCTTGCCCCGGCGCAGCACCAGCCAGCGGCCGTGCAGCAGCTCGTCCGCCGACACCTCGGCGTCCTCGGCGGTCACCTTGACGTTGTTCACGTAGGCGCCGCCCTCCTTCACCGTACGGCGGGCCGCCGACCGGCTCGGCGCGAGACCGACCTCGGTGAACAGGTCCACGACCTGGCCCAGCTCCGTCACGCGCGCGTGCGGCAGCTCCGACAGGGCCGCGGCCAGCGTCGCCGCGTCCAGCTCGCCCAGCTCGCCCTGGCCGAACAGCGCCTTGGAGGCGTCGACGACGGCCCGGCACTGCTCGGCGCCGTGCACCAGGGTCGTGAGCTCCTCGGCGAGGGCCCGCTGGGCCGTCCGCGCCTGCGGCCGCTCGGCCGTCAGGACCTCCAGCTCCTCCAGCTCCGCGCGGGACTTGAAGGAGAGGATCCGCATGTAGGTGGAGATGTCCCGGTCGTCCACGTTCAGCCAGAACTGGTAGAACGCGTACGGCGTGGTCATCTCCGGGTCCAGCCAGACGGCGCCGCTCTCGGTCTTGCCGAACTTGGTGCCGTCCGCCTTCACCATCAGCGGCGTCGCCAGCGCGTGGACCTGCGCCTCCGGCTCCAGGCGGTGGATCAGGTCGAGGCCCGCCACCAGGTTGCCCCACTGGTCGGAGCCGCCCTGCTGGAGCGTGCAGCCGTAGCGCCGGTACAGCTCCAGGAAGTCCATGCCCTGCAGCAGCTGGTAGCTGAACTCGGTGTAGCTGATGCCCTGCTCGGACTCCAGGCGCCGGGCCACGGAGTCCTTGGTCAGCATCTTGTTGACCCGGAAGTGCTTGCCGATGTCCCGCAGGAACTCGATCGCCGACATGCCGGCGGTCCAGTCCAGGTTGTTCACCATGACCGCGGCGTTCTCGCCCTCGAAGGACAGGAACGGCTCGATCTGCGAACGCAGCCGGTTCACCCAGTTCGCGACCGTCTCCGGATCGTTCAGGGTGCGCTCCGCGGTCGGCCGCGGATCGCCGATCTGGCCGGTGGCGCCGCCTACCAGCGCCAGCGGCCGGTGTCCGGCCTGCTGGAGCCGGCGCACGGTGAGGACCTGCACCAGGTGGCCGACGTGGAGGCTGGCCGCGGTCGGGTCGAAACCGCAATAGAACGTGACGGGACCGTCCGCGAGCGCCTTGCGCAGGGCCTCTTCGTCGGTGGACTGGGCGAAGAGCCCACGCCACTTCAGCTCGTCGACGATGTCCGTCACGTCGTCCGTCTCCTCGTGATGATCACTGGTGCCTACGGAAAAAGTTGTCCGGATCAGTCTATGGGGGTCAGACCCCCTGGCTGACCGAGCTCATGTTGAAGTCCGGCACGCGCAGGGCAGGCATCGCGGCCCGGGTGAACCAGTCGCTCCACTCGCGCGGCAGCGTCTTCTCGGTCCGGCCCGCCTCGGTGGCCCGCGACAGCAGGTCGACCGGGGACTCGTTGAACCGGAAGTTGTTCACCGCGCCGACCACTTCGCCGTTCTCGACGAGGTAGACGCCGTCCCGGGTCAGCCCGGTGAGCAGCAGCGTCGCCGGGTCGACCTCGCGGATGTACCAGAGGCAGGTCAGCAGCAGACCGCGCTCGGTGGCGGAGACCATCTCCTCCAGGGACCGCTCGCCGCCGCCCTCCAGGATCAGGTTCCCGGCTCCGGGGGCGACGGGCAAGTGAGTAAGGCCCGCGGTGTGCCGGGTGGTGACCAGGTGCGCCAGCTTCCCGTCCCGCACCCAGTCCACGGGGGAGATGGGCAGCCCGTTGTCGAACACGGAGGAGTCGTCGCCCGAGGCGTGGGCGATCACGAACGGGGAGGACTCCAGTCCGGCCGCGTGCGGGTCGCTGCGCAGGGTGAGCGGCAGCGGCGAGAGCGTCTCGCCGAGCCGGGTGCCGCCGCCGGGCTTGGAGAAGACCGTACGGCCCTCCACCGCGTCCCGGGCCGTGGAGGACCACATCTGGTAGATCAGCAGATCGGCCACCGCGGTCGGCGGGAGCAGCGTCTCGTACCGTCCGGCCGGCAGCTCGATCCCGCGCTCGGCCCAGCCGAGCCGGGTGGCGAGCTCGACGTCCATCGCCGTCGGGTCGACGTCCTTGAAGTCCCGCGTCGAGCGCCCGGCCCACGCGGACCGGCTGCGGTCGGGCGACTTGGCGTTGAGCTCCAGGGTGCCGTTCGGCTGGTCGTGCCGCAGCCGCAGCCCGGTCGAGGTGCCCAGGTAGCTGGAGGTCAGCTCGTGGTTGGCGAACCCGTACAACTCGCGGCCGCCGGCCCGGGCCCGGGCGAAGGCCTCGCCGAGGGCCGGCGCGAAGGCGTCGAACACGGCGGAGGAGGTCTCCGCCGGCGCGTCGGTGAAGTCGGGCGACGCGGCCACGCCGGTCACCAGCGGCTGGGCGTCCTCGGCGGGACCCGCGGCCCGCGCCGCCGCCTCGGCGGCCCGCACCAGCGGCTCCAGGTCCTCGGCGGTCACGGCCGAACGCGACACGACACCGGAGGCGGTGCCCTGGGCGCCGTCGACCGTGGCGATCACGGTCAGCTGACGGCCCCGGGTGACCCCGTTGGTGGTGAGCGCGTTGCCCGCCCAGCGCAGGTTGGCCGAGGACTGCTCGTCGGCGATGACGACGCACCCGTCCGCGCGGGACAGCTCCAGGGCCCGCTCGACGATCTCGTACGGCTTGCTGACGCGGCTCATCGACCGGCCTCCTGCGTGGTGTTGAGGATGTTCACACCCCGGAACAGGGCGGACGGGCAGCCGTGCGAGACGGCGGCGACCTGGCCCGGCTGGGCCTTGCCGCAGTTGAACGCGCCGCCGAGGACGTACGTCTGGGGGCCGCCGACCTGCTCCATGGAGCCCCAGAAGTCGGTGGTCGTCGCCTGGTAGGCGACGTCCCGCAGCTGCCCGGCCAGGCGCCCGTTCTCGATGCGGAAGAAGCGCTGGCCGGTGAACTGGAAGTTGTAGCGCTGCATGTCGATCGACCAGGAACGGTCGCCGACCACGTAGATGCCCCGCTCCACGCCGCCGATCAGGTCCTCCGTGGAGAGCCCGCCCGGGTCCGGCTGCAGCGACACGTTCGCCATCCGCTGCACCGGCACGTGGCCGGGGGAGTCGGCGAAGGCGCAGCCGTTGGAGCGCCCGAGGCCGGTCAGCTTCGCGATCCGGCGGTCCAGCTGGTAACCGACGAGCGTGCCGTCCTTCACCAGGTCCCAGGACTGCGCCTCGACGCCCTCGTCGTCGTAGCCGATGGTCGCGAGGCCGTGCTCGGCGGTCCGGTCGCCCGTCACGTTCATGATCGAGGAGCCGTACGCCAGCTTGCCCAGCTGGTCGAAGGTGGCGAAGGAGGTGCCCGCGTAGGCCGCCTCGTAGCCGAGCGCGCGGTCCAGCTCGGTGGCGTGGCCGATCGACTCGTGGATGGTCAGCCAGAGGTTGGAGGGATCGACCACCAGGTCGTAGCGCCCGGCCTCGACGCTCGGCGCCCGCATCTTCTCCGCGAGCAGCGCGGGGATCTCCTCCAGCTCCCCGTCCCAGTCCCAGCCGGTGCCGGTCAGGTACTCCCAGCCGCGTCCGGCCGGCGGCGCGATGGTCCGCATGGAGTCGAACTCGCCCGTCGTGCCGTCCACGGCGACCGCCGTGAGCTCCGGGTGCAGCCGGACCCGCTGCTGGGTGGTCACGGTGCCCGCCGTGTCCGCGTAGAACTTGTTCTCGAAGACGGTGAGCAGCGAGGCGTCCACGTGCGCCACGCCCTCCGCCCGCAGCAGCCGCGCGCTCCAGTCGGCGAGCAGCCCGCTCTTCTCCTCGGCGGAGACGGTGAAGGGGTCGATCTCGTACGAGGAGATCCACACCTTGTCCGCGTGCACCGGCTCGTCGGCGAGCTCCACGCGCTCGGCCGACCCGGCCGCCGCGATCACCTTCGCCGACAGCTTCGCCATGGCCACCGCCTGGGAGGCGACCCGGGCGGCGGCGTCCATGGTCAGGTCGACGCCCGACGCGAAGCCCCACGCCCCGCCGTGCACCACGCGCACCGCGTAGCCGAGGTCCGTGGTGTCCGAGGAACCCGACGGCTTGGCGTCCCGCAGCCGCCACGCGGCGCTGCGCACCCGCTCCAGGCGGAAGTCGGCGTGCTCCGCGCCGAGCGCCCGCGCCCGCGCGAGCGCCGCGTCGGCCAGGGCCCGCAACGGGAGCTGGGTGAAGGCTTCGTCGAGGGAATGCGGCCCAGATTGCACAGCTGTCTCCTGTCGTGTGAGACCGGTCGCCCCCGATCATGTCGTGCTTTCGGCCGCGATGCCCAGACCTTTCTGTAGGGACCCGACAGTGACATCCGTACGCCACTGTCAGGGCCCGATTCTCTGGATCGTGGAGGGGACCGATAGGTTTTCGACGTACCAGACCGCTTATCGAAAGGGTGATCCGTTGAGCCGCTCGGTTCTCGTCACCGGAGGCAACCGGGGCATCGGCCTCGCCATCGCCCGCGCGTTCGCCGAGGCAGGCGACAAGGTCGCGATCACGTTCCGCTCGGGCGACCCGGCGGAGCTCGAGAAGCAGGGCTTCCTCGCCGTCAGGTGCGACATCACCGACGCCGAGCAGGTGGACCAGGCGTACAAGGAGATCGAGGAGAAGCACGGTCCGGTGGAGGTCCTCGTGGCCAACGCCGGCGTGACCAGGGACCAGCTCCTCATGCGCATGTCCGAGGACGACTTCACGTCCGTCCTCGACACCAACCTCACGGGCACCTTCCGGGTCGTGAAGCGCGCCAACCGCGGCATGCTGCGCGCCAAGAAGGGCCGCGTCGTGCTGATCTCCTCCGTCGTGGGTCTCCTCGGCTCGGCGGGCCAGGCGAACTACGCCGCCTCGAAGGCCGGACTGGTCGGTTTCGCGCGGTCCCTCGCCCGGGAGCTCGGCTCGCGCAACATCACCTTCAACGTCGTCGCGCCCGGTTTCGTCGACACCGACATGACCGCCGTGCTGACCGACGAGCAGCGCGCCGGCATCGTCTCCCAGGTGCCGCTGGGCCGTTACGCCCAGCCCGAGGAGATCGCCGCCGCGGTGAAGTTCCTCGCCTCGGACGACGCCTCGTACATCACTGGAGCCGTCATCCCGGTTGACGGCGGACTGGGAATGGGTCACTGATCACCATGGCTGGAATCCTCGAGGGCAAGAAGATCCTCATCACCGGTGTGCTGATGGAGTCCTCCATCGCCTTCCACGCCGCGAAGCTGGCCCAGGAGCAGGGCGCGGAGATCATCCTCACCGCCTGGCCGCGCCCGACGCTGACCGAGCGCATCGCCAAGAAGCTCCCGAAGCCCGAGAACGTGAAGGTCCTGGAGCTCGACGTCTCCAACGACGAGCACCTCGCCCGCCTGGAGGGCCAGGTCCGCGAGCAGCTGGGCGACCGCCTCGACGGCGTCGTCCACTCCATCGGCTTCGCCCCGCAGGACGCGCTCGGCGGCAACTTCCTGAACACGCCGTTCGAGTCGGTCGCGACCGCCATGCACGTCTCGGCCTTCTCCCTGAAGTCCCTGACCATGGCGCTGCTGCCGCTGATGGGCGAGGGCGGCTCGGTCGTCGGCCTCACCTTCGACGCGAAGTTCGCCTGGCCGCAGTACGACTGGATGGGCCCGGCCAAGGCCGCCCTGGAGGCCACCAGCCGCTACATGGCCCGTGACCTGGGCAAGCAGAACATCCGCTGCAACCTGGTCTCGGCCGGCCCGCTCGGCTCGATGGCCGCGAAGTCCATCCCGGGCTTCGGCGAGCTGGCGAGCGTCTGGGACTCCCGCTCCCCGCTGGAGTGGGACCTGTCCGACCCGGACCCGGCGGGCCGCGCGATCGTGGCGCTGCTCTCCGACTGGTTCCCGAAGACGACCGGCGAGATCGTCCACGTGGACGGCGGTCTGCACGCCATCGGCGCCTGACGGCTCCGGAAGACACACCAAGGGCCGGGTGCCCGCCTCCGAGGCGGCCCCGGCCCTTGGCGTTCCCGGGGTCCGCCGTCCCGACTCGAAAAGTCTCACGAATCCCCTCAGACTGGGTCAGAGCGTGACATTCCGGCTACTGATGGGGAGGAGGTACGGGTATGCGCGCGCCGCAATCCAGGGCCCCCGCGTTCCTCTCGACCGCCGCACTCCTCGCGGGTCTGGCCGGCCTGGCCGTCGCCGCCGAGGTCCGTGCCGCTCCCGCCCCGGCCGCGGACGCCACCGCGGGCACCCTGTCCGTCGCCGCCCCCGCGGCCGGCCCCGGCGACGACGTCGGCGCCTCCTGCCGCACGCTCGTCCAGGGCTCCGTCGTCACCGCCCACTGCCAGAACCCGTACCCGCGCACCGACCGTGTGCGCCTCCACGTCGAGTGCGACCGCTGGTGGGACGTGGACACCGACAGCGCCCCGGTCGAGGTGGGCCCCGCGGACTACGCCCAGGTCACCGCGCGGTGCTGGAAAGAGGTCCGCTCGGCGTGGATCACCCACGAGCCGGCGGCCCGGGGTTCCTGAGGCCGGCGGGTCCAGGGTTCCCGGACACCCGTCCCGGCCCTGGCCCCTGGGTCCCGGCGGGGCTCCTGACGCCGTGGGTCCCGGGGATCCCGGCATCCGTCCCGGCCCGGTCCCCTCGGCCCCGGCCCGGGCTCCTGTGCCGGTGGGGCCCAGGGATCCCGGCATCGGGGCCCCTGTGTCCCGGCCCAGGGCCCCCGCGTCCCGGCCCGGGGCTCCCGAGCCCGGCGCCGTGGGCCTGTCGAAGCGCCTCAGGCCCCCTGGGGCCCGGCCGGTTCCGGGCTCCGCAGGCACAGGAAGGGGTAGCTCGCCGCCTCCGCCGCCGCGCGGTCGGCGTCGCCCTCGCGGATCGCCTCCACCAGGCGCGCGTGGTCCATGTGGTTCTCCGGCCGCAGCTCCCGGCCGACGTCGCCGCGCAGCCACTCGCGCAGGACGTGCCCCAGGTCCGCGTAGAGCTCGGTGAGCACGTCGTTGTGCGAGGCCACCACCACCGCGTGGTGGAAGACCGCGTCCGCCGTCACGAACGCCTCGGCGTCGCCCGACCGCCACGCCTCCTCGCGCTTCAGGAGCAGGCTGTCCAGCTGCCTCAGGTCACGGTCGGTGCGGCGCTGCGCGGCGAGCCGGGCCGCCGAGGACTCCAGCGTGGAGCGCAGCTCCGCGACGTCCCGGGGCTCGGAGCCGGCGAACCGGCGGAACATGACCCCGGCCAGCTCGCTCGTCGCCACGACGTACGTCCCCGAACCCTGCCGGATGTCCAGCAGCCCGTTGTGCGCGAGCGCCCGGACCGCCTCGCGCACGGTGTTGCGGGCGACGCCCAGCTGCTCGACGAGCTCCGGCTCCGTCGGGATCCGTGACCCCACCGGCCACTCGCCTGAGGTGATCTGGTTCCGCAGCTCGGCGATCACCTGGTCGGAGAGCCCGGTACGCCGGGGATGGCCGAGCGCCATGGCCGCACCTTTCGTTCGTCTTCCGGTCGTTCGTCTCCCCGACGGCCCGCTCGGGGCGAGAGTCGTGGAAGCCGATCGTTCGAGATTGGACAACCAATCATCCCATGATTCTATGATGGTCCCATGCCTGACGAGCCGCAGACCCTCGACCCCGCCACGAAGCAACCCCGCCGCGTCACGAGGGCGGTCGGATCCTCCGCGTCCGCAGGGCCCGCCCGCTGGGTCACCCGGCTCGTCGTCCTCGGACTCGTCCTCGCCGCGCTCAACCTGCGACCGGCCATCACCAGCCTCGGCGCCCTGCTCGAAGAGGTCAGCGAGGGCCTCCACATGAGCGGCACCGTGGCCGGCGTCCTCACCTCCGTGCCGCCGCTGTGCTTCGCCGTCTTCGGCATCGCCGCCCCCCGCCTCGCCCGCCGCTTCGGCCCCGCCGCCGTGGTCTGCGCGGGCATGGCCGCGATCTTCGCCGGCCTGCTCCTGCGCCCCTTCGCCGGCGGCACCGCGGACTTCCTCGCCGCCAGCGCCCTCGCCCTCATGGGCATCGCGCTCAGCAACGTCCTCATGCCCGTCCTGGTCAAGAAGTACTTCCCGGACCGCATCGGCAGCATGACCGGCCTCTACTCCATGGCGCTCGCCCTGGGCACCTCCGTCGCCGCCGCGGCCACCGTGCCGATGACCGGGGCGCTCGGCGGCGGTTGGCGGCTCGGCCTGGGCATCTGGGCGGCCCTCGCCGCCGTCGCCGTGCTGCCGTGGCTCCCGCTGGTCCGCGACCGCGCCGCCACGGCCGTCACGACGGAGGGGGCCGGTGCGGGTGCGGGTACGGGCGGGCGAGCGGCCCCCGCCGCCGGACCCAGGGTCACCCGCAGCCGCACGGCCTGGGCCCTCGCCGCCTTCTTCGGCCTCCAGGCCACCGGCGCCTACATCACCATGGGCTGGATGCCGCAGATCTTCCGCGACGCGGGCGTGCCCGCCTCGACCGCGGGCGTGCTCCTCGCCGTCACCATGGTCATGGGCGTCCCGCTCGCCTTCGTCATCCCCGGCCTCGCCGCCCGGATGAAGAACCAGGGGCCGATCGTCGTCGCCCTGGGCCTGTGCGGCCTCACCGGCTACACCGGCCTCTTCCTCGCCCCCGCCGGCGGTGCCTGGCTCTGGGCCGTGCTCCTGGGCGTCTCCAACTGCTCGTTCCCGCTCGCCCTCACCATGATCGGGATGCGCTCGCGCACCGGCACCGGCGTCGTGAAGCTGTCCGCCTTCGCGCAGAGCACCGGCTACCTCATCTCCATCCCCGGCCCGCTCCTCGTCGGCGTCCTCTACCAGCACAGCGGCGGCTGGGGACTGCCCATCGCCCTCATGGGCGGCCTGATGATCCCGCAGATGGTCGTGGGCACCCTCGCGGGCAGGGACCGCATCGTCGAGGACGAATGCTGAGATGCGAGACTGATCCCATGCCCGTACTCGAACCGAATCCCCCGAACGGCCAGAAGAAGCTCCTGCTCGTCTTCGGCGCGATGATCGGCATCACCGTCGTCATCGGCATCATCGCCTCCATCGCCTCCCCATGAGCACGCACGGCGGGCCGCCCGCCCGCCGGTGCCGCCGCGGCGGGCGCCGCTCCCGGCGCCGCACGGTGGGGCTGTCCCCCGTATCCCCTAGGGGGCAGGTCTCAGGGTGAAGTGGGTGGATCACCTGATGGGCCGGGGGCTCCGCGCTCCGTAGCGTGGAACCACCGAGACCGAAGCGGTCATCCCATCCCACGGAGGCGGCCATGACGGCGCGAACCCACACCGGCGACCCGGCGGCCAGGCCGATCTCCTCCGGCGTCGACACCCGGCTGCCCTGGTGGGCGCTGACCCTGCCGGTCGCCGCGTTCACCGCCCTCTTCCTCCTCATCACGGGGCCGGGAGAGGCGCAGGCGCTGAGCGGTGGGACCGGGCTCGGACCCCTTCTGGAGCACATCCAGCAAACGCTCTCGCTCTGAGTCGGGTCCGCCCGATTCGTGCGAAGCTGTGGAGCATGAGCGTCGACACACCCCGCAGGATCGTGCTGCTCCGACACGCCAAGGCGGACTGGCCCCAGACCTCCGACCACGAGCGCCCGCTCGCCGAGCGCGGCCGCACGGACGCCCCCGTCGCGGGCCGGAGGCTCGCCGAGACCGGCATCGCCTTCGACCTGGCCCTCTGCTCGACCGCCGTCCGGACCCGGGAGACCTGGAAGCTCGCCGTCCACGAGCTGCCCCAGCGCCCCAGGACCGTGTACGAGGAGCGCCTGTACGACGCCTCGCTCGGCGAGCTCATCGCCCTGGTCAACGAGACCCCGGACACCGTCGCCAATCTGCTGCTCATCGGCCACAACCCCGGGATGCACGCGCTCGCCGACGCCCTCTCCGGCGCTGCCGAGGGCGACGCGCTCGCGCGGATGGACCGGAGCGGCTTCCCCACCTCCGCCTTCGCCGTGGTGGCCTTCGACGGCTCGTGGAAGACGGTCGAGCACGGCATGAGCGGCACCCTGGTCGACTTCTGGACCCCGCACGACTGAGCCGTCCGCCGCGCTCGTCCGTGACCGCCCGTACGCGAGAGGGCCCGGCCGCCGTCCGACGGCCGGGCCCTCTCGCGTACCCGTCCCGCGTACCCGTCCCGCGTACCCGTCCCGCGTACCCGTCCCGCGTACCCGTCCCGCGTACCCGTCCCGCGTACCCGTCCCGCGTACCCGGGGCCCGGCGGCCCCGCACCGCGGGTCTCAGTGCAGCAGCTCGCCCGTGCCGCCGTCCGCCGCCTCGACCTCCTCGCGGGTGATGCCCAGGAGGTAGAGGACGGTGTCCAGGAACGGCACGTTGACCGCGGTGTCCGCGGCCCGCCGCACCACCGGCTTCGCGTTGAAGGCCACCCCGATGCCCGCCGCGTTCAGCATGTCCAGGTCGTTGGCGCCGTCGCCGATCGCGACCGTCTGCTCCAGCGGGACCCCGGCCTCCTCGGCGAACCGGCGCAGCAGCCGCGCCTTGCCCGCGCGGTCCACGATCATCCCGGTGACCCGGCCGGTCAGCTTGCCGTCCACGATCTCCAGGGTGTTCGCCTGGGCGAAGTCGAGCCCCAGCTTGTCCTTGAGGTCGTCGGTGACCTGCGTGAAGCCGCCGGAGACCACGCCCACCTGGTAGCCGAGCCGCTTGAGCGTACGGATCAGGGTGCGCGCCCCGGGGGTCAGCCGCACCTCGGCGCGGACCTTGTCCACCACCGACGCGTCGAGGCCCGCGAGCAGCTCCACCCGTGCGTGCAGCGACTGCTCGAAGTCCAGCTCGCCGCGCATCGCCGCCTCGGTCACCTCGGCGACCTTGTCCTCGCAGCCGGCGTGCGCCGCGAAGAGCTCGATGACCTCGTCCTGGATGAGGGTCGAGTCGACGTCCATGACGACGAGCCGCTGGGCCCGCCGGTGCAGTCCGGCGGAGACCACGGCCACGTCCACGCCGACCGAGTGCGCCTCGGTGGCCAGGGCGGTGCGCAGCCGCTCGGTCTCACAGCCCGAGACGGCGAACTCGACCGCCGTCACCGGGTACTTGGCCAGCCGGAAGATACGGTCGATGTTGCCGCCGGCCTCGGCGATCCTGGCCGCTATGGCCGCCGTCTGCTCGGCGGTCAGCGGGTGTCCGAGCACGGTGACGTGCGAGCGTCCCTCGCCGCGCGGACGGTTGTCGCCCGTGCCCGAGATGATCTCGGCCTGCAGCTTCATGGACTCGGCCCAGCTGTGCACGGTCGCGCGCAGCTCGCCCTGCGGGGCGACGGTCGGCTCGGTGACGAGCGCGCACAGGACGAGCCGGCCGCGGGACACGACCTGCTCGATGTCCACGACGTCGACCGAGAAGGCGGCCAGGGTGTCGAAGAGTCCGGCGGTGATCCCGGGACGGTCCTTCCCGAAGATCTTGACGAGAAGAGTGGGAACGTCCGCGGTGGGAACGTCCGATGTCTGCGATGCGCTCATGGTGCTTCCACCGTATCGGGCACCGGATGCCACCCGACTCCCCGTCCCGCCTGACGGACACCCGCGCCGCCCCGGAGCCGCGATCCGCGGGTGCCCCGCGCGGGCGTGCGCAAGCTCTTCACGCGGCCCGACTTTCGGATACGGGCCGGGGCCTGAAATAGTTCCCCAGGATGTTCACCATCCCTGGGCTCCCGTCGACGGGGGTGCATCGGGGGACAAGTAGTGGGGCATGGAGTGCCAGAACTCGTACTGGAATTGAATGGAAGGACCTGGACCCTCGATCCGTCCAGGTCGTACACCCTGGGCCGTGATCCCCAGGGCGACCTGGTGATCGACGACGCCAGGGTCTCGTGGCGGCACGCCACCATCAGCTGGGGCGGCCGCAGTTGGGTCATCGAGGACCACGGCTCCACCAACGGCACGTTCGTGCAGGGCCAGCGGGTCCATCAGGTGGAGATCGGTCCGGGCTCGGCCGTCCACCTCGGCAACGCCACCGACGGCCCGCGGCTGAACCTCGCCGCCACCGGTGCCCCGGCCGCGCAGCAGGCCGTCCCGCAGCAGCAGGCGCCGCAGGCCGCACAGCAGCCCGCGCACCTCGGGGTGCACCAGGAGGTCACCCACCAGGGCCCGCCGCAGCAGCCGCAGCAGCAGGGCTGGCAGCAGCAGGGCCAGGCCCCGCAGGCAGTGCCGCACCAGGCCCCGCCGCAGGTGCCGCACCAGCAGGCCGGCCCGCAGGGGGCCTTCCCGGTCCACGGCGACCGCAGCCCCACGACCTTCCACCAGCTGAACCTCGGCCGTGTCATGCGCATCGGCCGTGCGCTGGAGAACGAGCTGGTCGTCTCGGACCTCCAGGTCTCCCGTCTGCACGCCGAGTTCCACGCCACGCCCGACGGCCGCTTCGAGATCCGCGACCTGGGCTCGCACAACGGCACCTATGTCAACGGTCAGCCGATCGCCAAGGGCGGCTCCGTCCTCATCGGCCCCAACGACATCGTCGGTGTCGGTCACTCGACCTTCCGGATCGTCGGCAACCAGCTCGAGGAGTTCGTCGACACCGGCGAGGTCTCCTTCTCGGCCCGCCACCTCACGGTCACGGTCGAGGGCGGCAAGCAGATCCTCAAGGACGTCACCTTCGGCGTCCCCGAGAAGTCGCTCATCGGCGTGATCGGCCCCTCCGGCTCCGGCAAGTCGACCCTGCTCAAGGCGCTCACCGGCTACCGGCCCGCCGACCAGGGTGACGTCCTCTACGACAACCGGAGCCTCTACAAGCAGTTCGCCGAGCTGCGCCAGCGCATCGGTCTGGTCCCGCAGGACGACATCCTGCACAAGGAGCTGACCGTCCAGAAGGCGCTGCGCTACGCGGCCAAGCTGCGCTTCCCCGGCGACACCGCCGCGGTCGAGCGCGAGGCCCGGATCGACGAGGTGCTGCGCGAGCTGAAGCTCGACATCCACAAGGAGAAGAAGGTCACCTCCCTCTCCGGTGGCCAGCGCAAGCGTGTCTCCGTGGCCCTGGAGCTGCTCACCAAGCCCTCGCTGATCTTCCTGGACGAGCCGACCTCCGGCCTCGACCCGGGCATGGACCGCGATGTCATGCAGCTGCTGCGCGGCCTGGCCGACGACGGCCGTACGGTCCTCGTCGTCACCCACTCGGTGGCCGAGCTCGCCCTGTGCGACAAGCTGCTCGTGATGGCGCCGGGCGGCTCGGTGGCGTACTTCGGCCCGCCGGAGGAGGCGCTGAACTTCTTCGGCTACTCCACCTGGGCCGACGTCTTCTCCGCGTTCGAGAACTACCGCGACTACGACTGGGCGGGCCGCTGGAAGGGCTCGCAGCACTACCAGATGTACGCCGCGGAGATCGACGCCGTCGCCGCCCAGCCGGTCCAGCTGCCGCAGCAGGCCCAGCAGGCGCTGGCCCGCCCGCCCAAGCCGCAGGGCTGGGGCTCGCAGCTGTGGACCCTGATCCGCCGCTACGTGTCGGTGATCGCCTCCGACAAGGGCTTCCTCGCCCTGATGGTGATCCTGCCGGCGGTCCTCGGCGCGGTCTCGGTGGTCATCCCCGCGGACTTCGGCCTCGGCCGGCCCAAGCCGCCATCCCGCTTCAACGGCGACGCCGGCACGATCATGCTGATCCTCGCGGTCGGCATGTGCTTCTCGGGCGCCGCCAACTCCGTACGAGAGCTGATCAAGGAACGGGTCATCTACGAGCGGGAGCGCGCCACCGGCCTGTCCCGCTCCGCGTACCTGATGTCCAAGGTCATCGTGCTCGGCGTGATCACCGCCTTCCAGGGCGTGATCATCTGCGGCATCGGCTTCTCCACCCGTGAGCTGCCCGAAGAGGGCCTGTTCATGCCGCCGGCGATCGAGCTCTGCGTGCAGGTCATCGCGCTCGGCCTGACCTCGATGATGGTGGGCCTGGTCATCTCCGCCCTGGTGAAGACCGCCGAGAAGACCATGCCGCTGCTGGTCATGTTCGCGATCATCCAGGTCGTCTTCACCGGCATCCTCTTCCAGGTCTACGGCTCGCCCGGCCTGGAGCAGTTCGCCTGGCTGATGCCGTCCCGCTGGGGCATCGCCGGCGCCGGCACCACGCTCGACCTGGCACACCTCATGCCGCCGTGGGACCACAAGAACCCCGACAACACCGACGCGCTGTGGGAGCACACCGTCGGCCAGTGGAGCATCGACCTCGGCATCCAGCTGCTCATGGCCACGGTCTGCTGCGTCCTCGTGGCGCGGCTGCTGCGCCGCCACGAGCCTGAGGTCATGCGCAAGTAGTCACGGCTCGCCGAGCCGTACGACGCCCGAGGGCGGCACCCCTGCACGGGGTGCCGCCCTTCGGCATGTCTGCGGTGGCTCAGTACGCGCTGTTGACGTTGTCGATCGAGCCGTAGCGGTCGGCCGCGTAGTTGCAGGCGGCGACGATGTTGGCGACCGGGTCGTACTGGTCGAACTTGGTACCGGCGATGTGGTACGTCTTGAAGGTCGGGTAGATGACCTGCAGCAGACCCTTGGACGGGACGCCGTTGATGGCGTTGATGTCCCAGTTGTTGATCGCGTACGGGTTGCCGCTGGACTCACGCATCACGTTCTTGTAGATGCCGTGGTACGTGCCCGGGATGTCGTGCTTGTCCATGATGAACAGCGCCTCGCGGATCCAGCCGTCGAGGTTGTTCGCGAAGACGGGCGTGCGGGCGGCGGCACGGCTCGCGGCCGCCTTCGCCGCGGCGCGCTTCTTGGCCTCGGCCTTCGCCTTGGCGGCGGCCTTCGCCTTGGCCTCGGCCTTGGCCTTGGCGGCGGCCTTGGCCTTCGCCTCGGCCTTCGCCTTGGCGGCGGCGGCAGCGGCCTTGGCCTTGGCGTCGGCCTCCTGCTTCGCCTTGAGGGCGAAGGTCGAGCTCTGCTCGGCGAGACCGGCGGCCAGGGCCTTGGCCTGCGGGCTGTTCGCGTTGTAGGACCACGCGACCTGCTGGGTGTTCGCGAGGGCCTGGGGCTCGGTCTCGGTGGAGCCACCGTTGCCCTGGACGAGAGAGAAGCCGAGCGCGGCGGCGCTCAGAGCGGCGACGCCGGCGATCGTGGCCTTGTGGGTCTTCTTCAGACCACGACTGTGGCCAGGGGTGTTCGCAGACATGCAGGACTACCTCTTCGAATCGCTGGGGGTCGCTCAGGCCGGGGCGGCGCTGCGCCTGCTCGGCGGCGACGGACGCAATTCTTAGCGGCAGCAAAATCCCGTGGCAAAGGTGTGACGTACGATCCCGGGTAGTGGATCAGGGGCCTCGTGGGGAGGCCGCCGGACCGGTCCCTGACCAGTCCCGACGGCCTCATCTGTCCCTTATCTATCCACTAGGGTGATTCGTAAGTGATGTGGGTCCTATGTGCGGGCTCACATCGGGCAGGTAACGGTCTCACCAGACGTTGCGTCAGCAATGCGCACAGTGAGGGCCCTCCTCCGGGAGGATGAGGTGGACGTCCCCGAACTCGTGCCAGAGGTACCGCTCCCGCACCGCCGCGGCGTACGCCCGCCCCAGCGCGGGCCGCCCCGCCACCGCCTCCAGCATCAGCAGATGCGAGGCCTCGGGCTCGTGCAGCCCGGTCAGCAGCCCGTCCACCACCCGCACCCCCCGCTCCGGTGTGACGACCAGATCCGTCCACCCGGAGGCGGCCCGCACCGCCCTTCCCTCCCCGGCCGACTCCAGCGCCCGCACGGCCGTGGTGCCGACCGCGACGATCCGGCCCCCGCCGGCCCGCGCCGCGTTCACCAGCCAGGCCGTCGCGGCCGGCACCGAGAAGCGCTCCGGATACGGCGGCTCGTGCACCTCCGCCGACGCCACCCCCGTGTGCAGCACCACCGGGGCGAACTGCACCCCCCGCCGGACCAGGTCCGCCACCAGCCGCGCCGTGAAGGGCCGTCCCGCACTCGGCATCTCCGCCGACCCCGCGCCGTCCGGCGAGGGCAGCGCGAACACCGTCTGATAGGCGGCCGGCGACTGGTCCCGCTCCGTGTACCCGTAACGGATGGGCCGCCCGTACCGGGCCAGCAGCCCCGGCACCTCCCTGTCCGGCCGCGCCCACCACAACCGGTCCGCCCCCGGCACCAGGGGCTCCTCGAGGACCAGCCGCGCCCCGCCCGGCAGCCGCACCACCGCCCCCACCGGCCCGCCGGGCCGCGGCAGCGTCGTCCCGGCCCCGCTCCCCGACCCCGTCCGGTGCACCCTCCACGGCTCCCGGAGCTCCACCGCCCACCGGCCGTCGTCACCCCGCGTCGAGAAGTGCACGACCACCGGCGCCCCGCCCGACTCCGCACCGAGCCGCCCGTCCACCGCCGCCGCCAGCGTCACCGACGTGTTCACCACCAGGACGTCCCCGGCCCGCAGCAGCCCGGGCAGCTCCCGGAACGCCCGGTGGGCCACCTCCGTCCCCCGCGACACCAGGAGGCGTACGTCGTCCCGGCCGAGCCCCGGACCCCGCTGCTCGGCCGGCACCCGCGCCGACAGCTCCTCCGGTACGCGCAGCCCCTCCAGCCCCACGGTCACCGGCCCACCCCCTCCGCGGGCCCCCCGGACGCGGGCACCAGCTCCACCGCCGCGTAGCGGCCGCTCGCCGGCCGCCGCTCCACCAGCGCCAGGAACCCCGGCACCACCGTCTCCGGCGCCGGGCGTGGATCGGGATCGTCCGGCACCGCCGCCGCGTACAGGTCCGTCGCCATGTCGCCCGGATCCACCGCCCACACCCGCAGCCCCGGCTCCTCCACCGCGAGGACCGCAGCCAGCCGGTCGAGCGCCGCCTTCGAGGCCCCGTACCCGCCCCACGTCCCGTACGCCTCCACCGCCGCGTCCGAGCTCACCACCAGCACGGTCCCCACCGCGCTCTCCCGCAGCAGCGCCAGGCCCTCCTGCACGAGCCCCAGCGCGGCCACCGCGTTCGTCTCGAACGCCGCCCGCAGGCCGTCGAGCGGCAGCGCGTCCAGCCGCACCAGCGGCGCCGCGCCCAGCGCGCTCGCGTTGCTCACCAGCAGATCGAGCCCGCCCAGCCCCCGTGCCGCGGCCACCAGCTCCGCCCGGTGTCCCGCGTCCCTGACGTCCCCCGCGACCGCCACCACCCGTGCGCCACGCGCGCGTGCCGCCTCCGCACTCTCCTCCAGCACCTTCGCCGTACGGGCGTCGAGCACCAGGTCCCAGCCGCGCCCGGCCAGACCGGCCGCCAGCGCACGCCCCAGCCCCTTCGACGCCCCCGTGACGATCGCGACAGGCATCCGCCCCATCCCCTTCTCAGCCGTCCCTCGTGGTCCCCGACGGAATCCAGCCTCGTCGCCCCCGCCGCCCCGCCGCCTCGTCCGGGGGCCCCGACCGCCCCGGGAACTTCGACCTAGGTCCTGTCGTCAAACTCCCGTCGTTGCCCGGAGGGCGGCCCCGCGGCGTCAGGTGCGTGCTCTCGGTGTGCCGGGCGCGAGGCCTCGTACTGGACGTACTCGGGCTTGTGCCCGGTGCGGCGAGAGCACGTGCATGGCGTCGCGGGGCAGACGGGAGTTTGACGACAGGGCCTAGGCCCCCGGTCCCGGTCCACCGCCGTCCCCGGGCGGATACGGACCGTCACACCCCGCCGGTACGGTGAACACATGAGCCATCGACCGAGCTCCGGACTGGCCGCCGTGAGCAGCGCCCTGCTGGCGATGAACCGCCAGATGGAGGTCCGCGACGTCCTCAAGACGATCGTCGCCTCGGCGCGCGAGCTGCTCGACGCCGAGTACGCGGCGCTCGGCGTCCCCGACGACCACGGCGGCTTCGCCCAGTTCGTCGTCGACGGCGTCAGCGACGAGCAGTGGCGCGCCATCGGCCCGCTGCCCCGCCAGCACGGCATCCTGGCCGCCATGCTCCACAAGGCCGAGCCCGAGCGCCTCGTCGACGTCCGCAAGGACCCCCGTTTCGAGGGCTGGCCCGACGCCCACCCCGAGATGTCCGACTTCCTCGGCCTGCCCGTCCGCGACGGGGACGAGATCCTCGCCGCCCTCTTCCTCGCCAACAAGCGCTGCCCGAAGCCGGACGGCGGCTGCGGCTTCACCGCCGAGGACGAGGAGCTCCTGTCGATCCTGGCCCAGCACGCCGCCATCGCCCTCACCAACGCCCGGCTGTACGAGCGCAGCCGCGAGCTCACCATCGCCGAGGAGCGCTCCCGCCTCGCCCACGAGCTGCACGACGCCGTCAGCCAGAAGCTCTTCTCCCTGCGGCTCACCGCCCAGGCGGCCGCCGCCCTCGTCGACCGCGACCCGGCCCGCGCCAAGGACGAGCTCCAGCAGGTCTCGGAACTGGCCGCCGAGGCCGCCGACGAGCTGCGCGCCGCCGTCGTCGAGCTGCGCCCCGCCGCCCTCGACGAGGACGGCCTCGTGCACACCCTGCGCACCCAGATCCAGGTCCTCGACCGGGCCCACACCGCCCGGGTCGGATTCGAGAGCTCCGGCGTCCGCGCCCTGCCCTCCGCCCAGGAGGAGGCCCTGCTGCGGGTCGCCCAGGAGGCCCTCCACAACGCCCTGCGCCACTCCGGCGCCGAGCACGTCACCGTCTCCCTCGGCCGCAGCGGCCAGGGGGTCCGGCTCGCCGTCACCGACGACGGCAAGGGCTTCGACCCCGCGACCGTCCGCAGCGCCGGCCGCCACCTCGGCCTGGTCTCCATGCGCGACCGGGCCGGCGGAGTCGGCGGCAGGCTCACCGTGACATCGGCCCCCGGACGGGGCACCACGATCGAGATGGAGGTCCCCGGTGGCTGAGAAGATCCGGGTCCTGCTGGTCGACGACCACCAGGTCGTCCGCCGCGGCCTGCGCACCTTCCTGGAGGTACAGGACGACATAGAGGTCGTGGGGGAGGCCGCCGACGGCACCGAGGGCGTCACCGCCACCGAGGAGCTGCGGCCCGACGTCGTCCTCATGGACGTGAAGATGCCCGGCACCGACGGCATCGAGGCGCTGCGCCGGCTGCGCGAGCTCGGCAACCCCGCCAGGGTCCTGATCGTCACCAGCTTCACCGAGCAGCGCACGGTCGTCCCCGCCCTGCGCGCCGGCGCGTACGGATACGTCTACAAGGACATCGACCCGGACGCCCTCGCCGGCGCCATCCGCTCCGTCCACGCCGGGCACGTGCTGCTCCAGGCCGAGGTCGCCGGCGTCCTGCTCAGCCAGGACGAGCACGGGCAGGGCGGCGGATCGGGCCGCGGCTCCACCCTCACCGAGCGGGAGCGGGAGGTCCTCGGGCTGATCGCCGACGGGCGCTCCAACCGGGAGATCGCCCGTGCGCTCGTCCTCTCCGAGAAGACGGTCAAGACGCACGTCTCGAACATCCTCATGAAGCTGGACCTCGCCGACCGGACCCAGGCCGCACTCTGGGCCGTACGGCACGGCCTGACGTCGTAGGTACGATCGTTCGCCTTTTCATACCGTCGTGTGGATGTCCCCCGTTCGGCGCAACCCCACGGGGGCGACGGCGTTCTCCAGGGCGTGCTGCGGCGGACCGGCCGCGGCGACGACCAGGAGGAACCCGAAGTGAACAAGCTCAAGAAGGCCGCTGCCCTCACCATGGTCGCCGGTGGCATCGTCGCCGCCGGTGCCGGTGTCGCCTCCGCCCACGGCGGTGCCGACGCCCACGGGCAGGCCCTCGGCTCGCCGGGCGTCGCCTCCGGCAACCTGGTGCAGGTCCCGGTCCACGTCCCCGTGAACGTCTCCGGCAACACGATCAACGTGATCGGCCTGCTCAACCCGGCCTTCGGCAACGGCGCCGTCAACCACTGACCCGCCCGTCGAACCACCGGCCCCCGGACGATCCCCCGGGGGCCGGACCCGTTTCCGGCCGACCCCGCGCGTCACGGCGCCCGGCGCCGGAACCCGCGGGCCCACGCCCCCTGCCGCGCACTCCGTCCGCCGGCCGTGGGCGGGCCGCACGCCGCGTGCATGGCGTCGCGGGCAGGGGAGGTCGACGACGGGGCCTAGAACCCCCGCTCCCGCTCCTCCACATACGCGTTGTACGCGGCCACCTGCGCCCGCCGCGCCACCCGCTCCACCGGCCGCAGCGCATCCCCCCGCGCCGCCATCTCCGCCGCGCTCACCGCGCCGCCGTGGCCGTGGTCGTAGGCCAGGTCCACGAGGAGGCCGATGCGCCGGGCGAGCTCCAGGACCCGGACCGCGCGGGCCGGATAGCCCGGAGCCAGCACCTCGCCGCCGCTCTCCGCGCGAGCCCGGTAGGCGTCGCGCGCCGCGTCGGCGGCCGGGCCCGAGGCGGCGACGTCGAGCCGGGTCAGGACGGTCGTCGCCTCGCGCAGCGCGTCCGACAGCTCCCGCTCCGCCTCGCCCAGCGACGGCACGTCCGCCGGCGGCGCCTCCCGCACCGCCAGGCAGTGCCACACCACCTCCACGTGCACATCGCCCACCGGACCCGCCTCCGACACCGCCGGCACCAGACCGTACGGCGCGCCGAAGCCGACCGCCGCCTCCTCCGCCTCGAGCGCCCGCGCGTTGAACTCCGGCGGACCGCTCAGCCCGAGCGGATGACCCGGCGCGGGCAGAGCCACCCGCCACCCGGTCACCCCGAGCCGCCGCAGCCGCCCGAGCGCCAGCGTCAGGCCCACCGGCCCCGCCTCGCCCGGCAGCCCCTCCACGCGGTGCACCGCGTCCTCCCCGACAATGGCGAGTGCCGCGTCGTCCGGCGACACCGCCCCGGCCAGGAGGGCATTGCCCCAAGCGGCCAGACGTCCTGAGCGTGGTTCCGAAAGCATGCCCCCCAGCGTAGGGACTCGTACGGGCCCCGAGGCGCAAAGCAAGCCCTAAGGACCGGCCCGACCGCCCGGTGGCGTAGGTTTTCCCTGGACGCCGCGCCCACAGGCGCACGGCGGTGACACGACTCGACCCCAAGGGGAGACAACGCGACCATGAGCGATGTACTGGAGCTGGTGGACGTATCCGTGGTCCGCGACGGACGCGCTCTGGTGGACGAGGTCTCCTGGTCGGTCAAGGAGGGGGAGCGCTGGGTCATCCTCGGCCCCAACGGTGCCGGCAAGACCACCCTCCTCAACATCGCCTCCAGCTACCTCTTCCCCACCAAGGGCAGCGCCACCGTCCTCGGCGAGCGCCTCGGCGGCGTCGGCACCGACGTCTTCGACCTGCGCCCCCGCATCGGCGTGGCCGGCATCGCCATGGCCGAGAAGCTCCCCAAGCGCCAGACCGTCCTCGAGACCGTCCTCACCGCCGCGTACGGCATGACCGCCACCTGGCACGAGGACTACGACCCGGTCGACGAGCAGCGCGCCAAGGCCTTCCTCGACCGCCTCGGCATGACCGACTACCTGGACCGCAGGTTCGGCACCCTCTCCGAGGGAGAGCGCAAGCGCACCCTCATCGCCCGCGCGATGATGACCGACCCCGAACTGCTGCTCCTCGACGAGCCCGCCGCCGGTCTCGACCTGGGCGGCCGCGAGGACCTGGTCCGCCGCCTCGGCCGGCTCGCCCGCGACCCGATCGCCCCCTCGATGATCATGGTGACCCACCACGTCGAGGAGATCGCCCCGGGCTTCACCCACGTCCTGATGATCCGTCAGGGCAAGGTCCTCGCCGCGGGCCCCATGGAGACCGAGCTGACCTCCCGCAACCTCTCCCTCTGCTTCGGCCTGCCGCTCGTCGTCGAGCACGTCGGCGACCGCTACACCGCGCAGGGCCTGCCGCTGAAGTGACGTCACGGGCGCGGTGACCGCACGGAATCGCGCCCTGTCCCGTACAGCCCCACCGCCCTACCATGACCATGTGGACATCGACGCATGGATCTGGTGGCTGATCGGCGCGGTGGGGCTCGGCATTCCCCTCGTTCTCACCGCGATGCCCGAGTTCGGCATGCTGGCCGTCGGCGCGGTCGCGGGAGCCGTCACCGCGGGCCTCGGCTTCGGCATCGTCGCCCAGGTCGTCGTGTTCGCCGTCGTGTCCGTCGCCCTCATCGCCGTGGTCCGCCCCATCGCCGCACGCCACCGCGACGGCCGCCCCGGACTCGCCACCGGCATCGACGCCCTGAAAGGGCGTCAAGCCGTCGTACTGGAAAGGGTCGACGGCTCCGGAGGGCGCATCAAGCTGGCCGGCGAGGTCTGGTCCGCCCGCACCCTCGACTCCGGGCAGAGCTTCGACCCCGGCGAACAGGTCGACGTCGTCGACATCGACGGAGCCACGGCCGTCGTGATGTGACCGAACCTCGCCCATGACCCTCCGCGGTCTGGGAAACTCGATCATCGAGATCATCATCTGGTCATCTACCCGGCAGCGAAGGGCACAGGGAACACGATGTCAGCAGTCATCATCGTCCTGATCATTCTGGTGGTGCTTGTCTTCATCGCCCTGATCAAGACCATCCAGGTCATCCCGCAGGCGAGCGCCGCGATCGTGGAGCGCTTCGGCCGCTACACCCGCACGCTCAACGCGGGCCTGAACATCGTCGTCCCGTTCATCGACCGCATCCGCAACCGGATCGACCTGCGCGAGCAGGTCGTCCCCTTCCCGCCGCAGCCGGTCATCACGCAGGACAACCTGGTCGTCAACATCGACACCGTCATCTACTACCAGGTGACCGACGCCCGCGCCGCCACCTACGAGGTCGCCAGCTACATCCAAGCCATCGAGCAGCTCACCGTCACCACCCTCCGCAACATCATCGGCGGCATGGACCTGGAGCGGACCCTCACCTCCCGCGAGGAGATCAACGCGGCCCTCCGCGGCGTCCTCGACGAGGCCACCGGCAAGTGGGGCATCCGCGTCAACCGCGTCGAGCTCAAGGCGATCGAGCCGCCCACCTCCATCCAGGACTCGATGGAGAAGCAGATGCGCGCCGACCGTGACAAGCGCGCCGCGATCCTCACCGCCGAGGGCATCCGCCAGTCGCAGATCCTCACCGCCGAGGGCGAGAAGCAGTCCGCGATCCTGCGCGCCGAAGGCGAGGCCAAGGCCGCCGCACTCAAGGCCGAGGGCGAGGCCCAGGCCGTCCGCACGGTCTTCGAGGCCATCCACGCCGGCGACCCCGACCAGAAGCTGCTCTCGTACCAGTACCTCCAGATGCTCCCGAAGATCGCCGAGGGCGACGCCAACAAGCTCTGGATCGTGCCCAGCGAGATCGGCGACGCCCTCAAGGGCCTCTCCGGTGCCTTCGGCAACGTCGCACCCGGCGTTCCCGGCTTCAACACCAAGAGCTCCCCGTCCGTCGACATCCCCGCCCGCCGCGAAGAACCTCCCGTTGACTGACACGTACACGTAACCTCGTGCATGATCGGTGCGAGCCCCTCGACCCCGGCGACCCCGGAGCGGGGAGGCGACTCACCGAACCCGTAAGGAGATGGCTTTGTCCATCTGGGAAATGCTCGCGGTCTTCGCGGCAGGCACAGCCGCCGGCACCATCAACACCATCGTGGGATCGGGAACGCTGATCACGTTCCCGGTCCTCCTCGCGACCGGCCTCCCCCCGATCACCGCGAACGTCTCCAACGCCCTCGGCCTCGTCCCCGGATCCATCAGCGGAGCCATCGGCTACCGGAGCGAACTCAAGGGCCAGACCACCCGCGTCCTCCGCCTCGGCACCGCCGCCCTCCTCGGCGGACTCGTCGGCGCCGTCCTGCTCCTGGCCCTGCCGTCCGACGCCTTCGACGCGATCGTCCCCGTCCTCATCGGCATCGCGCTGGTCCTCGTCCTCCTCCAGCCCCGCATCGCGGCCGCCGTCCAGCGCCGCCGCGAGGCCAACGGCACCGAGGCCCACCCCGACGGCGGCCCCGCCCTCCTCGTCGGACTCTTCCTCGCCAGCATCTACGGCGGATACTTCGGCGCCGCCCAGGGCGTCCTCTACCTCTCGCTGATGGGCCTGCTGCTCCACGACACCCTGCAGCGCGTCAACGCCGTCAAGAACATCCTCGGCGCCGTCGTCAACGGCGTCGCCGCGGTCTTCTTCCTCTTCGTCGCCGACTTCGACTGGACCGCCGTCCTCCTCATCGCCGTCGGCTCCACCATCGGCGGCCAGATCGGCGCCAAGGTCGGCCGGCGCCTGCCCCCCACCGTCCTGCGCGGAGTGATCATCGCCGTCGGCATCGTCGCCATTCTCCAACTCACCCTGAAGTGAAGCCCGGAGAATGACGGAGGGCCCGCCCCGAGCAGGGGCGGGCCCTCACGCCGTACGCACAGCGCCCGACACGCGGGAAGCACGCGACACCCGCGCGACACACCCGCACGCCCGACCCACGAACCGGCCCTACGCGGCCAGCCAGTCCGGCAACTCCGACCGCTCGGCCGCCTTCAGCGCGAGCAGCATCGCGTCCTGCGGCGTCGGCACGAACGGCTGGTGCAAGAGCGGCATCCCCGCCTGCTCGGGAGTCCGGTCCGCCTTGCGGTGGTTGTCCTCCGCACACGAGGCGACCGTGTTCAGCCAGTGGTCCCCGCCCCCCTGCGCCCGCGGCACCACATGGTCCACGGTCGTGGCGCGCTTCCCGCAGTACGCGCACCGGTGCTGGTCCCGCACCAGCACACCCCGCCTCGACCACGGAGCCTGTCTTCGGAACGGCACCCGTACGTAACGGCAGAGCCTGATCACGCGGGGCACCGGCATGTCCACGGCGGCCGCCCGCACACGAAGACCAGGATGTTCCTGCTCCACGACGGCCTTGTCCTGCAGGACAAGCACCACCGCACGGTTGAGTGTCACCGTCGAAAGCGGCTCGAAGCTCGCGTTCAGTACCAGCGTGTCCCGCATTGTGCCCACCTCCCGTGTGCCGGCCCCAGCCCCCCGTACAGAGGCTCCGGGCTTGGATCAACTCTGGCCGGGCGCGCCGGGTAGGACAACGCAATATCCGCGCAAAGAAAGATGCCCGCTTCTGATCTCTCCAAGACCAGAAGCGGGCAAACAAGAAGCGAAGCTCAGCCTTACGCCGGGATCTCGTACTCCGCGACGAGCTGGGCGCGCCCCAGGGTGTGGAAGCGCAGATTGAAGCCGACCGCGGCCGGCGAGGCGTCGGCGTCGGGACCGAGCTTCTCCTGGTCCACCGCGTAGACCGTGAAGACGTACCGGTGCGGACCGTCCCCGGGCGGCGGCGCCGCCCCGCCGAAGTCCCTCGAGCCGTAGTCGTTACGGGCCTGCACGGCACCCGCCGGCAGCCCCTCGAACGCGCCCGAACCCGCGCCCGCGGGCAGCTCGGTCACCGACGCCGGGATGTCGAACAGCACCCAGTGCCAGAAACCGCTGCCGGTCGGCGCGTCCGGGTCGAAGCACGTCACCGCGAAGCTCTTCGTCTCCGCCGGGAAACCCTCCCAGCGCAGCTGCGGAGAGGTGTTCCCCTCCGCGTACACCTGAGCGTCCTTCAGCACCCCGCCCTCGACGACGTCGTCGCTCACCACCGTGAACGACGCCACCGGCGGGTGAAAGTCATGGGGAAGCGGCGCCCTCTTGCCCTCGGCCACGTCTCAACCTCCTGTCGCTACCTGCCCTACGGCACCGAGCCTAGAGCCAGTTGCGACGCCCACCGACCTCCGCCAGCCACTGGTTCAGATAGGCCGCCCAATCGGTCGTGTGGAAGTCGTGCAGACCGACCGTGAAGGAGCGGTAGGAGTCACTGCCCTCCGTGAAGAGGCCCGGCTTCTTGTCCATCTCCAGGACGACGTCCATCTCCCGGTCGTCCGCGACGAAGCTGACCTCGACCTGGTTCAGACCCCGGTACTGCGCCGGCGCGAAGAACTCGATCTCCTGGTAGAAGGGCAGCTTCTGCCGCGTCCCGCGGATGTGGCCGCGCTCCATGTCCGCGTTCTTGAAGCGGAAGCCCAGCTGGATGAAGGCGTCCAGGATCGCCTGCTGCGCCGGCATCGGGTGCACGTTGATCGGGTCCAGGTCGCCCGAGTCCACCGCGCGCGCGATCTCCAGCTCCGTCGTCACCCCGATGTGCATCCCGCGCAGCTGCTGCCCCGCGATCGCGGTGACCGGCGTCTCCCAGGGGATCTCCAGGCCGAACGGCACCACGTGCACCGCGCCGGCCTGCACCTCGAAGGCCCCACCGAGGCGCACCTTCACGAACTCGATGTCCTGCTTGTACTCCTGGTCGTTGCCCTCGACCTCGACACGCGCCTGCAGTCCGACGGAAAGCCCCTCGATCTGCTGGGCGACCGAACCGCCCTGGATCCGCACCTCACCCTGGACGACGCCACCCGGGACGACGTTCTCCTCGGTGAGCACCGTCTCCACGGAAGCCCCGCCGGCACCCAGGCTCGCGAGCAGCTTCTTGAACCCCATGTCGTGCGTCCTCTCCTAGATGGTCTGACCTCTTCATACGCGCAACGAAGGTAGCCGGTTCCCGTACCCTCGGAGGCCATGAGCGAGAGCCCCGACCGTACGCCGCTCCCGCGGAGCTTCTTCGACCGCCCGGTACTGGAGGTCGCCCCCGATCTGCTCGGCCGCACCCTCGTTCGGAACGGCCCCGAAGGACGCATGGAACTCCGCCTCACCGAGGTGGAGGCGTACGCCGGAGCGATCGACCCCGGTTCGCACGCCTTCCGCGGCCGCACCGCCCGCAACGCCGTCATGTTCGGGCCGCCCGGATACGCGTACGTCTACTTCACCTACGGCATGTCAAGGCGGTCAGCATGAACGTCGACCTCCTCGCCCATCCTGCCGAAGAGGTCGCCCCCAGGTTGCTCGGGACCGTCCTCACCTGCAAGACCTCCGAGGGAGCCGTGAGCGTCGCCATCACGGAGACCGAGGCGTACTCCGGTGCGGCTGACCCAGCCTCCCACGCCTACCGAGGCCAGACACCCCGTAACGCCGTCATGTTCGGGCCCGCAGGACACCTGTACGTCTACCGGTCCCACGGTCTCCACTGGTGCGCCAACGTCGTCACCGGGACGGACGGCATCGCCTCGGCTGTCCTCATCCGGGCAGGCAGGGTCATCGAGGGGGAAGACCTGGCACGCAAGCGGCGAGGGGAGAAGGTCGAGAGTCCACGCCTTGCCCGAGGGCCCGGGAACTTCTGCCAGTCACTCGGCATCACGGCGGAGCACAACGGCGTAGACCTCCTGACAGGTACCTCGGTCGTGTTGTCCGAGGGTGAGCCTGTACCGGCCGTGCTCATCCGGGTCGGTCCTCGGGTAGGCGTGAGCAAGGCCCACGACTGGCAACACCGGTTCTACCTCGCCGGTGATCCGACGGTCTCGGCGTACCGACTTAGCCCCCGAGCCAAACCGCCCGCCGGAGCCTGAGCCGCTGTACGCCTCGCTCGCGGCCCGCCGGCGAGTCGGTGCGGAGTTGGGTCAGGCGATACGTGATCGTCCGCGAGCGCGGCCCGTGACGCGTTCCTGGCCGGTCGAGTGACTGCCGAGGCCGTCGACTCAGGCCGGACGAATGGAGACCGGAACCAATGCCTGCGTGAACACCGCAGTTCAGCCCGGGATGCCCAGAGGTTCAGGCGGTGGCCGATTCACTGACACTCAGGCAGGCCTGACGCCTAGCCTGAGTCGGAGCTCTCATCGGGCCATGAGAGACGATCTGCACCAGGGAGGGCTACGGAATGGGGCTGGAGATACTCCCCGACCGAGCCGGGCGGGAAGCCGCCTTTGAACCCTTGCTTGACGAACTCCTTGCGCTCTTCTGCCCTGACTGGGAGTTGCCGCCGATCATGGAAGGCGAGCACCAGTACCACCGCAACGAGGTGAAGCGCTACCAGCTTGGCGAGGCCGCAGCCCAGGATTACGCGGCGACACGGCAGCACTGGTGCATGCCGCCGTGCACGATCAGTGCCGAAGCGGCATACGGCAACTCATCCAGCCTCTGGTGGCAGCCTGCGGCTACCGTCAGATCCAGGCAGCGCTCATCGACTACATGCGGACTGGTTCCAACCCCGAAAGGGTTGGTGTCGGCATGGCCTGGTATTTCGCTCGCCCTGGGCTCCAGTACGCCTCGATAGAGGACTTGCGGCGGGGGGTGCCCACAGAGGAGAGCAAAGCGGCACTGGACGCGCTGGCCGATCTCCGCAGCGAGTACCGATCGGCGTGCCTCTCCGCGTTCCTGGCCTGCGAAGACCCAGACTCGGCGAGCCGCGCCCGAAGGTCTTCGCCGAAGAGGGCGTGTTCCTCGTACCCGGCGAACTCCTTCAGGTACGCCTGAACGTCTCGGCCGTCGCGGAGTACGAGACTTCCCGCTGTCGTCTCGATGGTGACGAACGCGGCGTCGTAGATGGTGAACGTACTCAGAGGGGTTCGCGGCGTCGGTGCCCCTACGGGGATCACCCCGATCTGCACGTTCGGGAGGTAGGACAGCGACGCGAGCCGGTCCATCTGCTCGGCCAGTGCCAGTGGGGAGACGACCGGCCAGCGAACCGCCTGCTCGGTCAGGACGAACGTGAACCGCTTCGAGGCGTCGTAGAGGACGGCTTGCCGTCCCAGCTTGCCTGCCACTGCCTTGCTCGTGTCGGCTGTCGAGTGGGCCAGGCTCGCCCGTACGTACTCCGGGGTTGCGAGCAGCCGGGTGACCATCGAGAGCAGGAAGTAGCGCATGTGCGTTGAGGACGCTTCGAGCGACTTCAGCTCGGTCTGTCTCGTACCGAGTCCCTTGCGCCGAAGCTCTCGGAGGTTGCGCCACTCGGTGTTCGCCATCCTGGCGAGGGCGGAGACCTCGGCGACGAGTTCCGGCGGAGCGTCCAGCGCTCGCAGGATCTGCTCGACGTCGACCAGGGACGGCCGTGTCCGGCCGTTCTCGATGCGAGACACCTTCGACTGGGACATGTTGCAGCGCGCTGCGAGCCGGTCCCCAGAGAGGCCGGCTCGCTTGCGCAGGTTCCGAAGCAGGGAGGCGAGTTCGGTACCAGACTCGCCAAGCTGCTCAGCTTCGAACGTCACTCCGTCACGTGCTCCGCGTACTCCAGGAAGGGAACCGACTCGGCAACGGCGATGCGCTGCCACTCGATGAACGGCGCAGGGTCACCCTCGTGCAGTTCCCGGCTGATCTGCGTGCCGTCGCCCTCGTAGTGCATCAGGACGACTGTCGAGCGGTCGAACATCCAGAAGTCCCCGACATCCGGCAACGGGTTCTCTCGCTCGGTCACGTCAAGGATGCGGATGTCCTCCCCGGCGAGCACGTGCGGTGCGTAGTACCGGGAGAACTCGAAGCGCAGGTACTCGGGGAGCGGTCGAGTCAGGACGTGCACTCGACCCTTGCTCCTCCCCTCACCGCGCAACCGCTTCAGGTCCTCCGTGTACGCCGACGAGTAGCTGTTCGGGTCGACGCGCTTGCCTGCCCGGAAGGCTTCGAGCTCTTCCGCCTCCTGCGGTACGAGGTACTGGGGCAGGGTCTCCAGTCGCCACGCCTCCGACTGGAAGCCTCGGAGCGTCGCCCGCCACTCCTCACCATCCAAGAGCACGAACGGCCTCCCGAAGAACGCTCTCGGGGATCTCCACGAGTCCTTCCCCCTGCGGGGGAGCGAAGGCGTCGGATACGTCGCCCTGAACCACGATGGAGCCGGAAGCGGTGCGGTAGACGTTCGGGCAGTCGTCCTCTCCACACGTGCCGTTGCCGTTGCCGTTGCCGGTGAGCCGAGTCAGTTCTTCGGCGCCATGCGGAATCCCCTTGACTTGGCGGCCCGGTCAGGCCGCCTGAGACGACCGTACGGGGGCCGCTTGCGGCCGTCCATGCACGGACGTGACTCATGCACGTTGTTGCATGAACTGGGGAGCGAGAGGGGCGCGCTTCCTCGACGGGCATGGCGAAGGGCCCCGCCCGACACTCGTCAGACAGGGCCCGTGCTCACCGAGCGCCGACAGCCGGCTCGGCGCTCTGCGGTCGGATCTCAAGGGTTCCGGAACGTGATCCGGCAGTGTTCGCCCTTGAAGGACCGAACCCCTCGACCGCGCGGCATCAACTCGACTCGCTCGCAGACCTGCATGACGACGGTCCGCACGTAATCGATGCAGTCGGGGTCCTCGTAGTCCAGCTCCTCCCACAGGTACTCGATGTCGCCCAGGTCGACGCGTACCCGCTTCGATGCCAGGTCCGCCAGCTCTGCGCGGATCTTGGTCAGGTCGGCATCGCACCTGCCGATGCCCGTCCGCAGGGTCGACGCGTCGATGTCCCCTACGGCGAACATCTCCGCCAGGGCGGTGCGCCTCTCGGATGCGGCCGTCTCCTCGGCCAGCAGCTCGACCTCTCGCTCCTCGTCTGCGGCATCCGTGGCCGGTGCCGCGTTCCACTCCTCAGCCCTGTCGATGACCTTCCTGACCACGAAGGAGTCGAGCGGGTCCGCCGGGCAGGTGATGCACCGGCCACCCGAACAGGTGTAGATGCGGTACCGCTCGCCTGCCGCGTTCTTCTTGCTCCACCCCTGTGTGACGACGGCCTGACACTTCGAGCAGCGGACCACACCAGACAACAGGGCCTTGCGCTTGCCGCCGCCGCCCGTGTTGCGCTCGGGGTCGCTCAGGTGGCGGACCAGGGCCCGGAATATGCCCTCAGAGACGATCGCCTCCCAGTTGCCCGGACCGGTCTCCTCGGTCCGCCGCACGCGCTTCCCGTCCGGCTTCTCGACCCACTGCGAGTACGTCTGGATTCCCGCGTTCCTCGGCTTCAAGAGGACGCTCCGAAGGTTCGAGCTGCGCCACTCCTTGCCGTGAGGCGAGAGCAGTCCGCGCGTGTTCCAGTCCTTCGCGATGGACCAGAGGGTGACGCCGGCCAGGACATCCCGGTACGCCTGCCGCAGGGCCTCCGCCTCTGCTTCCCGGTGCCTGCCGTCCCGCTCGAAGCCGAAGGGACGAGTACTCCAGAAGGGCCTCCCCGACTCCCTGCGCCGCTGGTGTCCGAGTACCTGACGCTCTACTCGCATCTCGGTCTCGTTGCGAGCCACCACAGCGCCAATGCGAGCAGCGAGACGGCCGGACGGGGTGGACAGGTCGAGCACTCCCTGCGCCTGTGCGGCGGCCAGCGTGACGCCGGTCGCCTCGGCCAGGTCCACCAGATCCTCAAGGTCCCAGGGGGTGCGGTACATACGGTCGTAGTGGCGGGACACGATGGCGTCTGCCTTGCCGTCCTCCACCAGAGCCTTGACGCGCTCCCACTCGGCGCTCCGCTTGGTTCCCCGCTTCGTCGAAGCCGACGTGTCCTTCTCAACGATCGTGGCTACGACCGACCAGCCTTTCCGGTCGCACAGCGCCTGACTCAGCTCGACCTGTTGTGTCAGGTTCCCACCCTTGGACTCCTCGCCCCTCGGGGTGGGGCTGAGTCTGGCGTAGATGATCGCTCGCACTGCCTGTCTCCTGCTTGTCGTCGCTTGCGGATGATGCCGGACCAACGACATACATGCCTAGTGAGTTACCTACGGCATGTGGTACTGCCTGTGTACTGCCTGAACCTGGTGTGCGGCCCCGAGGGAGAGGCCGGCGGAGTGCTGCTCCGCGCGGGGGAGGTCCTCACGGGAACGGAACAGGCCAGGGAACGACGCCTCTCGGCGCGCTACGACTCCGAGCTGGCGAAGGGCCCGGCCCGCCTGGCCACCGCCCTCGACGTCGCCCGCAGCCTCAACGGCACGGACGCCTGCGCCGGCCCGGACGCCCCCTTGTCCCTGCTCACCGGCGTACCACCGGCCCCCGAGCTCGTACGCAACGGTCCGCGTACGGGAGTGGGCGGCGACGGGGCCCCGCATCCCTGGCGCTTCTGGATCGACCGCGACCCCACGGTGAGCCCCTACCGCGCCCACACACCGAGGAAACGGGCGTCCTCGGGCTCGGCTTGACTCAGGTCGCAGAGATGCGTAATGTGGCCCGAGCCGCTTGAGACGGGAAGTGCTTGCTCAAGCCTCCTGGGGGCGGCCATCCACTACTTACAACGATTCCCGACGGGGCCTATTTCGGCATGCCGAAATTTGTTCTAAACGACTCGATTATGAGTCGCCAGGGAAATCCGCTAACGTAGTGAACACGCCGGAAGGCCTCGGAAAAGAAGACGAAAGTCGGAAAGCCGGGACCGGAAAGCACCGAGGAAATCGGATCGGAAAGATCTGATAGAGTCG
>NZ_JBIWOU010000007.1:0-4463 GCF_044767915.1 Streptomyces sp. NPDC101191
GCCCGGTTACATTCCGAACCCGGAAGCTAAGCCTTTCAGCGCCGATGGTACTGCAGGGGGGACCCTGTGGGAGAGTAGGACGCCGCCGAACAATCTTTCAGGACCCTTGGTCCCCAGCGTTCATGCTGGGACCAGGGGTCCTTTTGTTTTTTCCTTGTATTTCCTGAAAGCGCGGTGCGGTGCCGGCTGCGCGAGAATGACTGCAGTACCCGAAGACAGGAGTCACGTCGATGTCCACCAACTCTCCCGACGATCGTCCGGAGCGCGAGCCGCGCCGCCGGGACGGTGGCGAGCGGGGCGGCTTCCGTGGCCCGCGTCGTGACGACAACCGTGGCGGTGGCTACCGCGGCGGCCGTGATGACAACCGTCGCGACGACCGCCGCGATGACCGTCGTGACGACAACCGTGGCGGCGGCTACCGCGGCCGCGACGACAACCGCCGCGACGACCGCCGTGACGACCGTGGCGGCGACCGCCCCCCGTACCGTCGTGACGACCGTGGCGGCGACCGTCCCGGCGGCTTCCGTCGTGACGACAGCCGTCCGGCCTTCCGTCGCGACGAGCGTCAGGATGAGCGTCCCGGTGGTTTCCGCCGCGATGACAGCCGGGGTGGCGACCGTCGTGACGACAACCGTGGCGGCGGCTACCGCGGCCGCGACGACCGTCCCGGCGGTTTCCGCCGCGACGACCGCCGTGACGAGCGTCCCGGTGGCTTCCGCCGTGACGACAACCGTCCCTCGTACCGCCGTGACGACCGTGACGACAGCCGTCCGGCCTTCCGTCGCGACGAGCGCCAGGACGAGCGTCCCGGGGGCTACCGCCGCGACGACCGTCAGGACGACCGCTCCGGCTTCCGCCGTGACGACCGCCGTGACGAGCGGCCCCGCGGCCCGCGCCGTGAGGACGACCGGCGTGGTGGCGGCGGCTTCCGTGGCCGTGACGACCGGCGCGACGACCGCGGGCGTGGCCCGCGTCGCGACGACCGGGGCGGTTACGGGCGCCGTGACGACCGCGGTGACCGCGGCGACCGCGCGCCCATCAAGCGTCTGCCGATCCCGCCGGAGGTCACCGGCGAGGAGATCGACCCGGACGTGCGGCAGGAGCTCATGAGCCTGCCCAAGGGACTGGCCGAGGACGTCGCCCGTAACCTCGTCATGGTCGCTCAGCTGATCGACGAGGAGCCGGAGAAGGCGTACGAGTACTCGCGCATCGCGCTGCGTCTCGCCTCCCGTGTCGCCGCCGTCCGTGAGGCCGCCGGCTTCGCCGCCTACGCGACGCAGAAGTACGCCGAGGCGCTGGCCGAGTTCCGGGCCGCCCGGCGGATGACCGGCAGTGTCGAGCTGTGGCCCGTCATGGCCGACTGCGAGCGCGGCCTCGGCCGCCCGGAGCGGGCGCTGGCCATGGCCGGCGAGTCCGAGGTGCAGAAGCTGGACAAGGCCGGCCAGGTCGAGATGCGGCTCGTGGCGGCCGGAGCCCGCCGGGACATGGGGCAGCTCGACGCCGCGATCGTGACCCTGCAGAGCCCCGAGCTGGCGTCCAACGCCAACCACCCGTGGACCGCGCGCCTGCGGTACGCGTACGCCGACGCGCTGCTCGCCGCCGGGCGGGAGCGCGAGGCGCGCGAGTGGTTCGCGAAGGCCCTGGAGGCCGACAAGGACGGCTCCACGGACGCCTCCGACCGGCTCGCCGAGCTGGACGGCGTCGAGTTCGTCGACGCGTTCGACGGCTCCGAGGATGCCGACGCGGAGAACGGCGACGCGGAGGGCGACGAGCAGGACGCCGACGAGCCGCACGAGGACGACAAGAGCTGACGTCCCGTACGACGTACGTACACGAAGGGCGGCACCCCGCGACGGGGTGCCGCCCTTCGGCGTTTCCACGGCGGTCCGTCCGCCGGGCGGGCGGTCAGTCGAGGGCCAGGCTGCGCAGCACCAGGCCCGTCGCCGGCTTCGGGCCGAAGGAGGTCGACTTGCGGGGCATCGTGACGCCCTGCCGCGCCAGGTCCCGTACGACCTCCTCCTTGACCGGGTGCATGAGGACCGCCGTACCGCCGCGGCGTTCCGCCTGCTCGACGGCGGCCCGGGTGTCGTGGATGTAGCCGATGTCCTCGGGGGAGTCCTCCGGGATGTGCCAGACGTGGTCGAGGAGGGTGGAGTGCAGGACCGTGGCGTCGAGGGTGCGCCAGGCCTCGGGGCGGTCGGTGCGGACCGTGCGGGCCAGGAGCGCGGGGTCGGGTCGGTCCAGCAGGTGGAAGGCGCCGTCGCCGGCGAGCAGGAAGGCGTTGCCTTCGGCGGCGGCCTCGGCCAGGGCCTCCTGGGCGGCCGGGAGCGGGCCGTCGACGCGCGTCACACGGAAGGCGTCGCCGAGGGCGGCGAGCGCGTCGGCGACGGGGAGGCGGTTGAGGAGCCGGTGGATGGCGCGGACCCGGAGCGGGTAGCGGGCGGTGTCGATGAGCAGGACCAGGCCGTGGTTCCAGGGGCCGGGGGCGGTGTGCTCCTCGCGGAGCCGAAGGTAGGTGGCCCAGCGGTGGTGGCCGTCGGCGATCAGGGCCTGGTGGCGGCCGAGTTCGGCGGCGACGGCGGCGAGGTCGGCCGGGTTGGTGACGGCCCAGAGGCGGTGGTGGAAGCCGTCCTCGGTGGTGGTGGAGAGCAGCGGCTCGCGCTCGACGGTGCGGTCGATGACGGCTCCCGCGCCGTCGCCGTCGCCGCGGTAGGTGAGGAGCAGAGGCTCCAGGTTGGCGGCGGTGGTGCGCATGAGGGCCGCGCGGTCCTCGACGATGTGCGGCATGACGTCCTCGTGGGGGAGGACGATGCCCTCGGCGGGGGTGGAGAGTTCGAGGGCGCCGATGACACCGCGCTGCAGGAGGCCGTCGCCGCGCTGCTCGTACACGTAGAGCGCGGGCTCCGGGTCGGGGGCGAGGATGCCGTCGGCGAGCCAGCGGTCGAGGGTGACCGCGGCCTTGCGGTGGCGGGTGCCGGCGGTCATGGCCTGCGGGAGGATGAGCCGGACGATGTTGTGCGGGTCCGCGGATTCGAGGTGGTGGAGTCCGTCGGGCCGGACGACGACGTCGTACGGCGGGGAGGTCACGGCGGCCAGGCTGCCGACCCGTTCGGGAACGTACCGGACGCCCCGGAAGGGGCTCAGTCGAAGACCGGGAGCGCGGACGTCATCGGCCGCGTGACCTGAGGTATGCATCTCGTCATCCTATGTGGCGGTGGCCATGAGCGATGATCTGGGCAACGGGAGAATGTCAGCCCGGCGACGTGAGGAGTACATGGCATGACGGGAATCGGCCAGCGGCAGGGCAGGGACCGGCCGAGCGGCAGTGCGCGGGCGCTGAGCGAGGCGTACGACACGGCGCTGCTCGACCTGGACGGTGTCGTGTACTACGCCGGTGGGGACGCGATCCCGCACGCCGCCACGGCGCTGGGGGCGGCCCGGGCCGGCGGGATGCACCTCGCGTACGTCACCAACAACGCGCTGCGGACCCCGGACACGGTGGCGGAGCACCTCACCGAGATCGGGGTGCCGGCGGAGGCCGGTGACGTGATCACCTCGGCGCAGGCGGTGGCCCGGTTGATCGCCGACGAGGTACCGCCCGGCTCGCGGGTGCTGCTCATCGGCGGCGAGGGGCTGCGGGTGGCGCTGCGGGAGCGGGGACTGGTGCCGGTGGAGTCGGCGGACGACGATCCGGTGGCGGTGGTGCAGGGCTACGGCGGCCCGGACCTGCCGTGGGGGCGGTTCGCGGAGGCGAGTTACGCGGTGGGGCGGGGTCTGCCGTGGTACGCCTCGAACACGGACCTGACGATTCCGAGCCTGCGCGGGATCGGTCCGGGCAACGGCGCGGCGGTGGAGGTGGTGCGGATCGCGACGGGCGCGGAGCCGAAGGTCGCGGGCAAGCCGTTGCCGCCGATGCACCGCGAGACGGTGCTGCGCACGGGCGCCGAGCGTCCGCTGGTGGTGGGGGACCGGCTGGACACGGACATCGAGGGCGCGTTCAACGGGGGCGTGGACTCCCTGCTCGTGCTCACCGGCGTGACGGACGTGCCGCGGCTGCTCGCGGCGGTGCCGGAGCACCGGCCCACCTATGTGGCGGCGGATCTGCGCGGGCTGCTCGTGGCTCAGCCGGAGGTCGTCGAGGGTGCGGACGGGGCCTTCGGGTGCGGGGGCTGGTCGGCCGCGGTGAGTGGGGGAGCGCTGGTCCTGGAGAGCGAGGGCGAGGGTCTGGACCCGCTCGACGGCGTACGGGCGCTGTGCGCGGCGGCCTGGACGGAGGCGGGCGCCGGTGCGTCGGGCCTGGACGCGGGGAAGGCGCTGGAACGGCTGGGGCCGGTGCGCTGATCCTTGAGCGGTGGATCCGGCTCTCGGGCGGTGGATCCGGCTCTCGGGCGGTGGATCCGGCTCTCGGGCGGTGGATCCGGCTCTCGGGCGGTGGATCCGGCTCTCGGGCGGTGGATCCGGCT
>NZ_JBIWOU010000007.1:4563-45248 GCF_044767915.1 Streptomyces sp. NPDC101191
CTCGGGCGGTGGCCCGGCTCTCGGGCGGTGGCCCGGCCCTCGGGCGACGTGCTGCCTCGTAGGCGGGTGCGGCGTGCGCCGGCGTGCTGTACGCCCGCCGCCCGCCGCCCGCCGCCCGCCCGAGTCCGCATGCCCGCCGCCCGCCCGAGTCCGCGCGCCGGTGCGCCCGCCGGAGTCCGTACGCCGGTGCGCCGGCCCCGTACGGGGGTGCACGGTGCACGGGATCGATCACCGATGGGAGGGTAGGCTAACCTAACCTCGTGTTGGTCGAGAGTCCCTCCCGTGCGAGCGCGGAGCCGGTCGGTCCTGCCCAGAAGCCGACGCGCCGGAATGCCGCGCGCGCCGTCGGACTGGTCGTGGCCGCCGGGGTCCTGCTGCTGGTCTGTGTCCTGAGCATCATGATCGGTGCCAAGCCCGTGCCGCTCGGCGACGTCTGGCACGGCCTGTTCCAGAACAGCGGCATCCGCAACGACGTCGTCATCCACGACGTCCGCGTGCCCCGCACCCTCCTCGGGCTGCTCGTCGGTCTGGCGCTCGGTCTCGCCGGTGCCGTCATGCAGGGCCTCACCCGCAATCCGCTCGCCGAGCCCGGTCTCCTCGGCGTCAACGCCGGCGCCGCCGCGGCCGTGGTGTCCGCGATCGCCTTCCTCGGCGTCACGGACACCGCCGCGTACGTGTGGTTCGCCTTCGTCGGCGCGGCCGTCGTCTCGGTCCTCGTGTACGTCCTCGGCGGCAGCCGCAGCGCCACCCCCGTGCGGCTCGCGCTCGCGGGGACCGCGGCCACCGTCGCGCTGTACGGCTACGTCAACGCCGTCCAGCTGCTCGACTCCGCGGCCCTCGACCGGCTGCGCTTCTGGACGGTCGGCTCCCTGGCCGACGCCAACATGGACACCGTCGGGCGGGTGGCCCCCTTCATCCTCGGCGGAGCCGTCCTCGCCCTGCTGATCGCCCGGCCGCTGAACGCCATGGAGATGGGCGACGACACCGCGCGGGCGCTCGGCGCGAACCTCACCCGGACCCGGATCGCCGCGATGGTGTCCGTGACGCTGATGTGCGGCGCGGCGACCGCCGCCTGCGGTCCGATCGTCTTCGTCGGCCTGATGGTCCCGTACATCGCGCGGTCCTTCACCGGCCCCGACATGCGGTGGATCCTGCCCTACGCCGCGGTCCTCTCGCCCGTCCTCCTGCTCGGCTCCGACGTCCTCGGCCGGGTGGTCGCCCGCCCCGCCGAGCTCCAGGTCGGCATCGTCACCTCGCTCGTCGGCGGGCCCGTCTTCATCCACCTCGTCCGCCGCAAGAGGATGGCCAAGCTGTGAGCACCAAGATCCTGCGGACCGGCGGGCTCTCCGTACGGTACGAGCCGCGCGCGCTCCTGTCCGTCCTCGGCCTGCTCGTGATCGCGCTGGCCGCGGCCGTCGTCCTCATCGGCAGCGGCGACTTCCCGGTCGCCCCCGGCGACGTCGTCGCCACCCTCCTCGGCGGCGGCACCGAGGTGCAGCGGATCGCCGTCATGGACCTGCGGCTGCCCCGGGTCCTCGTGGCCCTCTTCGTCGGCGCGGCGCTCGGCACCGGCGGTGCCGTCTTCCAGGCGATCTCCCGCAACCCGCTGGGCAGCCCCGACGTCATCGGTTTCGGCCAGGGCTCCACGGTCGGCGCGCTCACCGTCATCGTCCTCTTCCAGGGCAGCGCGACGGCCGCCGCCGGCGGCGCGATCGTCGGCGGTCTCCTCACCGGCCTGGTGATCTACCTGCTCGCCTGGAAGCGCGGTGTGCACGGCTACCGCCTCGTGCTCATCGGCATCGGCGCCGCCGCCATGCTCACCGCCGTCATCAACTACCTGCTCACCAAGGCGCAGCTCGTCGACGCGGCCCGCGCGACCGTGTGGATGACCGGCTCGCTCGAAGGCCGGGACATGGAGCAGTTCTGGCCGCTGTTCGCCGTCAGCTGCGTGCTGCTGCCGCTGATCCTCGGGCACGGGCGGGCGCTGCGGATGCTGGAGATGGGCGACGACGCGGCGTACGCGCTCGGCGTCAGGGTCGAGCGGACCCGGATCGTCCTCATGGCCGCGGCCGTGCTGCTCGTGGCCGTCGCCACGGCGGCCGCCGGCCCCATCGTCTTCGTCTCGCTGAGCGCGCCCCAGCTGGCCCGGCGGCTCACCCGTTCACCCGGCCCGAACCTCGGCGCCTCCGCGCTGATGGGCACCGCGCTGCTGCTGGTCGCCGACTGGACGGCCACCAACGCCTTCGGCGAGCGCCAGCTGCCGGTGGGTGTCGTCACCGGCGTCCTCGGCGGCTGCTACCTGCTGTGGCTGCTCGTCAGCGAGCGGAAGGCCGGCCGGATATGACCATCGAGAACACCGTCAGGAGCCAGGGAATGAACGGGCAGCAGCAGGCGCAGCAGCGGCTGAGCGCCGAGTCGGTCACGCTCGCCTACGACCAGCGGGTCATCGCCCGCGACCTGAGCGTCGTGATCCCCGACCACTCCTTCACGGTCATCGTCGGCCCCAACGCCTGCGGAAAGTCCACGCTGCTGCGCGCGCTGTCCCGGATGCTGAAGCCGACCGAGGGGCGGGTCCTGCTCGACGGGCAGGCCATCCACTCGATGCCCGCGAAGAAGGTGGCGCGGACGCTCGGGCTGCTCCCGCAGTCCTCCGTCGCGCCGGACGGCATCACGGTCGCCGACCTCGTGGCCCGCGGCCGCTACCCGCACCAGGGGCTGCTGCGGCAGTGGTCGCCCGAGGACGAGCGGATCACGCGGGAGTCGATGGAGGCGACCGGGGTCGCCGAGCTCGCCGAGCGGTACGTCGACGAGCTGTCCGGCGGCCAGCGCCAGCGGGTCTGGATCGCCATGGCGCTCGCCCAGCAGACGCCGTTGCTGCTGCTCGACGAGCCGACCACCTTCCTCGACATCCAGCACCAGATCGACGTCCTCGACCTGTGCGCCGAGCTGCACGAGACGCAGGGCCGCACGCTCGTCGCGGTCCTCCACGACCTCAACCACGCGGCCCGCTACGCCACCCACCTCATCGCCTGCCGCGACGGCGAGGTCGTCGCCGAGGGCCCGCCGCACGAGGTCGTCACCGCCGAGCTCGTCGAGCGCGTCTTCGGGCTGCGCTGCCAGGTCATCGAGGACCCGGAGACCGGCACCCCGCTGGTCGTCCCGGCCGGCCGGAAGGCACGGAGGCCGCAGCCGCTGGAGCACTGACCGCCGGACGGTCGGCCGCGGTGACCGCCGGAGCCTTCAGAGCAGTGCCCGCAGCTTCAGCAGATCCCGGAAGCCCGCCTCCAGGCCGACCCGGCCGGAGGCCCAGGCCTTGGCGAAGTTCAGCCGTCCGTCGACCATCGCGACCAGGTCGTCGCCGGTCATCCGGAGCCGGATCTGCGCCTTTCCGGGCGGCGGACCGGCCACCGTGTCCTCGACCTCGATCCGCCCGTCGGCCAGCCGGCCGGTGAAGGTCGTGTCCAGGTCGGTGAGGTGGCAGCTGAGGGTGCGGTCGAGCGCGGCCGCGCCGCGCACCTCGCCGTCCGCCGCCGCCAGATTGTCCGAGAGCTTCTTCAGTGCCTCACGGCACTCCGTGATCGTCGCCATCGCGGTCGACCGTACCCCAGGCCTTCGCGATAGCGTCGGGGCATGAGCGACGCGACACCCGAAGCCCGACCGGAGGAGCCGGCGGAGGCGGTGCCCGCGGGACCGGCCTCCGCCGACCCGTACGAGGCCGCCGGACCCGCCCCGCTGGGCGTCGTCCGCACGCCCACCGGCAGGCCCGCCGTCGACGCGCTCCTGGACCGGCTCGGCGACGCCGACCACCTGACGGCCGACGGACACCTCGACGTGTACGAGGATGTACACCGTGGGCTGCGCGCCGAGCTGACCGCGCTCGACGCACCGCCCGCACCCCGTCCGTACGACAACAGGAGCTGAACCGAACGTGGCAGGACCGGCACGCCGCCGTCTCGACGCCGAGCTGGTACGGCGCAAGCTGGCGCGCTCGCGCGAGCACGCCAGCCAGCTGATCGCCGCGGGCCGGGTGACCGTCGGCAAGACCGTCGCCACCAAGCCCGCCACCCAGGTCGAGACCGCCGCGGCCATCGTCGTGGCCCAGGACGACAGCGACCCCGACTACGTGTCGCGCGGCGGTCACAAGCTGGCCGGCGCCTTCGCCGCGTTCGTCCCGCAGGGGCTGCGGGTCGAGGGCCGGCGCGCGCTCGACGCGGGCGCGTCCACCGGCGGCTTCACCGACGTCCTGCTGCGCGCCGGCGCCGCCCACGTCGTCGCCGTCGACGTCGGCTACGGACAGCTCGCCTGGTCGCTGCAGAGCGACGAGCGGGTCACCGTCAAGGACCGGACGAACGTGCGCGAGATGACCCTCGACGCCATCGACGGCATCCCGGTCGACCTCGTCGTCGGCGACCTGTCCTTCATCCCGCTCGGGCTCGTGCTGCCCGCCCTGGTGGCCTGCACCGCGCCCGACGCCGACCTGGTGCTGATGGTCAAGCCGCAGTTCGAGGTCGGCAAGGAGCGGCTCGGGACCGGCGGCGTGGTGCGGAGTGCCGAACTCCGCGCCGACGCCGTGAAGAACGTTGCCCGGCGGGCGGGTGAGCTCGGGCTCGGTGTCCTCGGCGTCACCGCCAGCCCACTGCCCGGGCCGTCCGGCAACGTCGAGTACTTTCTGTGGCTGCGGGCCGGGGCGCCCGCACTTGATCCTGCGGAAGTCGACCGCGCCGTGGCGGAAGGACCTCGTTGAGCACTGGTTCGAGCACGTCTACCGAGAACAGCCGCACTGTCTTCCTGCTCGCGCACACCGGCCGGCCGGCCGCCGTGCGCAGCGCCGAACTCGTCGTCCTCGGGCTGCTGCGCTGCGGCATCGGGGTGCGCGTCCTGGAGTCGGAGGCGGCCGACCTGCCGCTGCCGGCCGCCGTCGAGAAGGTGCCGGAGGCCTGCTCCGACGCCCTCGACGGCTGTGAACTCCTCGTCGTCCTCGGCGGCGACGGCACCCTGCTGCGCGGCTCCGAGTTCGCCCGGGCCTCCGGGGTGCCGATGCTCGGCGTCAACCTGGGCCGGGTCGGCTTCCTCGCCGAGGCCGAACGCGACGACCTCGACAAGGTCGTCGACCGGGTCGTCACCCGCGCGTACGAGGTCGAGGAGCGGATGACCCTCGACGTCACCGTCTACCAGAACGGCGACGTCCTGCACCGGGACTGGGCGCTCAACGAGGCCGCCGTGCAGAAGGTGTCCCCGGAACGGATGCTGGAGGTCGTCCTCGCCATCGACGGGCGCCCGGTCACCGGCTTCGGCTGCGACGGGGTGATCTGCGCCACCCCGACCGGCTCGACCGCGTACGCCTTCTCCGCCGGCGGGCCGGTGATCTGGCCCGAGGTGGAGGCGCTGCTCATGGTGCCGATCGGGGCGCACGCGCTGTTCGCCAAGCCGCTCGTCACCACGCCCGACTCGGTGCTCGCCGTCGAGGTCGAACCGCACACCCCGCACGGCGTGCTGTGGTGCGACGGGCGTCGCACGGTCGAACTCCCGGCCGGCGCCCGCGTCGAGGTCCGCCGCGGCGCCGTGCCGGTCCGGCTGGCCCGTCTGCACCACGCGTCGTTCACCGACCGCCTCGTGGCGAAGTTCGCGCTGCCGGTCTCGGGCTGGCGCGGGGCGCCCCACTAGCGGGTGAACGGGGGCCGGACGGACGCGCGCCGACCTGCGGGTTCACCGCCGGTCGGCAGGGGCCGTCGCACAGGGGCGCCCCGACCTCGTAAGGTCTTCCCCGTGTTGGAGGAGATGCGGATACGGTCGCTCGGAGTCATCGACGACGCTGTCGTCGAGTTGTCGCCCGGTTTCACCGCGGTGACGGGTGAGACCGGTGCGGGCAAGACCATGGTCGTGACCAGCCTCGGGCTGCTGCTCGGCGGGCGCGCCGACCCGGCCCTGGTGCGGATCGGGGCGGGATCGGCCGTCGTCGAGGGCCGCATCGCGCTGCCCCCGGGCGCGGCCGCGGCCGTGCGCGCCGAGGAGGCGGGCGCGGAGCTCGACGACGGCGCGCTGCTCGTCAGCCGTACCGTCTCCGCCGAGGGCCGGTCCCGCGCGCACCTGGGCGGGCGTTCCGTGCCCGTCGGGCTGCTCGCCGAACTGGCCGACGAGCTCGTCGCCGTGCACGGCCAGACCGACCAGCAGGGCCTGCTCAAGCCGGCCCGGCAGCGCGGCGCCCTGGACCGGTACGCGGGCGAGGCCGTCGCCGTGCCGCTGGCCGCCTACGGCGAGGCGTACAAGCGGCTGCGGGCCGTCACCGCCGAGCTGGAGGAGATCACCACCCGGGCCCGGGAACGGGCCCAGGAGGCCGATCTCCTGCGCTTCGGGCTGGGGGAGATCGAGGCCGTCGAGCCGCGCGCCGGTGAGGACGTCGAGCTGGCCGCCGAGGCGGAGCGGCTCGGGCATGCCGAGTCCCTCGCGTCCGCCGCCGCGCTCGCGCACGCCGCGCTGGCCGGGCAGCCGGAGGACCCCGAGGCCGTGGACGCGACGACGCTCGTCGCGGGCGCGGGCCGTGCCCTGGAGGCCGTACGGGCGCACGACCCGGCGCTCGCCGCGCTCGCCGACCGGATGGGCGAGATCTCCATCCTGCTGTCGGACGTCGCGGGGGAGCTCGCCGGCTACGCCGACGATCTGGACGCCGACCCGCTGCGGCTCGCCGCCGTCGAGGAGCGCCGCGCCGCCCTGACCCAGCTCACGCGCAAGTACGGCGAGGACGTCTCCGCCGTGCTCGCCTGGGCGGAGCAGAGCGCGACCCGGCTCACCGAGCTCGACGGGGACGACGAGCGCATCGACGAGCTGACCGCCGAGCGCGACCGGCTGCGCGACGAGCTGTCGACGCTCGCGCAGCGGCTCACCGACGCCCGCACGGAGGCGGCGGACCGCTTCGCCGGGGCCGTCACCGCCGAGCTCGCCTCGCTGGCCATGCCGCACGCCCGGGTGTCCTTCGCGGTCCGGCAGACCGAGGACCCCGACGGGGTCGAGGTGGGCGGCCGCCGGGTCGCCTACACCCCGTCCGGCGCCGACGAGGTCGAACTGCTCCTCGCCCCGCACCCCGGCGCCCCGCCGCGCCCGATCGCCAAGGGCGCGTCCGGTGGTGAGCTGTCCCGCGTGATGCTCGCCGTCGAGGTCGTCTTCGCCGGTACGGACCCGGTGCCGACGTATCTCTTCGACGAGGTCGACGCGGGCGTCGGCGGCAAGGCCGCGGTCGAGATCGGCCGCAGGCTCGCCAAGCTCGCCAAGTCCGCGCAGGTCGTCGTGGTCACCCACCTGCCGCAGGTGGCGGCCTTCGCCGACCGCCAGCTGCTCGTCGAGAAGACCAACGACGGCTCGGTCACCCGTTCCGGCGTCACCGTCCTGGAGGGCGAGGACCGGGTCCGCGAGCTGTCCCGGATGCTCGCCGGCCAGGAGGACTCCGAGACCGCCCGCGCGCACGCCGAGGAGCTTCTCGCGACCGCGCGGGCCGACGCCTGAGGGCAGGGGCCGCCCGGCGCCGGCCGGGCCAGGGGGCCGGCAGCTGCGCCGCGACCCCCTGGCCGGGCCCGGTCCCCCCGGCGCCGGCCGGCTCCGCCTCGCCGCCCACGCGGCGGGACTCCTCGCCGTGGCGGTCTACGGGGGAGAGGGGCAGCGAGCTCGCGCGCTCACCCATGTGAGTGAACCCGGCCGGTGTGTCGAGGCGGTCGGCACGGGAACGAGGCCACTTCGGTGCCGGAACGTGCGTGCGGGCTGGCATCCTTGGCGCGTGACACAGCTCCGTACGGTCCAAGTACTGGGCGGCGGCAGCGCGGGCAGCAGCGCGCACGTCAGGTCGCTCGCCTCGGGGCTGGTGGCAAGGGGCGTGCGGGTGACCGTGTGCGCCCCGCCCGAACTCGACGAGGTCTACGACTTCACGAGCGCCGGCGCGCACGTCGTCCCCGTGCCGCAGTGCGGGGGGCCCGCGAGCGTCGCCGTGCTGCGCAACGCCTGCATCGGCGCGGACATCGTGCACGCGCACGGCCTCGACGCCTCGGTGCGGGCCACCCTCGCGCTGTCCGGCGGCGGCCCGCGCACGCCGCTCGTCACCACCTGGCACACCCGCAGCCGCCTGGCCGGGGCGCGCGCCGGGGTCGTCCGCCTCCTGGAGCGCAGGACCGTGCGCGCGGCGACCGTCGTCCTCGGCACCTCCTCCGACCTCGTCGACCGGGCCCGGCGGCGCGGCGCCCGCGACGCGCGGCTCGCGCCCGTGACCGTACCGGCCGCGCGGGCGCCGGTCTGTCTGCACGACGGCAAGGCGCGGGCCGAACTCGGCGCGGTGGAACGTCCGTTGCTGGTGGCCGTCGGCGCGCTGGAGCCGGGGCGCGGGTACGGCGTGCTGCTGGCGGCGGCGCGGGCGTGGCGCGACCTCGAGCCGCAGCCGCTGCTCGTCATCGCGGGGGAGGGGCCCGAACGGCCCGCGCTGCAGCGGCGGATCGCCGCGGAGGGGCTGCCGGTGCGGCTCATCGGGCGCCGGGACGACGTGGCGGAGCTGCTGGCCGCCGCGGACGTCGCCGTGCTCCCCTCGCGCTGGGAGGCGCGCTCGCTGCTCGCGCAGGAGGCCCTGCGGCTGGGCGTGCCGCTGGTCGCCACGGCGGTGGGCGGGGTGCCGGAACTGGTGGGCGACGCGGCCGAGCTCGTCCCGTACGGCGACGCGGACGCCCTCGCGTCCACCGTCCGCGGACTGCTCGACGACGCGGACCGGCGGCTCGACCTCGCGGCGGCGGGGCGGGTGCAGGCCGGGACCTGGCCGACGGAGGACGAGACGATCGCGCACGTGCTGAGCGTCTACGACGAGCTGATGGGGCGGTAGCGCGCCGGGCGCCGCGCCCCGCCCCGCCGCGAGGCGCTTTCCTTCCCCGTGTGCGCCATCGCCCCGCTGGGCGGGAGGGGGACGCACGGGACCGCACTTCGAGGCGCGCCTGGCGGGCCTGCTCCTCCGGCGCCCAGGCGAGAGGTGCCCGGGGTCGACCGGTGCCTGCGGGCCGGGGGTCTGCGCCCACCCGTTCCGCCCTGCGGAACGATCGCCCCTGGACGCGAACCCCTACTGCGTGTGGCGGCGGGCCCGCAGGGCCAGGCTCAGGGCCAGGACCGTCTGCGGGTCGTCCAGGTCCGTGCCGAGGAGCTCGGAGATGCGGGCCAGGCGGTTGTAGAGGGTCTGGCGGTTGAGGTGCAGTTCGCGGGCCGTCTCGGCCTTGCGCCCCGCATGGGCCAGATACGTCTCCAGGGTCGGCAGCAGCGGCGGGCGCGAGGTGCGGTCGTGGTCGCGGAGCGGGCCGATCGCCCGGTCGACGAAGGCCGCCAGGTCCGGATGGTCCCGCAGCCGCCACAGCAGCAGGTCGGTGTCGAGCCGCCGGGCGTCGTACCAGGGCCGGTCCGACAGGCCCTGCGCCGCCGTGGCGGTCTCCGCCGCGTGCCGCAGGCCCGCCGAAGCGGCCGCCCAGCCGCCCGCGACGCCGACCACGACCACCGGCGGCTGGGTGCCCGCGCTCCCGCGGGCTCCGCCCGGGGAAGCCCCCACCAGGCCGGCCCGCTCGACCCCGGCCCGCAGCGCCGCCGCCACCCGGTCCGCGACCGCGGTGCGCTCCGATTCCGAGCGCAGCCCGAGGAGCAGCGGGACGCGGCCCTCCACCGGGCGGACGCCGAGCAGGACCGGCACGCCGACCGAGGAGAGCTCCTCCAGGACCGCCCGGGCGAGCAGCGCCCAGTTGCCCGAGGGGGACAGCTCGGAGGCCAGCCGCATCACGACCGGCAGCAGCGGTCCGTCGCCCGGCCTGAAGCCGAGCACCCGGGCCTGGGCCGGCGCGTCCTCGGCCGTGATCCGGCCCTCGGCGAGATCGGTCAGGAAGTCGCCGCGGCCCCGTGCGGCAAGCTCCTCCTCCTGCCGGGCCTGCATGAGGACGACCGCGAGCAGCCCGGCCGCCCGCTCGGCGGCCATCCGGTGCACCGGCGACAGGGGGGAGGAGACGGGGAGGAAGACCAGCCGGGCCCGTACGGAGGCGGTGCCGGGGCCGCCGCCCGGCACGTCGACGAGCACCGCGCCGGTCGGCGGCCCCGACTCGCGCGCCGCCCGCTGCCCGCGCAGCCCGTCCCACACCTGGAGCGGGTCGGCGGGCTCGGACTCGGTGCCCGCCGCGTACAGGAGCTGCCCGTCGGCGGTCTCCAGGAACACCGGGTTCAGTGCGAAGTCGGCGAGGATCCGCAGCACCTGCGGCACCCCGCCACCGCCCAGCAGGGCCTCGGTGCACTGCCGGTGGACCTCCTCGGCCTGCCGTTGCAGCGCGTAGTGCCCGTTGACGATCTCGGTGTGGATCTCCTCCGTGACGGCGACGAACGGGACCTCGCGGTGCAGCTGGACCAGCGGCAGCCCCGCCGACCGGGCCGTCTCCACGATCGTCGCGGGCAGGCGCGCGAACCGCGGCCCCAGCTCCACCACGAGCGCCGCGATGCCCCGCTCCGCGAGCCGGCGGACGAACGCCCGCTGCTCGGCGGGCCGGGTGCCGAGGCCGAGCCCGGTGGTGAGCAGCAGTTCGCCGCCCTTGAGCAGCGAGGCGATGTTCGGGACCTCGCCCGCGTGCACCCAGCGCACGGTGCGTTGCAGCCGGTCGGCGCCCGCGACGACCTCCGGGAGCCCGCTGCGCAGACCCGGAAGCTCGAGTGCGCGCTGTACGGTGATCCCGCCCTGACTTTCCATGGACATGTGCGGACGCTACCCGCGTCCGCGTTGCGGGGACATCACCGCGACGTCACCGGACCCGACAGTTCGTACACCAGGGCGACAACTCGTCGCCCCACGGCGGCAATTGCGTGACCGCCTGTCGATTGTGGCCTGCGTCACGCGCGAGGATGCTCTCGCGCCATGGCAGAGAACCCCACCGCAGCGGGGCACCAGGCCCCCCAGGTCCACCGGCTGAAGGCGAATTCGGTCGGTCTCGTCGGCGTCGTCTTCATGGCGGTCGCCACCGCCGCCCCCATCACCGCGATGACCGGCAACCTCCCCATCGCCGTCGGCTTCGGCAACGGCACCGGAGCGCCCGCCGGCTACCTCTTCGCGACCGTCGTGCTGACCGTCTTCTCCGTCGGCTACGTCGCCATGGCCAAACGGATCACCGCCGCCGGCGCCTTCTACGGCTACATCTCGCACGGCCTCGGCCGGATCGCGGGGATGGCCTCCGGGATGCTCGCCGTCCTCGCGTACATCGTCTTCGAGGCCTCGATCGTCGGGGTCTTCGCCTACTTCGCGAAGACGACCGTCGCCGACCAGCTCGGTGCGGACCTGCCGTGGATCCTGTACGCGGCGGTCATGCTGGCCGTCACCGCCGTCCTGTCCTACTTCGACATCAACCTCACCGCCAGGGCCCTCGGGGTGATGCTGGTCGCCGAGATCGCCGTCCTCTTCGCGGTCGCCACCGCCGTCCTGATCGCCGGCGGCGGCCCCGACGGCATCCCGGTCGAGCCGGTCGACCCCAGGAACGCCTTCTCCGGCACCTCCGCGGGCCTCGGCCTCTTCTTCGCCTTCTGGTCCTGGGTCGGCTTCGAGTCGACCGCGATGTACGGCGAGGAGTCCCGCGACCCCAAGCGGGTCATCCCGCGCGCCACCCTGATCTCCGTCATCGGCGTCGGTCTCTTCTACATCTACGTCTCGTGGATGACGATCGCCGGGAACGGCCTCGCCGGGTCGGTGAAGCTCTCCGCCTCCTCCTCCCCGCTCGACCTGTTCTTCGCGCCGACCGAGACCTTCATCGGCGCCTGGGCCGTCGACGCCTTCCAGTGGCTGCTGCTCACCGGCTCCTTCGCCTGCGGAATGGCCTTCCACCAGTGCGCCTCCCGCTATCTGTACGCCATCGGCCGGGAGGGCTTCCTCCACCCGGCGCTCGGCCGGACCCACCCCCGGCACGGCTCGCCGTACATCGCCTCGTACGTGCAGAGCACGATCGCCGTCGCGCTCGTCGCCGCCTTCTGGCTCACCGGCCAGGACCCGTACATCCACCTCTACACCCTGCTCGCGATCCTCGGCACGATGGCCATCCTCATCGTCCAGACGCTCTGCTCCTTCGCCGTCATCGGCTACTTCCGCGCGAACCACCCCGAGGACCGGCACTGGTTCAGGACCCTCACGGCCCCGCTCCTCGGCGGCGTCGGCATGATCGCCGTCGTCGTGCTGCTGATCATGAACATGGAGACCGCGGCCGGTCTCGCCGCCGACTCCCTCTTCTTCAAGGCGATCCCCTGGATCGTCGGCGCCGTCTTCTTCGGCGGCCTCGGCCTCGGCTTCTACCTCAAGCTCAGGCGCCCCGAGCGCTACGAGATCATCGGCCGGATCGTCCTGGAGGACGCCGCCGAGCGCACCGCCGAAGAGGCCCCCGCCCCCGCCCCCGTACCCCAGAGCTGACCCCACCCACCTCCAGGAGCGCCCCATGGCACGCACCAACCCGATGCACCTCCTGAAGCACCTGGCCGCCGAGCACGCCGCCGCCCGACGCCTGAACGTCCCCGTCGACGAACTCCGCGGCATGAGGAACGACGCCCTCGGGCGCCGGTCCCTCCTCAAGTACGCCGCCGCCGCGGGCATCGCGGTGTCCGCCGGCACGACCGCGGCCGCCCCGGCGGTCGCCAAGGCGGTCACCCCCGCCCGGGTGGCCGTGGTCGGCGCCGGCATCGCCGGCCTCACCGCCGCCCTCACCCTCCAGGACGCGGGCCTCGACCCCGTCCTCTACGAGGCCAACCCCACCCGGGTCGGCGGCCGCATGTGGACCCAGCGCGCGCACTGGGCGTACGGGCAGACCTCCGAGATCGGCGGCGAGCTCATCGACACCAGTCACAAGAAGATGCTCGCGCTCTGCCGTCGCTTCGGCCTCGCCACCGAGGACTTCCTCGGCGGCGGGCCCAACGGGGCCGAGGAGGTCCTCTGGTTCGACGGCGCCTACTACCCCCGCGCCCAGGCCGACGCAGACTTCAACGCGGTCTACCAGTCGCTGCGCCGCGATCTGTCGGAGGCGGGGGAGGTGTCCTGGAACCGGACCACGCCCACCGGCACCGCCCTCGACGACATGTCGCTGTACGAGTGGATCGAGAGCCGGGTCCCCGGCGGGCACTCCTCGCGGCTCGGCCGCTTCTTCGACGTCGCCTACAACGTGGAGTACGGCGCCGACACCACCGAACAGTCCGCGCTCGCCCTCGTCCTCCTGATGGGCTACCAGACCAATCCCGGCAACTTCAACATCTGGGGCCTGTCCAACGAGCGCTACCACGTCGTCGGCGGCAACGACCGGCTGCCGAACGCGATCGCCGGTGCCCTCAGGCCCGGCACCCTGCGCATGGGCTGGTCCCTGGACGCCGTACGGGCGAACGCCGACGGCACGCAGACGCTCACCTTCACCGAGGCGGGCGCCACCCGGACCGTCACCGCCGACCACACGGTCCTGTGCGTACCGCTGCCGGTCCTGCAGCGGCTCGACCTCTTCCGTGCGGGCTTCGACCCCCGCATGACGAACCTGCTGCGGGACGCGCGCATGGGCTACTGCACCAAGCTCAACATGCAGTTCGGCACCCGGCCCTGGCGGGGCACCGGCCCCTGGCCCGGGGTCTCCGCCGGCGACTGCTTCACCGACACCGAGGTCCAGCAGACCTGGGACACCACCAAGGTCCAGGGCGGCACCGGCGGCATCCTCCTGCAGTACGGCGGCGGCTCCCTGGCCAGGAACCTGAACCCGGCGGGGCCGTTCTCCACCGAGTCCGACCCCTACGTGCGCGATCTCGTCACCCGCTACCTGAAGGGCATCGACGCCTTCTACCCGGGCACCTCCCAGGCCTACACCGGGCGCGCCCAGCTCTCCGCCTGGCACAAGAACCCGTACGCGCTCGGCGCGTACTCCTACTGGCCGGTCGGCTACCTGCACCGCTACGCGGGCTACGAGGGCACCGCCCAGGGCAACGTCCACATCGGCGGCGAGCACTGCTCCTACGACTTCCAGGGCTTCATGGAAGGCGGCGCCACCGAGGGCGAGCGGGCCGCCAGGGAGGTGATCGCCGCCCTCGGCTGACGCCGGCGGGCCCTCAGGGGGCCGGGGCGATGTTGTGGTTGTAGCGGAAGACGTTGTCGGGGTCGAAGGCGGCCTTCACGGCGGTGAGCCGCCGGTAGTTCTCCTCGCCGAAGGAGGAGACGACCCGCTGGTCGCCCTCGGTGCCGACGAAGTTCAGATACGTCGCGTCGAGCGCCCACGGCTTCGCGTCGGTCCGCACGTCCCGGACCCACTGCATCGCCCGGTCGTCGAGCGCCGGGTCCTCCCAGGTCGCGAAGGGGTGCACCGCCCACGGGGCGGTCCGCCATGGCTGCGGGTAGTCGGACGGCCCGGCCGCGACCGCCCCGCCCATCACGAACAGCACCTGCTGGATGGCCGCGGGCATCGGCATCTTCGCGCCCCGCTCGCAGAAGCGGTCCACGGCCTCGTCCGGGAAGGACGTCAGGTACTCGGCCGACCAGTAGTTCCGCAGCCCCGGCGGGTCGTCGAGCATGGACTGCAGCTCCACGTACGCGATGTCCGTGACGATCTCGATCACGGGCTTCCACGCGAACAGCGGCGCCGCCATCTCACGCAGCTCCTCGACCGGACCGGCGTACGTGAACAGCGTTCCGCAGACCAGCTTGCCGACCAGGTCCTCGGGGACGAACGGCTCGGGCGGCGCCGGCAGGTAGATGGCGCCGCCGCCCACCTCGTCCGGGGCGACCGCGGCGAGGTCCCGGAAGGTGCGCACGACCTCCGGCGCGTGGTCGGGCAGGAAGAACAGCATCGCCACGCTCATCCGGGGCAGTTCGTGCAGCCGCAGCGTCAGCGAGGTCGCCACGCCGAAGTTGCCGCCGCCCCCGTGCAGCGCCCAGAACAGCTCCGGGTTCTCCTCGGCGTCGGTGTGGACGTGCTTTCCCTCGGCCGTGATCAGGTCGGCGGCCAGCAGGTTGTCGCTGGCGAGACCGAACTTGCGCTCCAGCCACCCCGATCCGCCGCCCAGGGTGAAGCCGCCGACCCCGGTGGTGGACACCCGCCCGCCCGTGGTCGCCACGTGGAACGGCTGGCAGGCGTGGTCCAGGTGACCCATCGTCGCCCCGCCCTCGACCCGTACGGTCATGTTCTCCGGGTCGACGACGACGCCGTGCATCCGGCGCAGGTCCACGACCAGGGCGTCGTCGATCACGCTGGTCCCGGCGACACTGTGGCCGCCGCCGCGCACCGCGATCGGCAGGCCCGCCTCGCGCCCGAAGAGGATCGCGTTGGAGACGTCCGCCTGGCTCGCGCACTGGGCGATCACCGCGGGCCGCCGGTCGATCATCCCGTTGTGGATCGTCCGGGCCTCGTCGTACCCCGGATCACCGGGCAGGTACACCTCACCGGCCAGATCCTCGCGGAGCCCGGTCAGCGCTCTGTCCGTCAGGGTGGTCGGGGGAGCCATGGCACGCCCCCCTTTCTCTTCTTCGGCCCGGTTCACCTCCGGGCGCGTGACGCGTGTGCCGACGGTCGACCGTGCCCGGTCCCTCGTCCCTCGGGACCTGCGCGCGCTCTCCCTCTCGGCGCCCGCGGCGCCCTTCGGCTCACTCGCCGCCGGGGGACAGGACCCTTTCATCGTAGGTCCGGGCCCGGTCCCCCGCGTGTTGTCGGAGGGTCAGCCGCCGTACGCGCCGGAGGCGGTCAGCCGCAGCGCCGTGTCGATCAGCGGAACATGGCTGAAGGCCTGCGGGAAGTTGCCCACCTGCCGCTGCAGCCGCGGGTCCCACTCCTCGGCGAGCAGCCCGAGGTCGTTGCGGAGCGAGAGGAGCTTCTCGAAGAGCTTCCGGGCCTCGTCGACCCGGCCGATCATCGCCAGGTCGTCCGCGAGCCAGAACGAGCAGGCCAGGAACGCGCCCTCGTCGCCCTCCAGGCCGTCCACGCCCGCCTCCTCGCCGGCGGTCGGGTAGCGCAGCACGAAGCCGTCCTCCGTGGACAGCTCCCGCTGGATCGCCTCGATCGTGCCGATCACCCGCTTGTCGTCCGGCGGCAGGAAGCCCATCTGCGGGATCAGCAGCAGCGAGGCGTCCAGCTCCTGCGAGCCGTAGGACTGGGTGAAGGTGTTGCGCTCCTTGTCGTAGCCCTTCTCGCAGACGTCCCGGTGGATGTCGTCGCGCAGCTCGCGCCAGCGCTCCAGGGGGCCGTCGGCGTCGCCGGACTCGATCAGCTTGATGGTGCGGTCCACCGCCACCCACGCCATCACCTTGGAGTGGGTGAAGTGCCGGCGCGGCCCGCGCACCTCCCAGATGCCCTCGTCGGGCTGGTCCCAGTTCGTCTCCAGGTAGTTGATCAGCTTGATCTGGAGCAGCGAGGCGTAGTCGTTGCGGGACAGGCCCGTCATGTGGGCCAGGTGCAGGGCCTCGGTGACCTCGCCGTACACGTCCAGCTGGAGCTGGCCGGCGGCGCCGTTGCCGACCCGGACCGGGCCGGAGTTCTCGTAGCCGGGCAGCCAGTCGAGCTCGGCCTCGCCGAGCTCGCGCTCGCCGGCGATGCCGTACATGATCTGCAGGTTCTCCGGGTCGCCGGCGACCGCGCGCAGCAGCCAGTCCCGCCAGGCGCGGGCCTCCTCCCGGTAGCCGGTGCGCAGCATCGAGGAGAGGGTGATCGCCGCGTCCCGCAGCCAGGTGTAGCGGTAGTCCCAGTTCCGGACGCCGCCGATCTCCTCCGGCAGGGAGGTGGTCGGCGCGGCGACGATCCCGCCGGTCGGCGCGTACGTCAGCGCCTTGAGGGTGATCAGGGAGCGGACCACCGCCTCCCGGTAGGGGCCGTGGTACGTGCAGTGCTCGACCCACTCGCGCCAGAAGTCGGCGGTCGCCTCCAGCGAGCCCTCCGGGTCCGGCAGCGGCGGCGGCTCCTTGTGCGAGGGCTGCCAGGAGAGCGTGAAGGTGATCGTGTCGCCGGGGGTGACGGTGAACTCGGAGTACGTCGTGAGGTCCTTGCCGTGGGTCTCGACGTCGGTGTCCAGCCACACGGAGTCGGGCCCGGCGACGGCCACGGTGCGCTCGCCGACCTTGTGCACCCAGGGCACCACCCGGCCGTAGCTGAAGCGCATGCGCAGGCTGGAGCGCATCGGGACCCGCCCGCTGACGCCCTCCACGACCCGGATCAGCTGGGGCGCGCCGTCACGCGGCGGCATGAAGTCGGTCACCCGGACGGTGCCGCGCGGGGTGTCCCACTCGGACTCCAGGATCAGCGAGTCGCCGCGGTAGCGCCTCCGGTCGGCGGGGGCCGCGGGCGCCCCCTCGGGCCCCGCGGGGCCCACCCGCCAGAAACCGTGCTCCTCGGTGCCGAGAAGTCCGGCGAAGACGGCGTGCGAATCGAAGCGGGGCAGGCAGAGCCAGTCGACACTGCCGTCCCGGCAGACCAGGGCGGCGGTCTGCATGTCTCCGATGAGTGCGTAATCCTCGATGCGCCCGGCCACGTGCTTCACTCCAGATCGAACGGCCACGTCCGCCCCGTGGGGCGACTTGTACTGGTCAGCGGTCAAGGGATCGTTGACGAGCCTCTTGGTACCGGATGACGGGCGGGGGTGGTGCCGTGCCGGTCCGGCTCGGCAGCGCGTGTCCGAGCAGGATACGACGGACCCCGGGGACCGGTGGAGCCGATCTTGTAACGCTGCTGGTCCGATCGGGTGAACAGGGCTTGACCTCGGCCTCGGCCCCGGCCCCACCCCGCCCATGGTGCCGGAGGCGCCCGCTCCGGGCACGGCGTGTCGCGGACCGTGTGCACCCGAGTGCCCCGTGTGGCCGGAAGCGGTCTCCCGATGTCGCTGATACCCTGGTACCCCGTGGACCGGTGGGAAACGGCGACAGCCGAGGACCCCGCAACCGCAGCGACGGCACCCCCCGATTCTTCCGGAGGGCACGCCGGAACGCACCTCCAGAACGCGACCACGGGAGCCCCCTCTTGGCGATGCCGCCCAACACCACGACGACCAAGCACATCTTCGTCACCGGGGGTGTCGCCTCCTCCCTCGGCAAGGGCCTGACCGCCTCCAGCCTGGGTGCGCTCCTCAAGGCCCGGGGCCTGCGGGTCACGATGCAGAAGCTCGACCCGTACCTGAACGTCGACCCCGGCACCATGAACCCGTTCCAGCACGGCGAGGTGTTCGTCACCAACGACGGCGCCGAGACCGACCTGGACATCGGCCACTACGAGCGCTTCCTCGACGTCGACCTCGACGGCTCGGCCAACGTCACCACCGGCCAGGTCTACTCGCAGGTCATCGCCAAGGAGCGGCGCGGCGAGTACCTCGGTGACACCGTGCAGGTCATCCCGCACATCACCAACGAGATCAAGTCCCGCATCCGCCGCATGGCCACCGACGACGTCGACGTCGTCATCACCGAGGTCGGCGGCACGGTCGGCGACATCGAGTCGCTGCCGTTCCTGGAGACCGTCCGTCAGGTCCGCCACGAGGTCGGCCGCGACAACGTCTTCGTCGTGCACATCTCGCTGCTGCCCTACATCGGCCCCTCCGGCGAGCTGAAGACCAAGCCGACCCAGCACTCGGTCGCCGCCCTGCGCAACATCGGCATCCAGCCCGACGCGATCGTGCTGCGCGCCGACCGCGAGGTCCCGACCGCCATCAAGCGCAAGATCTCGCTGATGTGCGACGTCGACGAGGCCGCGGTCGTCGCCGCCATCGACGCCAAGTCGATCTACGACATCCCGAAGGTCCTGCACTCCGAGGGCCTGGACGCCTACGTCGTCCGCAAGCTGGACCTGCCCTTCCGCGACGTGGACTGGACCGTCTGGGAGGACCTCCTGGACCGGGTCCACAACCCGGAGCACGAGGTCACCGTCGCGCTCGTCGGCAAGTACATCGACCTGCCCGACGCCTATCTCTCGGTGACCGAGGCCATGCGGGCCGGCGGCTTCGCCAACAAGGCCCGGGTCACGGTCAAGTGGGTCACCTCCGACGACTGCAAGACCCAGGCCGGCGCCGAGAAGCAGCTCGGCGACTGCGACGCGATCCTCATCCCCGGCGGCTTCGGCGACCGCGGTGTGTCCGGCAAGGTCGGCGCGATCCAGTACGCCCGCGAGAACAAGGTGCCGCTGCTCGGCATCTGCCTCGGCCTGCAGTGCATCGTGATCGAGGCCGCCCGGAACCTGGCCGACATCCCCGAGGCCAACTCCACCGAGTTCGACCCGGCCACCGCGCACCCCGTCGTCTCGACGATGGAGGAGCAGCTGGCCTATGTCGAGGGCGCCGGCGACCTGGGCGGAACGATGCGCCTCGGCCTCTACCCGGCGAAGCTCGCCGAGGGCTCGGTCGTCCGCGAGACCTACGCCGACGAGCCGTACGTCGAGGAGCGCCACCGCCACCGCTACGAGGTGAACAACGCCTACCGCGCGGAGCTCGAGAAGAAGGCCGGCCTGGTCTTCTCCGGCACCTCCCCGGACAACAAGCTCGTCGAGTTCGTCGAGTACCCGCGTGAGGTCCACCCCTACCTGGTCGCCACCCAGGCGCACCCGGAGCTCAAGTCCCGCCCGACCCGCCCCCACCCGCTGTTCGCGGGCCTGGTGAAGGCGGCCGTCGAGCGCAAGACGGGCAAGAAGGCCGAGTAGTGGCCGCGCGTTAACGTTGCCGGGGTACGGGTTCCCTTCGGGGGGCCCGTACCCCGGCTTTCGTATGCGGTCATCGTGGGAGGACAGCTCATGCAGGTGCAGGACACCCCGGAGGAGTGGCGGGTCGTCGCCACCACCACCCCCTTCACGGGCAAGAAGACGAGTGTCCGCACGGACGAGGTGGAGATGCCGGACGGCTCGGTCGTCGGCCGTGACTACCAGGTCCACCCCGGCTCGGTCGCCGTCGTCGCCCTCGACGAGCAGGACCGGGTCGTGCTGCTCAAGCAGTACCGGCACCCGGTCCGGCAGAAGCTGTGGGAGATCCCGGCCGGCCTGCTCGACGTGCCCGGCGAGAACCCGCTGCACGCCGCCCAGCGCGAGCTGTACGAGGAGGCGCACGTCAAGGCGGAGGACTGGCGGGTGCTCGCCGACGTCTACACCACCCCCGGCGGCTGCGACGAGGCCGTGCGGATCTTCCTCGCCCGCGACCTGTCCGAGGCGGAGGGCGAGCGGTACGCGGTCTCCGAGGAGGAGGCCGACATGGAGTCGGCCCGGGTGCCGCTGGCCGACCTCGTCCGGGGCGTGCTCGCGGGCGAGCTGCACAACAACTGCCTGGTCGTCGGCGTGCTCTCGCTGACGGCCGCCCGCACGGGCGACGGCCTGGACGCGCTGCGCCCGGCCGAGGCGCCGTGGCCGGCCCGGCCTTTCGAGGCATAGGGACCCGCGCCGGCGGCGGTAGACCGCCCGGGCACCTGGCCGGTCGAGGGCCTCGGCACCTGACCGGTCGAGGCCCAGGCGCCCGGGGCGCCCGGGGCGCCCGGGGCGCCCGGGCGGTTGTACGGCCGGAGCCGGAGCCGGAGCTGGGGCGTACGGGCGGGAACTCGCGGCCGTACGCGCGCAGAGGCCTCGGCCGTACGGGCGGGAACCCGCGGCCGTACGGGCGGGCCGCCGCCGTACGGACAGGACGCGCCGCCGTGCGGCCGGGGTGGCCGCGTATTACCGGAGGGAAGGAGCGGCCGTACGGGCCTGTACCGAAGGGGCGAGGCGCCCGTGCCGAAGGCCGGAGGCGCCCGTGCCGCCGGAGGGGCGCGTCGGCGGGGGGAGTGCGCCGGTCAGACAATCCAGTGATCCGATCGGGGGATTCGTCCGCCCTGCTCCGCCCGGTGGGCGGGTCCCGCTGAACTACGCTCGTGATCGCCCCGCGGAGCCCCCCGCGGGATCGTCGTGCGCAGGTGGACGGGAGCGTGGCCCGTGACGGATCAGGCGGTGGCAGCGGTCGGCGCCTTGCAGTTCTTCGGCCGCCAGCGGGAGCTGAAGGCGCTCCGCGCGGACATCGAACGCACCGGGCTCGACACCCTGACCGGCCGCAAGGCGCCCCGCGCCCGGGTCCTGCTCGTCGCCGGCAAGCCCGGTTCCGGGCGCACCGCACTCGCCGAGGAGCTGGCCGCCTCACTCGCCGACCGGTACCCCGGCGGGGTGTTCCGGGTCCGGCTGTCCGAGCCCGGCGGGGAACCCGTCCCCACCGCACGGGCCGCCCAGGAGCTGCTCGCCGCGCTCGGCGTCGCCGAGCCGCCCGGGGCAGCCGAGGAGGAACTCACCGGCCTGGTCCGGGAGGCCTTCGCGGACCGCAGGGCGCTGCTGCTCCTCGACGACGCCGTCGACGCCGAACAGGTCGAGCCGCTGCTCCCGGACAACCCGGACGCCCTGGTCGTGGGCGTGGCCCGGGGCCCGCTCACCGGCATCCCGGACGTCCGGCCCTGCACCGTCGGCGGCCTCGACCCCAAGTCGGCCATCGAGCTGCTCACCTCCTTCACCGGTTCGGTCCGCGTCACGGTCGACCCGCAGGCCGCCGAGAGCCTGGCCGAGGAGTGCGGCGGGCTGCCCGGCGCACTCGTGCTGGCCGGCGGCTGGCTGGCCGCCCGCCCCAAGGCGTCGGTCGCCGACCTCACCAAGCGGCTGCGCGGGCTGACCGGCGACCCGGTCACCCGGGCCTTCGGCCTCGTCCACTCGTCGCTGCCGCAGCCGGCCGCCCGGATACTGCGCCACCTGTGTCTCGCGCCGCTCGGCCGGGCCGACGCGCACACCGCGTCCGCGCTGGCCGGCTGCTCCGTCTCGGCCGCCGCGACCACCCTCGCCGACTTCGCCGCGCTCGGCCTCGTCCGGGAGATCCCCGGCGGGGACGGACAGTACGAGGTGCCGGGGCACCTCGTACCGCTGCTGAAGGCCGAACTGGAGGAGCACGACCGTGCGCCCGAGGTGCAGCTCGCCCGGGCCCGGATGCTGGAGCGGACCGTACGGCTCCTCCAGTCCAGCCGCGCGGTCACCGAACCCGAGGGCTCCCCGGCCCGCCGCAAGCTCGCCGGGCTGCCGCGCGCCCTGCGCTTCCCGAACACCGCCACCGCCGCCGCCTGGCTGGACAGCCGCCGGCCCATGCTGCTCGCCGCGGCCCGGCTCGCCGTAGCCGACGGCGAGCTCGACACCCTCGCCCGCCGCCTGATCGCCGCCATGGTGCGCGCGCTCGCCGCGCACCGGGGCGCCGAGACGGCCGCCCCCGACCTCTACGGGCTGCACCGGCTCGTCCTGGACGTCGCCGAGCGGCGCGGGCTGCACCGGGAGCGGGCCGCGGCCCTGCTGAACCTGGCCGACCTGGACGCCCGGACCGGTCGCCCCCAGGACGCCCTGCTGCGATATCGGTCGGCTTTGGACGCCGGAAGGGCAGCAAATGATCCGTATGCGACCGGCCGCGCAATGGAATCCGTAGGTGGGACCTATCAGGAGCTGGGCGACTGGCAGCGGGCCGGCGACTGGTACGGGCGGGCCCTCGCGCAGCGCCTCGCCCGCGACGAGCGCGCCGACCAGGCCCGGCTCTACGGCCGGCTCGGCGCGGTGCACACCTATGCGGGGCGCTACGGAGAGGCCCTGCGCAACTGGCGCGCGGCCGCCGCGGGCTACCGGCGTCTGGCCGATCTCCCGGGCTACGCAAGGGCGTTGAGCGAGGCGGCCCGGGTCCAGGAGTACGCCGGCCGCCCCGAGGAGGCCTTCCGCACCTGCGAGGAGGCGATCGAATGGGCGCGTCGCGCGGGCGACGTACGGCTCCAGGCGGCGCTGCAGCTCCGGCTGGCCGACACCCTCGACCGGCTCGGTGACCCGGCGGCCGCCCGGCTGCACCGGGCCGCTGCGGAAAGACTGCTGGGAACCGGCTCCTCCGCCTACGAAATCCGCAGTGCTTCTGCTGAAGATTAATACTTTGAAAGGCTAGACAGGGGGAACTCCTTCATTAGACTGGGTGCGCCGCGTTGAATCGCGGTCTGCCCCGGTGTGCCGCAGTACATCCGGGTATGTATGGCTATGTCGGCCTCCCCGTCGACGTGGCCGCATGCGCAGCACCCCCGCAGTACCCGCAGTTCCCCCCGTGTCTATCCCCTGATTCAAGGACCGTGATCGACGATGAAGGTCGGCATCCCCCGCGAGGTCAAGAACAACGAGTTCCGCGTGGCCATCACCCCTGCCGGTGTCCACGAGCTCGTCCGCAACGGCCACCAGGTCTTCATCGAGCAGAACGCCGGTGTCGGTTCCTCGATCACGGACGAGGAGTACGTCTCCGCCGGTGCCGAGATCCTCGGCACCGCCGACGAGGTCTGGGCCACCGCCGACCTGCTGCTCAAGGTCAAGGAGCCCATCGCGGAGGAGTACCACCGCCTCCGCAAGGACCAGACCCTCTTCACCTACCTGCACCTCGCCGCCTCCAAGGAGTGCACGGACGCCCTCCTGGAGTCCGGCACCACCGCCATCGCGTACGAGACGGTCGAGACCGCGAACCGCGCCCTCCCGCTGCTCGCCCCGATGTCCGAGGTCGCGGGCCGCCTGGCCCCGCAGGTCGGCGCCTACCACCTGATGCGCTCGGCCGGCGGCCGCGGCGTGCTCCCCGGCGGCGTGCCCGGCACCCACGCCGGCGAGTGCGTCGTCATCGGCGGCGGCGTCTCCGGCTGGAACGCCGTGCAGATCGCCATCGGCCTGGGCTTCCACGTGACCCTGCTGGACCGCGACATCAACAAGCTCCGCGAGGCCGACAAGATCTTCGGCACGAAGGTCAAGACGATCGTCTCCAACGCCTTCGAGCTGGAGAAGGCCGTCATCGAGGCCGACCTCGTCGTCGGTGCCGTCCTCATCCCGGGCGCCAAGGCCCCGAAGCTGGTCACCAACGAGCTCGTCGCCAAGATGAAGCCCGGAAGTGTCCTTGTCGACATCGCCATCGACCAGGGCGGCTGCTTCGAGGACTCCCACCCGACCACCCACGCCGAGCCGACCTTCCAGGTCCACAACTCGGTCTTCTACTGCGTGGCGAACATGCCGGGCGCCGTCCCGAACACCTCCACCTACGCCCTCACCAACGCCACGCTGCCCTACATCGTGTCGCTGGCGAACAACGGCTGGGTCGAGGCGCTGCGCCGCGACGCCGCGCTGGCCAAGGGCCTCAACACCCATGACGGCAAGGTGGTTTACAAGGAGGTCGCCGAGGCGCACGGCTACGAGCACCTCGAGCTGAGCACCCTCCTGGGCTGACCCCCGTAGGCGGCGGTGTCAACCCCCGTCGTCAACCTCACGCATCGGGCCGGACCTTGTCGAGCAAGGTCCGGCCCGATGTGTGTCCGGCCACGTTCCGACGCCTGGTCAACTCGCCTCGAACGTAACTCTTTAACCGTTTCGCGCAGCCCCGAAACGTGCGGTTCCCTGCCTGCGCACCCTTGACAGCGAGGTGTTCGGTTGCCGACACATCGGGCCGGGTCCGGCGGATTGTGTTGCTGCGGAGCGGTGACACGCCATAGAGTCGCCAACCGTCGGCATGGTGCCACGCTGACCTATCGATAAATGTTCCTGGTCACATCCAAGGAGGTAAGACGACTTGTGAATGAGTCGACATTTACTCCCGGGGGTGCGGAGCCAGGAGCCCCGATCGGCTCCGTCGCGGTGCGGACCTTCGCGACGCACCAGACCATGACGCCAGCCCATACGATGAAGATGACGGACGGCCTACACGTGAACGCCACGGCCGGCAACGAGATGGGCCGAGAGTCCACCCACTTCGCCGCCTATGACGAGGTGCCCGAGGGGCACTTCTACGACCCCGACGCCGAGTACGAGCCCGACCCGGAGTACGCGGCCACCCTCGCACCCGACGCTGCCCGTCAGCGCCGCGAGCGGATCGGCCCCACCGGACGGCCCCTGCCGTACTTCCCGATCCCGGGCCCGCTGACCGACCACGGCCCCGCGAAGATCATCGCGATGTGCAACCAGAAGGGCGGCGTCGGCAAGACCACGTCGACCATCAACCTGGGTGCCGCGCTCGCGGAGTACGGACGACGGGTCCTGCTCGTCGACTTCGACCCGCAGGGCGCCCTTTCGGTCGGCCTCGGCGTGAACCCGATGGAGCTCGACCTCACCGTCTACAACCTGCTCATGGAGCGGGGCATGTCGGCGGACGAGGTGCTGCTCAAGACCGCGGTCCCCAACATGGACCTGCTGCCCAGCAACATCGACCTGTCGGCGGCCGAGGTCCAGCTGGTCTCCGAGGTCGCGCGCGAGTCGACGCTGCAGCGCGCCCTGAAGCCGCTGATGAACGACTACGACTACATCGTGATCGACTGTCAGCCCTCGCTCGGCTTGCTGACCGTGAACGCCCTGACGGCCGCTCACAAGGTCATCGTGCCGCTGGAATGCGAGTTCTTCGCGCTCCGCGGTGTCGCGCTGCTCACCGAGACGATCGAGAAGGTCCAGGAGCGGCTCAACCCCGACCTGGAGCTCGACGGCATCCTCGCCACGATGTACGACTCGCGCACGGTGCACTCCCGCGAGGTCCTCGCGCGCGTCGTCGAGGCCTTCGACGAGCACGTGTACCACACGGTCATCGGGCGTACGGTCCGCTTCCCGGAGACCACGGTCGCCGGCGAGCCCATCACCACCTACGCGTCCAACTCCGTGGGCGCCGCCGCCTACCGTCAGCTCGCCAGGGAGGTGCTCGCCCGGTGTCACGCCGAGTGAGTCTTCCCGGCGCCGACGAACTGTTCCGTACGACCGGGGGGATGGCGCTCCAGGCGTCCTCGCCGCGCCGGACCGTTCCGGCACCGGCCGGCGAGAGCGACTCGGTGGCAGCGGCGGGAGCGGACGGCTCGGGCTCCGCGGAGCACGCCGCGGCGGACTCGGAGGCGGCGGAGCCGCGGGCCCGCGCGACGGAGCCGGAGGCGCCCGCGAAGGCCGCCACCGCTCCGGCCGGCCCGGCGCGGCGGCGGAGCCGCACCACCAACCGGCGCCCGAGCGGGCGTGAGCGGCACGACGAGAAGATCACGGTCTACGTCTCCGCCGAGGAGCTGATGGACCTGGAGCACGCGCGCCTGGTGCTGCGCGGCGAGCACGGCCTCGCTGTCGACCGCGGCCGGATCGTCCGCGAGGCGGTCGCCGTGGTCCTGGCGGACCTGGAGTCCCGCGGCGACGCGAGCATCCTCGTGCGCCGCCTGCGCGGCCGCTGAGGGTAGCCTGCGGCTCTGCCGCACCCCCGCTCCACCAGGACCCCGATGCCTCCACCCCCTGACGAAACGTCCCGCCCACGCCGCCGCCTTCTGGGGCGCGGCCCGGGGGCGTTCCCGTCCGCCCCGCAGACACCGCCCGCGGCCACCACGGAGCCGGAGGCGGAGGCGCAGCCGGAACCACGGCCGGAGACGGAGGCCTGGGACGAGCCGGACGCCCGGTCGGCCCCGTCAGCGGCCGCGAGAGCCCCGGAGGACCCTGAGGCGGCCCCTGAGGCGGCCCTGGGGGAGCTCCCGGAGGTCCGGACGGGCGCGGTGGACGCTCCCGCGGCCGGATCCCTTGTGGCGGAAGCCTCCGCGAGCGAGGCGGCTGCGGTGGTTTCCCTGTCGGCGGGGGCCCCTGTGGACGAGGCGCATGCGGTGGTTCCCTCGCGGGCGGAGGCCCCTGCGGACCGGGCGCCCGCGGTGGACACCCCGCCGGTCCAGGCCCCCGAGGGCGAAACCCCTCCGGCGGAAGCTCCTCGGACGGCGCCCGGCTCGCCGGCGGCTCCTCTGGCTGCAGCGCGTCCGGCCGCGGACCCTTGGGCGGCAGCCGGTCCGTCGGAAGCCGCTGCGACCGGCGCGCCGGTCGCCGGATCCGCGGCGCCCGTGGTGGACGGGGCCGACGCGGCCGGGCCGGGCGACGGGCGGTTCACCGTGCGGCTCGCGAACTTCGAGGGGCCGTTCGACCTCCTGCTCCAGCTGATCGCCAAGCACAAGCTGGACGTCACCGAGGTCGCGCTCTCGAAGGTCACCGACGAGTTCATGGCGCACATCCGCGCGATGGGGCCCGACTGGGACCTCGACCAGACCACCGAGTTCCTCGTGGTCGCCGCGACCCTGCTCGACCTCAAGGCGGCCCGGCTGCTGCCGGCCGCCGAGGTCGAGGACGAGGCGGACCTGGCGCTCCTGGAGGCACGGGACCTGCTGTTCGCGCGACTGCTGCAGTACCGCGCGTACAAGCGGATCGCCGACATCCTCAACGAGCGGTGGGAGGCCGAGGGGCGGCGCTACCCGCGCACCGTCGGTCTCGAACCGCACCACGCGGAGCTGCTGCCCGAGGTCGTCATCTCCATCGGCGCCGAGGGCTTCGCCCGGCTCGCCGTGAAGGCCATGCAGCCCAAGGCCAAGCCGCAGGTGTACGTCGACCACATCCACGCCCCGCTCGTGAGCGTCCGCGAGCAGGCGGGGATCGTGGTCGCCCTGCTGCGCCGGCGCGGCACGCTCAGCTTCCGCGAACTCGTCCAGGGCGCGGACGACACCCTCACCGTCGTCGCCCGTTTCCTGGCCCTCCTGGAGCTCTACCGCGAGAAGGCGGTCGCGCTCGACCAGGAGACCGCCCTCGGCGACCTCACCGTGTCCTGGACGGGCGGGGAGGCGGACCTCTCCGGGGCCGTGACCGACGAGTTCGACCAGGAGGACCCGCAGGGCCCGCAGGGCCGAGAGGGCCGGCAGGACCAGCGGACAGACCCACAGGACCAGGCGGACCGGAGAGACCGGGAAGGCCCGAGAGACCAGGAGGCCGCCCCGTGAGCGATCTCAAGCCCGCCCTCGAAGCCGTCCTCATGGTCGTCGACGAGCCCGCCACCGAGGCCCACCTCGCCAAGGTGCTCGACCGCACCCCGCGCGAGGTCGGCGACGCCCTGCGCGAGCTCGCCGACGAGTACACGGTGCAGGGACGCGGTTTCGAGCTGCGCCTGGTCGCCGGGGGCTGGCGGTTCTACACCCGCGCCGAGTACGCCCCGGCCGTCGAGGCCTTCGTCCTGGACGGGCAGCAGGCCCGGCTCACCCAGGCGGCCCTGGAGACGCTCGCGGTCGTCGCGTACCGCCAGCCGGTGAGCCGTTCACGGGTCTCCGCGGTGCGCGGGGTGAACTGCGACGGCGTCATGCGCACCCTCCTGCAGCGGGGTCTGGTGGAGGAGGCGGGCGCGGAACCCGAAACAGGTGCGATCCTGTACAGGACGACGAACTACTTCCTGGAGCGGATGGGCCTGCGCGGCCTGGACGAACTCCCGGAGCTCGCCCCCTTCCTCCCCGAGGCCGAGGCGGTCGAGCCGGACAGCCTCGAAGGAGTGCCGTCGTTCGATCCGGACGCAGAAGATCACGCAGACGAGACGACGGAAGATTGATGCGAAGCAGCAGCGGCAGGAACAGCGGAAACAACGGCGGGAGCCGTGGTGCCAAGAGCGGCGGCCGCGGCAATTACAGGGGCGCGGGCAACAGCCGCGACGACCGGGGCGGCCAGGGCGGCCGCGGCGGCCAGGGCGGTCAGGGCGGTCAGGGCGGCCGCGGCGGTCAGGGCGGCCGGGGCCAGGGCGCCCAGGGCGCCGACCGTCCGCGTCGCCCCCGCCCGGAGGACCGCAGCTACGACGTCGACGGCATGGCCGGCCGTCCGTCCGACGGCCCGCAGCGCGGTCGCGGCGACGCGGCCCGCGGCGGCGCCAAGGGCGGCCCCAAGCAGTCCCCGAAGCGCGCCGGCGGCCGCACGGCTCCGTCGCGCTCGCGCGAGTACGACGCCCGGGCCGAGGAGCGCAACCGCGAGCGGTACGCGAACAAGCCGGAGATCAAGACCCCGAAGACCTTCCCGGGCGCCGAGCAGGAGGGCGAGCGCCTGCAGAAGGTGCTGGCCCGGGCCGGCTACGGCTCGCGCCGTGCGTGCGAGGAGCTGATCGAGCAGGCCCGTGTCGAGGTCAACGGCGAGATCGTGCTCGAGCAGGGCATGCGCGTGGAGCCGAAGGACGAGATCAAGGTCGACGGCTTGACCGTGGCGACCCAGTCGTACCAGTTCTTCGCGCTGAACAAGCCGGCCGGTGTCGTCTCCACCATGGAGGACCCGGACGGACGTCAGTGCCTCGGCGACTACGTCACCAACCGTGAGACCCGGCTCTTCCACGTCGGCCGGCTCGACACGGAGACCGAGGGCATCATCCTGCTCACCAACCACGGCGAGCTGGCCCACCGTCTCACCCACCCGAAGTACGGCGTGAAGAAGACCTACCTGGCCGCCGTCACCGGCCCGCTGCCGCGTGAGGTCGGCAAGCGGCTCAAGGACGGCATCCAGCTGGAGGACGGCTACGCGCGCGCCGACCACTTCCGGGTCGTCGAGCAGACCGGCAAGAACTACCTCGTCGAGGTAGTTCTCCACGAGGGCCGCAAGCACATCGTGCGCCGCATGCTCGCCGAGGCGGGCTTCCCGGTGGAGAAGCTGGTCCGCACCGCCTTCGGTCCGATCACCCTGGGCGACCAGAAGTCGGGCTGGCTGCGCCGCCTGAGCAACACCGAGGTCGGCATGCTGATGAAGGAAGTCGGCCTGTAGACCGAGACCTGTAGACAGAGACCTGTAGGCCGAGGCCCGTGGACCCGGGCCGGTAGCCGCGTTCCGGCAGCGATGCACCCGCCGGCCGCGTACCGGCCCGCCGCACACCGGTAGCCCGCACCCGGGAGCCACCACACCGGTGGCCCCTCTCGGCCCTGAAGGCCCGTGACCGCCATGCCCGGCGGTCACGGGCCTTTTTCGTACTTGTGGTCGAGTCGCGCCAGCATTTATAGTCAGGCTGACTCTTAAGGATTCAAGGAGGCGGGATGAGTCTCGCGAACGTCCTGGAACCACTGCAGCGGCCGCTCTTCACCCTGCTCGACACCCCGGTCAGCTGGACCGAGGTCCTGGGCTTCGGCAGCGGCGCGCTCTGCGTCTGGCTCGTCGCCCGCCAGCACGTCGCGAACTGGCCCATCGGCATCGCCAACAACCTCTTCTTCGTCCTGCTCTTCACCCAGAGCGGGCTCTACGCCGATGCCGGCCTCCAGTTCGTCTTCATCGCCCTCGCCGTCTACGGCTGGTGGACCTGGACCCACGGGGGTGGACCAGGCTCCGGCACCCTCCCGGTACGGCGCACGAGCCGCACCGAGTGGACCTGGCTGCTGGCGGCGGGGGCGGTGGGGACCCTCGCCCTCGCCCTGCTCCTCGACCGGGCCACGGACTCGACCGTCCCCTTCTGGGACGCCCTGACCACCGCCCTCTCCCTGATGGCCACCTACGGCCAGTGCCGCAAGCGCCTGGAGTCCTGGTGGCTCTGGATCGCCGCCGACGTGATCTACGTGCCGCTGTACGCGTACAAGGAGCTCTACCTGACCTCCCTGCTCTACGTCGGCTTCATGACGCTCTGCGCCATCGGGCTGCGGGACTGGCGCCGTGACCTGGCCGGGACCCTCCGCGTCCGGGAGGCGGGCGCATGAGCCGCTACGGGCACGGTCTGGTCCTCGGCAAGTTCTATCCGCCGCACGCCGGCCACCACCACCTCGTCCGCACCGCGCGCGAGCGCTGCGAGCGCCTCACGGTGCTGGTCTGCGCCTCGTCCGTGGAGTCCGTGCCGCTCGCCGACCGGGTGGCCTGGATGCGCGAGATCCACCCCGACGCGCTCGTCGTCGGCGCCCTCGACGACGTCCCCGTCGACCTCCGGGACCCCGACGTGTGGGACGCCCACATGAAGATCTTCCGGGCCGCCGTGCCCGAGCCCGTCGACGCCGTCTTCACCTCGGAGCCGTACGGAGAGGAACTCGGCCGCCGCTTCGGCGCCGTGTCCGTCTGCGTCGACCCCGACCGGCTCCGGCACCCGGTCTCCGGGACGGCCGTCCGCGCCGACCCCGTCGCCTGCTGGGATTACCTGGAGGCCCCCGTACGGGCCGCGCTCACCCGGCGGGTCGTCGTCCTCGGCGCCGAGTCCACGGGGACCACGACCATGACGCTCGCCCTCGCCGACCACTACCGGGGTCGCGGCGGGGTCTGGTCCCGCACCCGCTCCGTACCCGAGTACGGGCGGGAGTACAGCGAACTCAAGCTCGCCGAGCTCCGCGCCGAGCGGCCCGGCGCCTCCTGGTCCGACGTGAGCTTCCACTCCGCCGACTTCCCCGTCATCGCCCTGCGTCAGTCGGAGCTGGAGGAGGAGGCCGCCCGCGACGGCTCGCCGGTCCTCTTCTGCGACACCGACGCCTTCGCCACCACCATCTGGCACGAGCGCTACATGGGCACCACCAGCGCCGGCACCGGCGAGATCGCCGCACGCGGCCGGCAGGACCTGTGGCTGCTCACCGACCACCGGGGCGTCCCCTTCGAGGACGACGGACTGCGCGACGGCGAGCACCTGCGGCCCTGGATGACCGCGCGCTTCCTCACCCAGCTCGCCCACACCGGCCGCCGGACCGTCGTCCTCACCGGCCCCCACGAGGAGCGCCTCGCGACGGCCGTCGCCGCCGTGGACGCCCTGCTCGCCGAGGGCTGGCAGTTCACCGACCCCCTCCCGGAACGCAGATGACCACCGCACGGCCGAGCCCGGCGGGCTACGACAAGTACGCCTTCGAGCCCTTCGCCCTCACCGCCGACCTCGCCGTCCTCACCGTCCGCGAGGGAAGCCTCCACGTCCTGCTCGTCGAACGCGGTCAGGAGCCCTACGCCGGCGCCTGGGCCCTTCCCGGCGGCTTCGTCCTCCCCGCAGAGTCCGCCGAACAGGCCGCGCGCCGCGAACTCGCCGAGGAGACGGGCCTGTCCGGCACCACCACGGCCCGGCTCCATCTGGAACAGCTGCGCACCTACAGCGACCCGGACCGTGACCCCCGGATGCGGGTCGTGTCCGTCGCCTTCACCGCACTCGTCCCCGACCTGCCCGAACCGCGCGGCGGCGGCGACGCGGCCCAGGCCCGCTGGCTGCCGTACGAGAACGCCCGCGACCTGGCCTTCGACCACGACCGCATCCTCGCCGACGCCCGGGAACGCGTCGGCGCCAAGCTCGAGTACACGTGTCTCGCCACCGCCTTCTGCCCGTCCGAGTTCACCCTCGGCGAGTTGCGGCAGGTCTACGAGACGGTCTGGGGCGTCGCACTCGACCGCCCCAACTTCCGGCGCAAGGTCCTCGCCACCCCCGGCTTCGTCCGGCCCGTCGAGGCACCACCGCGCCGCACCGGCGGCCGCGGGAAACCGGCCGCCCTCTACCGGGCGGGCGAGGCGACCGCCCTGCATCCGCCGCTGCTGCGACCGGAAGGACGGACGGAATGACCACACGGGGGACGAAGAAGGCCGCGACGGGGGCCCTGATGGGCCTGGCACTGGGCGACGCGCTGGGCCTGCCCACGGAGTTCATCGACGTACCGAGGATCATCAGCTGGTACGGGCCCTGGCGGCAGCTCGCGCTGCCGGAGAAGGGGCGGGTCACCGACGACACCCAGATGACCCTCGCCTTCGCGCGGGGCATCCGCACCGCCATGGACCGGGGTGTCCTCGCGCCGCTGCGGCTTACCCGGCCGCTTCGCGAGGAGTACGTCGACTGGCACCGGTCCCCGGAGAACAACCGCGCCCCCGGCCGTACGTGCATGATCGCCTGCCAGTTGCTGTCGACCGACCGCCTCTGGCAGGACGCCAGCCAGATCCACTCCAAGGGCTGCGGCGCCAACATGCGCGTCGCCCCCATCGGCCTCGTTCCCGGACTCACCGACGAGCAGCGCTCCGGAGCGGCCCAGCTCCAGTCCGCCCTGACGCACGGCCACCCCACCGCCCTCGCGGCCTCCGACCTGACGGCGCGCGCCGTGTACCTGCTCGCCGAGGGCGCCGACCCCACGGGCCTGGTCGGCCGGCTCCGCTCGTATGCCCTGGACAACCGCTCCCGCTACGACGAGCGCTGGCTCGGCGACCTCTGGACCCGCTCCCAGGACCCCGACGCCGTGCACTTCATCCGGCGCGGCTGGGACGAGTGCCTGGCGATCCTGGAGCGGCTGGACGCCGTCCAGCGGACCGCCGACCCGGAGGTCGACCCCTGCGAGTACACCGGCGACGGCTGGATCGCCGAGGAGGCGCTCGCCACCGCCCTGCTCAGCTTCCTGCTCTTCCCCGACGAGCCCCTGACAGCTCTCCGCCGGGCCGCCTGCACCCGTGGCGACTCCGACTCGATCGCCGCCCTGACCGGCGCCTTCGCCGGCGCCCATCTGGGCGCGGACGCCTGGCCGGAGGAGTGGACCGCCCCCGTCGAGTACCGCGACGAACTGCTGGCCTTCGGCGCACTCTGGGACGCGTGAACCGTGCCGCACCCTGCTGAACCCTCCGACCTGCCCGGGCTCTCCGGGCTCGACCTCGCGGCCGTGGTCGCCGAGGAGCCCGATCCGCTGCTCTTCGCGACCGTCTCGGGCGCCCACCTCTACGGCTTCCCGTCCCGGGACTCGGACGTCGACCTCCGGGGCGTGCACCTGCTGCCCGTCGAGGGGCTCGTCGGGCTGCGCGAGCCCGAGGAGACCCGGAGCCGGATGTGGGACCGGGACGGGGTCGAGATGGACCTGGTGACGCACGACCTGCGGAAGTTCGTCCGGCTCATGCTGCGGCGCAACGGCTACGTCCTCGAACAGCTGACCTCGCCGCTGGTCGCCCACACCACCGCCGCGCACGCCGAGCTGTGCGCGCTCGTGCCCGGCGTGCTCACCTCGCACCACGCCCACCACTACCGCGGGTTCGCCGGCACCCAGTGGCGTCTGTACGAGCGGAGCGGCGAGCTGAAGCCGCTGCTCTACACCTACCGGGCGCTCCTGACCGGGATCCATCTCATGCGGTCCGGCGAGGTCCAGGCACACCTGCCCACGCTCACGGCCGAGGTGCCCGAGGCGCCGGCCCGGCTGCCCGGTCTCGTCGCGGCCAAGGAGGCCGCCGAGCACGGGGCCGCGCAGGTGCCGACGGAGGCCGTACGCGCGGAGGTGGAGCGCCTGCACGCGGTCCTGGACGCGGCGCAGGCCGGGTCGGGGCTACCGGACGAGCCCGGTGCCCTCGGCGCGCTGCACGACCTCGTCGTCCGGGTCCGCCTCCAGCAGCCCCAGGACTGAGGCGCGCCGGGCCCGGACGAGGAAGTCCTCGACGCGGGCGTGGTCCGGGGCGTCGGGGAGGGGGGTGGTGGCACGGGCGCGGTCGGCCTCGTCCTGGAGGCGGTTCATCCAGGACTCGACGTCGGGCCAGGACACCTCGCCGCGCTTGACCGCGAGCAGGCGGTCCCGTTCGTCGCCGACGTCGATGCGCAGTTCGCCGCTGCGCAGGAGGTCGCGGCAGCTGGTCAGCAGGCGCAGCAGGTGCATCGCGTGCTTCCAGCGCGGCGCGCCGTACTGGCGGACGTCCGCGTCCAGCTTGCGGCGCTGGCCCCCCGCGTAGCGGACGAACGTGGTGTGGGCCTGGCGGGAGAGGAACGCCCCGCGCAGGGACAGCAGTTCGCGGCCGAGGACGTCCGCGTGCTCGACCACGGGGGAGTGCAGGCACTCCAGGACGTTCGGGTTGTTGCGCAGGGCCAGCTCGCAGAAGCGCTCCAGCTCCCAGCTGAACTGTTCCTCGGCCGGGCCCTCCACGTGGGCCGGCGGCTTGTCGAAGCGCCAGAACAGCGGGGTGGGGGCGAGGAAGACGCCCCTGCGGTCGGTGTCGCTGTCCTCGGTCGCCAGACCGAACGCGCGTGACCCCATGACACAGGAGTAGATCGTGTGGTCGCGCACCAGCTGCTCAGGAGTCATGCGCGACAGGCTAGGCCAGGGTGATCGTTCCCGACGAGACCCGGATCTGCTCGGCGGGCAGCGGGCGGGGTGCCGGGCCCGCCACGACCGAACCGTCCGTGATCCGGTACCTGGACCCGTGGCAGGGGCAGTCGATCGTGCCGTCCGCCACCTTGTTCACCAGACAGCCCTGGTGGGTGCAGACCGCCGAGAAGGCCTTGAAGTCGCCCGCCGTGGGCTGGGTGACCACGACCTTGGCGTCCTTGAAGACCGTGCCTCCGCCGACCGGGACGTCGGAGGTCTTCGCCAGCGCCGGTCCGCCGGAGGAGGCTCCGGGCGAGGCGCCGGAGGAGGAGGACGAGGCGTCGGGGGAGGAGGGCGCGGACGACGCGGCGGGCGGGGTCGGCGCGGGCGGGGTCTCCGTCGTCGTGTCCGATCCGTCGTCACCGCAGCCGGTGACGAGGACCGTGCCGGCGAGGAGCGTCGCACGGCGCGACAGGCGGGGCAGGGCGTCAGCAGTCATGCCGCCCAGCTTGGCCAGCTTCCCGCCGCCCGCGCCGCAACACGCCTACGCCCGGGGCGCCAGCTCCCTCGCTCGGCCGTCCCCGTCCCGCCGCACCTCCAGGACCGCCGTGACCGCGGCCCGCTCGACCGGCCCGTACACGTGCGGGTACAGCATGTCCTCCGAGCCCTCCCAGCGGACCTCGCCGGACAGCCGTGTCTCGTCGATCACCAGGACCAGCAGCGTCCCCGGCACGTTTCGGTAGCGCGCGTCGGCGATGGCGAGGGCCGCCGGCTCGTCGGGGGAGCAGTGGACGAAGCCCTCGGCGGCGAGGGAGGGCGGGGCGTAGGGGAGCTCGGGGTCTGCGGACCATTCGTCCAGCGGTACGACGTGCAGCAACATGCGACAGTTGTACCCCGTGCGCGGCCGCTGCCCCGACTGGCGGAACGGGTCGGTCCGGGTGACGACCGGACCCGCGGAAGGTCGCCGCCGAGGCCGGCGTGAGCCGGGCCCAGGCGGCCGACGGGATCGCCCGGTCCCTGAACGCAGGTCGTGGACGAGCCGAGCCGGGCGGATCGCCGCCCCGGAGCGAGTCGCCGGAGGACCTCGTCGGCACCTCGTCGGGCAGCAGAACCCCTGACCTCTCCGGCAGCGGAACCTCCGAGCTCGCCTGCCGACCGGCCCGTCTCGGAGGGCGGGCGCCGCGACGGTGACTCCGTACGGCTGACTAGGCTGGCCGACGGAGCACCGACGCAGGCGACGAAGGAGTGACGAGGTGGCGGTACGAGCGGTCCGAGGCGCCGTCCAGCTGGAGCGGGACGAGGCCGGCCACATGCACGAGCAGGTCGAGGAGCTGCTCACCGCCGTCCTCGAACGCAACGGGCTGAGCGCGGACGACCTCATCAGCATCTGGTTCACGGCCACGCCCGACCTGCACAGCGACTTCCCCGCCGCGGCGGCCCGCCGCATCGGGATCGTGGACGTTCCGCTGATCTGTGCCCAGGAGCTCGACATAGCGGGCGCGATGCCGAGGGTCGTACGGCTCCTCGCGCACGTCGAGACGGATCTGCCCAAGTCCCGGATCGCGCACGTCTACCTCGGTGCCGCGGCCGCCCTGCGCAAGGACATCGCCCAGTGAGAACCGCGCTCGTCATCGGAACCGGCCTGATCGGCACCTCGGCGGCGCTCGCCCTCGCCGGGCGCGGGATCGCCGTGCACCTGCGCGACCACGACCCCGCCCGGGCCCGTACGGCCGCCGCGCTCGGCGCCGGCACGGACGGGGCGCCCGAGGGGCCGGTGGACCTCGTGATCGTCGCGGTGCCGCCCGCGCACGTCGCCGGCACCCTCGCCGACGCGATCCGGGCCGGACTCGGCCGCGGCTACCTCGACGTGGCCAGCGTCAAGGGCGGACCCAAGCGGGAACTGCTCGACCTGGGCCTGGACCTCACCGCGTACATCGGCACCCACCCGATGTCCGGCAAGGAGCGCTCCGGCCCGCTGGCCGCCACCGCCGACCTCTTCGAGGGCCGCCCCTGGGTCCTCACGCCCACCCGCGACACCGACACCGAGGTCCTCAACCTGGCCCTGGAACTGGTCGCGCTGTGCCGGGCCGTCCCCGTCGTCATGGACGCCGACGCCCACGACCGGGCCGTCGCGCTCGTCTCGCACACCCCGCAGCTCGTGTCGTCCATGGTCGCGGCGCGGCTGGAGCGGGCCGACGAGTCGGCCGTGCGGCTCTGCGGGCAGGGCATCCGCGACGTCACCCGGATCGCCGCCTCCGACCCGCGCATGTGGATCGAGATCCTCTCCGCCAACCCCGGGCCCGTCGCCGACGTCCTCGCGGGCGTCGCGGCGGACCTGGAGGAGACGGTACGGGCGCTGCGCTCGCTGGAGTCCGAGGACGACGCCGAGCGCCGGGCCGGCGCGTCCGGCGTCGAGGACGTCCTGCGCCGCGGCAACGCCGGCCGCGCCCGCGTCCCCGGCAAGCACGGCGCCGCCCCCGCGACGTACGAGACGGTCGCCGTCCTCATCAGCGACCAGCCGGGCGAGCTCGCCCGCATCTTCGCCGACGCGGGCCGTGCGGGCGTCAACATCGAGGACGTCCGCATCGAGCACGCGACGGGGCAGCAGGCGGGCCTCGTCCAGCTCATGGTCGAGCCGACGGCCGCCCCGGTCCTCGCCGAGTCCCTGCGGGACCGCGGCTGGGCCCTGCGGCAGAGCTGACGGCGGCCGCTGCCCGCGCTCACGGGCGCGACGCCCTTCCGTCCGGGCGCGGGCCGCGCGGGCCCGGACGGCCGGCCGGACGGCACCGGCCGCCCGGCCCGGCGCACGCCCTGCGGGCCCGGCCGGCGCCGCGCGGGTGGACGCCGGGCGGAGGGCGCGGCCGGAGGTAAGGGGCGCTGGGCCGAACGGGTGCGGGGGACTCGGTAACCTTGTGGGAGTCCCCGCGCGTCCGCCGGGACCTCCCGCTCACCCAGGAAGGCGTTCCCCACCGTGGAAACCGTGATCGTCGCCATCGACGGCCCCTCCGGCACGGGCAAGTCGAGCACCTCGAAGGCGGTTGCCGCCAAGCTGGGGCTGAGCTACCTCGACACCGGGGCCCAGTACCGGGCCATCACCTGGTGGATGATCAGCAACGGCGTCGACGTCAACGACGCCGACGCGGTCGCCAACGCCGCCGCCAAGCCTGTCATCGTGTCCGGCACCGACCCGCTCCGGCCCACCATCACCGTCGACGGTGTCGACGCCGCCGGCCCGATCCGCACCGAGGAGGTCACCTCCCAGGTCAGCGCCGTCAGCGCCGTCCCCGAGGTGCGTGCCCTCATCACGGAGCTGCAGCGGTCCATCGCCAAGGGCGCCGAGCTGGGCATCGTCGTCGAGGGCCGGGACATCGGTACCACCGTCCTGCCCGACGCCGACCTCAAGATCTTCCTGACCGCCTCTCCGGAGGCCCGCGCCGCGCGCCGCTCCGGCGAGCTCAAGGGCGCCGACGTCCACGCCACCCGGCAGGCCCTGATCAAGCGGGACGCGGCCGACTCCAGCCGTAAGACCTCCCCGCTGGCCAAGGCCGACGACGCCGTCGAGGTCGACACCACCGAGCTCACGCTCGACCAGGTCATCGAGTGCGTCGTCACCCTGGTGGAGGAGAAGCGGACGGCCGCCAGGTGACCCAGCCCTCCGCGCGGGGAGCCGCCGTCGGCCGGGGCATCGGCATCGGGCTGATGTACGGCCTCTGGAAGCCGCGCGTCCTCGGCGCCTGGCGGGTGCCGGCCTCCGGCCCCGTCATCCTCGCCGTCAACCACGCGCACAACATCGACGGCCCCATGCTGATGGGCACCGCTCCGCGGCCCGTGCACTTCCTCATCAAGAAGGAAGCGTTCGTCGGGCCGCTGGGCGCCTTCCTGGAAGGCATCGGGCAGCTCAAGGTGGACCGGCACTCCGCCGACCGCACCGCGATAGGCAACGCCCTCGCGGTCCTGGAGCACGGCGGCGTCCTCGGGATCTTCCCCGAGGGCACCCGGGGCGAGGGGGACTTCGCCTCCCTCCGCGCCGGCCTCGCCTACTTCGCCCTCCGCAGCGGCGCCCCGATCGTCCCCGTGGCGGTGCTGGGAAGCACCGACCGGCCCGGACGGTTGGTCAAGGCACTGCCCCGGGTCCGCAGCCACGTCGACGTCGTCTTCGGCGACGCCTTCGAGGCCGGCGACGGCAGCGGCCGCCGCACCCGCAAGGCGCTGGACGAGGCGACCGTCCGCATCCAGGAGCGGCTCACCGACCACCTGAAAAACGCCAGGCGCCTCACCGGGCGCTGAGTGACACTCTCAGTAGTGGGCCCCGGCGACGGGGACCCACCGACCACGAATGATCGAGGAACGGACTTCATGAACGACCAGCACGACCACGGGGCACTTGGCGACGCCGAGTACGCGGAGTTCATGGAGCTCGCCGCGGACGAGGGCTTCGACCTCGAGGACGTCGAGGGCGCGATCGAGGAGGCCGGGCACGGCCCGCTGCCCGTCCTCGCCGTCGTCGGCCGCCCGAACGTCGGCAAGTCGACCCTGGTGAACCGCATCATCGGCCGCCGCGAGGCCGTCGTCGAGGACCGCCCGGGCGTCACCCGCGACCGCGTCACCTACGAGGCCGAGTGGGCGGGCCGCCGCTTCAAGGTCGTCGACACCGGCGGCTGGGAGCAGGACGTCCTCGGCATCGACGCCTCCGTCGCCGCCCAGGCCGAGTACGCCATCGAGGCCGCCGACGCCTGCCTGTTCGTCGTGGACGCCACCGTGGGCGCCACCGACACCGACGAGGCCGTGGTCCGCCTGCTGCGCCGCGCGGGCAAGCCGGTCGTCCTCGCCGCCAACAAGGTCGACGGCCAGTCCGGCGAGGCCGACGCGGCCACGCTGTGGTCCCTGGGCCTCGGCGAGCCGTTCCCCGTCTCCTCGCTGCACGGCCGCGGCACCGGCGACCTGCTCGACGAGGTCCTCAAGGCCCTGCCCGAGGCCCCCGAGCAGCGCTTCGGCAACGCCGTCGGCGGCCCGCGCCGCATCGCCCTGATCGGCCGCCCCAACGTCGGCAAGTCCTCCCTGCTCAACAAGGTCGCCGGCGAGGACCGCGTCGTCGTCAACGAGCTGGCCGGCACCACCCGCGACCCGGTCGACGAGATGATCGAGCTCGGCGGCAAGACCTGGAAGTTCGTGGACACCGCGGGCATCCGCAAGAAGGTCCACCTCCAGGAGGGTGCGGACTACTACGCCTCCCTGCGCACGGCCGCCGCCGTCGAGAAGGCCGAGGTGGCCGTCATCCTCATCGACACCACCGACAAGATCTCGGTCCAGGACCAGCGCATCATCACCATGGCCGTCGAGTCCGGCCGCGCGATCGTCATCGCCTACAACAAGTGGGACGAGCTCGACGAGGAGCGCCGCTACTACCTCGAGCGCGAGATCGAGACCGAGATGCAGCAGGTCTCCTGGGCGCCCCGGGTCAACGTCTCCGCCAAGACCGGCCGCCACATGGAGAAGCTGGTCCCGGCGATCGAGACCGCCCTCGCCGGCTGGGAGACCCGCGTCCCCACCGGCCGGCTGAACGCCTTCCTCGGCGAGCTCGTCGCCGCCCACCCGCACCCGATCCGCGGCGGCAAGCAGCCGCGCATCCTGTTCGGTACGCAGGCGGGCACCAAGCCGCCGCGGTTCGTCCTCTTCGCCTCCGGCTTCCTGGAGGCGGGCTACCGCCGCTTCGTCGAGCGCCGCCTCCGCGAGGAGTTCGGCTTCGAGGGCACCCCGATCCACATCTCCGTGCGTGTGCGCGAGAAGCGCGGCCGCAAGAAGTAACGGCAGCCGTCACACGGCAGCGGCCGGGGGGGGGGGGGGGGGGGCCCCCCCCCCCCCCCCCCGGCGGGCCGGCCACCCCCCGCCCCCCCCCCGGGGGGCCCGCGGGCCCCCGCCCCCAACACCCAACCCGGCCGCGGCCCCAGCCCCCCGGGCG
>NZ_JBIWOU010000007.1:45258-173139 GCF_044767915.1 Streptomyces sp. NPDC101191
GGGGGTTGTTCGGCTTGGCGGCCACCCCGACCCCTCGCTCGGTGGGTGGGCCTGATACGGGGGGCGCAAATATTAACGGCCCGCGGACACCCGGCGGGGGCGGGGGGCGGGGGTTGGGCCCCCCCGCCCCCCGGCCGCTGCCGTTTCCTACAGTCCGCTCCCGGACCCGGGCGGCAGCGCGTACGCCGACACCCATCCGGATCCCGTCCCGGTCCCCGTGCCCGAGTGCGGCCGGCGCCCGCCCGTCACCGCCGAACCGAAGGACCGGAAGCTCAGCTCCTCCTCGCCGCTGCGGTCACCCGGCAGCGTGCGGAAGGACCGCCGGAACTCGGAGTACAGGGCGTCGTAGATCGGCGTCGCCGAGAGTCCCCCCGACAGGTCCTGCGCCGGGCGCATCGCCGGGATCGGGGCGGGACTCGGATACGGCTGGCGGAAAGGGTCGTATGCGTGCACGTAGGTGCCAACGACCCCGCCGTCCGCGGGATGCGGGCGCGCCTCGGAAAGAGGAGCGCGCCGGGGCCTCGGCACGGTGGGCGCCCCCGGGACGCGTTCCGGCCCTAAGCCGGTCCGCGCGCGGTCCGTCACGTGCCGGCCAGCGGCATCGCGGCGGCCACCAGTCGCCCGTTGGCCGCGGCCTTCTCCAGGGCGTCGCGCAGCAGGTCCTCGCGCGGCTGCTGGCCGATGGAGCCGACCGGGGCGGCGAAGACCAGGACCGTGTGCGACTTGTTGGCCGCCGCCCGCCAGCCCTCCGTGACCTGGAGCGGCTGGTGCGCCTGCCACCAGGCCGCCTGGCCCGTGCCGCCCGTACCGGGCTGGAGCACCGAGTGCAGCTGGCCCATGGCCACCAGCACCGACCAGCCGGGCAGCGGGGCCGGCTTCTGGTTGACGTCGGCGACGGGCTGGAAGCCCTGCTCGACCAGGAGCTGCAGGAACTCGTCCGTCAGACCGTCCGAGCCGGGACGGGCGACCGGCGCGGTCGGCTCCACCACGAGCGCCGGGTGCAGCTCGCCCTCGATCAGGACCAGACCGCTCGTGACGCCCAGCACCGCCTGCTCGGGGTGGGCGGCGGACAGGGAGTCGGCCGCGTCCGCCGCCGTGATCGAGGCGACGGCGCCCTGCAGCTGCTCCTCGGCGACCCGGACGACCTGGGACGGGATGCAGGTGGCGTGGGCGAAGGCGAGAACCGCGGTCTCCTCGCCGACGAAGAGCACCGTGCTCGTCCGCTCCTGCTCGGAGTTGCCCGGCGTGCGGCAGGAGGTGCAGTCGTAGCTGCCCGGGGCGTTCTCGCCGGCCAGCAGCCGGTCGGCTTCTTCGTCGCCGATCTCGGCGCGTACGTCCTCGCTGACGTCGAGCATGCGCGGCACGGGGGACTCCCTGGACTTTTCGCGTGCGACCCCGGGCGGTTCCCGGTCGTCTCATGCCGAGTTCAACGGGGAAGGCTCGGCCCGGGTAACGCGTCGGGGCGGACAACTTGGGTCACGGGCCCATGACTCCGGACGGGTGGCATGTGAACGCTGTTTCCGCGCGGCTCGGAGCCGGGCCGCGGGGCCGCTGCCTAGCCTGCCCCGATGTCGAAGATCCGATCTTGGACGGCCGGAGCCGTCGTCCTGGTGGCGGCGCTGCTCCCGCAGGGCCTCGCCGGAAGCGCCGCGGCGACCCCCGCGGCCCCTACGCCTGTCGAGGCGTGCGTGAAGGACCAGTGGCCGTGGGGGTGCGTCGCCGCATGCGAGAGCAGCGGGAACTGGCACGCCAACACGGGGAACGGCTTCTACGGAGGGCTGCAGTTCTGGCAGCCCACCTGGGAGGAGTTCGGCGGCCGCCGCTACGCACGCCGTGCCGACCTCGCGACGCGGGCGCAGCAGATCACGGTCGCCGAGAACGTCCTGCGGGTGCAGGGCTGGGGCGCCTGGCCGGTCTGCTCCCGGCGCTACGGCCTCAGCGGGCGCGCGCACGTGGTGCAGCCGGGCGACACGCTCAGCTCGATCGCCCGGCGCTTCGCCGTCCGGGGCGGCTGGCAGGCGCTGTACGCCGCGAACAAGGCGCTGATCGGCCCGAACCCGAACCGGCTGGTCATCGGCACGATGCTGCGGATCTCACCGCTCTAGGCGGCCGGGTCCGAGGGCCGTTCGGGCCGGCCCGGCCGGCTCCGTGGCCGTGGCCGGGTTCCGGGGACGAGTTCGCCGGCGGTGGCGAGGGCGCCCCGGCTCAGTTCGTACGCGAGGGAGCCAGGCGGCAGCCCGGTCGGGACCCGCTGTTCGGCGAGGACGACCGCCGCCGAGCCCGGCGGGCGGGCCAGGGCGGCCAGGAGCGCGTACGTCCGGGACGCCACGGCCGGCGACATGCCGAGGGACGCCTCGTCGACCAGGACCACCCGGGCGGGGGAGAGCAGTGCCCGGGTCAGCGCCAGCATCCGGCGTTCGCCGCCGGACAGGGTGCCGGCGCGGTGTCCGAGCAGCCGGGCGAGCTCCGGGTACGCCGCGAGCGCCGCGTCACGGCGGCCGGGCGCGGCGAGGTCCAGGTTCTCGGCGACGGTGAGGGTCGCGTACACGGCCCGCAGGCCCGGTACGAAGCACAGCCCGCGCCGGGCCCGCTCGTGCGCGGGCAGCCGCGTGACGTCCGTGCCGCGCCAGACCACGCTCCCGGCGGACAGCGGGACCGTCCCGGCGAGGGCGCGCAGGGCGGTGGTGCGACCGGAGCCGTTGCGGCCGAGGAGCACGGTGACGGTGCCCGCGGGCAGGGCGAGGTCGAGGCCGTGCAGGGCCTCCAGGGGGCCGTAGCGGACCCGGGCGCGGCGGAGGGCGATCTCGACGCTCATGGCGCGGCCTCCGTCACGGTCCGGGAGACGATGCGGCCGCCCTCCATGGTGTGGACGGTGTGCGCGATGTCGGCGACGAGGTCGGGGTCGTGCTCGACGACGAGCACGGTCAGGCCGTCGGCGGCGAGGGCGGCGAGGATACGGGCGAGGGCGGCGGTCTCGTCGGTGTCGAGCCCCGCGGCGGGCTCGTCGAGCAGCAGCGTGTGCGGTGCGCTCGCGAGGGCGCGGGCCAGTTCCACCCGGCGCAGCGTCCCGGTCGGCAGCCCGGCGGCGGCGCGGTGGCGCTGGGGTCCGGCCAGCCCGAACAGGCGGAGGGCCTGCTCGACGGGCTCGACGGCCGCGTCCCTGGCCCCGACGCGGACGTTCTCCTCGACGGTGAGCGAAGGGAACACGGCGAGCTGCTGGAACGTGCGGGCGATCCCGAGGCGGTGGCGGGTGTGGGCGGGGCGGGCCGTGATGTCGACGCCGCCGAGGGTGACCCGGCCGGTGGTGGGGCGCAGGGTGCCCGCGAGGCAGTCGAAGAGGGTGCTCTTCCCGGCGCCGTTGGGCCCGACGACGGCGGTCACCGCGCCCGCGCGGAGCTCCAGGTCGACACGGTCGAGGGCGGTGAGGCCGCCGGGGTAGGTGAGGGTGAGGCGGTGGGCGGTGAGGCCGGACGGCCGGGGGGCCGCGGCGGGCCGCCGTGGCTGAGCCCGGCCTCCGGCCGGGCCCGCGCGCCCACCGGTACGACCCGGGCCGGCGGCGGGCGGGGGAGACGACTCTCCCGTGAGGGGCCGAGCGCCGCCGGTGGCCCGGGTCCCGTCGGCGCGCGCCCGGCCTTCGGTGGGTCCTGGGGCGCCCGTGCGTGCGGCGCTCGCGGGTGGGAGGGCGTCCTCGGGTCCGTCGGGGGGTGCGGCGATGACGGCGGCCCCGGGGCTGCTGGGATGCGTCCCGCCCTCGGCCGGGCCGGGGTCGGGATGCGTCCCGCCTTCGGCCGGGCCGGGGTGCTTCGCCCGGGACGGTCGGCGGTGGGGGCCCGGGGCGGGCGAGGGGCGGGTTTTTGCGAGCAGGGCGGTGAGGAGCGGCGGGACGCGGCCCGTCAGGGCGGCCAGGAGGCCGATCAGGGCGACCGCCACCCCCGCGTGGGTGCCCGCGTCCAGGGCGACCAGGAGGGCCGCGGCGGCCGCCGGGGTGAGCAGGGTGTCGGCGCCCAGGGTCAGGACCGCGGCGAACCAGAGGAGACCGCGGACCGGGTCGAACGCGTCCGGGTCGAAGGCCCGCACGCCCATCCCCAGCAGACCGCCGCCCAGCGCCGCCAGCGCGGCGCCCAGGACGAAGACCAGGAGCTTCAGACCGGCCACCCGGACGCCCGCCGCCTCCGCGCCGCGTTCGTGGTCGCGCAGGGCGGCCAACGCCCGGCCCGTACGGCCCCGGCGCAGGGCGCCGACCAGGAGCAGGCAGCCGGTCAGTACCACCAGTTCCAGGACGTAGTAGCGGCGGTCCGGGTCGAAGCCGGCCGGGCGGGACAGCGTGACGCCGGCCGTCGCGTACGGCTGCGCGAAGACGAAGCGGCTCACCGCCACCCCCACCGCCAGCGTCGCCAGCGCCAGGGCGAGTCCGTGCCGGCGGATCGCCGGCCACCCCGTCAGCAGGCCCAGCGGGGCCACGCACGCCACGGCCAGCAACAGCGCCGTCAGTTCCGGCAGGCCGGCCGCCGCCAGCAGCGCGGTGAAGAGGGCGCCCAGGCCCGCGTACGCCGCCTGGCCCAGCGCGATCTGGCCGCCGCGGCCCGAGACCACCACGAGCGAGAGCAGGATCACCGCCAGCGCCGGGATCTGCACGGCCGTGGTCAGGTCCTCGCCCGCGAAGCCCAGCGGCAGCAGGAACAGGACGCCCGTCACCAGCCACAGCGACGCCGGGACCCGAGGGGCCGCGCTCGGCGGCGGGAGCGTGTCGTCGGTGCCCAGGCCCGGCAGGACCAGGGCCCCCACGAGCAGGGCCAGCACGAAGAGGTTCGCCCCGGCCGCCTGGACCACGTCGCCCGCCCAGCCCTCCGGGTGCAGCCGGGTCAGCTGCGCCTGGGCCACGCCCAGCGTGAGCGCGGCCCCGATCGCCACCGGCAGGCTCCGCATCCGGGCCAGCACCGCGACCGCGATCACCTCCACGACGAGCAGCGGCATCCCGTACGGGTCCAGGCGTACGTACGGCGCGATCAGGACGCCCGTGAGGCCCGCGGTGAAGGAGCCGAACGCCCAGCCCGCCGCCGACACCCGGTCCGCCGGGATGCCGGACAGGACGGCGAGCGGGCGGTTGTCCACCACCGCCCGCAGCTCCCGGCCGAACCGCGTCCACCGCGTCACCGCCCCCACCAGGCAGGCCAGCGCCACCACGGCCCCGAGCTGGGCCCACGGATCGTCGCCGCCGAGCAGGACCGGAACGTCCGCGCGGGCGTCACCGCCCCAGATCAGGGCCGCCGTGCCGACGAGCAGGACGAAGACGCCGATCGAGGCGACCAGGGTCTGCGCCGGGCCCGCGCCGGCCAGGGCCAGCGGCCGGAACACCGCCCGGTCCAGGACCAGGCCGATGGCCGGTGCCACCACGAGCAGCGTGACCAGCGCTCCGAGCGGCAGCGGCCAGCCCCACTCGACGACCGACTGGCGCAGCACGTACGCGCAGATCATGGCGATCGCGCCGTGCGCCAGGTTGAGGACGCCGGTCGCCCGGTAGGTGACGATCAGCCCGATGCCGGTGAGCGCCGCCGCGCTGCCGATGGCGAGTCCGGCCAGCGTGAGGTCGTAGGTCAGCGAGGCCACGGTTCACACACCGGGCACGGCGCCAGTGCGGCGTCCCCGACCGGCACCGCCTCCGGCCTTCCCGCGACGAGCGGGCAGTCCGGGCGGTGCGCCAGGGTCCCGCCGGGCACCCGCAGGGGCGGTTCGTCCGAGGAGGGGGGCCGCGGCGGGGCGGGGCCGGCCGGGTCGGGTCCGGCCGGTCCGGGGGCCGGGGCGGGGGCTCCGGCCCCCGGCGCGCCGGTCAGCACCCCGCCCATGCAGAGGACCGCCCCCGCCACGATGAGCGCCGCCCCCGGCAGGGTGCAGGACGCCAGGTACGGGAGCTGGCGTTCGGCGAAGCGCTCGCCGGAGATCCCGTACCAGCCCGCCACGCACAGCACCGCCCCACCTGCGGCCGCCGCGAGTCCGGCCCACAGGAGAATCCGCGATGTCGACGGCACGGGGCCTCACCCGCCTTTCGTCCCCTTCCTTGCACTATGCCCCGAAGCGGCACACCCTGGAATCATCAGGCCGCCCGGCCTGCACGGACATCCGGTGGTGAGCCAGATGGTTCTCAAGAGACGAGCCGCCACGCTGGCGGCCGCCGCGGTGCTGGTGCTGACACCCGCCGTGGCGAGCTGCTCGGACGACGGGGGCGACTCCTCCGGCCGGACCAGCTCGTCCGCCCCGCCCGCCCCGACGGACCAGCCCGCGGACCCGGCGGCCGCCAAGGCGCAGATCGCCAGGAACTGGAAGGCCTTCTTCGACCCGAAGACCCCGGCCGCCGAGCGGGTGAAGCTCCTGGAGAACGGCGACCAACTGGCGTCCGTACTCGCGGCCTTCGCCGGCGACAAGAACGCCGCCCTTACCTCGGCCCAGGTGAAGGGCATCGCGTTCACCTCCCCCACGAACGCGAACGTCACCTACGACCTGCTGGTCGGCGGCAACCCGGCCCTGCCGGGCGCCAAGGGGACCTCCGTGCTCCAGGACGGCACCTGGAAGGTGTCCGTGACGACCCTCTGCGGCCTGGTCCAGCTGAGCGGTGCGACGGTTCCGGGCTGTTGAGTGCCTGGCGGCGCTGCTGCTCGCCGGCCTGGTCGCGGGCTGCGGCAGCCGCCTTCCGGAGCGCGCCTTCGAGACGCGGCCCACCGCCCACCCCTCCGGCGGTGAGCCGCTCCGGATCGGCATCATCACCAGCGCCACGAGCCCGGTCGGCGGCGACACGTTCACCGGGCCGCGCGACGGCGCCCGCGCCTACTTCGACGCCCTCAACGCCCACGGCGGCCTCGACGGGCGCCGGATCGAGGTCGTCACCTGCGACGACGGCGGCAGCGGCGTAGGCAACAACGCGTGTGTGCACAAACTGGTCGACGAACGGAAGGTCTTCGCGCTGGTCGCCACCACCGCGCTGGACTACGCGGGCGCCCCGCTCGTCGCGAAGGCCGGCGTGCCCGACATCGGCGGCCAGCCGCTCACCCCGGCCTACGACACGTATCCGCACCTGTACGGGATCTACGGCAGCTCCGCCCCGCGCACCGGCCGGGCGCCGGGCTGGAACGGGGTCCTCTACGGGGGCACGGAGGTGTACCGCTGGTTCAGGACCCATCTGGGAGCGCGGACCGCGGCCGTCGTCTCGTACAACCAGGCCGCCTCCGCCGGGTACGCCCGGCTGGTCTCCGCGGGCCTGCGGGCCGAGGGCTACCGGGTCGTCGAGGAGCAGGTCGACTTCGTGCTGCCCAACTTCCGGGCGGTGGCCGCCGATCTGCGGGCGCAGCACGTCGACGTCGTGTTCGACGCGATGGACACCCACGGCAACGCCCAGCTGTGCGAGGCGATGGAGGCCTCGGGCGTGCGCGTCGCCGCCAAGGTGACCAACGTGCAGAACTGGTCCGCGTCCGTCGCCCGGGACTACGCGAAGGCCCCCGGCTGCCGGGCCGCGCTCTACGTCACCGGGTCCAGTCGCGACTACGACGACCGGGACTTCCCCGCGGTGCGCGAGTTCCGGGCCGCGATGGGGAACCGGGCGCTCTCCCAGTGGCAGTTGGAGGGCTGGGCGGCGGCGATGTGGTTCACGGACGCGGCGAAGTCCTGTGCCGGCCGGCCCGGCGGACCGACCCGGGCCTGCGTCGAGGACTTCGTCAACCGGGCGGAGCCGTACACCGCACGCGGGCTGTTGCTGCCGGTCCGCTTCGAGCACCTCGCCGAGCCGCCGAAGGTCCGTCACACCTGTCTGTCCGTGGCCCGTTGGAAGGACGGCCGGGGCTGGGTGGCCCAGGGCGACATGAACACGAACTGTGCCACCGTCCCCCAGCTGGGATACCGGCCGTGAACGACTCGGCGCCGGGGCAGTACAGTCGCCCCGACCACGCACCCGACCGGGGGGAACCGGCGGCACGATGCGCATCTCATTCCTGCTCCACAACGGCTACCACATCGGCGGGACCATCCGGACGACCTTCACCCTCGCCGCCGAGCTGGCGGCCCGTCACCAGGTGGAGATCGTCTCGGTGTTCCGTCACCGCGACGAGCCGATCCTCGGCGTGCCCGACGGCGTGACGCTGCGCCACCTCGTCGACATACGGAAGAACAGCCCGGACTACGACGGCGAGCACCCCGACTTCCACCGCCCGGCCCGGGTCTTCCCGCGCGGCGACGGGCGCTGGAAGCAGTACAGCGCGCTCACCGACGCCCGGATCGGCGCCCATCTGGCCGCCGTCGAGGCGGACGTGGTGATCGCCACCCGCCCCGGGCTCAACGTGCAGCTCGCCCGGCAGGCCCCGCGCGGACCGGTCCTCGTGGGCCAGGAGCACCTGATCCTCGACGGGCACAGCTACCGGCTGCGCCGCGACATCGCGCACGAGTACGCCCTCCTGGACGCCGTCACCACCGTCACCGAGGCCGACGCCCGCTCCTACAAGGCGCTCGCCCTGCCCGGCGTACGGATCGACGCCGTGCCCAACAGCGTGCCCGCGCCGGGCGTGCCGCCCGCCGACCCCACCGCGAAGATCGTCGTGGCGGCCGGCCGGCTCACCCCGGTGAAGCGCTACGACCTGCTGATCGACGCCTTCGCGGACGTGGCCGCCGCCCGCCCCGACTGGAAGCTGCGGATCTACGGCACGGGCGACGCGGCCGACAACCTGAAGAAGACGCTGGCCCGGCAGATCGAACGGCGCTCGCTCGGCGAGCACGTCTTCCTCATGGGCACCGCCCACCCGATGGAGCCGGAGTGGGCCAAGGGCTCGCTGGCGGCGGTCACCTCCCGGCGCGAGTCCTTCGGCATGACCATCGTCGAGGCGATGCGCTGCGGCCTGCCCGTGGTCTCCACCGACTGCCCGCACGGACCCGCCGAGATCATCGAGGACGGCGTGGACGGCCGGCTCGTCCCGGTCGACGACACGGCGGCCGTCGCCGCCGCGCTGCTCACGCTCATCAACGACGACGAGGCCCGGGCCCGTGCGGCCAAGGCGGCCCTCGTCGCCTCCGAGCGCTTCGACCCGGTGCGGATCGCCGCCCGCCACGAGGCCATCTGGGCGGAGCTCGCCGCCGCCGGCGCCAACCGCCCGCGCCGCCACGCCCCGGCCCGCGCCGCCGTCCACCACGCGTTCGGGACGCTCCTCGACGCCGGCTACGCCGCGAAGGCGAGGGCGGGGCGGCTCGTGCGCCGCTTCCGCTGAGTCCCGGCGCCGGGGCGGCGCGGCCGGGAGCCGGGGCAGGGCGCCGGGCTCCGGGAGCAGAGGCCGAGGGCGCCGGGCTCCGGGAGCAGAGGCCGAGGGCGCCGGGCTCCGGGAGCCGGGGCAGGGCGAGGGGCTCCGGGAGCAGGGGCCGGGGGCGCCGGGCGACGGCCGCTCGGGGCCCGCCGCGCCTCGGCCCCCGGGCGCGGGCCCATCGATCGCGGACCGTACCTGTCCGCGAGGGCTGGCAGACTCGGGCGCATGTTGGAGACCTCCGCGCGACTCCTGCGTCTGCTCTCGCTGCTCCAGGCCCACCGCGAGTGGTCGGGCGCCGACCTCGCCGACCGGCTCGGGGTCACCCCGCGGACCGTGCGCCGGGACGTCGACCGGCTCCGCGAGCTCGGCTACCCCGTCAACGCCACGCCCGGCACCGGCGGCGGCTACCAGCTCGGGGCGGGGGCCGAACTGCCGCCGCTGCTCCTCGACGACGAGGAGGCGGTCGCGGTCGCCGTCGGGCTCCGGTCGGCCGCCGGCCAGGGCGTCGAGGGCATCGGCGAGAGCTCCGTACGCGCCCTCGCGAAGCTGGAGCAGGTGTTGCCCGGGCGGCTGCGGCGCCGGGTGAGCGCCCTCAACGCCTTCACCGTGCCGATGCTGCGCACCCCGCGCGACCGGATCGACCCGGCCGTGCTGACCGATCTCGCGAACGCCTGCCGGGACGCCGAGCGGCTGCGTTTCGCGTACCGCGACCACGGCGGCGCCACCACCCGGAGGACCGTCGAGCCGCACCGGCTGGTGTGCAGCGAACGGCGCTGGTACCTGGTGGCCTGGGACCTGGACCGGGCCGACTGGCGTACCTTCCGGGCCGACCGGATCGTGCCGACACCGCCGCACGGCCCGCGCTTCCCGCCCCGCGAGCCGCCGGCCGAGGACCTCGCCGCCTACGTGGCGAAGGGCGTCTCCACCGGCGCGTATCCGACCGAGGCGACGATCCGCCTGCATGTGCCGCTGGAGGAGGCCGCGGCCGCCGTGGGCGCAGCCGACGGGGTCCTGACGCCCGAGGGGGAGCATGCCTGCCTGCTGCGGACCGGGGCCCACGGTCTCGACCTGATGGTGGTCCACGTGTCGATGATCGGCTTCGAGTTCGAGGTGCTCGACCCGCCGGAGCTGGTCGAGCGGGTGCGGGCGCTCAGGGACCTGTTGTCCCGGGCCCTCGACCGCTCGGGCGGCTCTCCGGCGACGGGCTCGTGAGCCGCAGCCGTTCGTACGTGACGAACTCGGGGTGGTGCAGGTCGAAGGCCGGCGCCTCGGACCGGATCCGGGGGATCGCGTCGAAGTTGTGCCTCGGCGGAGGGCAGGAGGTCGCCCATTCCAGCGAGCGGCCGAACCCCCACGGGTCGTCGACCTCGACCTTCTCCCCGTACCGCCAGGTCTTCCAGACGTTGTAGAGGAAGGGCAGGGTGGACGCGCCGAGCAGGAAGGCGCCGATCGTCGAGATGGTGTTGAGGGTGGTGAAGCCGTCGGCCTCCAGATAGTCGGCGTACCGCCGGGGCATGCCCTCGGCGCCGAGCCAGTGCTGCACCAGGAAGGTGGTGTGGAAGCCGACGAAGAGGGTCCAGAAGTGCATCTTCCCGAGGCGCTCGTCGAGCATCCGTCCGGTGAACTTCGGCCACCAGAAGGTGAGGCCGGCGAAGGTCGCGAACACGACGGTGCCGAAGACCGTGTAGTGGAAGTGGGCGACCACGAAGTAGGAGTCGGTGACCTGGAAGTCCATCGGCGGCGAGGCCAGGATCACCCCGGTGAGCCCGCCGAACAGGAACGACACCAGGAAGCCGACCGCCCAGAGCATCGGCGTCTCGAAGGACAGCGAGCCGCGCAGCATGGTCCCGGTCCAGTTGAAGAACTTCACCCCGGTCGGCACCGCGATGAGGAACGACAGCATCGAGAAGAAGGGCAGCAGCACCGCACCGGTCGCGAACATGTGGTGCGCCCACACCACGACCGAGAGGCCGGTGATGGTCATGGTGGCGGCGATCAGGGTCACGTAGCCGAAGATCGGCTTGCGGGAGAAGACCGGGATGATCTCGCTGATGATGCCGAAGAACGGCAGGGCGATGATGTAGACCTCGGGGTGCCCGAAGAACCAGAACAGGTGCTGCCACAGCAGCGCGCCGCCGTACTGCGGCTGGAAGGCCACCGAGCCGAGCCGCCGGTCCGACTCCAGGACCAGCAGGGCCGCCGCGAGCACCGGGAAGGCCATGAGCACCAGGATCGTGGTGAAGAGGACGTTCCAGGTGAAGATCGGCATGCGGAACATCGTCATGCCCGGCGCCCGCATCCCGATGATCGTCGCCAGGAAGTTCACCGAGGTGAGGATCGTGCCGAAGCCGGAGAACGCCAGCCCCATGATCCACAGGTCGACGCCGACGCCGGGCGACCGCAGCGCGCTGTTCAGCGGGGCGTAGGCGGTCCATCCGAAGGAGGCCGGGCCGGTCGGTGTCAGGAAGGAGCCCACCACCATCAGGCCGCCGAGGAGGAACAGCCAGTACGAGAACATGTTGAGCCGCGGGAAGGCGACGTCGGGCGCGCCGATCTGGAGCGGCACCAGCTCGTTGGCGAAGCCCGCGAAGGTCGGGGTCGCGAACAGCAGCAGCATGATCGTGCCGTGGATGGTGAAGGCCTGGTTGAACTCCAGGTTCGTCACCAGTTGCAGGCCCGGTCTGGCCAGCTCGGCCCGCATCACCATCGCGAGCGCCCCTGCGAACAGGAAGAAGAGGAACGAGGTCACCAGGTACAGGTGACCGATCTTCTTGTGGTCGGTCGTGGTGATCCAGTCGATCAGGACCCGTCCATGCCGCTGCCGCGGCGATTCGACGGCCGCGGTCTCGGTCTCGGTACCCATCCCCGGATGATGTCCCCCGCCGTACGGACGACGGGGGAGGCCGCCCCGACAGGTCGTCCGGTCGGCGGACGTCGTGTGCGGGTTGCGGGGAAATCGTGAATGCCGGACGGACCGGGCGGCGCCCGGAATTCCGACCCGGAACGGGGGCCCGCGGAATTCCCCGGGGCCGCGGCGGTGGAGTGCGATCGCCTCGTACGGGTGACCGGGAATTCCCTGGGAAACGGCTGGAAACCGCCACCACCGACTACCGACGGTGCGTCAAACATATGTCGAGAACCTGTGACACAAGCGTGACCGGCGGGGGACTAACGTGAGCTGTATGACACCCGAACACGCACCCGAAACCTATGTGGGACTCGCCGAGGAGGAGGCCGAGCGGCTCGCCCGGAACCGGGGCTGGAGCGTCGTCCGGTCCCTGCCGCCGGGTTCGATCATCACCATGGAGTACCTGGAGGGGCGCATCAACTTCGAGGTCGAGCGCGGCGTCGTCACCCGTGCCTGGCTCGGCTGAGCACCGGGCCGCCGCACACGCGAGAGGGCCCCGGCCGTGGGAACGGCCGGGGCCCTCTCGTACGCCTGTACCGGCGGCTCAGCCGCCGGTCGCGGGCCGCGAGTGCGGCGGACGCCGGCTGCCGGCCGGACCGACCGGACCGCGCTCCGAACGCACCGCGTGACGGTCGGCGTGGGCGCGGGGGGCGGCCAGCGGCGGGGTCGGCAGACCCGGTCCGCGACCGGCCGGGGACCGGCCGGAGCCGGCGCCCACGGTCTCCCGGACCGCTTCCTCGGCGCCTGCCGGGCGCTGCGGGAACAGCCCCGGCAGCGGACCGCCGGTCGCCACGGGCAGCGACGGCACCAGGCGGCGGCGGGACCGCAGCTGCTCGCGCAGCCGGTCGCGCAGGCCCAGGATCCAGGCCTCCACCACCGCGATCACCGGCTCGCACCAGGGCAGCGCGAGCAGGATGACCAGGCCGGCGGCCCAGCCGAGCAGCACGTCGCTGAGCCAGTGCGTGCCGAGGTAGACGGTGGTGAGGCCGACGCCGAGCGCGACCACGGCCGACAGTGCCGACAGGTAGCGGCGGGCCCTCGGCGTGGTCGCCAGATAGGCCAGGATGCCCCAGGTCACGACCGCGTTCGCGGTGTGCCCGGACGGGAATATATCGCCGCCCGCGAAGAGCTCGGCCGAGCCGACCTGCGTCGCGTAGTGGGGGCCGAGCCGGCCGAGTCCGAGCTTGACCGCGCCGACCGTCGCATTGAGCAACAGGAGCGCGGCGCCGAGGGAGAGCAGCGGGCGGAGGGTGTGCTGGCGCCAGGAGCGCCAGCCCAGCCAGGCCGCCACCATCACGGCCGTGGGGCCGCGCTGGCCGAGGACGACGTAGTAGTCGAGGAAGGCGTGCAGCTCCGGCCACTGCTGATAGGGCCGGAAGAGCATGATCTTCCAGTCGAGGGTCACCAGCCAGGTCGACAGCAGCACGGCGACGACGATGGCCAGATAGAACGCCGACGTCCCGCCGAAGAGGGCGAGACGCGTGCGGGTCATCCGCGGGACCTCTATCTTCGGCGGTTCCGGCTCCCGGTCCAGCCGGGCAAAGATGTCGGTACGCACCCAATCGACGTTACAGGGAGTGAGTAGCGACCTTGGTCGTTCCGGTGCCTTCGTGATGACGATGTGATGTGGAGTTGCTCTCAGCCGCGCGTTTGTTCCCGTCACCCGACGGAAAATCCGATGACCTCCAGCCCTATTGTCGGAGGGGCGTTTCCGGAAGTGTGTTTGAGCGCCCGGAGAATTCCGCAAACGGCCGTGCGCGGGGAATTCCGCCCGGCCCCCGGTCCGGGCCGAGTGGCGTACGCCACACTCCGCGGCCCGCCGGTGTGAGAGCTGCACCACGCGCTCGGGGCTGGAACTCGCGTACGCTGACGGCTCACTCGCCCGTCGATGCCGGGCCGCCCCGGGGCCGCTCCCCGGCCGGTGCCCGCCGAGCGCGAGGGCTTCACTGGGAGGTACGTAGATGGCGCGGACGATCACGGCCGGAACGCGGCCGCGTCCCCTCGGCCGTGGAACCGACAGCGGTGCCAACCGCTGGGTCGTCCTCCTCGTCCTCTGCGTCAGTCTGTTGCTCGTCGCGCTCGACGCGACCGTGCTGCACGTCGCGGTCCCCTCCCTCACCGAGGACCTGCACCCGAGTTCGACCGCGCTGCTGTGGATCGTCGACGCCTATCCGCTGATCTGCGCCTCGCTCCTCATCCTCTTCGGCACGCTCGGTGACCGGGTCGGGCGCAGACGGGTGCTTCTGATCGGCTACGGGCTGTTCGGCGTCGCCTCGGCCGTCGCCGCGCTCGCCACCGTCCCCGAGGTCCTGATCGGCGCCCGCGCGCTGCTCGGCGTCGGCGGCGCGATGATCATGCCGGCGACCCTCTCCATACTCCGCGGCGTCTTCCCCGACCGGCGCGAGCGGGCCACCGCGATCGGCATCTGGACCGCGACCGCCGCCATCGGCGCCGCGACCGGACCGGTGCTCGGCGGCTTCCTCGTGGAGAACTACTGGTGGGGTTCGGTCTTCCTGATCAACATCCCGCTGATGGCGCTGATACTTCCGCTCGGGCGCCTGCTGCTGCCCGAGTCCCGGGGCGGCTCCGACGGCCCCTGGGACGTGCTCGGCGCGCTCATGGCCGCAGCCGGCGTCCTCGGTGTCGTCCTCGGCGTCAAGCGGCTCGGGGCCGGCGACCCGCCGCTCGAACCGGCCACGATCGGTCCGCTGCTGCTCGGCGCCGCGCTGCTGATCCTCTTCGTACGGCGGCAGAAGCGCCGGACGCACCCGCTGATCGACATGAGGCTGTTCGCCCGGGCGGCCTTCACCACCTCGGTCGGCTGTGTCGTGCTCGCCATGCTGGCCCTGGTCGGCCTGCAGCTGATCGCCGTCCAGTACCTCCAGCTGGTGATCGGCCTCAGCCCCCTGGAGACCGGGCTGCGGCTGCTGCCGCTGACCTTCGCCGCCATGGCCGCCGGGGCCACCGGCTCGTACACGCTCCGCCGGCTCGGCCCGCGCCGGATGGTCGGCTGGGGCTTCGTGCTGACCGCGGCGGCGGTGCTGCTGCTCGTCCTCATGGGGCAGCACGACCGGCCGCTGCTGCTCACCGTCGGCTTCGTCCTGCTCGGCTTCGGCCTGCAGACCACGCTCTTCTCCGCGTACGAGTCGATGCTGAGCGAGGCGCCGCCGGAGAGCGCGGGCGGCGCGGCGGCCATCGGCGAGACCTCGTACCAGCTCGGCGCGGGCATGGGCACCGCGCTCCTCGGCAGCGTGATGAACGCGGCGTACGCGCCGGGTCTGAGCGGGCTGCCCGGGGTGCCGGAGACCGCCGCCAGGGCCGCCACGAACTCGCTCGGCGAGGCCTATCAGGTCGCCGGCCGGCTGGGCGGCACCGCGGGCGAGGCGCTGCACAGCGCCGCCCGGCAGGCCTTCGTGAACGGCCTGCACGTGACGCTGTTCGTGAGCGCGGGCCTGCTGCTGCTCGGCGCGCTGATGGCGCTGCGGCTGCCGCGGGTGATGGAGTGCGCGGTGACACAGGATCCGGAGGACGCCGGGAGCGCCGTGCCGGCGCAGGCGACGGCCGGCACCGGACCGGAGGGTCGGGAGCCCGCGGGCTCGGGGCCGTCCGGCGAGGGCCATGAGCGGCGGACGGCGGGCGAGGACCGGAAGCCGCGGACGGGGGGCGGGACCGCGGATGCCGTACGGGTCCCCGCCTCACGGGGCCGTGCCGAGCCGGCCGGTTCGAGAACGCCCGGCCGCTGACGGGGCCACCGGCCCCGCCGGGGGTGTCGGGACCGACCGGCAGCGCCGGGGCCCGCATCCCTCAGCTCTGGTTGAAGAAGCCGCCCTGCGAGCGTCCGGACTCGCCGCTGACGATCTGCGTGTCGGCCGGGGTCAGCAGGAAGACCCGGGTGGCCACCCGCTCGATCGAGCCGCGCAGACCGAAGGCGAGACCGGCCGCGAAGTCGACCACGCGCTTGGCGTCGTTCGGCTCCATCGCGGTCAGGTTCACGATCACCGGGACCCCGTCCCGGAACAGCTCACCGATGCCCCGGGCGTCCCGGAATCCGTCCGGCGAGACGGTCGCGATCCGACGGCCCTGCTCGTGCGCCGTGTCGGACGCCACCCGCACCCGCGGGTCCGTCACCCAGGCGTCGCCGCCGCCCTCGGCACCGTCGGCGTACTCGTCGTCGTAGTAGCGCTCATCGTTGTCCTCGACGAGTCCCAGCCAGGCACTGGCCTTGCGCACCGATCCCATGGACGCCTCCTTTCAGCGCGGTCACTCGTGGTTCCGCATATCCCTATCGTCGTCCATGATGCGGATCGCGCGCCAAGTGGATAGTCGGCGCGCAGGAGATTCGTGACGGGACTGGTGCAGAACGTGAGGCTCGAAATCTGGCGATTCGTCAGGAATCTTGCGGTATGCCAGGGCTGACAGGGGGTCGGATCGGGGCGTGCAACTTAAAATATGAAAGTCGGTCCGGAAGGGTGACGATGGGGGCGTACGGGTGAACGGACGCCTTCCCGGAGGCCTCGGTACGATGCCCGACGCGACCGCGCGGACCCTCGCGCGGCGAGGGTGTGAAGTACGGGGGAATCACCGTGTTCGGAATCGTCAGGCCCTGCGCGCACCGCCTCACCGAAGGCCTCAAAACCGAGTGGATGGCCCATCTCTGCGGCCTCTGCCTGGCACTTCGCGCCGACCACGGGCAGCTCGCCCGGGTCGTCACCAACTACGACGGCCTGATCGTCTCGGTGCTGACGGAGGCTCAGACCGGCACCACCGAGGCCGGGCGCCGTACCGCGGGACCCTGCCCGCTGCGCGCCATGCGGACCGCGCCGGTCGCCCGGGGCGAGGGCGCGCGGCTCGCCGCCGCCGTGTCGCTGGTCCTGGCCTCGGCGAAGATCCGCGACCACGTCGCCGACCGGGACGGCCTGTTGGCCCGGCGCCCGGTCGCCGCCGCGGCCCGCCGGGTCGCCCGCTCCTGGGACCGGGCCGGCGCGCGCACCGGACGCGCGCTCGGTTTCGACACCGCGGTCCTGGTCGACGCGGTCGACCGGCAGACCGGCATCGAGGCCCTGGCGGGCCTCGGCACCCCGCTCCTCGCCGTCACCGAGCCGACCGAGACGGCGACCGCGGCCGCCTTCGCGCACACCGCGGTCCTCGCCGGCCGCCCCGGCAACGCCGAGCCCCTCGCCGAGGCGGGCCGCCTCTTCGGACGCCTCGCCCACCTCCTCGACGCCGTCGAGGACCAGGCCGCCGACGACGCCGCCGGCGCCTGGAACCCGCTCACCGCGACCGGCACCTCCCGCGAGGAGGCCCGCCGGCTCGCCGACGACGCGCTGCACGGCATCCGCCTCGCCCTGAGGGACGCCGAGTTCGCCGACCACCGGCTCGCCCACGTACTCCTCGCCCACGAGCTGCGGGTCTCGGTCGACCGGGCCTTCGGCACGACGACCTGCGCGCACGGGGCACCGGGCCCGGGGCAGCCGCACGTCCCCGTCCCCGGCAACCCGTACGCGTCCCCCGGCCCCTGGAACCCCGGCCCCGGCGGTCCCGGCGCGCCGCTGCCGCCCGAGCCCCCGAACCGCCGTGGCCTGCTCACCGGCTGCGCCGTCTGGCTCGGCCTGGCCTGCACCTGCCAGATGTGCTGCGGCACCTACGAGGGCCCGTGGAGCCGCCAGCGCCGCGAGGGCATATGCAGCGACCCCGGGAACTGCTGCGACTGCTGTGACTGCTGCAGCAACTGCTCCGACTGCTGCGGCGGCGACGGCTGCTGCGGGGACTGCGGGTGCGACTGCGGCTGCGACTGCTGAGGGAGGACGGCAGGACGGCCCGCCGGACCGCGCCAGTCACTTCGTCGGCGCGGGCAGCTCCGGCGGCGAGATCCGGGACTCGGGGATGGCCGAGGCCGTCACGCCCCACTTCCGCAGGATGCGGTCGTAGGTGCCGTCCGCCTTCAGTCCGTTCACGGCGGCCTGGAAGGCGGGGGCCAGAGGTGTCCCCTTCTTGAAGGCGAAGCCGACGTCGAGGCGGCGGTACTCGTTGAGGAACTTCGCGTCCGGCTGCTGGGTCACCGCGTAACGGATGCCGTTGATCGTGTTCATCACCACGTCGCTGCGGCCCTGCTGGAGCGACATCCAGACCGCGCCCGGCTCGCTGAAGACGTTCACCTCGTACGGCTGCTTCCCGGCCTGGGCGCACCGGCCCTTGTTCTTCTCCAGGGTGCGCTCGAAGGTCGTGCCCGCGCCGGTGGCCACCTTGAGGCCGCACAGCCGGTTGAGGTCGGTGACGGCGGTGAGCGTGCTGTCCTTGCGGGCCGCGAAGCCCTGGCCGTCGTTGACGTAGGTCACGAAGTCGATGGTCTTGCGACGCTCCTCCGTGACGCCGAAGTTCCCGGTGCCGACGTCGTACTTCCCGCTGCCGAGCGCCGGCAGGATCGCCTCGAATCCAGCCGCCTCCCGCTTCAGCTCCAGGCCGAGCGCCTTCGCCACGGCGTCGGAGAAGTCGACGTCCAGGCCGACGATCGTCCTGCCGTCGGGCAGGTAGGCCGAGCTCGGCGGGCTGCCGACCGAGGCGGCCAGGGTCAGGGTGCCCCGCTGCCGGACGTCGGCGGGCAGCAGCGAGGCCGCCGCCTCGTTCCTCTTCACGCCGGCGACCACGTCCTCGGTCGGGAGCGCGCCCTGCGCACCGCCCTTCCCGGCCGCCCCGGCGGGCGCCGTCACCGGATCGCCCGAGCCGCAGGCGGTGAGCAGCAGCGCGGCGGCCGTGATCAGCCCGAAGGCGGCGGTGTGGCGTTTCGTGCGCGCGGGCGGGCGCGGCGTCGTACGCGGGGTGCTCATGGTCTCGGGGTCTCCAGGTGCTTCTCGAACGGCAGCGGCCCGATCGACTCGGGATCCGCGGCGACGTCGAAGAGGGGGCGGTATCCGGTCGCCAGGTAGAGGCCCTTGGCCTCGGGCTGGCGCGGACCTGTGGTCAGGTAGATCCGGGTGTAGCCGCTTGCGGCGGCCTCCCGTTCCAGCTCGGTCAGGACCCTTCGGGCCAGCCCGCGCCTGCGGTGGCCGGAGTGGGTCCAGATCCTCTTCAGCTCGGCGGTGCGCTCGTCGTAACGGCGGTAGGCGCCGCCCGCGACGGGCCGGCCCTGCTCCAGGAGCAGCAGGAACGCCCCGCGCGGACGGGCGAACTCCTCCGCCGGATAGCGGCGCAGGTCCTCCGACGAGCCGTACCGGGTCGTGTACTCGTGCGCCAGCTCGTCGAGCAGTGGGCGCGCCAGCGGGTCGGTGGTCGTGGTCCGGTGCACGGACAACGCGAAGGTCATGACGGTCCTTCAGGGCGAAGGAAGAAAGGAAGAAAGAAAGAAGGGAACGCTGAGCGAGGGGCGTCAGGCTCGGGTGCTCACAGGAGTGCGCGGATGAAGGCGCCGCGGAGAACAGCACGCGGGCAGGGAGAAGCAGCGGGGTCGGCTCAACAGGAAGAGGACCACACACGACCGAAGTCGATGTGGGAGCGCGTGACCAGCCACTGCTGCGGATGCATGGCCCAAGTGGAACAGGCATCCGTTTCCGCGTCAACCACGACGAGACGAACGGCTCAACATCCGGACGCACTTGACAGGCCGCCGTGCGCGCCCCGTAGCGTGAAGGGGCGGACCGCGCTGAGGGGCTCGGGTCCGTGGCTCACCGCGCGCTGAAGGCGCCTCCCGTGTTCGATCCGTCTCTGGAATCCACGGAGCCTTCGCCATGTCCGCGATCCTCGCCAAAGCCTCCGCCCCCGCCCCGGCGCCACCCGAACCGGTGCTCCCGATCGTCCCCGCCCGTCGCACCGGACAGTGGGCCGCCGCCGGCGCCGTTCTCGTCCTGGCCGGCCTCGGGCTGTACTCCGTCGTCACCAACCAGGCCTTCCAGTGGGACGTGGTCGGCGCCTACTTCACCTCCACCGCCGTCCTGCGCGGCCTCGGCCTCACCCTGTGGCTGACCGCCGTCGTGATGGTGCTCGGCTTCGCCATCGGCACCCTGCTGGCCGTGCTCCGGCTCTCCGCCAACCCGGTGCTGCGCGCGGTCAGCTGGGGCTACGTCTGGTTCTTCCGGTCCACGCCGATCCTGGTGCAGCTGCTGTTCTGGTTCAACATCGGCGCCCTGTACCCGACGATCCTCGGCGTCCACACGGTCAACCTTCTCGGCCCCGTCTCGGTCGCCGTCATCGGCCTCACCCTCCACGAGGGCGCCTACGCCGCCGAGGTCGTCCGCGGCGGCATCCTCTCCGTCGACCGCGGTCAGATCGAGGCCGCGCAGTCGCTCGGCCTCGGCCGCCGGCGCCGGTTCACCCGGATCGTGCTGCCCCAGGCCATGCGCTCCATCGTGCCGCCCGCCGGGAACATGCTCATCGGCACCCTCAAGGGCACCTCGATCGTCTCCGTCATCGCCGTCCAGGACCTGCTCTACTCCGTCCAGCTCGTCTACCACCGCACCTACCAGGTGATCCCGCTGCTCCTGGTCGCCACCGTCTGGTACGTCCTGGTCACCTCCGTCCTCGGCGTCGGACAGCACTACGTCGAGCGGCACTACGCACGCGGCACGGGCGGCACACGATGAGCGGCCGCCGCCCCTCGGTCGTCGTCGTCGGCGCCGGGCCGCGCGGCACCGGGTTCCTCGAACGGCTCGCCGCCAACCTGCCCGAGCTGTACGGGGAGCGGCCCCTGGACGTGCACCTCGTCGACCCGCACCCGGCCGGCCCGGGGCGCATCTGGCGCACCGACCGGTCCCCGCTGCTCTGGATGAACTCCCGGGCCGAGGACGTCACCCTGTTCACCGACGAGACCGTGCGGATCGACGGGCCCGTACGCCCCGGTCCCAGCCTCGCCGAATGGGCCGGCATCGACGGCCGTTCCTTCCCGAGCCGCCCCCAGCAGGGTGCCTACCTGCGCTGGGCGCACACACAGGCCCGGAGCGCGCTGCCGCCCACCGTCACCGTCCACGAGCACCCCACCACCGCGCTGCGCGTCACCGGCCCGCGCGACGGGCGGCAGCGGGTGTGGCTCGACGGGCACGCCGTACCGCTCGTCGCCGACCTCGTCGTGCTCGCCCTCGGGCACCTCGACGCCCAGCCGGACGCCCGGCTGCGCGAGACGGGCGAGTTCGCCGCCCGGCACGGCCTGGTGTACCTGCCACCGGAGTTCACCGCCGACTCCGACCTGGCCGTCCTGCCGGCCGGCGAACCCGTCCTGGTCCGCGGCTTCGGACTCGCCTTCGTCGACCTGATGGTGCTGCTCACCGAGGGGCGGGGCGGGCGGTACGAGGAGCACCCCGAGGACGCCGACCGGCTCGTGTACGTGCCGTCCGGGCGTGAGCCCGTGCTGCACGTCGGATCGCGGCGCGGAGTCCCGTACCACTCCAAGATCGGCTACGAGACCGACGGCGAACGCCCGCCGCTGCCGCGCTTCTTCGGGCCCGCCGAGGTCGACGCGCTGCTCGCCGCCGGCCGGCCGCTCGACTTCCGGCGCGATGTGTGGCCGTCGGTCGCCAAGGAGCTCGGCTGGGCCCACTACCACCGCCTCTTCGCCGCCCACCCGGAGCGCACCTCCGTCGCCCGGGAGGTCTTCGAGGAGCGGTACGCGGCCGCCGCGCCCTTCGGTCCGGAGCTGGCGGCCCTGGTCGCCCTGGCCGTACCCGACCCGGCCGACCGCTTCGACCCGGACGCGCTCGACCACCCCCTCGCCGGGGTCCGGTACGCCTCCGCCGACGCCCTCCAGGAAGGCCTGCGCCGCTACGTCGCCGATGACCTGAAGCGCCGTCACGACCCCGCCCACAGCACCGACCAGGCGGTCTTCGACGCGCTGCTCTCCGTCTACGGACAGCTGACCCGGCTCGGCGAGGTCGGCGACCCCGGGAACTGGTGGCACGGCTTCTTCAGCTACCTCGCCTCCGGCCCGCCCGGACCCCGGCTGCGCCGGCTGCTCGCCCTCTCCGACGCCGGGATCGTCCGCTTCCTCGGCGCCGGCGTCACCGTGGAGACCGACGAGGAGCGGGGCGTCTTCCGGGCCTCCTCGGAGAGCCTGCCGGGGGAGTGGACCGAGGCCCGTGCCCTCGTCGAGGCCCGGCTGCCCGACCCCACCGTGACGCACAGCGCCGACCCGCTGCTCCGCACCCTGTACGCGGACGGCGCCCACGCGACCGACGCCGGGCTGCTCGCCGTCGACCCCGGCGACGGCCGGGTCCTCGGGCGGGACGGACGCCCGCACCCGCGGCGCTTCGCGCTCGGCCCGCACACCACCTCCCGGGCCGGCGGGGCCTTCACCCGGCCCCGTACCGGCGGCGTCGCCTTCCGCCAGAACGACCGGACCGCGCGCACCGCGCTCGCGCTGCTGCGCGACCTGTCCTGTCCGGCGGAGGCCGCAACCGCGCCCGCGCCCGCGTCGGCGAGCGCCTGAGCCGGTTCGCCCGCCCCCACGTCCGCCCTCCGCCCGGCGGCCCGTCCGTCCGCCCCTCCGTCCGCCCTCCGTCCGCCGGGCCGTCCGCCCTCCGTCCGCCCCTCCGTCCGCCTGCCCTCCGCCCGCCGGGCCGTCCGTCCGCCTGTGCCGAACTTCCCTCCCCGAGGTGCCCCATGTCCCTGACCAGTGATCCACCCGTCGACCTCGCCCGGGCGAAAGCCCCGGCCGGCGACCCGCCGGCCCTGAAGACCGTGCCCGTACGGCACCCCTGGCGCTGGGTCGCGGTCGTCGTCACGGCCGTCGTGCTCGCCCAGTTCCTGCACGGCCTCGTCACCAACCCCGGCTGGGAGTGGGACGTCTTCGCCCGCTTCTTCGCCTCCGACGCGATCCTCGAAGCCGTCTGGGTCACCCTCCAGCTGACCTTCTACGGCACCGCCCTCGGCTTCGCCCTGGGCATCGTCCTCGCCTTCATGCGCCTGTCCGCGAGCCCCTTCCTCAGGGCGGTCGCCTTCGGCTACATCTGGGCCTTCCGCTCGATCCCGCTCATCGTCCAGCTGCTGTTCTGGTTCAACCTGGCCTATCTGTACAAGGAGTTGAGCCTCGGCGTCCCCTTCGGGCCGAGTCTCTGGTCCTTCGACACCATGGGACTGGTCGGCGCGATGAGCGCGGCCGTCCTCGGCCTGGCCCTCCACCAGGCCGCCTACGCGGCCGAGATCGTCCGCGGCGGCGTCCTGGCCGTGGACGGCGGCCAGCTGGAGGCGGCGGCGGCCCTCGGCATCCCGCGGCTGCGTCAGCTGCGGCGGATCGTGCTGCCGCAGGCCATGCGCTCGATCCTGCCCAATGCCGCCAACGAGATCATCTCGCTCTTCAAGGGCACCTCGATCGTCTCCGTCATGGCGATCGGCGAGCTCTTCTACCAGGTCCAGGTCGTCTACGGCCGCAACGGACGCGTCGTCCCGCTCCTGATGGTCGCCACCGCCTGGTACGTCCTGCTGACCACCGCCCTCTCCGTCGTCCAGCACTACGTCGAACGCCACTACGCGAAGGGGAGCACCCGATGAGCTCCATGGTCGAAGTCCGGTCCGTCCACAAGAGCTTCGGGGACCTCCCGGTGCTGCGCGGCATCGACCTCGACGTCCGGGCCGGCGAGGTCACCGTCGTCCTCGGCCCCTCCGGATCCGGCAAGTCCACCCTGCTGCGGACCATCAACCACCTGGAGAAGGTCGACAGCGGCTCCGTCAGTGTCGACGGCACCCTCGTCGGCTACCGCCGCTCCGGCGACAAGCTCTACGAGCTGCGCGAGCGCGAGGTCCTGAGGCAGCGCACCCGGATCGGGTTCGTCTTCCAGAACTTCCACCTCTTCCCGCACCTCACGGTCCTGGAGAACATCGTCGAGGCCCCGGTCTCCGCCCTGAAGCGCCCGCGCAGGGAGGCGGAGGCAGCCGCCCTGAAGCTGCTCGACCGGGTCGGCCTCGCCGACAAGGCCCGCGCCTACCCCCGGCAGCTGTCCGGCGGACAGCAGCAGCGGGTCGCCATCGCCCGCGCGCTCGCCCTCGAACCGGCCCTGCTGCTCTTCGACGAGCCGACCTCCGCGCTCGACCCGGAGCTGGTCGGCGAAGTGCTCGACGTCATCAAGGACCTGGCCGCCGGCGGCACCACCATGATCGTCGTCACCCATGAGATCGGCTTCGCCCGCGAGGTCGCCGACACGGTCGTCTTCATGGACGAGGGACGGATCGTCGAGCAGGGTCCGCCCGCCGAGGTCCTGGACAGCCCGCGCCACGAACGCACCCGCGCCTTCCTCTCCAAGGTCCTCTGACCCGATCCGCGGGGCCCCCTCCGCACCGCGTCCGAGGTCCTCCGCACCCGTGAGGTCCCCGGTCGTCTCCGAGTCCCTCCCCCCGCCCTTACCGAAGGAGTTCCCTCATGTCCCTCCGCCACCGCCCGCTCGCCGTCGCCCTCGCCGCGCTCTCCGCCCTCGGCCTGCTCACCGCCTGCGGCACGAGCGACGCCGCCGACGACATCGTCACGCCCAAGGACCGGAAGGGCGCGGGCGCCGCCATCAACCTCGGCCCGGACCAGCAGCGCGTCCACACCGCCAAGGTCGACGCCCTCGCCGCCAAGCTCCCCGAGGCCGTGCGCAAGCGCGGCACGCTCACCCTCGGCGTCTCCACCGGCAGCGCCCCGCCCCTCGCCTTCTACGCCACCGACGACAGAACCCTGATCGGCGCCGAGCTCGACCTCGCCACGCTCGTGGCCGACACCCTCGGGGTGAAGCCCGAGTTCTCCCCGGTCTCCTGGGAGAACCTCTTCGTCGGGCTCGACAGCGGCAAGTTCGACGGGGTCTTCTCCAACGTGACCGTCACGGAGGAGCGCAAGGACAAGTACGACTTCGCCACCTACCGCCTGGACGACCTGGCCTTCGAGGCGAAGAAGGGCGCCGGCTGGAAGGTCGCGGGCCCGGCCGACGTCGCGGGCCGGACCATCGCGGTCAGCTCCGGAACCAACCAGGAGAAGATCCTGGTCGACTGGAGCCGGCAGAACGAGAAGGCGGGCCGCAAGCCCGTCGACATCAAGTACTTCCAGAACCAGACCGACTACTACCTGGCGCTCCAGTCCGGCCGTATCGACGCCTACCTCGGCCCGAACCCGACCTCCGCCTACCACGTCGCCTCGGCCGGGCAGACCGAGGTCGTGGGCAGGTTCTCCGGCGCCGGCGCAGGGCTCCAGGGCAAGATCGCGGCCACCACGAAGAAGGGCAGTGGTCTCGTGGAGGCGTATGCCGCCGCCCTGAACCACGTCATCGAGAACGGCACCTACGCGCAGGTCCTCAAGCGCTGGGGGTTGAGCACCGAGGCCGTCACGAGCTCGGAGATCAACCCGCCCGGTCTGCCCCGCACCAAGAACTGACCTGTGGAAAGGTGACACACCATGAGCACGGATGCAGCACGGGGCGCGCACGGCGACGATCCCCGGCAGGAGTGGCAGCACTGGCACGAGCAGCGGACGGCGGCGGTCGCCTCGTCCTACGGACCGCTCTCGCTGACGGGCACGTACTGGCTCTCGGACGTGCCGGAGGGGCGAATTCCGGACGTTCCGGGGGAGTGGCGGACCGAGGGCGACGAGGTCGTTCTGACCGCGGGCGCCGAGGACGCGATCACCGTCGACGGGAAGCCGCTGATCGGCACCGTGCGGCTGACCGCCGACCATGCCCCGATCCACGAGTCCCGGGTCGAGTCCGCCGGCCGCCGGCTCGTCGTCCTGCGCCGCGAAGGGGAGTGGGCGGTGCGGGACTTCGACCCCGAGTCGGCGGCGCGCCGCGCCTTCCGGGGCATCGAGGCCACGCCGTACGACGAGGCGTGGGTGCGGCCGGGGGTGTTCCGCCCGTACGCCGAGGACCGGCACGTGCGGGTGGAGAACGCGGACGGCAAGGAGCGCGGGCTCGGTCTCGCCGGTGAGCTGGTCTTCGACCTGCACGGCGCCGAGCACAGCCTGCAGGTGGCGGTGGAGGAGGACGGCTCGCTGTGGGCGGTCTTCGCGGACACCACCAGCGGGCGGGACAGCTATCGCTTCCGGTTCCTGCGGCCGCCCGCGCCGGCCGCGGACGGCTCCGTGACCGTGGACCTCAACCGGGCGCTGCTCCCGCCGTGCGCGTTCGCGGCGCATTTCATCTGCCCCTTCCCGCCGCCGGGGAACACGCTGGACACGGCGGTCGCGGCGGGGGAGCGGCGGGTCGTCGAGGGCTGAACCACCGGCTGCGGACGGCGCGGGCCTACGGGGGGTCGCGCCGTCCGCGCACGGGTCCGCGCGCGTAGACGAGGACGGCAGGCGGTCTTGTGCGTTCCGCTTGGACGGGCCAGTATCGCTGCCGGTGCATGTCAGGAACACGTCACCTGACGACGCCTCATGAACCCGCCACCCACGGGTCTCTCCGCCGTACCCCGAAGGAGAACAGTGAGGACCACGCGCATCCGACTGCTCGCCGTCGCCGCCGCCGTCACGGCCGCCACCGCCCTGGGCCTGCCCGGCGCCCAGGCCGCCCCCACCCCCGGCCCCGCGAGCGCCGCCGCGCTCGCCCGGGCCGACGCCGCCGTCCTGAAGGCGGACGTCGGCGGCACCGCCTGGTACGTCGACGAGGCCGCGGGCCGGGTCGTCGTCACCGCCGACTCCACCGTCTCCGCGGCCGGGCTCGCGAAGCTCGCCCGCGCCGCCGGTGCCGACGCCGGAGCGCTGCGCGTCGAGCGTGCCCCCGGAGTCTTCAAGCCCCTGCTCGCCGCGGGGGACGCCATCTACGGCAACGGCTACCGCTGCTCGCTCGGCTTCAACGTGCGCAGCGGGAGCACGTACTACTTCCTCACCGCCGGCCACTGCGGAAACGTCGTGAGCACCTGGTACGCCAACTCGGCCCAGTCCACCCTGATCGGCCCCACGACCGGGTCCAGCTTCCCGGGCAACGACTACGCCCTGGTCCGCTACGACAACGCCTCGCTGGCCCACCCCGGCGGGTTCACCGCGGCCGACGCCTACGTGGGCGAGTCCGTGAAGCGCACCGGCTCCACCACGGGCACCCGCGGCGGGACCGTGACCGGGCTCGACGCCACGGTCCACTACTCCGGTGGCGGCACCGTGCGAGGTCTCATCCAGACCAACGTCTGCGCCGAGCCCGGCGACTCGGGCGGTGCCCTCTACGACGGCACCAAGGCGCTCGGCATCACCTCCGGTGGCAGCGGCAACTGCTCGACCGGAGGCACCACGTTCTTCCAGCCGGTGCCGGAGGCGCTCGCCAAGTACAAGGTCAGCCTCTACTGAGGCCGACGCCTGTACCGGGCGACTCCGTTACCCAGCTGGTTGGTTGAAGGCCGTATGGCCGAAGGCCGCCCTCGCGGCGCGAAACCGCACGGCCCGAGACTCCCCCACCAACAGCGCCGGCCCCCGGGCCGCGCCTCACGGGTCCGACACCCCACTGCGGGCCCCCGATTCCCCTCTGGAGGAACGAGAAGTGAGGATCAAGCGCACCACCCCCACGAGAAACATCCGGATGCTCGCCATCGCGACCGGCCTCGTCGCCGCCGCGGCGCTCGCCGTCCCCACCGCGAACGCCGACTCGGCCGCCCAGGCGAGCACCTTCAGCGCCACCCAGCTCACCGCCGCGGGCGACGCCGTCCTCGCGGCCGACGTGGCGGGCACCGCCTGGCGCGTCGACCCCGCCACCAGGACCGTGGTCGTCACCGCCGACTCCACCGTCTCGCAGGCGGACCTCGCCAAGATCAAGCGACAGGCCGGCGCCAACGCGGGTGCGCTGCGCATCGAGCGCACCCCCGGGAAGTTCAACAAGCTGATCTCCGGCGGCGACGCCATCTACGCGAGCAGCTGGCGATGCTCCCTCGGCTTCAACGTCAAGGACAGCGCGGGGAACTACTACTTCCTCACCGCCGGCCACTGCACCGACGGCGCGGGCACCTGGTGGTCCAACTCCTCCCACACCACCGTGCTCGGGACCACCGCCGGGTCGAGCTTCCCGACCAACGACTACGGCATCGTGCGCTACACCAACACCTCGGTGACCAAGTCCGGCACGGTCGGCAGCGTCGACATCACCAGCGCCGCCAACGCCACGGTCGGGATGTCCGTCACCCGCCGCGGCTCGACCACCGGCATCCACGGCGGTACGGTCACCGGCCTCAACGCCACGGTGAACTACGGCGGCGGTGACATCGTCTACGGCATGATCCAGACCAACGTCTGCGCCGAGCCCGGCGACTCCGGCGGTCCGCTCTACTCCGGCAGCCGCGCCATCGGCCTCACCTCGGGCGGCAGCGGCAACTGCTCCTCCGGCGGCACCACCTTCTTCCAGCCGGTGACCGAGGCGCTCAGCGCGTACGGGGTCAGCGTCTTCTAGGCCCCCCGGCCCCGGCTCGCCATCGCCGTCCCGTCGACGCGGCGGCGGCGGGCCGGGGCCTCCGCGAGCCCGGCGTGATCCGTATGCCTAGGCGCGGGTCTCGCCCACTTCGTCGGCGATCGGCTCCGTCTCCGGGCGCCGTTTCAGCGAGGACATCACCAGGGTGACGGCCGCGCCGACGACCGCCCAGACCGACAGGACCACCATCGAGGCGGTCATGTCGTTGCCCTTGAAGTACGCGATCGAGCGTGCCGCCCAGGTGCCCGCGCCCGGTGGCAGGTACGGGCCGATCGCCTTCCAGAACGGCGGCAGCATCGGCAGCGGGAAGGCGCCGCCCGCGCTGGGGTTGCCCGCGACCACGATGAGCAGGATCGCGAGGCCGATGCCGACGATCCCGAAGACCGACTGCAGGGCGAGGGTGGCGGCCCCCACCGCGAAGACCACCAGGGTGCCCAGGCCCCACAGCGCTGCGACGCTGCCGGGCAGCGCGCCGAGGATCGGGCCGACGATGACCGCGCCGCCGAGGCCGCCGAGGGCCGCGTACAGCGCCAGTACGCCGAGCCGGATGACGGCCCGCTCCCGGTTGGCCGGCCGCGAGCCGGCGCTGATCGCCAGGATCGCGGCGCAGATGTAGCCGCCGACGCACCAGCCGACCACCAGGTAGAAGGCGGAGAGTCCGTCGAAGTCCTGCGGGGAGGCCGGGGCCACGTCGACGGTCCGCACGGTGCGCTGGTTGGCCGCCTCCAGCCGGACGAACATGTTCTCCAGGGTGGAGGAGAGCACGGTGCCGCCGCCGGAGGCGACGAGCAGGGTGTCGGTGCGGCCCCGCGGGTCGACGACCAGGGCTCCGTCGATCTCCCGGTTCAGGATCTGGTCCCGCGCCTCGTCGGCGGTCGCGACCGTGCGCGGGTCGAGCGGCTCGCCGGGCAGCTGCTCCAGCCGGTTCACGAGGACGGTGGCCGCCTGCTGCGGGGCGACCACGCCGAAGGGCACGTCCGTGGGCTTCGGATCGTGCAGGGCCCCGACGTACGAGGTGATGAACAGGATCTGGAGGGCGAAGACGCCGACGACCAGCAGGGCTGCTCGGGGGGTGACGGCGCTCTTCAGTTCGTCGACGAGACTCATGCCCCCCACGCTCCGGGGCAGGGGGTGTTTCCGCAGGTGGGCCGGGGCCGAATGGCTGATGCCGCACGCTTATCGTACGGACGTTCGAAAATGAGCTACGCTGGGTTCGAGGGGGTGGGAACGTATGTACGAATTCGACGCGGGAGGTGTGGCGCATGCCGGGGTTCACGCATCTGCACACCGCGTCGGGCTTCTCCCTGCGCTACGGCGCCTCCCACCCCGCCCGGCTGGCCGAGCGCGCCGCCGAGCGCGGTATGGACGCCCTCGCCCTGACCGACCGCGACACCGTCGCGGGCGTGGTCCGCTTCGCCAAGGCCTGTGAGAGGGAAGGGGTCCGTCCGCTCTTCGGCGTGGACCTCGGCTACGAGCCCTTCCTGGCCCCGGTGCCGGCCGAGCCGGCCCACGGCGCCGTCCCGTACGGCTCCGGGCAGGACGGACGCCCGGCGCCCGGCGGCGGCCGCGGCGGGCAGACCTCCGCGCGGCGGATGCCCGTACGGGGCGGGGCCTTCGTGGACGAGTCCGCGCCCCGGGCCGTCTTCCTCGCCCGGTCCCGGACCGGCTGGGCCGCGCTCTGCGCGCTCGTCACCGCCGCCCACGCCCACGCGGGGGAGGGGCGGCCCGTCCTGCCCTGGACCGCCCACCAGGGCGACGGGCTCTTCGTGCTGCTCGGCTCCGACTCCGACGTCGGCCGCGCCCTCGCCGCCGGCCGGCCCGACCGGGCCGCGCGGCTGCTCGTGCCCTGGCGCGAGCGGTACGGCGACGCCCTGTGCCTGGAGGTCGTGCACCACGGACGCTCCGGCACCGGGCCCGGCTCGCTGCGGCTCGCCGCCCGTACCGTCGGCTTCGCCGCCGAGCAGGGCGTCCGGCCCGTGCTCGGCAACGAGGTCCGGTACGCCGACCCCGGCCAGGGCCCGGTCGCCGACGTGCTCGACTCCGCCCGCCGGCTCGTCCCCGTCGACCCGCGCGCCGGGCTCGACAGCGGCGAGGCCTGGCTCAAGGGAGCCGACGACATGCTGGCCGGCGCCGAGCGGATCGTCGAGGCCGCGGGTTTCCGCCGGGACGCCGCGCACCGGCTCCTGGAGCGGACCGAGGCCGTCGCCGCCGCCTGCCTGGTCGACCCCGAGGACGACCTCGGCATGGGCTCCGCGCACTTCCCCGAGCCGTACCTCGTCGGCGCCGCCCACCGCACCGCCCAGCGCGTGCTCGCCTCCCGGGCCGCCGCCGGCATGGTCCTCAAGGGCTACGACCGCCGCCCCGACCGGCGCACCTACTGGGACCGGGTGCATCACGAGCTCGACATCATCGCCCACCACGGCTTCGCCAGCTACTTCCTGACGGTCGCCCAGGTCGTCGACGACGTACGGGACATGGGCATCCGGGTGGCCGCCCGCGGCTCCGGCGCCGGCTCCCTCGTCAACCACCTCCTCGGCATCGCCCACGCCGACCCGGTGGAGCACGGACTGCTGATGGAACGCTTCCTGTCCAAGCGCCGTACCGCCCTGCCCGACATCGACATCGACGTCGAGTCCGCCCGCCGCATCGAGGTCTACCGCGCGATCCTCGACCGCTTCGGCGCCGAGCGGGTCGTCACCGTCGCCATGCCCGAGACCTACCGGGTCCGCCACGCGGTCCGGGACGTCGGCGCCGCCCTGTCCATGGACCCGGCCGAGACCGACCGGATCGCCAAGGCCTTCCCGCACATCCGCGCCCGGGACGCCCGCGCCGCCCTCGACGAACTGCCCGAACTGCGCGAGCTGAAGGCCCGGCGGGCGGGCGACACCCGCTTCTGGGAGCTGGTCGAGGCCCTCGACGCGCTGCCCCGGGGCATCGCCATGCACCCCTGCGGCGTACTCCTCTCGGACGCCTCGCTGCTCGGCCGTACGCCCGTCGTGCCCACCAGCGGCGAGGGGCTGCCCATGTCGCAGTTCGACAAGGAGGACGTGGAGGACCTCGGCCTGCTCAAGCTCGACGTCCTCGGGGTCCGGATGCAGTCCGCCATGGCGCATGCCGTCGCCGAGGTCGAGCGGGCCACCGGCACCCGGCCGGACGTCGACGCGGTCCCGGCCGGCGACCCCGACACCTACCGGCTGATCCGCTCCACCGAGACCCTGGGCTGCTTCCAGATCGAGTCGCCCGGCCAGCGCGATCTGGTGGGCCGGCTCCAGCCCGAGAACTTCCACGACCTCGTCGTCGACATCTCCCTCTTCCGGCCCGGCCCGGTCGCCGCGGACATGGTCCGCCCGTTCATCGAGGCCCGGCACGGCCGGGCCCCCGTCCGCTACCCGCACCCCGACCTGGAGGGAGCCCTGAAGGAGACGTACGGCGTCGTCGTCTTCCACGAGCAGATCATCGAGATCGTGAGCATCCTGACCGGCTGCGGCCGCGACGAGGCCGACCAGGTCCGCCGCGGGCTCTCCCACCCCGAGTCGCAGGGGAGGATCAGGATCTGGTTCACCGAGCGGGCGCGGAGCAACGGGTACGCGGAGGAGGTCGTCGCCCGCACCTGGGAGATCGTCGAGGCCTTCGGCTCTTACGGCTTCTGCAAGGCGCACGCGGTGGCCTTCGCCGTGCCGACCTACCAGTCGGCCTGGCTCAAGGCGCACCACCCGGCCGCCTTCTACGCGGGGCTGCTCACCCACGACCCCGGCATGTACCCGAAGCGGCTGCTGCTCGCGGACGCCCGGCGGCGCGGGGTGCCCGTGCTGCCGCTGGACGTGAACCGGTCGGCGGTCGCCCATCGCATCGAGGCGGTGTCCGACGGCGGCACGAGGACCTGGGGCCTGCGGCTCGGCCTCACCGATGTCCACGGCATCAGCGAGGCCGAGGGCGCCCGCATCGAGGCCGGACAGCCCTACGCCTCCCTGCTCGACTTCTGGGAGCGGGCCCGCCCGCGCAAACCCGTCGCCGAACGCCTCGCCCAGGTCGGCGCGCTGGACGCCTTCGGCGCCAACCGCCGCGACCTGCTCCTGCACCTGACCGAACTCCACCGCGTCCAGCGCGGCACCGCCTCCTACGGCGGGCAGCTCCCGCTCGCCCAGGGCCGCAAGACCGCCCCCGTCGGCCTGCCCGACCTCGACGACACCGAACGGCTCAGCGCCGAACTCGGCATCCTCGGCATGGACGCCTCCCGCCATCTCATGGGCGACCACCGGGCCTTCCTGCGCGAACTCGGCGTGGTCTCCGCCCAGCGGCTGCGCTCGGCCCGGCACGGCCAGACCGTCCTGGTCGCCGGCGCCAAGGCGGCCACCCAGACCCCGCCGATCCGCTCCGGCAAGCGGGTCATCTTCAGCACCCTCGACGACGGCACCGGCCTGGTCGACCTCGCCTTCTTCGACGACTCCCACGAGCGCTGCGCCCACACCGTCTTCCACTCCTGGCTGCTCCTCGTCCGGGGCGTGGTGCAGCGGCGCGGCCCGCGCAGCCTCAGCGTGGTCGGCTCCGCCGCCTGGAACCTCGCCGAGCTGGCCGAACTGCGCGCCACCGGCGGCCTGCAGGCGGTGGGGGAGCGCCTCTCCGAGCCCGAGCCCGAGCCCGGGGGCGAGCCCGGGGGCGAGCCCGAGCCCGCGGCCGGGCCGTCCGCCGGGCCCGCCGCCGTGTCGCCCGGATCGGGCGACACCGGCCGCCGGATCACGATGTCCACCGGCTACACGATGAACCCCTGGGCCGACCTCCGGCCGGCCGGGGAAGGCGCCGCCACGCCGGCGCGGAAACTGTGGCACAGCAGTCCGGGGAGCGCGGGATGATCCTTTGCGTACGGTTCCGACTGGAGTCGACGGGGGAGGTGATGCTCCCCCGGCTGCTCGATCTCCTGGGCGAGTTCACCCCCGTCGTCGAGGCGGCCCCGCCCGGCGAGGCGCTCGCCGACGTGCGCGGCGCGCTGCGCTACTTCGGCTGGAGCCCGGCCGAGCTGGCCTCGGTGATCCGGGTCAGGGCGCTCGCCCTGTACGGGGTCGACTGCGTGATCGGCGCCGGACCCAACCCCATGCTGGCCCGCATGGCGGCCCGGGAGGCCCGGCCCGGTCTCACCCTGGTCGTCGAGGACCCGGAGGCCTTCCTGCGGGACCGGCCGGTCGCCGCCCTCGACGGGGTCGGCCGTGCCACCGCCCGTACCCTCTGCGGCTACGGCCTCGACTCCGTCGGCCGGGTCGCCGACGCGCCCCTCGCCGTCCTCCAGCGGCTCGTCGGCGCCAAGGCCGGCCGCGAGCTGTGGGAACGGGCCCGCGGCATCGACCGCACCGCCGTCGTCCCCGGCGAGCTCTCCCGCTCCCTGGCGGCCGAACACCCCTTCCCGCACGACGAGCTGAACCCCGGCGAGCACCGCAGGGCGCTGCTGTCGCTCACCGGGGAACTGGGCGGCCGGATGCGGACCGAGGGCCAGGTGTGCCGCTCCCTGACAGTCACCGTCCGCTACGCGGACCGCACCACGTCGAGCCGCACCCGCACCCTGCGCGAACCCACCGCCCACTCGACCGACCTCACCACGCTCGCGTACGCGATCCTCGCCTCGTTCGGCCTCCAGCGCGCCCGTGTCCGGGGCATCGCCCTGCGCGCCGAGGGGCTGGCCCCCGCCGAGGGCGCCGCGCACCAGCTGACCTTCGATCCGGCGGACGACAAGGCGCGCCGCATCGAGGCGGTGGCGGACCGCGCCCGCGCGAAGTACGGCCCGAGGGCGGTGCTACCGGGATCACTCGCGGCCTGAGCGCGGGGCAACTGGGCCTTTATCTCAGCGAGTTGGCAGGTGGGGGCGCGACACGAGACTTTTTACCGACGCGTAACTTCCCACCGAACCTACTCGTGCGTAGCTTGGCTGGAAGCGCATCCCCACTTGTGGTCCGGACCGCAGGGCGTCACGCACTCCCTCATTCCCCTTGAGCCGCAAGGAGATCGCCCGATGCTGCCCTGGAAGCACGTCGTCAGAGCGCTGTCCGTCCTGCTGCTGACCGCCGCCGCAAGCCTCGCCCCCACCGCCGCCCAGGCCGACACCACCCAGGTCGAAGCCGCCGCCGGACGCGGCTGGAACGACTTCTCCTGCAAGCCGTCCGCCGAACACCCCCGCCCGGTCGTCCTCGTCCACGGCACCTTCGGCAACTCCGTCGACAACTGGCTGGGACTCGCGCCGTACCTCGTCAACCGGGGCTACTGCGTCTTCTCCCTCGACTACGGCCAGCTGCCCGGTGTGCCGCTCTTCCACGGCCTGGGCCCCGTCGACAAGTCCGCCGAACAGCTCGCCGCCTACGTCGACCGGGTCCTCGCCGCCACCGGCGCCCGGAAGGCCGACCTCGTCGGGCACTCGCAGGGCGGCATGATGCCCCGCTACTACCTGAAATTCCTCGGCGGCGCCGACAAGGTGAACGCGCTCGTCGGCATCGCCCCCGACAACCACGGCACCACCCTCAGCGGCCTCACCAAGCTCCTGCCGTACTTCCCGGGCGCCGAGGACCTGCTGAAGACCTCGACCCCCGGGCTCGCCGACCAGATCGTCGGCTCCGCGGTCCTCACCAAGCTGAACGCGGGCGGCGACACCGTGCCCGGCGTGCGCTACACGGTGATCGCCACCCGGTACGACGAGGTCGTCACGCCGTACCAGTCGGGCTGGCTCTCCGGCCCGAACGTCAGCAACGTGCTGCTCCAGGACCGGTGCGCGCTCGACCTGTCCGAGCACGTGGCGATCGGGACGGTGGACCGGATCGTCTTCCACGAGGTCGGCAACGCCCTCGACCCGGCCCACGCGACCCCGACCACCTGCCTCTCCGTGGTGGGCTAGCCGACTAGCCGACCCGGTGCCGGGACCCGGCCGACCGGCGCCGGCTCGCGGCGAAGAGGACCGCCGCCCCGACCGCGAGCACGGCGGCGCCGCCCATCGCGAGGTACGGCGTGGCGGCGTCGCCACCGGTCTCGGCGAGCTCCTCACCGGAACCGTTCGGGGCGGGCGCCGGAGCCGCCGTGCCCGCGTTCGCGGTGCTCGGGGCCTCGGTGCCGGGGGCCGCGGTGCCGACGGCCTCGGTGTCGGGGGCCGCGGAGGCCGGAGCCGGGGTGCCGCTCGGAGCCGTGTGACCCCCGTGGCCGCCGTGCGCCGCCGTGGGGGCCGCGGTGGGAACGGACGCCGTGGGCGCCGGCGACGGCGCGGTGTCCGTGCCGAACACCACGTCCGAGCAGGTGTAGAAGGCCTCGGGGGAGTCGGAGCGCTGCCAGACCGAGTAGATGAGGTGGCGCCCCGACTTCTTCGGGACGGTGCCCGAGAACACGTAGTCGCCGTTCTGCATCCCCGGGTCCGTCACCGTGGCGAACGGCCTGTCCTCCAGGTCCGACCACTTCAGCGGCTTCGACGGGTCGTAGCCGTCCTTCGTGACGTACAGCGCGAAGCTGCCCCTGTGCGGAGCGGTCCCCTTGTAACGGAAGGTGTGCGCGCCGGAGTTCATCCGGCTGGCCGGCCAGTCCGCGCGGGCGAGGTCCAGGCCCCGGTACTTGTCGTTCCCGGCGCTGCACAGCTTGCCGTCCGGGATCAGCTCGCGGTGCTTCCCGGCCGCGTTCGCGATGTTCACGCCGTTCCAGTCGTAGAACGCCTGCGTCCCGCTCGCGGCCACCGCGGCCTTGCACGCCGCCGACTTCGGGCTCTCCGGACCCTCCGCGTAACAGGTCGCGACCCGGCTCACCGGATCCGTCATCGACCCGTGCGCGAACGCGGGCGCGGCGGCGAGGCCGGTGAACGCGAGTGCCGCGGTGGTGGTCAGGGCCGCGGCCGTACGGCGTGAGGTCATGGGGGGACAACTCCTTCACGAGGGTGGGTGTGGGGGGTTGTCCAGCAAGCTAGCCCGCGGAATCCGCGAAAGACGGCCCGGAGGACGGGAGGAGACGATCCTTATGGTCGCGTTAAGGGGCCTCTAAGCGGGGCCACAGACAGCACGGCCCGCCCGGCTCGAACCGGCATCCGCGCCCATGACGCCGAGGAGGCTTCGCCCGGCTCCGGGCCGGGCAGCGGGCCCTGACCGGCCGGCGGCGGCGCCGTCAGCCCAGCCGCCGGTAGCGCCGCTCCGGCCGCCCCGTGCCCCCGTACCGGAGCGTGACCTCCGCGCGGCCCGTCTCCGCGAAGTACTCCAGGTAGCGGCGGGCGCTCACCCGGGAGAGCGTGCCCGCCTCCTCCGCGCACTCCGTGGCCGACAGGCCCTCCGGGTGGGCGCGGAGGACCGAGTCGACGAGCTCCGCGGTGGGGGCGGCGATGCCCTTGGGGAGCTCGCGGGAGCCACGGGGGCGGGCCCCGAAGATCCGGTCGACGTCCTCCTGCCGGGCCTCCGCCTGCGCCAGTTCGTCCAGCCGGCCCTGCAACGAGGCCACATGGCGCAGCTGTTCCTGGAGCGCCGCCTGGTTGAAGGGCTTGATCAGATAGTGCAGGGCCCCCGCGCGCAGCGCCGAGCGGATCGTCTCCACGTCCCGCGCCGCCGTGATGAACAGCGCGTCCACCGCGAGGCCCGCCGCCCGCAGCTCGCGCAGCACCGCGATCCCGTCCATGTCCGGCAGGAAGATGTCCAGCAGCACCAGCTCCGGTCGGAGCCGGTGCGCCGCGCGCAGCGCCTCCGCGCCGGTGTGCGCGACGCCGGCGACCGAGAAGCCCGGCACCGCCGACACGTAGCGGCAGTGCAGCTTGGCCACCATGAAGTCGTCGTCGACCACCAGCACCTTCGTCACGCCGACAAGGTAGGACGCGACCACAAGGACCACAACGTCCGTTGATTGCGGAAGCGCGACAGCTTCCTCACGCGCAGGCAACATGTGGGCCACCTCACACCTCCACCCCTACTCTCCGAGAGGCGGCACCCGTGCGTCTGCGCACCCCCCTGGCCCTGCTCGGGGCTGCTCTGCTCGTGCTCGTGGGGCCGCCGCTGCTCACCACCGGCAGCGGCGCCGACACCGGCACGCAGATCCCCGGCCTGCGCTTCATGGTCCCCAACACGCCCGGCGGCGGCTACGACATCACCGCCCGCACCGTGGCCAAGAACGCCGAGGACGCCGGACTCGGCTCCGGCATCGAGGTCTTCAACCTGCCCGGCGCGGGCGGCACCGTCGGCCTCACCCGGCTCGTCGGCGAACGCGGCAACGGCAGGCTGGCCATGTCGATGGGCCTCGGCGTCGTCGGCGCCGTCCACACCAACAGGACCCCGAAGACCCTCGCCGACACCACCCCGATAGCCCGGCTCACCCTGGAGCAGGACATCGTCGTGGTCGGCAGGAACTCCCCGTACCGGACCATCCAGGAGCTCCTCGCCGCCTGGAAGAAGGACCCCGGGAAGCTGCCCGTCGGCGGCGGCTCCTCGCCCGGCGGCCCCGACCACCTGGCCCCCATGCTGATGGCCCAGGCCGCCGGCATCGCGCCGAGGAGCGTCAACTACATCCCCTTCGACGGCGGCGGCGAACTGCTCGCCTCCATCCTCGGCGACAAGGTGGCCTTCGGCGTCTCGGGCGTCGGCGAGTACCTCGACCAGATCAAGGCCGGCGAGCTGCGTCTGCTCGCCGTGACCGGACCCGAGCGGGTCCCCGGGCTCGACGCGCCGACCCTGCGCGAGGCCGGCCTCGACACCGAGTTCGTCAACTGGCGCGGGATCGTCGCCCCGCCCGGCCTCTCCGACGCCGAGCGCGACAAGCTCGTCGGCCTCGTCACCGCGCTGCACGACTCCCCCCAGTGGCGCGAGTCGCTCCGGACCCACGGCTGGAACGACGCCTTCCTTCCCGGCGACGAGTTCGGCGCCTTCCTCACCGAACAGGACCGCCGCGTCGGCTCCGTCCTGAAGGAGCTGGGCCTGTGACCACGACGACCGAACCCACCGAACCCACCGCCACGGCGGCGGGCGGCCGCACCTCCTGGCTGCGCGAGCACTCCGAACTCGGCGTGAGCCTCATCCTCCTGCTCCTCGGCGTCCTCGTCCTCACCGACACCCTCACCGCGGTCGCGGGAAGCGCCGACCTCGGCCGCCGCGGCCCCGTCGGCCCCCACACCGTTCCCCTCGTCGTCGGTGGCGGACTGCTCGTCGTCGCCGTCCTCCTCGCCGTCGACGTCCTGCGCGGCGGCCGCGGCGAGGCCGAGGGCGGCGAGGACGTCGACCTCACCGAGCCGACGGACCTGCGCACCGTGCTGCTCCTGGCCGGCGTCTTCCTCGGCTTCGCCGTCCTCATCGGCCCGGTCGGCTTCCCCGTCGCCGGCGCCCTGCTCTTCTGGGGCGCGGCCTACGCCCTCGGCAGCCGCCGGCTCCACCGCGACCCGCTGATCGCGGCCGCGCTCTCCCTCTTCACCTACGTCGTCTTCGACCACCTGCTCGGAGTCCCGCTGCCCGGCGGCCCGCTGATGGGAGTGCTCTGACCCATGGACTCTCTGACCTCCCTCATCGACGGCTTCGGCACCGCGCTGACCCCGATGAACCTGCTGTGGGCCGCCGTCGGCGTCCTCCTCGGCACCGCCATCGGCGTCCTGCCCGGCATCGGCCCCGCCATGGCCGTCGCGCTGCTGCTCCCCGTGACGTACGGGCTGGAACCGACCGGCGCCTTCATCATGTTCGCCGGCATCTACTACGGCGCGATGTTCGGCGGCTCCACCACCTCGATCCTGCTCAACACCCCCGGTGAGAGCGCGGCCGTCGTCGCCGCCATCGAGGGCAATCCGATGGCCAAGGCGGGCCGCGGCGCCCAGGCCCTCGCCGCCGCGGCCATCGGCCACTTCACCGGCGGCCTGGTCGGGACGATCCTGCTCGTCGCGCTCGCGCCGACCGTCGCCGCGCTCGCCGTCGACATCGGGGCCCCCGACTACCTCGCCATCATGGTGCTCGCCTTCATCGCGGTGACCTCCGTCCTCGGCTCCTCCCGGATCCGCGGCCTCGCCTCGCTGCTCATCGGCCTCACCCTCGGCCTGGTCGGCCTCGACCAGATGACCGGCCAGCAGCGCCTCACCTTCGGCTCCCTGCAGCTCGCCGACGGCATCGACGTCGTCATCGTCGCGGTCGGCCTGTTCGCGATCGGCGAGGCCCTGTGGGTCGCCGCCCATCTGCGCCGCACCACGGGCCAGGCCGTCCCGGTGGGCCGCCCGTGGCTCGGCAGGGGAGACGTACGGCGCACCTGGAAGGCCTGGCTGCGCGGGCCGCTCATCGGCTTCCCGTTCGGCGCGATCCCGGCCGGCGGCGCCGAGATCCCCACCTTCCTGTCGTACGTCACCGAGAAGCGCCTCTCCCCGCACAAGGACGAGTTCGGCAAGGGCGCCATCGAGGGCGTCGCGGGCCCCGAGTCCGCCGCCTCCGCCTCCGCCGCCGGCACCCTCGTCTCCATGCTCACGCTCGGCCTGCCCACCACCGCCGTCGCCGCCGTGATGCTCGCCGCGTTCCAGCAGTACGGCATCCAGCCCGGCCCGCTGCTCTTCGAACGCGAACCCGAGCTGGTCTGGGGCCTGATCGCCTCGCTGTTCGTCGGCATGGTGCTGCTGCTCGCGCTCAACCTGCCGCTCGCGCCCGTCTGGGCCAAGCTGCTGCGCATCCCCCGCCCCTACCTCTACGCCGGCATCCTGTTCTTCGCCGCCGTCGGCGCCTACGCGGTCGGCGGAGAAGCCGTCGACCTGGTGATCCTGCTGGTCATCGGCCTCATCGGATTCGGCATGCGGCGCTACGGACTGCCCGTCCTGCCCGCCGTGATCGGGGTCATCCTCGGCCCGGCCGCCGAGCAACAGCTGCGCCGCGCCCTGCAGATCAGCGACGGCGCGCTGTCCGGACTCGTCGACACCCCGTTCTCGGTGACCGTCTACGCGGCGGTGCTGGTCCTGCTGGCCTGGCCGCTGCTGCGCAAGCTGATCACCCGTCGGCGTACGGTGACCGCATGACGAGTCCCCGCCCCGCAGTCGCCGCCGACGTGCCCGCGGTGAAGGCCGTGATCGACGCCGCCTTCCACCACTACATCGAGCGGATCGGCCTCGTGCCGGCCCCGATGCGGGAGGACCACGCGGCGAACGTGGCGGCGGGGCGGGTGTTCGTCGCGGGCGAGCCCGTGGCCGGTCTCGTGGTCGTGGTCCCCGAGGCCGGCCATCTCTACCTGGACACCATCGCCGTCCACCCCGACGCCCAGGGCACCGGCCTCGGCCGCACCCTGATGACCTGGGTCGAGGAGCGGGCGCGGGAGCTCGGCCTGCCCGAGGTGCGGCTGCTCACGAACGCGATGATGTGGGAGAACCAGAAGCTGTACGAGCGCTACGGCTACGAGGTCACCGAGCGCCGCGCGGACGGACCGTACGACCGTATTCACTACCGTAAACACGTTCCCAACTCGCCCCCGATCGAGTGAGTTTCGGGGGCGCGGAGGCCGGATCCGGTATCCCTGGCGGGCAGCGTCATCCCCCACCCCCGAAGGGACCCCCCACCCATGCGCGCTCGACTCGCCCTTGCCGCAGGAGCCCTGCTGGCCGTCACCGCCGCGACGGTCTCGACCGCCCACGCCGGGCCCGCCGACGGGCTCTCCGTCGACCCGGTCGGGACGCTCGCCGACGACGGCTCGATCACCCTCTCCGGCTACTACCGCTGTGTCGACGACAGCGCGGGCCCGGTCTTCGTCAGCTCCACGCTGATCCAGGGGGACCGTTCCGCCGGGATCGGCGGCACCCAGGCCGTCTGCGACGGTCTGGTCCACGAGTGGACCAACAGCGCCGTCGTGAAGGAGCCCGGCTACCGGGCGGGCGGGGCGCGAGTGGAAGCCACCCTCATGCAGCTCACCCCCGACGGCCCGATGGGCCTGCCGCTGCCCGACTTCCTGGCACGGCAGAGCCAGGACGTCACGCTCGGCTCCTAGGTCACGTCCGGATCAGGCCGGATCGGGGAGCGGCGTCCGGCACGCGCGGCTCACCGTTCCCCGGTCCGCCCCGATCCGAAGGGCCCGCTCCGGCCGAGCAGGCCGAGCAGCCCGTCACGGCCGAGCGCCTCCAGCTCGTCGAGGGCCGCCACGGCCGCCGCGGCGGCGGCCGGGTCGGCTGCGGCCAGACCGCTCGCCGCGAACTCGTCCTCGTCGAGCCGCAGCACCTCGGCTCCGTCCGCCGACACCCACAGGTCCAGGTCGAGGTCCTCCACGACCACGGTGCCGCCGTCCACCACGGCGGGCCGGGTCACGTCGCAGTACCAGCCCTTGAGCGTGCCGTCGCCGGAGCGGACCTCCTTCACCGCGTACCAGCGGTCGCGCCAGTAGTGCTCGGTGAACACGTCGCCCGGCTCGAAGCGCACGAAGCCGAAGTCCCGTACGCCCTCGGCGGCCCAGGGCGCGCGCACGGTCAGCCGCGCCCCGTCGTCGGCGAGCAGTTCCGCGGGATAGCGGATCTTCGTCCGCCCCGCCTTGACGAGCGCGATCTCCACCTTGTCAGCGGCCTCGGCCGAGCGTGCGGACATGCCGGGTCTCCTTTGCGCAGATCTCGTAGCCGAACCACTTGTTGACGGCCAGCATCGGCCCGTTCTCCGCGTCGTTGCCGGTGAACGCCTCCGTGCAGCCGGCCGCGCGGGCCCGGTGCAGCGAGTCGTTCTTCACGAGCTTGGCGAGCCCCCGGCCGCGGTACTCCGGGTGGGTGCCGGTCATGGCGGAGCCGTAGCGGCCGAGGCCGTCCGTGCGGGCCGCGCTGAAGGCGACGGGCCGCCCGTCGGCCACCGCGACCGTGGTCAGCTCACGGTCGAGCAGCGGGTGCTCCCAGATGGACGCCAGCCAGTGCGCGTAGTCGGTCAGTTCGGCGGCCACGTCGCCCGGCTCGTCGGCCGTGGCGAGCGCGTCCAGCTCGAACAGCGGGCGCGGGTCGGCGGCGAAGTCGGCCGCCGTGCGCAGCTCGACGCCGGCGGGCGGTGCCTGCAGCGGCGGCAGCCCGGCGGTGGCCAGGTCGAGTCGCAGGAAGTAGGCGGAGCGGCTCGGCCGGTAGCCGTGCTTCGCGGCGAAGGCGAGGTGGGACGGGCCGTCCAGGACCCAGCTGTACAGGTTCGTCGCGCCGGCCTCCGCGAGGTGCTCCTCGGCCGCGCGCAGCAACAGCGAGCCGGCGCCAAGACCCACGTGTCCGGGGTGGACGAAGATGTTGACGCAGCCCGTCCCCGGCTCGGGGGACTCGTGGGCGAGCGACACCTCCGCGGTGCCCACGGCCTCCCCGTCGACCTCGGCGAGCAGCGGCCGGTTCCGGGCGTCGGGATGGGCGTGCGCCAGGTCGTAGGTCACCTGGGGGCCGGTGGCGATCATGTAGGGCAGGGCGGCGCGCCGGATCCGGGCGAAGGCCTCGGCGTCCTCGGCGGACCCGGGCCGTACATCGCGGACGATCACAGTCATGGTGCCGCACGCTATGCGGCGGGCACGTCCGGGCGCCTCCCATTTTCCCGGGGGCCGGGTGCACAATCGGGCGGGTGACGCTTCGAATCAGCGTGGATGCCCGTTCCACCACCGCTCCGTACGAACAACTGCGTGCCCAGATCTCGGAGAGCGCCCGCTCGGGCGAGCTGCCCGTCGGTTACAAGCTCCCGACCGTACGGGGTCTCGCGGAGGACCTCGGGCTCGCGGCGAACACGGTCGCCAAGGCGTACAAGGCCCTGGAGGCGGACGGCGTGATCGAGACCCGCGGCCGCAACGGCACCTTCGTCGCCGCCGCTTCCGACGCGGCCTCCCGCCTCGCCGCCACCGCCGCCGCCGGATACGCGACCGAGGCCCACCGGCTGGGCCTGACGCGAGAGGCGGCGGAGGCGGCGGTCCAGGACGCCCTGAGAGCGGCGTACGAGGTGTAGCCCTGTCATTCCGGTCGTGCCGGGCCCGCGATGCCGGTCCCCGCCGCGCCCCTCCCTACAGGTACAGCCCCGCATCCGTGGTGCGGGGCTCCGGCAGACCCACCGGCGTGGTGCCGCGCCGCAGGGCGAACAGCTCCGCCAGCGTCGCCCCGTCGCGGCCCACTCCCTCCTCCCGTCCGAGCCAGGCGACCGCCTCGGACCGGGTGAGCCGGTCGACCTCGATCCGGGCCAGGCAGCGGCCGGGGCGGACGACGGCGGGGTGGAGCCGCTCCAGGTCCTCGTTGGTGGTGACGGCGACGAGGACGTTGCGGCCCTGGCCGAGCAGACCGTCCGTCAGGTTGAGCAGCCGGGAGAGCGCCTGGCCCGCCGCGTCCTTGGCCTCGCCGCGGATCAGCTCGTCGCAGTCCTCCAGGAGCAGCAGGCGCCAGCGGCCCTTCGCGCTGCCCTCGTCCTCGCCGATCGCGATGTCCATGAGGTAGCCGACGTCGCCGAAGAGACGCTCGGGGTCGAGGACGCAGTCGACCTGGCACCAGTCCCGCCAGGACCGGGCGAGGGTGCGCAGGGCGGAGGTCTTGCCGGTGCCGGGCGGGCCGTGGAGCAGCAGCAGCCGTCCGGTGATGTCCTCGGGGGTGACGGCCATCAGCCGGTCCATGGCCTCGGCGACGGGCGCCGTGTAGTTGGGCCGGATCTCCTCCCAGGTGCCGGCGCCGATCTGCCGGGTGGTGCGGTGCGGCCCGCGCCGGGGCGACACGTACCAGAAGCCCATGGTGACGTTCTCCGGCTGCGGTTCGGGCTCGTCCTTCGCGCCGTCCACCGCCTCCTTGAGGATCCGCTCGGCGAGTTCCGCGTCGGTCGCCGTGACGGTCACGTCGGCGCCCCGGCTCCAGCGGGAGACGAGCACGGTCCAGCCCTCGCCCTCGGCGAGCAGGGAGCTGCGGTCGTCGCCCTTGGTGGCGCGCAGCAGCTTCGCGCCCGCGGGCAGCAGGGTCGCGGCGGGCTTCACACGGTCCACGGTGGTGCTGTGCACGTGGGGTTGCTCCCCGGTCGCGAAGCGGCCGAGGAAGAGGGCGTCGACGACGTCCGAGGGCGCGTCGTCGCCGGTGAGGTGGAGGCGGAGGGGGACGGCCCGTTCGGGCAGGGACGGGTCTCGCGGTGCGCCGTGGGTGGCAGACATGGCGCCATGATCGGCCAACGGGGCACCTCGGCGCATCGACTTTTGACGGTTCGTCCCTTGGCTTGAAACCGATGGTTTCTGAGGGGGTGTCGGGGGCTGTTCACTCCCACTTTTGACATGAACACTTCCGGCACGGCGGATCCGCTGCTACTACCTGGTAACGCAGAGATCCTGCTACAGGGAGGTTCCATGAGACTGTCCCGATTCACGGCGCTTTCGTCCTCGCTCCTCCTCGGCGCCGTCCTCGCCCTCACCGGGGCAGGAGCCGCTCAGGCCGCCGAGACCGCCGCACTCGACTACGTCGCCCTCGGGGACTCGTACTCCTCGGGCGTCGGCTCCGGGAGCTACGACAGCGCGAGCGGCGACTGCAAGCGCTCCACCAAGGCGTATCCCGTCCTCTGGAAGAACGCCAACTCACCCTCGTCCTTCGCGTTCACCGCTTGCTCGGGCGCCCGAACGGGTGATGTCACGGCCAATCAGCTCGGACCGCTCTCCACCGCCACCGACCTGGTGTCTCTCACGATCGGCGGTAACGACGCCGGTTTCGCGGACGTCATGACCACCTGTGTCCTGCAGTCCGAGGCGACCTGTATCAACCGTGTGAATCAAGCCAAGAGCTACGTCGACACGACCCTGCCCGGCAAGCTCGACGCGGTCTACACGGCCATCAGGAACAAGGCGCCCAACGCCCGCGTGGTCGTCCTCGGCTACCCCCGCTTCTACAAGCTCTCCGGCAGCTGCATCGCCGGCCTGAGCGAGAACGAGCGCAGCGCCATCAACGGCGCCTCCGACTACCTCAACGCGGCGACCGCCAAGCGCGCCGCCGACCACGGCTTCACCTTCGCGAGCGTGGCTCCCGCCTTCACCGGGCACGAGATCTGCTCCAGCTCGGCGTGGCTGCACAGCGTCAACTGGCTCAACATCGGCGAGTCGTACCACCCCACCGCCGCCGGACAGTCCGGTGGCTACCTGCCGACCTTCAACGGCGCGGCGTAGCGGATCAGCCCGGGGAGGCGGTCCCGCTCGAAGGCGTCGCGGACGTCGGCGGCGTCGACGGCGAGGCCGTCTCCTCGCAGTTCACCGTGAAGGCCACCCAGTTGGACCGCCGCTCGACCGGCGCACGCACCTCCAGACGGATCCGGTCGCGCACCGCCGCACCCGCCGCGTACCCCGCCTGCGTACGGTCCAGCCGCTGCTCGGTCGGCCCGCCCTCGGGGAACTCCAGCGTCTGCCACCCGGCGTCCTGGGCCTGGCCGCTCTCCGTCGCCCAGCGGTACGACACGGTGGCCGGCGTCCGGTCCACCGTGACCGTCGCCGTGAAGGCCGGGGCCTCGCCCTCCGGTGGCGGACACGTCCCCTGATAGGCGTCCCGCACCGCCCGGACGAAGAGCAGCACCGAGACCGGCGGAGTCGTCGTCGCCGTCGGCGAGGCGCTCGTGGGCGCCGTCGTCGGCGGGGGAGTGGTGGGCGCCGTCGTGGACGCGCTCGTCGTGACCGGCGGCACCGGGGGCGTCTCGTCGGAACCGGTGTCCCGCAGCGCCGCGTACGTCAGCCCGCCCGCCACCAGGAGCAGCGCCGCGATCCCGGCGAGCAGCGCGCCACGCCGCCGCCGGCGGGGCTCCTCCGCCCCCGGCGCCGGAATCGGGGCCGTCGGACCGGGTCCCACGGGCCCGCCCGGCCCCGCGCCCCCGGAGTCCGGACCGTCCGACGGCAGCGGTGCGAACGGCGTCGTCGCCCGCAGCGACTCGGTGCGAGGGCTGCCGCCCGCGCCGATCAGCCGCAGCTGCTCCTCGGCCGCGTCCCCCGAGAGGCGCTGCTCCGGGTCCTTGCGCAACAGCGCCTCGATCACCGGGGCCAGCGGACCCGCGTGCACCGGTGGTGCGGGTTCCTCGTCCACGACCGTCCGCAGGGTGTCGAGCGCGGTCTCCCGCCGGAACGGCGAGACGCCCTCGACGGCGGCGTACAGCAGCACACCCAGCGACCAGAGGTCGGCCGCGGGCCCCGGCGTACGCCCCAGCGCGCGCTCGGGCGCGAGGTATTCGGGGGAGCCGACGAGCTCGCCGGTCATGGTGAGCGGTGAGGTCCCCGCCACGGCCGCGATGCCGAAGTCGGTGAGCACGGCCCGGCCGTCGTTGGCCAGCAGGACGTTGGCCGGCTTGACGTCCCGGTGCAGCACCCCCGCCGCGTGCGCGGCGCGCAGCGCGGCGAGCACGTCGACGCCGACGTGCGCGGCCCGCTGCGGCGGCATCGGGCCCTCGGCCTCCAGCGTCTCGGCCAGGGTGAGCCCGCGGACCAGCTCCATCACGATCCACGGGCGCCCGTCGTCCAGGGCCACGTCGTAGACGGTGACGACATTGCGGTTCGCGATCCGCGCGGCGGACCTGGCCTCGCGCTCCAGGCGGGCGTACAGCCGCTCGCGGTCCTCGGTGGGCAGCCCGGCCGGCGCCCGGACCTCCTTGACGGCCACCTCGCGCCGCAGGACCTCGTCCCGGGCCCTCCAGACGGTGCCCATCCCGCCCTCGCCGAGCACGTCGAGCAGGCGATACCGACCCGCGATGAGCGTCATCCGTCCACGGTAGCCGAGCCCGGCGGATTTTGGTGGCGGAGATCACACCCGGCGGAAGGCCCCCTGGTGGGGGCCGCGCGTGCAGGATGGTTCGTGACGGTTCGACAGGTGTTCGATCGCTGTCCAACTCACCCTGGAATCAGATGGATTCGGACAGTGATCGTCAACCCCCGTACACAGACGGTGAATCCTGCGGCCGGAATACACGGGTGTCGTAGCGGGGCGATAGGGTTAACCTGCCCGGGCCGGGTGCCCTCGTACGGGTGGGGAGTGACATGGAACAGATAGCAATGCGCAGCAGGCCGCGAGTGCCTGCCATCACCTGCGGGAGCAGCGCGACCAGTTCGCGGCTGGACCGCCATCTCGCGGTGCTCGGCGGTCCCGCCGTGCCCCAGCGTGAGGCGGCCGAGGCCACGCTGCTCATGCGGGAACTGACGTCGCGTACGCGTGAGGTGCCGGTCCACGGTCACCGCAGCCGCAGCGCGCGGGTCTCGCTCTTCGCCCCGTTGCGCCGACTGCGCCGCTCGCTCTTCGGCAGCCACGGCTGACAGGCCGTCCGGGCCGGGCACCCGCGTACCCCGACGCACCACCCCGCCCGCACCCGCTCGGCCCCTGAGATCCTGACCGCCCGCCGGACGTGTCCCCGCCCGTCCGGCGCTTCTCCCTACCCACGGCACCCGGTGCTCCGCCCGGCACGGGGTCAGGTCCGGGCGTAACGCCCGACCGCCGCCGGAGCGCACAGCGCGATCAGCGCCAGTGACCAGAGCAGCGCCCCGGCCACCGGATGCGCGACCGGCCAGGCCGCACCCTCCGGCACGGGCGCGTTCCCGAACAGCTCCCGCACGGCGGTCGTCACCGCCGAGATCGGATTCCACTCCGCGATCGTGCGCAGCCAGCCCGGCATCCCGTCGGTCGGGATGTACGCGTTGGACAGCAGCGGCAGCATGAACGTGGCACTGCCCAGCTGGCCGGCCGCCTCCTCGCTCCGCGAGGCGAGACCGAGCAGGATGCCCACCCAGGTCGTCGCGAAGCGGAACAGCAGCAGCAGTCCGACGGCGCCGAGCGCCGCCATGGCCGTGCCCTCGATCCGCCAGCCCATCGCGAGCCCGACGAGCAGCAGCGGGACCATCCCCACCGCGCTGGTCACCAGATCGGCGAGAGCCTGCCCGAGCGGGACCGCCGCCCGGCTCACGGGCATCGTCCGCAGCCGGTCCGTCACGCCCCGGTGGGTGTCCTGCGCGGCCTGGAACATGCCGGTCATCACGCCGTTCGCGGCGGTCGCCACCAGCATGCCCGGCACCAGGAACGCCCGGTAGTCGGCGCCCGGCATGGCGAGCGCGCTGCCGAAGACGTATCCGAAGAACAGCAGGAAGACGATCGGCATCGTCTGCGTCATGACCGTGATCGCCGGGGCGTGCCGGATCCGCAGGAGATGGCGGCCGAGGATCGCGGTGCCGTCGTGGACGAGGGTGCTCATGCGGCGGTCTCCCGGGGCTCGGGACGGGGTGCGCGGCCGGTCAGGCGCAGGAACACCTCGTCGAGGGTCGGCGGACGCAGGGAGGCGTCGACCAGGTGGACCCCGGCCGCGTCGGCCTCGCGCACGATCCGCGGCAGGGTGAGCGTGGTGTCGGTGGTGACCGCGCCGACCGTGCGGCGCTCGGCGTCGAGCCGTGGCGCCGAGCCGGTGAGCCGGTCGAGCACCGCGGCGGCGGCGTCCAGGGACGCGACGTCGGCGACCACCACCTCGGCGTAGTGCCCGATGAGCGCCTTCAGTTCGGCCGGCGTGCCGCGCTGGGCGGCCCGGCCCTCGTCCACCAGGACGACCTCGTCGGCGAGCTGGTCGGCCTCCTCCAGGTACTGCGTGGTCAGCAGTACGGTCGTGCCCTGGGACGCCAACCCCCGTACGGCGTCCCAGATCTCGTTCCGGCTGCGCGGGTCGAGCCCGGTGGTGGGCTCGTCCAGGAAGAGCACGCGCGGCCGCGCGATGAGGCTCGCGGCCAGGTCGAGGCGACGGCGCATGCCGCCGGAGTAGGTGCGGGCGGGCCGGTCGGCGGCCCCGGCCAGCCCGAAGCGCTCCAGGAGCTCGTCGGCGCGCGAACGCGGGGCGCGCAGCAGGCGGGCGAAGAGCCGCAGGTTCTCGGCGCCCGTGAGGTCGCCGTCGACGGAGGCGTACTGCCCGGTGACGGCGATCCGCTCGCGCACCCCGGCCGGGTCGCGGACCACGTCGCACCCGGCGACCCGGGCGCTGCCGGAGTCGGGTGAGGCGAGCGTGGTCAGCACCCGGACGGCAGTGGTCTTGCCGGCCCCGTTGGGGCCGAGGACCCCGCAGACCGTGCCCTCGGGGACGGCGAGGTCGAGGCCACGCAGCGCATGGACCTCGCCGTACCGCTTCTGCAGACCTTCACTAAGTACAGCGTACGTAGTTGTCATGGGGCGACCCTAGCGCACTACGTACGGTGTACGTAACCGGGTGCCTCACTACGATGGGGCGGCGGGGCGAGGAAGGGTGATGACCGATGGCGGGCCGAGCGGCCGAACCCGAAGTGATCTGGGCGCGCCCCGAGCGCACGGGCCGAGGCCCGAAACCGGCCTACAGCCGGCGGGACATCGTGGCCGCGGCCGTCCGCATCGCCGACGCCGAGGGCATCGACGCGGTCTCCATGCGCCGCATCGCCGCCGACCTCGGCTGCGGCACCATGTCGCTGTACAACTACGTGCCGCGCAAGGAGGACCTGTACGAGCTGATGGTCGACGCGGCGAGCGAGGAGTACGTGCTTCCCGAGCGGCCCAGCGGCGACTGGCGGGCCGACATGACCGACCTGGCCCGGCAGACCCGCGCCATCATGACCCGGCACCCCTGGCTGTCCCGAGTCATGACCACCGCCTACGGCTTCAGCCCGAACGCCCTGCGCTACCTGGAGTGGTGCCTGACCGCCCTCGAGCCGCTGGACGTGCCGCCCGGCCAGAAGATGCAGCTCATCGCCATGGTCAACGGCACCGTGATGGCCACCGTCCGCAACGAGCAGGCCATCGCCGAACGCGCCCGCGGACTGCCCTGGAGCGAGGAGGAGGAGCAGGCGGTGCGCGGCGCCTATCTGATGGAGCAGCTGACGACCGGGGCCTACCCGCACCTCGCCGCGCTGATCGCCGCGTCCCCGGCGCCCGCCGACGCCGACGAGATCTTCGAGCTGACGATCGCGCGGCTGCTCGACTCCTTCGCCCCGCCCGGCTCCTGACGGGGCCGGACCGGTCCCTTCAGAGGAGCAGGAACTGCCCTTCCGGGCCCTCCTCCTGATGATCGAGGACGGACGCGGGCCGGCGGGCCCCGTCCGGCACCGGCAGCACCCCGGCCTCCCGCAGTGCGCCGCGGGTCACACCGGCCGCCGTGGCACACGCCGTGAGCGCCGTGCGCTCCGGCTCGCGCTCCGCGAGGAGGGCGAGCACCGTGATCAGTTCGAGCAGCTCCGAGGTCCACTCCTGCGGCCACCCGGCCGGCCCGATCGCCTCCAGGCTGCCCGGCTCGGCGGGCGCGGTCCGGTGTGCGAACCAGTGCTCGATCATCCGCACCCCGCCGACCTCGAACTCCCACGCGGCCGCCGGCACGGGCGAGATGCGGCCCTCGTCCAGGCTCAGCACCTCCTCGTCCGGGTCGTACGCGAGCGTCGTCGGCCGGGCGGGGACCGCCGCCCGCACGTAGGGCCGGCGCCCGCCCGGCAACCGGGGCCGCGTGCCGCCCCGGCCCCCGCGCAGCTGCACCCCGACCAGCTCCCGGCCGAGCGCCACGCCGGCCGCCCACACCTCTCCGTCCGCGGGCAGCGGCACCCGGCAGCCGGCGGGCGAGGGGAGTGCCGCCGCCACCGCCCAGGCCGGCAGGTCCGCGGGGTCGACCTCGTACCCGTACCGCGTGCTCAGCAGGGCCAGGAGTCCGGGCGCCAGATTCGGCTCCAGGCCGCCGGGCCTGCGGAACAGCGGACGGATCCGCCCGGGCCGGCCGGCGGGGGAGCGCCCGTCCGGCAGCGCGGCCGTCACCAGCAGCGCGGGACCGCCCGTTCCCGGCACGTACCCCTGCTCGACGACGAACAGCTGATCGGCGTCGGCGACCCGCCACAGCTCGGGGCGCGCGGCGTCGATCAGCCGGTGGTCGGGCAGCAGCCACTGCTCGTCGAAGGGTCCGTGTGCGAGCCGCACCGGCTCAGGGCAGGGCCCGGGCTCCCGGGCGAGCCGCACGGTCCCGGTCCGCTGCCCCGGCAGCGCGGCCACCGAACTCCCGGGGGTCCGCGCCCGACTGGGCCGGAACAACGCCTCCCGCTCCGCCCCCTCGGCCGCGACGAGCCGCTCCCAGCGCGCCCGCAGCGTGCGCGCGTCCGGCGCGACGATCCATGTCCGCCCGAGCCGCAACGGCGCCACGGACCAGGGCATCAGCTCGTCGAGCAGGGGCAGGTCGTCGAGCGCCGCGTCTTCCGTCACGCCCCGCATGCTAGTGAGCGCGGTGGGCACCCCTCCACCGTCGCGGGGAAAGCGCCCGGTCGCCGGGGGCCAGGGTGGGGGTGAGGCGGCGGCCCCGGTCGGGGCCGGGGCTCACTGCGCCTCCACCGTCACCGTGAAGGAGAAGCGGTCGCCCCGGTAGCGGATCCGGGCCACGTCGACGACCCGGCCGTCGGCGTCGTAGGTGACGCCCGTGTAGTGCAGGATCGGGGAGAGCAGCGGCACCTGGAGGAGGTTCGCCGTCTCCGGGTCGGCGAGGCGGGCCTCGACGGTGTCGGTGATGCGGCTGATCCTGACGCCCACGACGTCCCGGAGCACCTTCGTCATCGGCCACCGCTCCAGATCGGCCGGGTCGATGCCCGCGGCGACCTCGGGGAGCACCGCGTTCTCCGCCCAGTTGGTGGGCTCGCCGCTCTCGCCGTCCGCGCGCAGGCGCCGGAAGACGGCGACCTCGGACGCGCCGGGGAAGTACTCGGCGAGCTCACCGGGGACCGGCTCGGTGCCGTGACCGAGCACGGTGGTCCGCTCGCCGGACTGCTGGGCCACGATCGCGTCGATCGAACCGAGCAGCCGGCGCGGGCTGGAGCGCCGGGCGCCCGGTTCGATGAAGGTGCCACGCCGCCGGTGCCTGCTGATCAGGCCCTCCTCCTCCAGCTCCTTGAGGGCCTGGCGCATGGTCAGCACGCTCACGCCGTAATGCGCGGCGAGCTGCTCCTCGGTGGGCAGCCGCAGCGAGGCGTCGGGGGTGCGGCCCAGTATGGAGGCGCGCAGCGACTGCGAGACCTGGTACCAGAGCGGAAGCTTCCGGTTCAGGACCAGCGAGTCGGGAGCGAAGGCGGTCACGGCTCTCCCCAACGACGACTACGAGACACCCGGCCGGATGTTACGGGTGTTCACGGCCGGAAGTGGCGCTCCAGACCCTGCCATACGTCGTCGTAGGCGCGCTGCAGGTGGTCGGCACCGGCCGCCTGGGCGGTGGCGGTGACCGGCCAGCGGGTCTCGAACATGAAGGCCAGGCCATCGTCGATCTTCTGCGGCTTCAGCTCGGCGGCGCTGGCCTTGTCGAAGGTCTCCCGGTCGGGGCCGTGCGCGGACATCATGTTGTGCAGCGAGCCGCCGCCCGGCACGAAACCCCCCTTGCCGGCGGTCTTGGCGTCGTACGCGCCCTCGATGAGGCCCATGTACTCGCTCATCACGTTGCGGTGGAAGTACGGGGGCCGGAAGGTGTCCTCGCCGACCAGCCAGCGCGGGGCGAAGACCACGAAGTCCACGCCCGCGAGGCCGGGGGTGTCGGAGGGCGAGGTGAGCACCGTGAAGATCGACGGGTCGGGGTGGTCGTAGGAGATCGTCCCGATGACGTTGAAGCGGCGCAGGTCGTAGACGTACGGGGTGTGGTTGCCGTGCCAGGCGACCACGTCCAGCGGGGAGTGGGTGTAGGTCGCGGCCCACAGGTTGCCGCAGTACTTGTTGACGACCTCGACCGGTCCCTCGACGTCCTCGTACGCGGCGACCGGCGCCCGGAAGTCGCGGGCGTTGGCCAGACCGTTGGCGCCGATCGGGCCGAGGTCCGGCAGCTGGAACGGGGCGCCGTAGTTCTCGCACACGTAGCCGCGGGCGGTCTCGTCGAGCAGCTCGACGCGGAAGCGGACGCCGCGCGGGATCAGCGCGACCTCGCCGGGACCGGCCGCGAGGTCGCCGAGCTCGGTGCGCAGCAGCAGCCCGCCGCGCTCGGGCACGATGAGCAGCTCGCCGTCGGCGTCGCTGAAGACCCGCTCCATGGACGCGTTCGCGTGGTAGAGGTGCACGGCCATGCCGGCGCGCTGCGTGGCGTCACCGTTGCCGCCGAGGGTCCACAGGCCGGCCAGCCAGTCCGTGCCGGGCGCCGGGTCCGGCAGCGGGTCCCAGCGGAGCCGGTTGGGGTCGGGCACGGACTCGGTGAAGGGGGCGGAGCGCACGGCGCCGTTGTCGATCCGGGCGAACGGCGGATGCGCGGCCGAAGGCCGGATCCGGTAGAGCCACGAGCGCCGGTTGTGCGCCCGGGGCTCGGTGAAGGCGCTGCCGCTCAGCTGCTCCGCGTACAGGCCGAGCGGTGCCCGCTGGGGCGAGTTCCGCCCGTCGGGGAGGGCGCCGAGGACGGCCTCGGAGCTGTGCTCGTTGCCGAAACCCGTGCTGTAGGTCAGCGCTTCGGCCGTCTTTCTCGCCTGTTCCGCGTTGGTCTCCGCGTTCATCGCGTGCTCCTGTCCTGACGCTCACAACAATCCTATGCATGACCGTAGGATTCCGCTCCCGCTCGCGTCAACGGTGACTTTCCGGGCCCTTCCCGGCCTTTCCCGGGCTCTTCCGCGGATGTCTTGGACGTGCTGCGTGCGCGGGGGGTTCCAAAAGATGAACATTGCTCTACTCTCACGCGCATGTCATGGACCCGTCGGTTCGTCCTCGCGCTCTCGGTCGTGCTCGCGGCACTCGCCGCCGCCCTGTTCACCGCCCCCGCCGCCCAGGCGCACGAGGAGCGGCCCGTCACCTTCCCCGACGGCACCGGCAGCGTGCCCGTCCTGCGCACAGGAGAGCCCGATCTCCTCGTGTGCAAGAGCGACCGGGGCGACTTCGCGCGGCGGATCGCGGGCTTCCCCGCAGACCTCAAGGCCCGCAACCTCGCCCTCTACGAACGCTGCCAGAGGCAGGGCTACCGCCACCTGCAGCAGGCCGTCGACGCCGTGAACAAGCCCGGCACGACCATCGCGATCCTCCCCGGCCTCTACGAGGAGGAGCCCTCCCTGCCGGCGCCCACCGGCGCGTGCGCCGCGCTCAAGGCCCCCGACTCGGCGCTCGGCTACCAGATCCTCAGCTACGCGCAGCAGCTCCAGTGCCCGCACAACCAGAACCTGGTCGCGATCCTCGGCAAGAAGAACCTCCAGATCGAGGGCACCGGAGCCTCACGCCTCGACGTCGTCATCGACGCCAAGTACGCCAAGCTCAACGCCATCCGCGCCGACAAGTCCGACGGGATCTACTTCCGCAACTTCACCGCCCAGCGCACGACCTTCAACTCGCTCTACGTCCTCGCCGGCGACGGCTTCGTCATCGACGACGTGCTCACCCGCTGGAACGACGAGTACGGCTTCCTCACCTTCGCCTCCGACCACGGCCTCTACAAGAACTGCGAGTCCTACGGCAACGGCGACTCCGGCATCTACCCCGGCTCGGCCTCGGACATCAACGACGGGCGCGGCTACGCCGTCCCCCGGCACTCCATCGAGATCACCGGCTGCCGCAGCCACCACAACATGGTCGGCTACAGCGGCACCGCCGGAGACTCCGTCCACGTCCACGACAACGAGTTCGACCACAACATGGGCGGCGCCTCCATGGACTCCGCCTTCCCCGGCCATCCCGGCCTCCCGCAGAACCACGCCCGCTTCGAGCGGAACCTGATCCACGACAACAACCAGAACTACTACCCGAACGTCGCCGACGGCACCTGCGCCAAGCCGCCCGTCGAGCGCGGCTACGAACAGGGCGTCGTCTGCCCCCAGATCTCCATGCCGCCCGGCACCGGCATCATCACCGCCGGCGGCAACTGGAACCTGTACGAGAACAACTGGATCTACGGGCACCAGCGCTCCGCCTTCTTCCTCAGCGCCGTCCCCGCCTTCATCCGCGGCGAATCGGAGTGGGGCAAGCAGACCGACACCTCCCACCACAACCGCTACGCCGGCAACCACCTGGGCGTCGACCGCGACGGCACCTCCCGCCCCAACCGCAGCGACGTGTGGTGGGACGGCCAGGGCGGCGGCAACTGCTGGCAGCCGGACGCCGGCGCCGCCACCCCGTACGCCCTGCCCGCCTGCGGCCCCCGCTGGGGCGACGTCTCCGGCAACACCCGCCGGCTGGTGGGCGAACCCGTCAAACTCGCCCAACTCCTCGTCTGCGCCGACTACAACGTCCAGGCCCGCCGCCTGCCCGCGGGCTGCGACTGGTACGGCGCACGCGGCATCCAGCGCGTCGAGACCCAGCTCGCCCTCGGCACCGCCGCCGTCCTCGCCCTCGTCGGCACCCTCCTGTGGTGGCGCCGGCTCCGCGACAACCGCCCGGCGGGCGTGGCCACCGTCCTGGGCCTGCTCGGCCTGGCCCTCGACGTCGCCGGCTCGACCCTCGCCCTGACGCCGACCCTCCTGCCCGCCCTCGCCCTCCTGCTGACCGGCCTGTGGTGGACGGTCCTCGGCCTCGCCCTTCGCCCGCACCGCCGGTTCTTCGCCTGGACCACGGTCGTCCTCGGCGCGCTCACCCTGCTCGACGCCTTCGACAAGGCGGTCCTGATGATCCCCTGGATCCCGCTGAGCCCGGCCTGGGCCCGCGCACTCCTCGCCGTCGTCTGGGTCCTGTGGGCCGTGATCGTCGCCGGCACCCGCGGCCCGGGCACGGAAGCGGACGCGGGCCACGACCCCGACCCGGACCACGGCGCGCGGGCGGGGTCCGCTCCCGCCGCCGCGCCCGCGGGCGGTGCCGAGTGACCGCCCGCCGGACTGCCCGCGCCGCGGAGGTGCTGCTCGCCCTGGCCCTGGGGGCGGTCGTGACGGCCGGCTGCGGCGGGCGGCCCACGACCCACCACAAGCCCGGGACCAGCCACCAGGAGGCGACCGGCGTCAACGGCAGCCTCCTCACGACGAAGGACGGCACCGGGCACCGCCTCCGCGAGGTGCCCGCGGCCGGGGCACCCGCCGTACGCATCGAGGCCCGGCCCGACAGCGAGGGCGGCTGGAACGTCCACCTGATGGTGGAGAGGTTCCGCTTCACCCCCGAGAGCACCGGCGGAGCCGCCCTCCTCGGCCGCGGCCACGCCCGGCTCCTCGTCGACGGCCACGAGGCCGCCCGCGCCTACGGCCCCTGGGTGCACGTCCCGGCCGGCACCGGCGCCCGCACCCTCACCGCTCGCCTCCTGGCCGACGACCACACCGTCTGGTCCGTCGCCGGCCGTCCCGTGGAGGCCACCGTCCCCCTCGGCGCAGGCGCGCCGTCCGCCGCGACCGCCCCCGGCACGGGCTCCGCGTCGAACGCCCCGACCACCCGGACCGCGTGGCCGGACGGCCGTACCCTCACGATCGGCATCTCCGGAAACTCCGTACAACCACCCCCTTCCCGGGTCGAACTGAAGAAGGGCGAACGCCTCACCCTCCAGGTGACCAGCGACCGCGCCGACACCCTCCACGTCCACGGCTACGACCGCGAGATCGAGCTGCCTCCCGGCCGGCAGGCCACCCTCACGCTCACCGCCGACCGCACCGGCCTCTTCGAGGTCGAGACCCACGAGTCCGGACTCCTGCTGACCCAACTCGTGGTCCGATGACGGCACTCGCGACCGTCCCGGCACCGCTCGGCCCGCTGCCGCTCGCCCATGGCGTGGGCGCCCGGCACGACCTGCCGCTCTCGCCGTTCTACGCGTACGCCGGCGCCTTCGCCGCGCTCTTCGTCTCCTTCCTCTCACTCGGCCTGCTCTGGTCCTCCTCCCGCTTCCACGGGGACCGCGCGGGCCGCCCGCTCCCCGCCGCCGTCCAGCGCCTCGCGGACGCGCCCGCGACCCGCACCGCCCTCCGCGTACTCGGCGCCGCCGCCGCTCTCGCCCTCGTCCTCCACCTCCTCCTCGGACCCGACGACCCGGACCGCAACCCCGCCCCCGGCGCCGTCTACGTCCTGCTCTGGGTCGGCCTCGTCCCCGCCTCCCTCCTGGTCGGACCCGCCTGGCGGCTCCTCAACCCCCTGCGCGCCCTGCAGGCCGCTCTGCCCGCTCGGCGCTCATCCCGTCCGATCCCCGCCCTGCAGGCCGCTCTGCCCGCTCGGCGCTCATCCCGTCCGATCCGCGCCCTGCGGGCCGCTCTGCCCGCTCGGCGCTCATCCCGTCCGATCCGCGCCCTGCGGGCCGCTCTGCCCGCTCGGCAGGCCGCTCTGCCCGCTCGGCGCTCACCCCGTCCGATCCCCGCCCGGCTCGGCATCCGGCCCGCGGCCGCCGGACTCCTCCTCTTCACCTGGCTCGAACTCGTCGCCCCGGACAACACGGCCGCCCCCGTCCTCCTCACGGCGCTCGCCACCCACACCGCCGTGCAACTCCTCGGCGCGACCCGGTACGGCCCCGACTGGTTCGCCCACGCCGACCCCTTCGAGGTCTACTCCTCCCTCCTCGCCCGGCTCTCCCCCTTCGGCCGCCGCGCCGACGGGCGCCTGGTCCTGCGCTCGCCCTTCGACGGCCTCGACGCCACCCCGCCCGTGCCCGGCCTCGTCGCCACCGTCTGCGTCCTCCTCGGCTCCACCGCCTACGACGGCCTCTCCGACAACCCCCGCTGGATCACCACCCTCCAGACCTCACCCTTCGGCCGCACCCCCACCGCCACACTCGGACTGCTCGCCGCCGTCGCCCTCGTCGCCGCGCTCTACGGGCTGTGCGCCGGCACCCTGCGCCTGCTCAACCGCGAACTCACCACCCCGCTCACCTCCTTCGCCCACTCGCTCCTGCCCATCGCCCTCGGCTACCTCGTCGCGCACTACTTCACACTCTTCGCCACCGAAGGACCACGCACCGTCATCATGGCAGGGGGCACTGACAACGCCCCCGCACCCGCCCCACCCCTGGGCCCCGGCGGCCTCGCCACCCTCCAGGTCGCCGCGATCGTCACCGGCCACGTTCTCGGCGTCGTCGCTGCCCACGACCGCTCCGTCCGCCTTCTCCCGCCCGCGCGGGCGGTCGCCGGCCAACTCCCGCTGTTCGTCCTGATGATCGCGTACACCCTGGGCGGGATCGGCCTGCTGATCGCCTGAAACCCACCGGAGCGGCATGATGGTCCCCGTGCCCCAGTCCACCCCCAAACCCTCGTCCGCCCCGGGCCAAGGGCCCGCGCTCCGCCGCGCCCCCGTCCAGCAGCGCAGCGCCGAACGCCTCGCCCGCATCCTCGACGCCTGCGCCGAACTCCTCGACGAGACCGGCTACGAGCAGCTGAGCACCCGCGCCGTCGCCGCTCGCGCGGGCGTCCCCATCGGCTCCGTCTACCGCTTCTTCGGCAACAAGCGGGCGATGGTCGCCGCCCTCGCCCACCACAACCTCGACAGCTACGCCGACCGGATCGGCGCCGGCCTCGCCGCGCTGCCCTCCGTCGACGCCCTGAGCGTCATCGACACGGTCCTCGACGCGTACATCTCCATGAAGCGGACCGTGCCCGGCTTCGCCCTCGTCGACTTCGGGATCCCGGCCGGCGCCCCCGCCGAAGCGGGCGACGAGGACCCCAACCACCTCGTCGCCGACCGGATCTGCGGCCTGCTCGCCGCCCCGCTCGGCCGGCCCGCCGACGCGACCCTGCTGCGCAAGGTCCTCGTCGGTGTCGAAGCCACCGACGCCCTCCTCCGGCTCGCCTTCCGCGCCGACCCGGCCGGCGACCCCGCCCTGATCGCCGAGACCCGCGCCCTTCTCCACGCCTATCTCGCACCCTCGTTGGGCCCGGGCTGCTAGCCGGTCCCGGACCGGAGGCAGTTGTCGGAGGCTGCGCTGCCGCGCGGCCCAGTCCGCCGCGCACCCGCGCCGTCCGCCGCGCACCGGCCGTGTCGGCCGCGCACCCGCCCCGTCTGCCGCGCACCGGTCCTGTCGGCGGCGCACCCGCGCCGTCCGCCCGCGCACCCGCCCCGTCCGCCGCGTACCGGCCGTGTCGGCGACGCACCGGCCCGGCCGGCCGGGCCGCCGGCTCACCGCGTACGGGAGGCTGCGCTGCCGCATGGCCCGTCCGCCGTGCAGCGGCCCGGCCCGGCCCGCCCGGTCCGGCCGGTGCGCGGCAGGCGTTCCGGCCCGTTCTTCCTGATCAGGGCCCGGCCCTCCCCGTCCGAACGCCGCAGGACGCCGTCCGAAGCCGCCGGAGGCCTGTCGCACCTCCCTACCGGTCGGTATGCTCGCGCTTGCCCGCGTGCCACCGCCGCCCCAGGGAGACCGCCATGCCGGAGACGTCCAGGTCGGAGACGTCCGTGCCGGAGCCCCTCACGCCGGAGCCCCGCACGTCGGAGCCCCGCACGTCCGAGCCCCTCTCGCCGCAGGATTCCCTCCCCCCGGACTCCCTCCCCCCGGATTCCCTCACGACCTTCCCCGGCACACCGGAGGCCTCACCGACCTCCACCGCCCCGCGCATCTGCCCCCTGTGCGAGGCGACCTGCGGTCTCACCCTCACGCTCGACGCCGGGCGCGTCACGGCCGCCCGCGGCGACCGGGACGACGTCTTCAGTCAGGGTTTCATCTGTCCCAAGGGCGCCGCGTTCCCCGAGGTCGACGCCGACCCCGACCGGCTCACCGGCCCGCTCGTCCGGGAGAACGGCGTCCTGCGCGAGGCCACCTGGGACGAGGCCTTCGACCTCGTCGCGGCCCGCGTCCGCCCGCTCGTCGAAGAGCACGGTGCCGACGCCGTGGGCATCGTCCTCGGCAACCCCAACGTCCACACCGTCGCCGGCGCCCTCTACCCGCCCCTCCTCATCGGCGCCCTGCGCACCCACAACCTCTTCACCGCCTCCACGCTCGACCAGATGCCCAAGCACGTATCCAGCGGGCTGCTCTTCGGTGACGCCTTCGCGATCCCGGTGCCCGACCTCGACCGCACCGACCACCTCCTGATGCTCGGCGCCAACCCCCTGGACTCCAACGGAAGTCTGTGCACCGCCCCCGACTTCCCCGGCCGGCTCAAGGCGCTGCGCCGCCGCGGCGGCACGCTCACCGTCGTCGACCCCCGCCGCACCCGCACCGCCCGGCTCGCCGACCGCCACCTCGCCATCCGCCCCGGCGCCGACGCCCTCTTCCTGGCGGCCGTCGTCCACACCCTCTTCGCGGAGGGGCTCACGGACCTCGGTGTGCTCGACGCCCACACGGTGGAGGGGAGCGTCGAGGAAGTACGTCAGGCGGTACGGGAGTTCAGCCCCGAGGCCGTCGCCGCCGCCTGCGACCTGGACGCCGAGACCATCCGTACCACCGCCCGCGAGCTCGCCGCCGCCCCGACCGCCGCCGTCTACGGCCGGATGGGCTCGTCGACCGTGGCGTACGGCACCCTCGGCAACTGGCTCGTCGACGTGCTCAACATCCTCACCGGCAACCTCGACCGGCCCGGCGGCGCCCTCTTCCCGCTCTCCGCCACCGCCCCCGCGCCCCGTCCCGCGGGCCCCGGCAGGGGCTTCGCGCTCGGTCGCTGGGCCAGCCGGGTCTCCGGCCATCCCGAGGCCAAGGGCGAGCTGCCGCTCGCCGCCCTCGCCGAGGAGATCGACACCCCGGGGGAGGGACGCATCCGGGCCGTCGTCACCATCGCCGCCAACCCCGTCCTGTCCGCCCCGGACGGCCGACGCCTCGACGCGGCCCTGGCGTCCCTCGACTTCATGGTCGCCGTCGACCCGTACCTCAACGAGACGTCCCGGCACGCCGATGTCGTCCTGCCCCCGCCGCCGCCCTCCCAGAGCGCGCACTTCGACTTCGCCTTCAACCAGTTCGCCGTCCGCAACCAGGTCCGCTACACCCCGGCCGCCGTCCCCCTCGCGCCCGGACGCATGGACGAGTGCGAGATCCACGCCCGCCTGATCCTCGCCGTCTCCGGCATGCACGGCGCCCCGCCCTCCGCCGTCGACGACCTCGCCATCGACACGACCCTCGCCAAGGCCGTGACCCAGGACCACTCGCCGGTCCACGGGGCGGACCCCGAGGCCGTGGCCGCCTCCCTCACCGGCGCCACGGGACCCGAGCGCCGCCTCGACCTGATGCTGCGCCTCGGCCCGTACGGCCGCTCGCACGGGCTCACCCTCGACGTCCTGCGCGCCGCGCCGCACGGCATCGACCTCGGCCCACTCGCACCGCGTCTGCCCGGTCTCCTCAAAACCCGCAGCGGGCGCATCGAGCTGCTGCCCGCGCCGATCGCCGCCGACCTGCCCCGGCTGCGCGCCGCCCTCGACTCCGTACCCGAACCCGGCAGCCTCCAGCTGGTCGGCCGCCGCCATCTGCGCTCCAACAACAGCTGGCTGCACAACATCCCGGCCCTCAGCGGCGGCTCCAACCGCTGCACGCTCCAGGTCCACCCGGAGGACGCGGCCCGGCTCGGCCTGGCGGCCGGGGCGCTCGCCCGGGTCAAGGGCGAGGGCGGGGAGATCGAGGCCGAGGTGGAGGTCACCGACACCGTCCGCCGGGGCGTGGTGAGCCTTCCGCACGGCTGGGGCCACGACCGTCCCGGCACCCGGCTCGGGGTCGCCGCGGCCCGCCCCGGAGTCAACGTGAACCAGCTGCTCGACGGCTCCCGACTGGACCCGCTGTCGGGCACCGCGGTCCTCAACGGATTCCCGGTCCATGTCGGCCCCAGTGGAGCACCCATGCCGTGACCTGGGGTTTTGCTCGTATTGCTCACGCGTCAACGTCTTGTTAACGCGTGAAGCAGGCACCTACCGTCATCCGCACCGCCGCTCTGGCGGGAGTTCAAGGGTGAACGTGAGGTGTCCTCCCATGCTGACCATCCTCGGCTTCGCCATGATCGCGACCTTCCTGGTCCTGATCATGATGAAGAAGATGTCGCCGATCGCGGCGCTCGTGCTCATTCCCGCGCTGTTCTGCGTCGCCGTCGGGCAAGGGGCCCAGCTGGGCGACTACGTCATCGAGGGCGTAGGGAAGCTGGCGCCCACGGCCGCGATGCTGATGTTCGCGATCGTCTACTTCGGCGTCATGATCGATGTCGGCCTCTTCGACCCGATCGTCCGCGGCATCCTGCGCTTCTGCAAGGCCGACCCGGTGCGCGTCGTGGTCGGTACGGCGGTGCTCGCCGCCATCGTCTCGCTGGACGGCGACGGCTCGACCACCTTCATGATCACCGTCTCGGCGATGTATCCGCTCTACAAGCGCCTCGGGATGAGCCTCGTCGTCATGACGGGCGTCGCCGCCACCGCGAACGGCGTCATGAACACCCTTCCCTGGGGTGGTCCCACCGCCCGCGCGGCCACCGCGCTGAAGCTGGACGCGGCCGACATCTTCGTCCCGATGATCCCGGCGCTCGGTGCCGGGCTCCTGTTCGTCTTCGTCCTCGCCTATGTCCTCGGCCGCCGTGAGCGCAAGCGCATCGGCTACCTGAGCCTCGACGAGGTGCTGGCGCCGAAGAACGAGACGGTCCTGGTGGCGGCGGGTGCCGGTGACGTCGCCGGTGGTGTCACCAGTGACGGTGACGGGGGCGCCGGCGGTGGGCGCGCCGGCGGCCGCGGTGCCGGTAAGGCGGGCTCGGGCAAGGCGGGCTCCGGCGAGGTGGATGAGCTGGGCTCCAATGCGCTGGGCGCGCCGGGCGCGCCGGGCTCCGGGGCGGTTCCGGCCGCAGCCGGTCACGGCGCCGGTGAGGAGGGCTTCCGGGGGCTCGATCCCGAGCGCGAGACGCTGCGGCCCCGGCTCTACTGGTTCAACGCCGGGCTCACCGTCGCCCTGCTCGCCGCCATGATCACGGAGCTGCTGCCGATCCCGGTGCTCTTCCTGCTCGGCGCCGCGCTCGCGCTCACCGTGAACTACCCCAAGCCGGCCGACCAGAAAGCCCGGATCGCCGCCCACGCGGACAACGTCCTCAACGTCGCCGGCATGGTCTTCGCCGCGGCCGTCTTCACCGGCGTCCTCACCGGCACCGGCATGGTCAAGCACATGGCGGACTGGCTGGTCGGCGCCATCCCGGAGGGCATGGGCCCGCACATGGCCCTCGTCACCGGCGTGCTGAGCCTGCCGCTCACGTACTTCATGTCCAACGACGGCTTCTACTTCGGCGTCCTGCCGGTGCTCGCCGAGGCGGGAGCCGCCCACGGCGTGTCCCCGCTGGAGATCGCCCGGGCCTCCCTGGTCGGCCAGGCGCTGCACATGTCGAGCCCGCTGGTTCCGGCGGTGTACGTGCTCGTCGGCATGGCGAAGGTGGAGTTCGGCGACCACACGAGGTTCACGGTGAAGTGGGCCGCGTTGACATCGCTGGTGGTCCTGGCCGCCGGGATCCTCTTCGGGATCATCTAGGCCGGCGGGACGACCCGTCCGGCTCGGTGCGGGCCGAGCCGGACGGGGATCCGGGCGGGGGCGATCCGGGCGGGGCCGGACGGGTGGAAGTCGGAGGGCGGCGCGGCCACGTTGCCACCCTCCGTGGTGAAGGGGTGACAAATAGTCAGATTATCGGCCGATTACATCCGATGTCTGAACTGGAGGAAATCCCGCATGACCGTCACGGCTCTCCGTCCCCTGCTGTCCACCGCCGCGACCGCACTGGCCATCGGCTCCCTCGCCCTCGGGGGCGCGCCCATGGCCCATGCCGCCCCGGGCGACAACGGCGACGTCAAGACCCACAACGTGGGCACGGCCCCCAACGACCAGAGGGACGAGCCGAAGGTGTGCCGGTTCTACCTCGCCGCCTTCAACTTCGACACCCTCCAGGAAGTCGACTACTCGATCGCGCCGCAGCCGCCCAGGGCGGACGGCCCCACCCTCAGCGGCCACATCACCCTCAGCTCGGGGCAGGGCCAGACCGGGGAACTCGCCCTTCCCAACGGCATGTACAAGCTCGACTGGACCTTCGAGGGCGAGAACGGTGCCGGCAAGAGCAAGGTCTTCCAGGTCATCTGCCCCACCGCCCCGCCGACGAACCCGCCCACCAACCCGCCGACGAACCCTCCCACCACCGGTGGCGGTGACAACGGCGGCGGCAACGGCGGCGGACACGGGTACCACAAGCCTCCCCACGGCCCCGTTGGCGCCGGTGGTGGCGGAGCCTCCGACGGCACCGCCCCCGCCGATGACAGCTCCGCCTTCGGTGTCGGATCGGCCATCGCGGCGGGCCTCGCGGGTACCGCCGGTCTGATCCTCGTCCGTCGTTCGCGCCGCCGCAACGATGGCGCCGCGTAGGTCCGTTCTCCCGCGGGGGACGGATCCCGTCGGCCGGGCCCAGGCCTCGTCCCCGTACGAGCGGAGCCCGCGCCGGCGCCACCCGCGCGGGCCCGTCCGACGCGGCCGCACCACGCGCCGGCAGCGCCGGGTCCTCCGGCTCACCAGAACCTTCGCCCTGACCGTGTCCCTGGTCGTCGGCGGCGTCTGGTGGGCCCAGGGGGAGGAGCCGACCGGCCCCGCGCTGGCCGCCGGGCCCACCCCGCGCGGCGTCGCGGGCCCCGTCGACAGCCCCAAGGAGACCCCCCGGAAGGCCACGGCCACCCCCCGGAAGCCGGCGGCCACCCCGAGGAAGGCCGCGGTCGCACCCCGGGCGCAGCCCGCCCCCGCACCCCTGGGCCGTTCCCGGCCGACGACCCTCGCCATCCCCGCGATCACCATCGAGGCACCCGTCCTGGGGCTCGACCTCGACAAGTCCGGTCAGCTCGCCACCCCGCCCGTCGACAACCCGCAGGTCGTCGGCTGGTACGCGAGCGGCGTGACGCCCGGGGAACGCGGTACCGCCGTCGTCGTCGGCCATCGGGACACCCGTACCGGCCCGGCGATCTTCCTCAACCTCAACTCCCTCAGCCCCGGCAACACCGTCCGCGTCGCCCGCGCCGACGGCCGTGTCGCCGTCTTCACGGTCGACCGGGTCCGTACGTACGCCAAGGCGGCCTTCCCCGACGAGGAGGTGTACGGCACCACCGGCCGGCCCGAACTCCGCCTGCTCACCTGCGGCGGAAACTTCGACCGCAAGGGGGGCTACGCCTCGAACATCGTGGTCTTCGCCCACCTCACCGACGTCGATCGCCAGATCTGATCGGGGGCCCGCTCCTCGCTTCGGGCGCATCGCGCCGGATCGGGGGGCGGGTACCGACAGGGCTCCGGCCCTGGTGCTGGCATGTGTCGTGAGGGCCGGTGAAGGAGTACGGGGCGGCTGCGACGCCGCACCGACACGCGAGCGACTGCCGGGCTGCCGCACCCCCGCGGCCCGGCGGCGGGAGCCGCGGCCGGAGGGCCTGCGCGGGCGGCGTGGCGACAATGTGCCAACCGCTTCCGCGCTCGCGGGCGGGCGCGCAGGATGGGAGAGGAGCCGGAAAGAGCCCGCGTCCGCCGTGTGGAGATCGTCCGGCGCCACCTCACGGGCCGCTCCGCCACCGGTTCGGCGAGCAGCCCCGCCGTCGCCCGGAACAGCCGGTCCCGCTCCTCCTCGGGACCGCGCCCCGGCTCCGGGCGCCCCGCCCCAAGGACGGCAGCAGGGTGGGCGGTTCGGGATGCTCCGCACCCGCACGGGCCCGCTCCGCGGCCGGCCGGTCCGCCGGCCAGCCGTCCGGGGCCTCGGCGCAGGGGCGTCGCGCCGCCGCACCCGGCCGCGCCCCGCTCCCGGCCGTGCCCCGCTCCCGGCCGTGCCCCGCTCCCGGCCGTGCCCCGCTCCCGGCCGCGCGCCGCTCCCGGCCGCGCGCCGCTCCCGGCCGCGCGCCGCTCCCGGCCGCGCGCCGCTCCCGGCTCCCGGCCGCGCGCCGGGCCGCCTCGCCGACGAGCCGGGTCCTGCCGTGCCCTGCCTCGCCGGTCAGCAGGGAGACGGACGCGTTGTCCCTCCCGCACCAGGGAGGAGGGAGGGCCGTCCGTCGCCGACACCGGGCGAGCCCCTCGTTGCGCCCGCACGCCCGCACGCCCGCACGCCCGCCCGCACCGCCCGCCCGCACGCCCACGCTCCCGTGCGGCGGCGACCGGCGAGCCGGCGTGCAGAGAGCGGCACCTGTCCGGGTCGTGCCCGGCGGTGGTGTGGGCGGAGTCCCGAGGGTCGGTCTCCGTCCGAGCCGTGTCGGGCGGGGGCGTGCCGGTGCGCCGAGGCGGGGCGCCTGGGGTCGTCTCCGTCCGGGCTGAGCCCTCGGCGCCCGCGGTGAAGCGGCCGAACACCTCGGCGGTGAACGGGCGGTCGGGTGGTGGTACCGGCTCGCCGGGAGTCGGTCTCCGTCCGGGTGGGCCGTGGACAGGGCGGGGTGCCGGGGGCGACGATCGGTCCGTACCCGGGAGAAGGGGCCTGGCGCCGGAAAACTAACAGCGCTAGTTTGGGAGTCCCGCGAGCAGCCCGGGCCGGCCCACGCGCCACCCGGAGCGGTTGCGGGGCCCGGCCGACGCCCGACGGCTCCGGCCGACCGCAGGACCCGGCCGCCGGCCGTACGCGTCACCGTGCCCGGCCCCGGCCACCCGCGTCCGCGCGCGCCCGGCTCCGGCCGTGGGCGTACGACGCGGCCGCACCACCGCCCCGACCAGCGAGGAGAGACAGCGGATGATGGCCCACGACGCGATGTACATCGGCGGGGAGTGGCGCGCCGCCGCCTCCACGGAGACCGTCGCCGTGCTGGACCCGGCCACCGAAGAGGTCGTCGCCCACGTGCCGGCCGGCAACGCCGAGGACGTCGACGCCGCCGTGCGTGCCGCCCGGGCCGCCTTCCCCGGCTGGGCCGCCACCCCGCCCGCCGAGCGGGCCGCCCGGCTCGCCGCCCTGCGCGACGCGCTCGCCGCCCGGGCCGAGGAGATCGCCGCCACGGTGACGACCGAACTCGGCGCCCCGCCGCAGCTCGCGGCCGCCGTGCACACCGGACTGCCGATCGCCGTGGCCGGCTCGTACGCCGAACTCGCCGCGACCCACCCCTTCGAGGAGAAGGTCGGCAACTCCACCGTCTACTCCGAGCCGGTCGGCGTCGTCGCCGCGATCACCCCCTGGAACTACCCGCTGCACCAGATCGTCGCGAAGGTCGCCCCGGCCCTCGCCGCCGGTTGCACGATCGTCCTGAAGCCCGCCGAGGACACCCCGCTGACCGCCCAGCTGTTCGCCGAGGCCGTTCACGCGGCGGGCGTCCCGGCAGGCGTCTTCAACCTCGTTACCGGCCTCGGCACGGTGGCCGGTCAGGCGCTCGCCGAGCACCCCGACGTCGACCTCGTCTCGTTCACGGGCTCCACGGCCGTCGGCAGGAAGATCGGCGCGCTCGCCGGCGGCGCGGTCAAGCGGGTCGCCCTGGAGCTGGGCGGCAAGTCCGCCAACGTGATCCTGCCGAGCGCCGACCTCGGCAAGGCCGTGGCCGTCGGCGTCGCCAACGTCATGTCCAACTCCGGCCAGACGTGCAGCGCCTGGACGCGGATGCTGGTCCCCGCGGACCGGTACGACGAGGCGGTCGAGCTGGCGGCCGCGGCCGTCGCCAAGTACGTCCCCGGCGAGCGCGTCGGCCCGCTGGTCAACGCCAGGCAGCGGGACCGGGTCCGCGGCTACATCGAGCAGGGCGTCGCAGAGGGCGCCCGGATCGTCGCGGGCGGCCCCGAGGCACCGCGCGAGACGGGCTACTACGTCGCCCCCACCGTCTTCGCCGACGTCACCCCCGAGATGACCATCGCCCAGGAGGAGATCTTCGGCCCGGTCGTCTCGATCATTCGCTACGAGGACGAGGCCGACGCCCTCGCCATCGCCAACGGCACCGTGTACGGGCTCGCCGGCGCGGTCTGGGGCGAGCCGGAGGAAGCGGTCGCCTTCGCCCGCCGTATGGAGACCGGCCAGGTCGACATCAACGGCGGCCGCTTCAACCCGCTGGCCCCGTTCGGCGGCTGGAAGCAGTCCGGCGTGGGCCGCGAGCTCGGGGCGCACGGCCTCGCCGAGTACCTCCAGACCAAGTCCCTGCAGTTCTGAGTCCTCGCCGTCCCGAGTCCCCGCAGTGCTGAGCAACCGAGGAGACACGAGCGTGATCCGCGCCGCCGTCCTGCCCGCCGTGGGCTCTCCCCTGGAGATCACCGGCATCGAACTGCCCGAACCCGGCCCGGGTCAGGTGCGGATCCGGCTCGCCGCCGCCGGCGTCTGCCACTCCGACCTGTCGCTGTCCAACGGCACCATGCGGGTCCCCGTGCCCGCCGTCCTCGGCCACGAGGGCGCCGGCACGGTCGTCTCCGTCGGCGAGGGCGTCACGCATGTGGCCCCCGGCGACGGGGTCGTCCTCAACTGGGCGCCGTCCTGTGGCACCTGCCGTCCCTGCACGCTGGGGGAGGTCTGGCTCTGCGTGAACGCGCTGGCCGGCTCCGCGAACGTGTACGCCCGCACCGAGGACGGCACCGAGCTCCACCCCGGGCTCAACGTCGCCGCCTTCGCCGAGGAGACCGTCGTCGCGGCGAACTGCGTGCTGCCCGTGCCCGACGGCGTCCCCCTCACCGACGCCGCCCTGCTCGGCTGCGCGGTCCTCACCGGCTGGGGCGCCGTGCACCACTCCGCCCGGGTGCGCGAGGGCGAGACCGTCGCGGTCTTCGGGGTCGGCGGCGTCGGCCTCGCGACCCTGCAGGCCGCCAGGATCGCCGGGGCCTCGACGATCGTCGCCGTCGACGTGTCGCCCGAGAAGGAGGCCCTGGCGCGGGCCGCCGGAGCCACCGAGTACGTCGTCGCCTCCGACGCCACCGCCAAGGACATCCGGAAACTGACGGGCGGCCACGGCGTCGACGTCTCCGTCGAGTGCGTGGGCCGCGCCGCCACCATCCGCGCCGCCTGGGACGCCACCCGGCGCGGCGGCCGAACCACGGTCGTCGGCATCGGCGGCAAGGAGCAGCAGGTCACCTTCCACGCCCTGGAGATCTTCCACTGGGGCCGTACGCTGTCCGGCTGCGTCTACGGCAACTCCGACCCGGCGAAGGACCTCCCGGTCCTCGCGGAGCACATCCGCGCCGGCCGCCTCGACCTGAGCGCCCTGGTCACCGAACGCATCACCCTGGAGGGCATCCCGGGCGCCTTCGACAACATGCTGGCGGGCAAGGGCGGCCGCGCGCTCGTCGTCTTCTAGGGCGGCTCTGCTTCTCCAGGGCTCCTGCTTCTCCGGGGCCTCCGCCCCTACCGGGCCTCCGCCCCTACCGGGCCTCCGCCCCTACCGGGCCTCCGCCCTACCGGGCCTCCGCCCTACCGGGCCTCCGCCCTACCGGGCCTCCGCCCTACCGGGCCTCCGCCCCTACCGGACCTCCGCTCCTTCGGGGCCCCCTTCTACCGGGGCCCCGAGCCGGTCAGCCGCCCCGCGGACCTCAGGCCGTCTCCTTCTGGGCGGCCGGCTCCGCCGTCCCGGTCGGGGGCGCCACGGCGCCCTTCGGCCGGGACCGCGACACCGCCACGCCCGCCAGGCACAGCGCGCCGCCGGCGAGCGTGAGCAGCGCCGGCAGCTCGCCGAGCAGCACCCAGGCCATCAGGACCACCAGCGCGGGCACGGCGTAGGTCGTCGCGCCCATCCGCCCGGCCGTCGTCCGGGCCAGGGCGTAGGCCCAGGTGGTGAACGCGAGGGCGGTCGGGAACACGCCGAGGTAGAGCATGTTGAGGGTCGCCGACAACGGGGCCTCGGCCGCCTCCCGGACGAGCTGACCGGCGAACGGCAGGCAGGCCACGGCGCCGACCAGGCAGCCGAACGTGGTCACCTGCAGCGCGCTGCCGTGCGCGAGCGCGGGCTTCTGGGCGACGACCCCACCGGCGTACGCCATCGCCGCGACGAGACAGAGCACGACGCCGAGGACCGAGGCGTGGCTCTTGCCGGAGCCGCCCGACATCGAGAGCCCGACGGCCACCGCGCCGGCGAAGGAGACGCCCATGCCGGCGAGCAGCCGGGGCGGCAGGGTCTCGCCGAGCACCTTCGCGCCCAGCAGGGCGATCATGATCGGTCCGATGTTCACGACCATCGCGGCCGTGCCCGCGTCGACCTCCTGCTCGCCCCAGTTGAGCACCACCATGTAGACGCCGAACCAGAGGAGTCCGGACACGGCGATGCCCTTCCAGGCGGCGCGCGGCGGCAGCCCCTCGCGCCGTACCAGGAGGACGAGCCCGAGGACGAGGGAACCGGCGAGGAGCCGGCCCAGGGCCAGGGCGCCGGGGGAGTAGGCGGCGCCCGCGCTGCGGATCGAGACGAAGGCGGAGGCCCACAGGACGACGGTGACCCCGGCGGCGGCGAGGGCGAGACGGGAGGTTCGGTTCGGCATGGGACGACCGTAGGGCGCGGACCGTTCGGCGGTCACCGCAATATCGCCCGCGGGCGCGGGGCGGGTCATCGCAGCGCCGCCTGCTCGATGCCGAGGGCGGTGTGCAGCGCCCGCTCGCCCTCCGCGGTCACCTTCACCGCGCGTTCGGACCCGATCCGTACGCACCACCCGGCGTCCATGGCGTGCCGGCACAGGGCCGCGCCGGCCAGCCCGGCGAGGTGCGGCTTGCGCTCGGTCCAGTCCAGGCAGCCGCGCGCGAGGGGCCGCCGCCCGGTGGCCACGAGGGGGATGCCCTGCTCCTCGAACCAGGCCAGACCCCCGTCGGTGAGCGCGAAGCCGGTGTCCTGGCGCAGCAGTCCCTGTACGGTCATCGCCTCCGTGACGGCGATCCCGAGCCGCCCGGCGAGGTGGTCGTAACAGGTCCGGCCGCGCGCCATCGCCTGCCCGGCGCTCGCGGCCCGCAGGGTGCGCGGCGTCTCCGGCACGGCGGGTTCGGAGCGGGCGGCGAGGTCCTCGACGAGGTGGGCGACGCCGGCGTCGGCGAGCCGTACGTAACGGTGCCGGCCCTGCCGCTCCTCGGCGAGCACCCCGCCCGCGACCAGCTTCCCGAGGTGTTCGCTGGTGGTCGAGGGCGCCACCCGCGCGTGCCGGGCCAGCTCGCCCGCCGTCCAGGCCCGCCCGTCGAGCAGGGCGAGCAGGAAGGCGGCGCGGGTCTCGTCGGCGAAGAGGGCGGCGAGGGAGGCGAGGTCTTTGGCGGCCATCTCCCCAGGATGCCGCAGCGACCCTTCGGCGCCGACCGAAGTCTTCCGGGGCTCCGGCGCCGCCCGCCGCGGCTCGGCCCGCCGCTACGCGTCCTGCCCCGCCCCGCACGCCGCGTACTGCGTCTCCAGGCCGTCGAGCAGGGCCCGCAGGCCCGTGGTGAAGGCGCCCTCGTCGACCTTCTCGCGGTGCTCGGCGAGCAGGTGCGCCTGGCCGAGGTGCGGGTAGTCGGCGGGGTCGTACGCGGTCTCGTCGTCGACGAAGCCGCGGGCGAAGGAGCCGAGCGCGGAGCCGGTGACGAAGTACCGCATCAGGGCGCCGATGTACGTGGCCTGGGCCGGCGGCCAGCCCGCGCGGACCATCGCGCCGAAGACCGCGTCGGCGACCTTGAGGCCCGCCGGGCGGCGGCCCGGGCCCTGGGCGAGGACGGGGACCACGTTGGGGTGGTCGGCGAGTGCGGCACGGTAGGACACCGCCCAGTCGTGCAGCGCCGTGCGCCAGTCCCGGGGGTCGTCCGGCGTGAACATCGACAGGTCGACCTTCGCGCTGACCGCGTCCGCGACGGCGTCCAGGATCTCGTCCTTGGTGCGGAAGTGGTTGTAGAGGGAGGGGCCGCTCACGCCCAGTTCGGCCGCGAGCCGCCGGGTCGACAGGGCGTCGAGCCCCTCGGCGTCCACGAGCGCGCCCGCCGTCTCGACGATGCGGTCTCGGCTGAGGAGGGGCTTGCGCGGTCGGGCCATGGCGCACATAGTAGGCGGGGCCAGAAAAACTAGCAGTGGTAATTAAATGGGACCGGGACGGGGTGGCGCGGTGAATCTGGAGCTCAGTGAGGAGCAGCAGGCCGTACGGGAGCTCGCCGAGGACTTCGTCGCCCGTGAGGTCGCCCCGCACGCCGTCGAGTGGGACCGCGCCGAGGACGTCGACCGCGCGATCGTGAAGAAGCTCGGCGCCGTCGGCTTCCTCGGCCTGACGATCCCCGAGGAGTACGGCGGCTCCGGCGGCGACCACCTCTCCTACTGCCTCGTCACCGAGGAACTGGGCCGCGGCGACTCCTCGGTCCGCGGCATCGTCTCCGTCTCCCTCGGCCTGGTCGCCAAGACCATCGCCTCCTGGGGGGACGACGAGCAGAAGCGGACCTGGCTGCCCCGGCTCGCCTCCGGCGACGCCCTCGGCTGCTTCGGCCTCACCGAGCCGGAAACCGGCTCGGATGCCGGGAACCTGGCCACCCGCGCGGTCCGCGACGGCGACGCGTACGTGATCAACGGCAGCAAGATGTTCATCACCAACGGCACCTGGGCCGACGTGGTCCTGCTGTTCGCCCGCACCAACGACACCCCCGGCCACAAGGGCGTCTCCGCCTTCCTCGTCCCCACCGACACCCCAGGCCTCACCCGCCGCGCCATCCACGGCAAGCTCGGACTGCGCGGCCAGGCCACCGCCGAACTCGTCCTTCAGGACGTCCGCGTCCCGGCGAGCGCCATGCTCGGCCCGGAGGGCAAGGGCTTCTCCCTCGCCATGTCCGCCCTGGCCAAGGGGCGCATGTCGGTCGCGGCCGGCTGTGTCGGCATCGCCCAGGCCGCCCTCGACGCGGCGGTCCGCTACGCGGGCGAACGCGAGCAGTTCGGCAAGCCGATCGCCTCGTACCAGCTGGTCCAGGAGCTCATCAGCGACATCGCCGTCGACGTGGACGCGGCCCGGCTGCTGACCTGGCGCGTCGCCGACCTCATCGACCGGGGCGAGGAGTTCGCCACGGCCGCGTCGAAGGCCAAGCTGTACGCCTCCGAGGCCGCCGTCCGCTCGGCGAACAACGCCCTCCAGGTCTTCGGCGGCTACGGCTACATCGACGAGTACCCGGTCGGCAAGCTGCTCCGGGACGCTCGGGTGATGACCCTCTACGAGGGCACCAGTCAGATCCAGAAGCTCATCATCGGGCGGGCGCTGACGGGCGTCTCGGCGTTCTGAGTACCCGCCGTACGGCCCTGAGTATCCGGGCGGATGCGGCCGCGGCCGCATCCGCCCGATGCTGTCCGGCATGAGCGACACACCGGTCAAGCAGCAGAACACAGCCGCCTACTACGCGCAGGCCGTCATCTCCTTCGGCCTCGCGCTCCTCGCCGTCGGCATCGGCGTCTACAAGCTGGACGCGAGCGCCTGGGTACGGGCCTTCCTCGCCATCTCGGTGCTCTACCTCACCACGTCCGCCTTCACCCTCGCCAAGGTCGTCCGTGACCGGCAGGAGGCGGGGCAGATCGTCAGCCGGGTCGACCAGGCCCGCCTGGAGAAGCTGCTCGCCGAGCACGACCCGTTCCAGAACCACTGAGCCCGGAACCACTGAACGGAACGCCCTGAAGATCCGTGATGCCGCGAGACCCTAAGCGCTTGCTCAGCTTCGTTGTATGGTGTTCGTCCTTGGACGGCCCGAGAAGGAGTGTGCGATGAGCGCGGCGGAGGAGACCCCCGGCGGCGAGGAGATGCCGTGGGGCGAGGTCACGCCCGAGGCCGCCCGGCGCCTGCTGGTCGCGGCCGTCGAGGCGTTCGCCGAGCGCGGATACCACGCCACCACGACCCGGGACATCGCGGGACGGGCCGGCATGAGCCCGGCCGCGCTCTACATCCACTACAAGACCAAGGAAGAGCTGCTCCACCGGATCAGCCGGATCGGTCACGACAAGGCCCTGGAGATCCTGCAGGCGGCCGCCGACGGCGACGGTACGGCCGCCGAGCGGCTCGCCGACGCCGTGCGGTCCTTCGTCCGCTGGCACGCCGAGCGGCACACCACCGCCCGGGTCGTGCAGTACGAACTCGACGCCCTCGGTCCCGAGCACCGCGACGAGATCGTGGCGCTGCGCCGCGAGTCGGACGCCACCGTGCGGCGGATCATCAACGAGGGAGTGGCGTCCGGGGAGTTCGACGTCCCGGACGTCGCCGGCACGACGGTCGCGGTGCTGTCCCTCTGCATCGACGTCTCACGCTGGTTCAACACCCAGGGCCGCCGGACCCCCGACGAGGTCGGCGCGCTGTACGCCGACCTCGTGCTGCGGATGGTGGGCGTTCAGAAGTAGTAGCGGGAGACCGACTCGGCGACGCACACCGGCTTGTCGCCGCCCTCGCGCTCCACGGTCACCGTCGCCGTGACCTGCACCCCGCCGCCGGCCTCCGTCACCTCGGTCAGGACAGCGGTGGCGCGCAGCCGCGAGCCGACCGGTACGGGGGACGGGAAGCGGACCTTGTTGGTGCCGTAGTTGATGCCCATCTTCATGCCCTCGACGCGCAGGACCTGCGGGACGAAGGTCGGCAGCAGCGACAGCGTGAGGTAGCCGTGCGCGATGGTCTTCCCGAACGGGCCGGTCGCGGCGCGCTCCGGGTCGACGTGGATCCACTGGTGATCGCCCGTTGCCTCGGCGAACTGGTCGATCCGCTTCTGCTCGATCTCCAGCCACTCGCTGTGTCCCAGCTGCTCGCCGACCCCGGCGCGCAGCTCCTCGGCGGAGGTGAAGATCCTCGGCTCGACCATGTTCCTCGTCCCGTCTCTCGGCAGTCTCACAGGTGATGTCTAAGCGCTTGCTCAGGATGTGCGGGAAGGGCTCGCCTTGTCAACGGAACCGAACGGTCCTGACGTAGGCTCGACCGGGTGCCGCAGATTCCCGAGAAGATCCACGAGCTCACCGTCGGCCAGCTCTCCGCGCGCAGCGGGGCGGCCGTCTCGGCCCTCCACTTCTACGAGTCGAAGGGTCTGATCAGCAGCCGCCGCACCAGCGGCAACCAGCGCCGCTACGGCCGCGACATCCTGCGCCGGGTCGCCTTCATCCGGGCCGCCCAGCGGGTCGGCATCCCGCTCGCCACCGTCCGCGCCGCCCTCGCGCAGCTCCCCGAGGAGCGCACGCCCACGCACGAGGACTGGGCCCGGCTCTCGGCGACCTGGCGGACGGAGCTCGACGAGCGGATCACGCAGCTCGGCCGGCTGCGCGACCACCTGAGCGACTGCATCGGCTGCGGCTGTCTGTCGCTGGAGAACTGCGTCCTCTCCAACCCCGACGACGTCTTCGGCGAGCGCCTGACCGGCTCGCGCCTGCTGCCCGAGCGCAAGCAGGACTGACGGGGCGGGGACGCCGCGCAACCGGGAACCGTACGGGTCGCGCCGGGCCCGGGCAGCGGAACGGGGGCCCACCACCCCCGTGGATGGGCCCCCGTTCGGTTCAGGACACGGGCGTCACTCGTACTCGGTGCCGCCCTTGCGGGTGAGATAGGCCGGGCTGACCGCCTTCGCGATCGCGCGACCGCCGAGGACAGGGCTGTAGCGCTCGGTCACCGGACGGACGACGACCCCCTCGCGCAGGTGCAGCTCACGCCCGGAGACCGTCTCCCGGCCGCTCGCCAGCGCGAGGACGGTGTCCAGGTCGTACGGACCGGTGTGCAGGCGCGGTACGAGCGGCAGCTCGCCCGGCGCGAGCACCTCGGCCGGGTCCAGCCAGCGCACCTGCCCGTCGATCTCGGCGGACACGTCGAACACGGCGAACCCGAGTCCGTCCTCGGCGCGGGCGTTCGCCCCGTACGCCAGGTCCTGCACGCCCGCGCCGTACACCTCGCCGAACAGGCCCACCCGGGTCGCCCCCAGCCGCTCCGCGAGCCGGGCGGCGACGGCGGGCACGCCGTGCCCGTGGACGGCCCGCCAGTACAGATTGCGCGGGTCCTCCTTCAGCGCGAGGCCCTTGGCGCCGAAACCCTTGGAGGAGACCAGGGTCCGGCCCTCCTCGGCGAGGTACGTGACGAGGCAGGCCGTGCCGTGCAGCTTCTCGGTGAGGACCACCGGCTCGCCCGGCTCGAAGACGTCCGGGAAACGGTGCAGGTTCTCGATCTCCACCCACGGCAACAGCTCCGGCGCCGCCTCCACGTCCCCGCTCATGGTCGGCGGGATCGGCGGCGCCCACTTGGTGATCCCGAGCAACTCCGCGAAGTCCGTCCCGTCCTGCGCCGCCTGCTCGAGATCCACGCCGTCGAGCGCCTTCGGCAGGCACACGAGCCCCTGCGACAACTCGCCGCGCAGCCGCACCGCCTTGACCCGGTCGCTCGCCTTCCCGGCGAGCCGCCCCGTGAGCCCCAGCTCGTCGACGAGCGCCGTCGGCAGCACCGCCTGCTCCGGGATGTAGAGCGCGATGTCCCCCGTCCGGTACCGGCCCTTGGCCACGACGGCCCGGTACAGGCCGACCTGCGCGAGTTCGAGCGCGTCGGCGTTCGGGTGGGAGTGGACGGTCAGGGCCTCGGCGGTGACGCGCAGCGTCGACATCTCAGAACTCCGGTCGCTCGGGGGGTTCCCGTGTGTGGTCATCGCCGCATACTCTGCCGACCCGAATTCCCCTGGGCGAACGCATTGTTGGCTGGTAGCGTCGATCCATTCGCCGGGCGACGACCTGGCGGAGTCCCGTCAGGAACGCTTCCGTCGACCGACACGGACACCCCCGTGCCACCGGCCCTCGCCGGGTCCCGCTGCTCGGCTGCCGCCCGGGGAGCGGTGGACCGCCTACGCCGACATGGGCGCCGCTGCGGACTCGGCGAGCGCCGCCGACACCAGCTGAGCGTTCGAGCCAGCCGGAGTCCCGTCCGGCAGCACGGTCGTGTCCTCCAGGCCCGTGCGGGCGGCGAGGCCGAGCCGGCGGGCGAGCCGGAAGAGCGGCCAGGCCGCGGCCCCGCGGCCGTACAGCAGGACCGGGCGGGTGTGCGGCGAGCGGCTGAGGGTCGCGAGGAGGGCGAGGGCCGCCTCCTCCGACGCGGCCTCGGCGAGGACGCGCGGCACCCGCGGGGCCACGGAGGAGCGCAGGAAGCGGGCCGGGCCGTCGGTGCCCTGGCGCAGGACCGCGTCGACGGCGACGCCCCGGTCGATCAGGGCCGCCGCGAGGGCCTCGGCACCCGGTTCGTGCCATGCGACCGTCGCGCGGTCCGGCGGCACCGTCCAGGAGCGCACCCGGGCGAGCCGGCGGACCGGGTCGGGCTCGGCCGACGCACCCGTCGTCACACCGATCGGCACGGTCACCGCCCCGCGGAGCGCGGCGAGCGTGTCGGCGAGCACCCGCGGCGAGAGCGTGTCGCCGCCGCACGGGGTCTTGGGGTGGACGTGCACCTCGTCCGCGCCGGCGGCCACCGCCGCCGCGGCCGCCTCGGCCATCGCGACCGGGGACCTCGGCACCGCCGCCGTATCCCCGGGCCCACGGCTCCCGTTGAGACAGACCTGGAGCATCAGGCCACCGACGCAAGCCGCGGTGCGTCCTCACCGCGCGTCCGGGCGAGCGCCCGGGGCGTCAGTACGGCCCGGGGTATCAGCACCCCGCAGTCCGCGCACACCGGACCGAACCACGGCTCGTCCCGCAGCTCGGCCCGCCACTCGATGTGCGGCCCCGCGCACACCGGGCACTGCTCGCCCGGACCGCGCCGCAGCGCGTCCACGAGCCGGCCCACGACCTCCGGCAGCGGCGCCGTCGGATGGTGGGCGGGGTCGTCGCAACGGGCCACCCCGTTGCCGCCCCAGATCCTGCGGTGCCACTCGTCGAGGGCGCCCGGCCTGCGCAGACCGCCGTGTTTCTCGCGCCGCCGCCGCTCGGCGAACTCGCTCTCGTACGTGAGCCACACGGCCCGCGCCGCCTCCAGCTCGTCGAGCGCCGCCACGAGCCGCCCCGGGTCGGCCTCCCGGTCCTCGGGCCCGAAGCCGTGCCTCCGGCACAGATGATCCCAGGTCGCCCTGTGCCCGTACGGCGCGAACCGCTCCAGGCACTTGCGCAGCGAATAGCGCCGCAGCGCCGTGTCGCTCCCAGGATCTCGGACCTGTCTCGCAAGACTCCGGAACCCGGCCATCGTCTGCCACCTCCGTCGCTAGCACCGGCGATATGAGATGGACGAACGAGCCGCCCGTCCTGTTCCATCGAATTGCCGGGGGAAGCCGTCAGGGGGCGTGGGGGAGGCCCGGTGTGTCGCTCTTCGCTCTCCCGCCCGTCCGGACGCCGGGGCGGGGGGATCTGACGTGCGCGCAGGTCAGAAGCCCACGGGCAGCCTGTGACCGGCGGTTTCATACGTGGCCTCGCCCACACGGCAGATGGCCTGTTCCGGTCGCCCGCGCCGTGACGCGGATCCGTGGCCTCACCCCCCGAAGCGGCCCGCCCGTGCCACCAGGCGGGCCAGTTCCTCGTGGCATATGTCGCTGTGTTCGGACACCACCTGGGCCGTGTCCACGCTGACGCACCCCGTGGCCGGGACGCCGTCGCGCAGGGCCGTGGCCAGGGTGCGGGTGGTGGTGGCCGGGACGGCCTGGACGCCGTCGTAGCCGATCGCCCACCAGCGGCGGTCCTCCTGGCCGAGGAGCGAATGGTCGTCGCGGGACAGGCGCGAGGCCAGCGGGTAGAAGACGCGCAGCGCCGTGTCGTGGTGCGAGTGACAGGCCACCAGGGGGCCGTCGACGCGCGACTGGAGGTCACGGAGGGAGCCGCCGTGGTCCTGGGCGTGCGGCAGGCGCGCGGCGAAGGCGTAGTGGGAGAAGGCGCCCTGGAGGAGCGTCACCGACTTCACGTTGCGGGCCCCGGCGGGCAGTCCGCGCAAAGCATGGGCCACGAGCCGCCCGCCGAAGCTGTGACCGACGAGATGGACACGCAACCCGGGCGCCGTACGAGCGAGTTCGCCGAGCAGCGGACCCAGACCGCGCTCGCCGACCACACCGGCCCGGCGCTTCATCGTGTAGTACGTGGCCTGGCGCAGGGCCTCCCGCGCGCCCTTCCACAGGCGTTTCGCCCGGTCGGCGCCGAAGAGCGATTCCTCGGTCGGCGCGTCGGAGCTGTCCGGCGCGCCGGCCGAGCCCTGCTGCGCGTCGGCGAACATCCCGTACACCGCCCGCGGATCGCCCAGCAGGAATCCCGGGGCCCCGGTGGAGACCAGGCCCTCCTGGTCGATGTCCGTCAGGTCCCGCAGCAGTGCCGCGAACTCGGCGAACGCCGCCTCCTGCGGCGGCTCCTCCTCGACCAGCTCGGCGAGCCGCCCGATCGTCGCCGCCCGCTCCGGCACGACCGCGGCGAGCGCGGGGAAGTCGGGGACCGGTTCGTCGGAGAACATCATGGACGGCCACACCAGGCCCGCGTAGCCGAGCCGCACCCCCGGGCCGGTCACCGAGGGAAAGGGCTGGAGGAAGCGGTCGAAGAGGCCGTTCGCGACCGACGGCGAGTTGTTCCAGCCGTGCGTGAAGAGCACCAGGTCCGTGCATCCCTGCCGGGCCAGGGCCGCCAGAAAGCCCGCCTGGCCGGCCGGGCCGTCGCCGTCCTTGTCGAACACGACCTCGCGGTACGGCTCGACACTCGTCACCGTCATGGCCCCGTCCCTCCGCGTCGAAGGCGCGCCGCTGCCCGGGCGTCACCGGTCTTTCTTCCCTTGCGGAGGGACGGCCAGTCGTCAGCCCAGCAGGCGCGCCGCCGAGACGACCGGGAAGTGCACCACCACGTCGTAGGAGGTGCCGAGCCGCACGTCCGTCACGTCGCCCGGCCACGGGTACGCCGTGCCGATCGACCGGGTCGGCCGGGCCAGGTCCAGCCAACGCCGCGCCGCAGGGGTCGCCGTGCGCAGGTCGAGCAGGAAGGGGCGCGGCGCGACCCGGTCCAGGACGTGCGCGTTGCTGTCGGCGCCCAGCGGGCCGACGGTGAAGACCCGCACCGGTTCGCCCGTCTCCCGCGTGTCGTGCGCGTTGAACGAGCCGCGCCCGAAGGAGGCGCCGACGCTCACGTAGTCCCGGCCGAGCGCGTCGCGCAGGAACGCGCCCTGGGTGCGCGGGTACTGCTCCGGCCAGGTCGTCTCGTACGCGAGGTGCCCGTTGTGCGCGGACACCACCATCCGGTCGCCGGTGTGCCGCTGCCACCACACCGTGTTCTCGGCCATGGTCCGGTCGCGGTAGAGCATGGCCTGCGCCGCGCCGCTCGGCGAGCCGAGGTCGTACGTGTACTCCGTGCCGACCTGGGCGATCGCCCGGGCGTGCTGCACCGCCCACGCGTGGGCCTTCCGTCCCCCGGCGGTGGCGGGCCTCTGCTTCTCCAGGAGGGCGAGGGCGCTGTTCACGTCCGCCGCCATGCTCCGCCGTTCGGCGAGCGGCCTCGTCAGGTAGGCCGTCATCCAGGTGTCGACCCGGCCGGTCGGGCGCGAGGCCCGGTACAGGTCCCGGAAGCGGGGGAGCAGCTCCGGCCGGGTGCGAGCGACGTAGCCGGTGACCTCGTCGAAGAGGTTCGGGCCCGCGTAGCCGAGGTCGTTGCCCACGAACCGCACCGGGTGCTCCGGGTGGCGCTCGTTGTGCCGGCGCATCCAGGTGAACAGGTCCAGGTACTCCTGGTTGTTCCAGAAGGCGTACGAGTTCTGGAACTCGGCGTCCATGATCTTCCGGATGTCGCCCTTGCCGCCGCGTACGTAGGCGTCGACCAGCAGGCCCGTGCTCCAGGGTGCCTCCAGGGCGAAGGCGGTGAATCCCCGCTCCTCCACGAGCCGCTCGAAGATCCGGTGCTTGGCCGTGAAGAACTCGGTCGAGCTGTGCGTGGCCTCGCCCAGGCCGACCACCTTCGCCGGGCCCACGATCCGGCCCAGCACCTCGTGGTCGGTCAACGGGCGTGCGGTGCGTGCGAGTTCACGGACGGGATCGCGGATCGGGTCCGTCCTCGGCGCCTCCCCGGCGACCGCGGCGGGCGCGAGCAGGCCCACGCACAGGGCGGCCAGCAGAGCGGCGAGGGGGCGGCGGCGACGTCGTAAGAAAGTGTTCATGGACTCAGCCTCCGTTCCGGGGGCCGGACGGGGACATCCCGCCCGCCCCCGGAACCGCACGGGGGACAGCCCCCTCAGTGGTACATCAGGTACTCCCGCCGCACCGCGCGGAACGCCGCCAGGTCACCTTCCCAGGCGCCCGCCACCTCGTCCGCCGGCGCACCCGCGTCGATCATCGTGCGCACCCGCGTCGAGCCGGTCAGCTTGTCGATCCACCGGTCCGCCCGCCACGCGAAGCCGCTCCAGGTGCGCCGGGCGGTGACCAGGAGCCCGATCCCGGTGCGTACCGGATCGAAGACCTCCCGGTCGTGCACCATCAGCTGCACCCCGCCGACCGTCCTCCCCTGGAACTTGGAGAAGGTCGGTGCGAAGTACGCTTCGCGGAACCGCACGCCAGGCAGGCCGAGCGCGTTCGCGGCCTCGGCCCACCGTCCGTCGATCCCCTCCGCGCCGAGCAGTTCGAAGGGGCGGGTGGTGCCGCGTCCCTCGGAGAGGTTGGTGCCTTCGAAGAGGCAGGTCCCGGAGTAGACGAGCGCGGTGTCGGCCGTCGGCATGTTGGGGCTGGGCGGCACCCACGGCAGCCCGGTCGCGTCGAAGAAGTCGCGGCGCCGCCAGCCGCTCACCGCCACCGTCTCCAACGGCACCGGCCGCTCCAGGAACTCCCCGTTGAACAGCCGCGCGAGCTCCGCCACGGTCATCCCGTGCGCCTGCGCGATCGGCTCGCGGCCCACGAAGGTCGCGAACGCCCGGTCCAGGACCGGCCCCAGCGCGGCCCGCCCGGTCACCGGGTTCGGCCGGTCCAGGACCACGAACCGCTTGCCCGCGAGCGCGGCTGCGGCCATGCAGTCGTAGAGCGTCCAGATGTACGTGTAGAAGCGGGCGCCGACGTCCTGGATGTCGAAGACGACCGTGTCCACGCCCGAGGCCGTGAACACGTCCGCGAGCGGCCCGCCGCTCTTCAGGTACGTGTCGTAGACGGGCAGCCCGGTCGCCGGGTCGTCGTAACGGCCCTCCGAGCCGCCCGCCTGGGCGGTGCCGCGGAAGCCGTGCTCGGGGCCGAAGACGGCCATCAGGTCGACCCGTTCGTCGGCGTGCATGACGTCCACGACGTGCCGGGCCTCGGCCGTGATCCCGGTCGGGTTGGTGACCACGCCGACCCGCTGCCCCGCGAGCGCCGCGTATCCGTCGGCGGCCAGCCGGTCGAAGCCGGTGCGGACCCGCCGGCCCCGGCCGTCCGGCGCGTCGGCGGCCGCGGGGGCCGCTCCCGCGGCCGACCCCGCCGCGAGCGCGCCGCCCGCGGCCAGCAGGCCCCGTCTGGACAGGCTCATGGAAACCTCCTTGATCGCCTTCCCTGACATGGCCACGCACGCTAGCGCCCGCCGCGACCGCGCGGAACGAGGCGTGCGGGACGACGCTTGCCGCCGACCCCTTCCGCGACTCCATACCGACTGGTTAGTCTGCCCGCAGATCCGCAACGGAAGGTGGGCCGCATGAGCACGGTGCAGGGCGCGGGAGTCGTCGTCACGGGAGCGGGGGGCGGCATCGGTGCCGCGCTCGCCCGCCGGTTCGCCGCCGAGGGGGCCCGCGTCGTCGTCAACGACCTCGACCCCGACCGCACCAAGGCCGTGGCCGAGGAGATCGGGGGCCTCGCCGTCCCTGGTGACGCCTCCGCCGTCGTCGAGGAGGCCCGCGCCGCGCTCGGCGGCACCGTGGACGTCTGGTGCGCCAACGCCGGACTCCCCTCGCCCGGCGACGCCTTCGCCGACGAGGAGGTCTGGGCCGCCGCCTGGGACGTCAACGTGATGGCCCACGTCCGCGCGGCCCGCGCGCTGCTGCCCGACTGGCTGGAGCGCGGCACCGGCCGCTTCGTCTCCACCGTCTCCGCCGCCGGACTGCTCACCATGGTCGGCGCGGCCCCGTACAGCGTCTCCAAGCACGGCGCGTACGCCTTCGCCGAATGGCTCTCGCTCACCTACCGCCACCGGGGCCTCAAGGTCCACGCCATCTGCCCGCAGGGCGTACGCACCGACATGCTGACCGCCTCCGGGTCGGCCGGCGAACTCGTGCTCGCCCCCACCGCGATCGAGCCCGAGAGCGTCGCGGACGCGCTCTTCGACGCCATCGACGCCGACCGCTTCCTCGTCCTGCCCCACCCCGAGGTCGCCGGCTACTACCGGGCGCGGGCCACCGATCCCGAGCGGTGGATCGGCAACATGAACCACATCCAGCAGAAGTGGGAAGGGGCGGGCGCATGACCCAGGACTCGCAGGAGACGCAGGAGACGACGCAAGAGGCTCCGGAGGCGCAGGAGACGCGGGGAGCGGGTACGGCCACCCCCGCCGGCGCCGGAGGATCGATCTACGCCGCCAAACCCTGGCTCGGCCTGCTCACCGACGCCCAGCGCGCCCCCATCACCCCGCCGCCCACCGCGCTGCACGCCTTCCGGGCCGCCGTCGCCCGCACCCCCGACCACCCCGCCCTCGCCTACTTCGACGGCCGGCTCTCCTACCGCGAGACCGACGCCCTCTCCGACTCCGTCGCCGGACACCTCGCCGCCCGCGGCGTCGAACGCGGCGACCGGGTCGCGGTCATGCTCCAGAACAGCCCGCACTTCGTCCTCGCCCTGCTCGGCGCCTGGAAGGCCGGCGCCGCCGTCGTCCCGCTGAACCCCATGTACAAGGCCGGCGAGGTCGCCCACGCCCTGCGCGACTCCGGCGCCCGCGCCGTGATCTGCTCCGACCGCGCCTGGGACGGCTACGTCCGCGACACCGCAGCGGAGACCGGGGTCGGCATCGCCCTCACCGCGGACGAGCGCCAGCTGCAGAGCCGGGACGACACCCGGGTCCTCGGCTTCGCGCCGGTCCCCACCGAGACCGACGACCTCCTCGCGGTCGCCCGGGCCGGGCACCCGGCCCCCGAAGGGCGCGAACTCGGCACCGACGACATCGCGCTGATCAGCTACACGTCGGGCACCAGCGGCACCCCCAAGGGCGCGCTCAATCTGCACCGGGGCATCGTGCACAACGCCGAACGCCAGCGGACCGGCCACCCGATCCCCCCGGGCGGCGTCTACTTCGTGCTGGCGCCGCTCTTCCACATCACCGGACTCGTCTGCGAACTCGCCACCTCCTTCGCCAACGGCGGCACCCTCGCCCTCGCCTACCGCTTCGAGCCGGGAGTCGTCCTCGACGCCTTCCTGGAGCACCGGCCCGCCTACACCGTCGGCCCCTCCACCGCCTTCATGGCGCTCGCCGCGCACCCGGCCGCCACCCCCGATCACTTCTCGTCCTTCCTCGTGATCTCCTCCGGCGGCGCCCCGGTGCCCCCCGCCCTGGTCGAGAAGTTCCGCGCCGGCTTCGGCCCGTACCTGCGCAACGGCTACGGACTCACCGAGTGCACCGCTCCCTGTGCCGCCGTACCGCCGCAGCACGAGGCGCCCGTCGACCCCGCCTCCGGCACCCTCTCCGTCGGCGTCCCCGGCCCCGACGGCGTCGTCCGCATCGTCGACGAGGACGGCGCCGACGTCCCCTTCGGCACGCACGGAGAGATCGCCGTCAGCGGACCCCAGGTGGTTCCCGGCTACTGGCGGCTGCCCGAGGCCACCGCCGCCGCCTTCCCCGGCGGCGAGCTGCGCACCGGGGACATCGGGTTCATGGACGAGGACGGCTGGCTCTACGTCGTCGACCGCAAGAAGGACATGATCAACGCCTCGGGCTTCAAGGTCTGGCCGCGCGAGGTGGAGGACGTCCTCTACACCCACCCGGCCGTGCGCGAGGCCGCCGTCGTCGGCTTGCCCGACGCCTACCGCGGAGAGACCGTCAAGGCGTACGTGAGCCTCCGCCCCGGCGCCTCGGCGGACCCGGCCGAGCTCTCCGCCCACTGCGAGCAGCGGCTCGCCGCGTACAAGTACCCGCGCGAGGTCGAGATCCTGCCGGAGCTCCCCAAGACGACAAGTGGGAAGATCCTCAGGCGGGACCTGCGTTCCCGGAAGTGAGCACGAGATCAAGGAAAGGCGGCGCAGCATGGCCAGGACGACCGACGGGAACGGCGCCCCCGTCCCCCAGAGACTCCTCGCCGCCGCCACCCGGCTCTTCGCGGAGCAGGGCTACGACCGGACCTCCGTCCAGGAGATCGTCGAGGCGGCGGGCGTCACCAAGGGTGCGCTCTATCACTACTTCGGCTCCAAGGAGGACCTGCTCCAGGAGGTCTACGCCCGGGTGCTGCGGCTCCAGCAGGAACGGCTGGACGCCTTCGCGGACTCCGGCGCGCCGATCCAGGAGCGGCTCCGGGGCGCCGCCGCCGACGTGGTCGTCACCACCATCGAGAACCTCGACGACGCGTCGATCTTCTTCCGCTCGATGCACCACCTCAGCCCGGAGAAGAACAAGCAGGTACGGGTCGAGCGGCGGCGCTACCACGAGCGCTTCCGGGCGCTGATCGAGGAAGGGCAGCAGGCGGGGGTCTTCTCCACCGCGACCCCCGCCGACCTCGTCGTCGACTACCACTTCGGCTCGGTCCACCACCTGTCCACCTGGTACCGCCCCGACGGCCCGCTGACCCCCCAGCAGGTCGCCGACCACCTGGCCGACCTGCTGCTGCGCGCCCTGCGCCCGTGACCCGCGCGGCCGCGGCGGCCGGAACGCCCGTGATCCGCCCGGCCCCAGCGGTGTAACCGCCTCGTGGCGGGAAACCCCCGGGCACGACGGGGGAGGCGGGCGGCTCGGCGCGAGCCGGACCGCGGGCCCGGGCTCGGGGCGGTCGGCGGGGACGCGTACGACCACGCCGCCGAACCGGCCCCCGTGCCCGAGGAGTCACGCGCCGCCGTCGGCCTCTTCGGCGGACTCGGCTACCGCCGACGAGCGGATCGACGAGCGGATCGACGAGCGGATCGAGGACCCCACCGCCGAGGAGCCGCGGGGCCGGCTCCCCGACCGGGCCTGCGCGCCTACAGGTACTTCTTGAACTCCCGTCGGGCCAGCGACCGCTGGTGCACCTCGTCCGGGCCGTCCGCCAGCTTCAGCGTGCGGGCCGCGGCCCACAGTTCGGCGAGCGGGAAGTCCTGCGAGACGCCGCCCGCGCCGTGCACCTGGACGGCCTTGTCGATGATGTCGACGACCGCGCGCGGAGTGGCGATCTTGATCGCCTGGATCTCGGTATGGGCGCCCCGGTTGCCGACGGTGTCCATCAGCCAGGCCGTCTTCAGGACGAGCAGCCGCAGCTGTTCGATCGTCACCCGGGCGTCCGCGACCCAGTTCTGGACGACACCCTGCTGGGCGAGGGCCTTGCCGAAGGCGGTACGGGACACCGCGCGCCTGCACATCAGCTCCAGGGCCCGCTCGGCCATGCCGATCAGGCGCATGCAGTGGTGGATGCGGCCCGGACCGAGGCGGGCCTGGGCGATGGCGAAGCCGCCGCCCTCCTCGCCGATCAGATGGCCGGCCGGGACCCGGACCCCGTCGAAGACCACCTCGGCGTGGCCGCCGTGGGAGTGGTCCTCGTAGCCGTACACCTGCATCGCGCGCCGCACCTCGACACCGGGGGTGTCGCGGGGGACCAGGATCATCGACTGCTGGCGGCGCGGGTCGGTGCCGTCGGGGTCGGTCTTGCCCATGACGATGAAGACCTTGCATTCGGGGTTCATCGCCCCCGAGATGTACCACTTGCGGCCGTCGATGACGTACGAGTCGCCGTCCCGCCGGATCCGGGTCTCGATGTTCGTGGCGTCGGACGAGGCGACCTCGGGCTCGGTCATGGCGAAGGCGGAGCGGATCTCGCCCGCGAGCAGCGGCTCCAGCCACTGCTTCTTCTGCGTCTCGTCGCCGAACTGGGCGAGCACCTCCATGTTCCCGGTGTCGGGAGCCGCGCAGTTGAGGGCGGTGGGTGCGAGGTGCGGGCTGCGGCCGGTGATCTCGGCGAGCGGCGCGTACTGGAGGTTGGTGAGCCCGGCGCCGTACTCCTCGTCCGGCAGGAAGAGGTTCCACAGGCCCTGGCGGCGGGCCTCGGCCTTCAGCTCCTCGACCACCGGCGGGGTGTCCCACGGGGAGGCGAGCCCGGCCCGCTGCTCCTCGGCGACGGCCTCGGCCGGGTACACGTGCTCGTCCATGAAGGCGAGGAGCCTCGCCCGGAGTTCCTCGGTGCGGGCGTCGTACGCGAAGTGCATGGCGGATCAGCCTTCCTGGAGGGTGGTGAGGCCGTGGTCGATGAACACCGGGACGAGTTCGCCGATCCGGTCGAAGCCGGCGCCGACCGTCTGGCCGAGGGTGTAGCGGTAGTGGATGCCCTCGAGGATCACGGCGAGCTTGAACCAGGCGAAGGCCGTGTACCAGGCGAGGGCGCCGGTGTCGCGGCCGGAGCGGGCGGCGTAGCGCTCGATCAGCTCCGCGCTGCTCGGGTGTCCGGCGGCCGTGGCGGTGGTGGAGATGGGGGAGTTCGGCAGGTCGAGCGGCGTGCTGTACATGACGAGCAGGCCGAGGTCGGTGAGCGGGTCGCCGAGGGTCGACATCTCCCAGTCGAGGACGGCCCTGATGCGGTCGTCCGTGCCGATGAGGACGTTGTCGAGGCGGTAGTCGCCGTGCACGACGGTGGCCGCGGGGGAGACCGGCAGGCTGCGGCCGAGGGCGGCGTGGAGTTCGTCGATGCCGGGAAGGTCGCGGCCCCGGGAGGCGGCGAGCTGCTTGCCCCATCGGCGCAGCTGCCGGTCGAGGAAGCCCTCGGGCCGTCCGAAGTCGTCGAGTCCGGCGGCGGCCGGGTCCACGGAGTGCAGGTCGACGAGGGTGTCGACGAGTCCGAGGACGGCCGCGCGGGTCCGCTCGGGGCCGAGCGGTGCGAGCTCGGCGGCGGAGCGGTACGGGGTGCCCTCGACGAACTCCATGACGTAGAACGGCGCTCCGAGCACCGACTCGTCCTCGCACAGCGTGACCACCCCGGGCACGGGCACGGGGGTGGCGTGCAGGGCGCTGATCACCCGGTGCTCGCGCTTCATGTCGTGGGCGGTGGCGAGGACGTGCCCGAGCGGCGGGCGGCGGACGACCCACCGGCCGGTGCCGTCGGTCACGGCGTACGTGAGGTTCGAGCGGCCGCCTTCGATCAGCCGGGCCTCCAGCGGGCCGGTGACCAGGCCGGGGCGCTCCCTGTCCAGGTGACCGCGCAGCCGGTCGAGGTCCAGACCGGGCGGCGGGGAAGCGGGCTGCGAGGGCGAACTCATGCGGGCGTACCTCCGGGGTCGGCGTCGTGCTCATCATGACCGACCAGTCGGTATGTCGTCCAGAGGTGCCGCTGGGAAGCCGGGCGGCGGTGTGCGGCACCGTGCCGGACCCCGCGGCGGTGCCGCGCGGTCTCGGAGCGGACCCGCGCCGCGGTCACCCCCTCCGGACCCGCCCTCTCCGCACCCCTCCGCAGCCGGGGAAACCTGATGCGCGCCTCTGGTGCCCCATCCTGTGCCCTGAATAGGGTTCACATATGGATTCAGCGCTGTGCATCGACCATGTCCGGCTGACCCCCGTTCTCGTCACCGACCCGCCCCTCCTCAACACCCAGGGTGTCCATCAGCCCTTCACCCCCCGCCTCGTCGTGGAGGTGATCACCGCAGGTGGGGTCACCGGCCTCGGTGAGACCTACGGCGACACGCCCTACCTGGACCTGGCCCGTCCGCTGGCCGAGGCCATGCCCGGACGGTCGGTCACGGATGTGAACAGCCTGTTCGCGCTGGCCGCCGAGGTCCGTGCCCCGGCGGGGCCTGGGCACGTGGACGGGCGCGTCGACGCCGGGGGCCTGCGCGGCGTCCGGACGGCCGACAAGCTGCGGCTCTCCGTCGTCTCCGCCGTCGAAACCGCCTGCCTGGACGCCCTCGGCAAGACCCTCGGCCTGCCCGTGCACGCCCTGCTCGGCGGCAGGGTGCGCGCCGAGGTCGAGTACAGCGCCTACCTCTTCTACAAGTGGGCCGCCCACCCCGGCGGCGTCCCCGACGCATGGGGCGAGGCGCTCGATCCGGCCGGCGTCGTCGAGCAGGCCCGCCGCTTCGACCGGGCCTACGGCTTCCCCTCCTTCAAGCTCAAGGGCGGGGTCTTCGCGCCCGAGCAGGAGACCGCCGCGATCCGCGCCCTCGCCAGGGAGTTCCCCGGCCGCCCGCTGCGCCTCGACCCCAACGGCGCCTGGTCCGTCGAGACCGCCCTCGCGGTCGCCCGCGAGCTCGGCGACGTGCTCGAATACCTGGAGGACCCGGTGACCGGCACGGCCGCGATGGCCGAGACGGCCGCCCGTACGGACGTGCCGCTGGCCACCAACATGTGCGTCACGACGTTCGAGGAGGTCCCGGAGGCCTTCGCGCGCGGGGCCGTACGGATCGTGCTCTGCGACCACCACTACTGGGGCGGGCTGCACCGCACCCGCGAACTCGCCGCGCTCTGCCGCACGTACGGCGTCGGGCTGTCCATGCACTCCAACACGCACCTGGGTATCAGCCTCGCCGCCATGACCCAGGTCGCCGCCACCCTGCCCCGCCTCGACCACGCCTGCGACACCCACTACCCGTGGCTCACCGAGGACGTCGTCACCACCCGCCCGCACTTCCGGGCCGGCCGCCTCGCCGTCTCCGACGCGCCTGGCCTCGGCGTCGTGCTCGACCACGACCGGCTCGCGGACCTGCACCGCCGCTGGCTGGACGATGACGGCACTCTGCGCGACCGCGACGACGCGGCGGCGATGCGCGCGGCGGCCCCGGAATGGCGGCCCACCCGCTGGTAGTCCGCCGCCCCGTCACACCGCGTCGCCCCGCCACCGCGCGAGCGCTACGCGTGGCAGGCCACCGGCACGCCCCCGTTCATCGCCGCCATGTCCCCGAACACGGCCGCCGGGTCCAGCGGATGCCCCTCCGGCAGGCCGTCCAGCTCCGCGTACGCGCGGTGCAGGTTGGCGACCAGACGCTCGCTCTCCTGCCAGGCGGCGAACTCGCCGAGATCGGCGGTGCGCGCCGTCTCCAGCGGCGTCGCGCCCTTCGCGTGGCCCTCGGCCGCCAGCTCCAGCACCCAGCGCAGATAGCGCTCGGTCGTGTCGTACGCGGAGGGGTCGGTGACCCGGCCGTGGCCCGGTACCACGGTCGGCGCGTCGAGCGAGCGCAGCAGGTCGAGCGCGCGCAGCGAACCGGCCAGCGAGCCCATCGGCAGGAACGGCGTGCCGCCGTGGAAGACCAGGTCTCCGGTGAACACCACACCCTGCTCGGGGAGATGGACGACGGAATCACCGGTGGTGTGCGCCGGACCCGGGTGGATCACCCGCACCTCGATCTCGCCCACGTACAGCGTCAGACGGTCCTGGTAGGTGAGTTGGGGCGGCAGGATATCGACCCGTCCGAAGTCGGTCTGCGGCCACAGCAGATGCAGCTGGTGCCCGGCGGCGAGCTGTTCGGCGCGGCAGTTCTCGTGCCCGACGATCCGCGCCTCGGGCAGGAACACCCCGTTGCCGTAGGTGTGGTCGCCGTGGTGGTGCGTGGAGACGATCGTGCGGGGCGCGGCGAGACCCGCGTCGCGGACGGCGTCACGCAGCAGCAGGGCCCGCCGTTCGGTGGCGGCGGTGTCGACGAGCAGCGTCTCGCCGGCGTCGCCGACGAAGCCGGCGTTGTTCAGGCACCAGCCGCCGTCCGGCTGGACGAAGGCGTGGACGTTCGGCGCGAGCGCGACCACGTAAGGATCGGTGGCAGGCAAAGGGAATCCCCCGGATGAGAGCCCGACTGGACAGGGGAAGAGTGCCAGTCGTTCCAGGTCCGGGGGAAGCCGGGGCGGGCGGGGGACGGGACCGGGGTCAGTGGTCGTCCCAGTGGTCGCCGTGCTCCGCGTGCCGGTGTCCGTCGTGCACGTAGTCCACGTGGTCGCCGTGCGCGACCGCGGGGTGTCCGCAGTCCGGCCCGTGGGCGTGGTCGGGGTGGGTGTGCGCGACGTGCGAGGTCGCCTCGCACTCGTCCCAGTGCCCGGCGTGCTCGCGGTGCAGGTGCCCGTCGTGGGCGTAGTCGACGTGGTCCTCGTGGCTGACGGCGGTGTGCCCGCACGTCGGGCCGTGGGTGTGCGCGTGGGTGGCGTGCTCGTGGTGGACAGCGGTCATGGCTCCGCCTCTGCGAGGGGTGGTGTGACGCCCTCAGGCTAGACCGGAATGCCCGTTCCGGCAGGTTTCGTACCGGTGGTGTCGCGGCCCGTCCACGACCTGCCGTCTCCGGAGCGTGCCGCGACCCGACCGCGCCGGGGTCCGCCCGGACTCCTTCCCGCCCGACCCGTCGCCGGCCCGTGCCGGGTGTCCTCGGCTCGTTCAGATCACCACGGCGACCGCGAACCCGGCGAACGCCACCGTGCACAAGGTCGCCAGCAGCGCGGCCCGGTTCGACAGCGGGCCCGGCCGGGGCGATTCGAGGGCCAGGATCCTGCGGTGCGCGACGGCCAGGAAGCCGATCCACACCAGGGCCGAGAGACAGGCGGCGACCAGCGCGGTGGCCGTCACCCCGTCGTGGATCGCCTGCTTTCCCGCGAGCACCGCGGCCACGGTGCACGACAGCGTCGTACGGCGCCACGCGAGCCTGGTCCGCTCGGGCTGCAGGCCCGGGTCCCGCGCGCCCGCCGACGGACTCATCGCCCGGCCCAGCCGAAGACCACGACCACCACCATAGCCAGAGCGACCACCGCGACCGCCAGGCTCAGCACGGTCGGGAAGCGCGACACGGGCAGGTCCTCCCCGCGCCGCATGGCCCGCTCGCAGCGCACCCAGTGGTTCACGGCACGCAGCGCGCACAGCACCCCGGCCGCGATCAGGGTGAGCGCCAGCCCGACCCGGACGCCCCAGCGCAGGTCCGGAAGGAACTGGTCCACGGCGAAACCGCCGCCGATCAGAGCGAGCGCGGTCCGGATCCAGGCGAGGAAGGTCCGCTCGTTGGCCAGCGAGAAGCGGTAGTCCGGGGTCTCACCCTCCTCCCGGAGGCGCTGCGGCGCCAGCCACAGCCGCAGGCTCTGTACGAAGTCGCTCACGCACGCACCCTAACGGCCCCGGTGCGCGAGCAGCCGCTCGTACGCGGCGCGGCCGTCCGGCACCCACTCCCACTCGGCCAGCCGGGCCGTCAGCTCCTCCTCCGGCAGGAAGGCGTGCCAGGCCACCTCCTCGACCTGCGGCCGCACGGGCAGTTCGCAGCGCACCTCGTACACCGCGGACCACCACTTGCCGGCGACGCCCCCGGAGTCGTAGAGGAAACGGAAGAGCGGTACGGGCCGGGGCAGCCCCGACACCCCCAGCTCCTCCTCGGCCTCGCGCAGCGCGGCGGCGTCGTAGGACTCGCCGGCGCCGACGACCCCGCCGACGAACATGTCGTAGAGGGAGGGGTAGACCAGCTTCGTCGGGGTGCGGCGGTGCACGAAGACCCGGCCCTCGCCGTCCCGCACCTGGATGAAGGTGCAGCGATGGATCAGGCCCCGCGCGTACACCTCTCCGCGCGGGGCCCGGCCCACGACCCGGTCGTGCTCGTCGACGACGTCGAGTACTTCGTCAGAGGCGCTCATGCGCCCATGAAATCACCGGAGGCCGCCCGTCGCCGACGTCGGGCCGTCACCGGAGGCCGGCCGTCACCGACGTCGGGCGGTCGCCGAAGGCCGGCCGTCGCAGACGTGGGCCGTCACCGAAGCCGCCGACATGGGCCGCACCGAAAGCCCGGCCGTCACCGGCGTCGGGGCGGTCGTGCCCGCCGTCACTGGCCCATGACGTACTTGACCGTCGGGCCGGTGGTCCAGCCGCCGTCGACCGCCAGCTCGGCGCCCGTCACGTACGAGGCGGCGTCCGAGAGCAGGAAGACGACCGCCCCCGCGATCTCGTCCGCCTCGCCGACCCGGCCCATCGGGGTGTTCGGGTACTTGCCCTCGCCCCGCTCGATGCCGACGGAGGCCGTCATCGGGGTGTAGGTCATGCCCGGGTGGACCGAGTTGACCCGGATCCGCGCCGTGCCGAGCTCCACGGCGCCGATCTTCGTCAGGCCGCGTACGCCCCACTTGGAGGCGCCGTATCCGGCGGTCAGGGCCAGACCCATGAGGCCCGCGGCGGAGGAGATGTTCACGATCGAGCCGCCGCCGGCCTCCTTCATGGCCGGGATGGCGGCCTTCATGCCGATGAAGACACCGGTCAGGTTGATGTCGAGCACCTTGCGGAAGTGCTCCACGGACTCGGTCTCCAGGAAGGCGCCGGTCGATATGCCGGCGTTGTTCACCAGACCGTGCAGCCCGCCGAACTCCGCGACCGCGTGGGCGACGGCCGCCGCCCACTCCTCCTCGGAGGTCACGTCGTGGTGGAGGAAGCGGGCCCGCTCGCCGAGCTCGGCCGCGGTCGCCTTGCCGTCCTCGTCGAGAACGTCGGTGATCACGACGTTCGCGCCGGCGGCCACGACCCGGCGCGCCGCCTCGGCGCCCAGGCCGCGGGCGCCGCCGGTGATGAGCACGGTCTTTCCGGTGAGGTCGTTCATGGGGGTCCCTTCGGGATCGTCTCGGTGTCAGACGCTCCGGGGCTGTGCGGCCCGGAGGAGTGCGGTGGTGGTCTCGACGAGGTCGGCGAGGAAGAGGGACTCCCCTGTCAGCGGCTCGGCGGCGTCGAGGTACTGCCGGGCCCGGTCCGCCATCGCCGCGCCCACGACGGTCAGCGCCAGGTCGAGACGCTCCAGGCGCAGCGGCCCGGGCAGCCCGTTCGCGGCGAGGCAGGCCTCCAGCCGCCCGATGAGGCGCCAGTAGCAGGTGCCGGCGAGCGTGGGGTGCGGGGTGCGGGTGCGGATCCCGCTCTCGTGGCTGAGCTGTGCGGAGATCCGCAGACAGCGCCGGCCCCGGTCGGTGCGCAGCTCCGTGGCCTCGGCCGTGACGAGCGCGGCGACGAGGTCGTGGGTGTCGTCGCCGGCGGCGTCGAGGAGCGGGGCGAGTACCTGCTCGGTGCGCTGTTGCCGTCCCGCCATGACGGCGTCGAGCAGTCCGGCACGCGAGCCGAAGTGGTACTGCACGGCAGAGGGATTGCTCTGTCCGGCGAGGCTCACGACGTCCCGCAGCTGGGCCCCGTCGACGCCCTTCGCCGCGAAGACCTCCTCGGCCGCGCGGATGAGTTTCTCCCGGGTCTCGGGCCCTGACGTCCTTGCCATGCCCACCATATTAATGCCCGACATTAGAAAACGGGAGGGCCCGGAAGGCGGCCGGACCGTTGACTGGATACATCCGTGTATCCAAGATGCGGTCCATGTCATCCCATGAGTCGTACGACGCCGACGTCATCGTCATCGGGGCCGGCCTCGCCGGCCTCGCCGCCACCGCCGAGCTGGTCGACGCCGGCCGCTCGGTGATCCTGGTCGACCAGGAACCCGAGCAGTCCATCGGCGGCCAGGCGCACTGGTCCTTCGGCGGCCTCTTCCTCGTCGACTCGCCCGAGCAGCGCCGGATGCGCGTCCGCGACAGCCACGCCCTGGCCCTCCAGGACTGGCTCGGCACCGCGGGGTTCGACCGGCCCGAGGACGCCTGGCCGCGCAAGTGGGCCGAGGCGTACGTCGACTTCGCGGCCGGCGAGAAGCGGTCCTGGCTGCACGGGCTCGGGGTGCGCTTCTTCCCCGTCGTCGGCTGGGCCGAGCGCGGCGGTTACGACGCCAACGGCCACGGCAACTCCGTGCCCCGCTTCCACATCACCTGGGGCACCGGACCCGGCCTCGTCGCCCCCTTCGAGCGCCGCGTGCGCGAGGGCGTCGCCCGCGGACTGGTCCGCTTCCGCTTCCGCCACCGGGTCACCGGACTCGGCCGCACGGCCGGCGCCGTCGACACCGTCACCGGCGAGGTGCTGGCTCCCTCGGCCGCCCCGCGCGGCACCGCCAGCAGCCGCGAGAGCGTCGGCGAGTTCTCCTACCGCGCCCAGGCGGTGATCGTCACCTCCGGCGGCATCGGCGGCAATCACGACCTCGTCCGCAAGCAGTGGCCCGAGCGGCTGGGCACCCCGCCCGCCCGGCTGCTCTCCGGCGTCCCCGCCCACGTCGACGGCCTGATGCTCGGCATCGCCGAGGACGCCGGCGCCCACCACGTCAACCGCGACCGCATGTGGCACTACACCGAGGGCATCGAGAACTGGAACCCGATCTGGGCCCGCCACGGCATCCGCATCCTGCCCGGCCCGTCCTCCCTCTGGCTCGACGCGACCGGCAGACGGCTGCCGGTGCCGCTGTTCCCCGGCTTCGACACCCTCGGCACGCTCGAACACATCATGCGGACCGGGTACGACCACACCTGGTTCGTGCTCGACCAGAAGATCATCGGCAAGGAGTTCGCCCTCTCCGGCTCCGAGCAGAACCCCGATCTCACCGGCAAGTCCGTCCGCGACGTCCTCGGGCGCGCCCGCGCCGACGTCCCCGGCCCGGTGAAGGCCTTCATGGACAAGGGCGCCGACTTCGTCGTCGAGCGCGACCTCGCCGCCCTCGTGCGCGGGATGAACCGCGTCACGGGCGAGGACCTGATCGACGAGGCCGCGCTGCGCCGCGAGATCATCGCCCGCGACCGCGAGATCGCCAACCCCTTCACCAAGGACCTCCAGGTCACGGCGATCCGCGGGGCCCGCCGCTACCTGGGCGACAAGCTGATCCGTACGGCCGCCCCGCACCGCATCCTCGACCCCAAGGCCGGCCCGCTGATCGCCGTACGCCTCAACATCCTCACCCGCAAGTCCCTCGGCGGCCTCCAGACCGACCTCTCCTCGCGCGTCCTCACCGCCTCGGGCGAACCGCTCCCCGGCGTCTACGCGGCGGGCGAGGCGGCCGGTTTCGGGGGCGGCGGCGTCCACGGCTACCGCTCCCTCGAAGGCACCTTCCTCGGCGGCTGCCTCTTCTCGGGACGCGCGGCGGGGCGCGCGGCGGCGGAGGCGGTGGGCTGATCGGCTGCCAACAAGGCCGCCGAGGCGGCAGGATGACGGTGTGACACGTCGAGCGATCCTCATTTCGGTCGGTGCTGTCGTCGCCCTGGGCGGCCTCGCGGCCTTCCTCGTGCTGCAGGGGCTCGACGACGCCGACAAGTGGAGCAGTGTGCTCAGCCTCTTCTTCACCGTCGCGGGCTTTCTGCTGACCGTGGCCGGGCTGCTGTCGGGCCGGCCGGCCCAGTCGGCGGACGACGCCACGGCTCAGGGGTCGGTGCACCAGATCCGGGGAGTGGCGGGCGACGTCGTGATCGGGCGTCGCTCCCCGACGCCGGCGCCCTCACCAGCAGGCACCGGCACCAGCCCTCAGCCGGGCCAGGCCGCTCAGTCGGCTCGGGGCGTGCGGACGGGAGGAGATCTCCCGCAGGTCGACGGCGTGGGCGGCTCGGTGCGGATCGACCCGGAGTCCACTCCGTGAACGCTCGGTGGAGCCGCTGGCTGAGGCGCGGGCAGAACGCGGCGGGCGCCACCGCCGACGGGGACATCACGCTCATCAGCCACGTCCAGGGCAACGTCACGGTCGTCTCCGCCGCCGTGCCCCCTCAGGCGGGCACCCCGGACACGGAGTCGGCCTACGCCGCCTACGCGAGGTGCGTGCGCCAGCGCTACGGCCGTCTCGACCTGGAGGTGCTCACCCCGCTCCGGGAGCAGGGCGAGCATCCCGTCGTCCCGCTGCGCGAGGTCTTCGTCCCCCAATCCGTACGGGCCGACCCGCCTCCCGTCGAGCTGCCGCCGGAACTCCTGCGCCGCCTGATGGACCCAGCCGAAGCCGAGCTGCACGAACTGCCGCCCGGTGTCGACCGCGAGACCGTGGAACGGGTCCGTCGCGCCTATCAGGAGCGCCCGCCGCAACCGGTCCTGGACGTCCTGACCGCGGCCGGGCACGGACACCTCGTCCTGCTGGGCGACCCGGGCGCGGGAAAGTCCACCCTCGCCCGCTACCTGGCCCTCGCGCTCACCGCCCCCGAGCCGCCGCCCGGCCTGGAGCCCTTGCGGGACCGAGTGCCCCTGATCGTGGAACTGCGCAGCTACGCGCAGGCCGCCTGGCGCGAGCAGAGCTTCGAGAACTTCCTCGGCCACCAGCACGCGACGGAGGGCCTCGGCCTGCCGCCCGGGCTCCTGGCCGACCTCCTCGCGGGCCAGGGGCCTCGTACCGCACTTGTGATCTTCGACGGTCTCGACGAACTCTTCGAGAAGGACATCAGAGACGCCGTCACCCGGCGCATCGCCGGTTTCGCCGCCCGCCACCCCCGGGCCCGCATCCTCGTCACCTCCCGCGGCTACGGCTACCGGCGCGCGGTTCTCGACGGTGCCGGGTTCGCCAACTTCATGCTCCAGGCCCTCGACCGCGCCCAGATCGGCGCCTTCACCGAGCAGTGGTTCGCCGTCGCCTGTCCCGAGGACCCCGAGGGAGGCCGCAGGATGGTCGCACGGGTCTCCTCGGCTGTCGACGGTTCGCCGTCCGTTCGGGAACTCGCCGGAAACCCCCTCATCCTCACCATCCTCGCCATCATCGGCCGCCGCCGCGAACTTCCGCGCGACCGCAGGACGGTGTACGAGCACGCCGTCGACGTCCTGGTGGAACACTGGGACCCCAGCAAGTACCTCAAGGACCGCCGGGTCGAGGAACACCTGCCGTACCTGGCCGCCGAGGACAAGCGCGAACTCCTGCGCCTGATCGCCCGCCGGATGCAGGAGGGCCACGGCGGGGTCGCGGGCAACCACATCGCCGGCCCCGACCTCGTCCAGCACTTCGAGGACTACCTGAAGGACCGCTACGCCCTGCCTCCGGACCGCGCGGCCACCGCGGCCCGGATCATGCTCGACCAGTTCCGTCACCGGAACTTCGTCCTCAGCCGTTACGGCGGAGAGATCTACGGCTTCGTCCACCGCGCCTTCCTCGAGTACCTCACGGCGACGGACCTCGCCCACCGCTTCCACCACACCCGCGAGCTGACGGAGCAGGACCTCCAGGACCTGTTCGAGGCCAAGGTCGCCGATCCGGCGTGGCAGGAGATCCTCCTGCTGCTCGTCGGGATGCTGGACGAACGCTTCGTGGCCGGGGTGATCGACCGGCTGCTGGCACCGCGCCGGGTCGCCGTCCCCCTCACGGCCCAGGGCGACCGGGCCTTCACGGAAGTCGCCTTCGTCGCCCGGGCCCTCGCGGAGGTGCGCCGCCTGGGCGTACTCGCACCGCAGAGCGCGGCGCTGGTGCGGAGGATCACCTCGCTGTTCGAGCAGGCGGAACTGTTGGGGCAAGGCTTCCTCTACCCGTACGACAAGGCGGGCACGCTGAGCTCGTCCCTGGCGGCGCTCGGCGGGAACTGGAGCGGCTGGGACGAGTACGCGACCTGGTATGACCGGCGACCCGTCCATGACGAGCAGCGGGAAGCGGACCGGACCCTGTCCGTCAACCGGATCGGGCAGCTGGCCGCGGACATCCTGGTCTCCCGCTCAGAGGGGGAGGGACACCGGCTCCGTGCGGAGACCGCGGAGACCGTGCTGCGCAGTCCCCACCGGGAGGTGCGCTACCGGATGCTGGTGCGGATCCTCAGCGTGCTGGGCGAGCGGCCCGAACTGCTGGGGGTCTTCGAGCGCCGCCTGCGGGCGGAACCGAGCCCGGCCGTCCGGGCGGCACTCATTCCGTCGCTGGTGCGCGGACCACGCGCCGAAGAGGACTGGGCGATCCGGCTCGCGGTGGAGTGCCTGACGCGCGAGGCCGACGCGTGGGTCAGGGGGGACAGCATGCGGCGGCTGCCGACTGCCGTGACCCGCGTTCCCGAGCTGCGCGCCGTCCTCGAGCAGGCGCTGGACGACCCGTCTCCCGGGGTGGGCAGGCTCGCCTTCGACCGCTTGGCCAGGGATCCGGACCGCGAGCGCAGCATGGCCCTGCGCCGCTCCGCCCTGGCGCAGGAGGACGCCGAGCTCCGTGTGCGGGCGTTCCGCGGGGTGCGGGAGGGCGGCGGTGACGACGATCACGGGCTCCGGACGCTCGCCGAGGACACCGTGCGCGACGAGGCGCACGCGCGAGTCGTCGCCGCCGCGCTCGACACCTTCGGGGCGCGAGCGCTTGACGTCCCCCGGCTGCGCGAGCTGGTGCTGTCGTGCTGCGGGCACGCCGACGCCGAGGTCAGGCGGACGGCGCTGAGATGCCTCACCCGGACCACCTCGCCGGACGAGGACATGGTCGCCCGGAGCGCCCACCTTCTGGACCACGATCCGGACAGGGGTGTGCGACGGGCCGCCTTGTCCACGATCGCGGCGCTCAAGGGTGATGCGGCACGGGAGTTCCTCGCCGAGCGGAGCCGTTCGGCGCCGCAGCCCGAGGCACGCCTGGACGCCATCAACGAACTCGCCATGTCGGGCAGCGGGATCGGCCTCGAGCTGGTGGGCGAGCGACTGCGCGCCGAGGCCGACGAGTCCGTTCGCACCGGCCTCGCCCACGCGCTGCTCGCCTGGAGCGACGTCCGGAACCCCGATCGTGCCGAGGAGGCCCGGATCGCTCTCGACCTCGTCCGGAACGACCCGAGCGCCCAGGTGCGCGCGGCGGCTTTCGACCGTCTCGCCGAGTGCCACGACGACGTGCCCGCGTTGCTCGCCCTCGCCGAGGACCGCTATGCCCACGACACCGACGAGGATCTCCGTTCCGCCGCCTTCGGGCTGATGGCCGACATCCGGCGGGACGACCCGGAACTCCTTCCCGTGCTCCGGCACGCGGCCGCGCGCGATACCGGCAGGATCGCCACGCGCGCGGTCCGGCTTCTCGGCCACCTCGCGCCGGAGGGCCGGCCGGACCCGACCTGACGTCGGTCCCGCCGGCCCTCCGGGCCCCAGAGGTTGTCGTCGCCGCTACAACACCAGGGACAGCAGCAGCACGAAGACGATGCCGAACACCGAGATGATCGTCTCCATCACCGACCAGGTCTTGACCGTCTGGCCGACGCTCATCCCGAAGTACTCCTTCACCAGCCAGAATCCGGCGTCGTTGACGTGGCTGAAGAAGAGTGAACCGGCGCCGATCGCGAGGACCAGCAGCGAGACCTCGGTCGTCGACATGCCCTCCGCGAGGGGGGCCACCAGGCCGGCCGCCGAGATGGTGGCCACCGTGGCCGAGCCGGTCGCGAGCCGGATCGCGACCGCGATCAGCCAGGCGAGCAGCAGGGCCGGGATCGACCAGTTCTTCGAGAAGTCGAGGATCATCTGGCCGACGCCGATGTCGATCAGGGTCTGCTTGAAGCCGCCGCCCGCGCCGACGATCAGCAGCACGCCCGCGATCGGGGCGAGCGACTTCTCGGCGGTGGAGGACAGGCGCTCCTTGGTGAAGCCGGCCGCGCGGCCCAGCGTGAACATCGCGACTATGACGGCCGTGAGCAGGGCGATCAGCGGCGAGCCGATGACGTCGGTGACCTTCTGCACGCCGTTCTCCGGGTCGTCGACGACGATGTCGACGAGCGCCTTCACGAGCATCAGGACCACGGGCAGCAGCACGGTCGCCACGGTGACGCCGAAGCCGGGGCGCCTCTCCAGCTCCTCCGACGGACGCGTCGGGATCATCTTCTCCGGGGCCGGGATGTCCACCCACCGGGCGGCGAACCGGGAGAAGACCGGGCCGGCGATGATCACGGTCGGGATCGCGACGAGCAGGCCGAGGGCGAGGGTGATGCCCAGGTTGGCGCCGACCGCGTCGATCGCGACGAGCGGGCCCGGGTGCGGCGGGATGAGCCCGTGCATGACGGACAGACCGGCGAGGGCGGGGATGCCGATCCGCATCAGGGAGTAGTTGCCGCGCTTGGCGACGAGCAGCACCACGGGGATCAGCAGCACGATGCCGACCTCGAAGAACAGCGGCAGACCGATCACGGAGGCGATGAGGACCATCGCCCACGGCATGGACCGCCCGCCGGCCTTGGCGAGGATCGTGTCGACGATCTGGTCGGCGCCTCCGGAGTCGGCGAGCAGCTTGCCGAGGATCGCGCCGAGCGCGATGAGGACGCCCACGCCGGCCACGGTGGTGCCGAGTCCGGTGGTGAAGGACTTGATGGTGTCCGCGAGCGGGGCACCCGCGAACGCGCCGAGCGCCAGCGACCCGATGGTCAGGGCGAGGAACGCGTGCAGCTTGAACTTGGTGATGAGCAGGACGATGACGGCGATGCCGGCGAGGACGGCGATGCCGAGCTGGGCGTTGCCCGCCGAGGTGATCGGTTCGGCGGCGTCCGCTGCCAGGATCTCGACACTGAGACTGGTCACGGTGGTCCCTTTTGGGTCAGAGGGATGGGACGGGGGTGCGGGGGGTGGGGCCTGCGGTGCTGCGGGGTCTGCGGTGACGACGTTTGCCGCGGTGACTGCGGTGACTGCAGTGAGTGCGGTAGCTGCGGTGACTGTGGTGGTGCGGGGAGACGTACGCGCGGGGAGCGGCGCTAGCCGGCGAGACGGCGCAGCGCGGTGACGGCCCGGGCGGTGATGTCCTCGGGGGTGCCCGAGACGTCGACGGCGACGCCGGCCTCGTCCTCCTCCAGGGGCTGGAGCGTGGCGAACTGCGAGTCGAGGAGCGCGGTCGGCATGAAGTGGCCCTTGCGCGCGGCCATGCGCCCCTCGATGAGCTCCCGGTCGCCGGTCAGATGGAGGAAGACCACGCCCGGAGCGGCCGCCCGCAGCCGGTCCCGGTAACTCCGCTTCAGCGCCGAGCTGCTCACCACGCCGCCGAGCCCGGCCCGGTCATGCGCCCACGCCCCGATGGCGTCGAGCCACGGCTCGCGGTCCGAGTCGTCGAGCGGGACGCCGGCGGACATCTTGGCGACGTTGGCCGCCGGGTGGAAGTCGTCGCCCTCCGCGTACGGGAGGTCGAGCGCCCGGGCCACCATCGGGCCGATGGTGGTCTTGCCGGTCCCGGCGACGCCCATCACGACGACGACCTGGGGGCGGTCCGCCGTGCCGGACTGGGGGGTGGTGCTCATGGGTGGTGCCTCGCTGTCTTCTTCGACATCGATCCGTCGCGCTCATGAAACCCATTGGGTACGACGTATTCAAGAGTCTGTGACATAAACGTCGTACTTTTTGTTCCCGGCTGTGGTCCCGTCATTGATCGCGCATAGGCTGACCACATGACGACACCGGCCCAGGGGCTCCACCCGCACGTCCTGAGCACCCTGGGTCTCGCGATCACCGCGGGGGAGTACCCGCCCGGCAGTGTGCTGCGCACCGACGAACTCGCCGAGCGCTTCGACGTCTCCCGGACCGTGGTGCGCGAGGTCGTCCGTGTCCTCGAGTCCATGCACCTCGTCGAGTCCCGGCGCCGGGTCGGCGTCATCGTGCTGGCGACCGAGCGCTGGAACGTCTACGACCCGCAGGTCATCCGCTGGCGCCTGGCCGGCACCGACCGACCCCGCCAGCTCCGTTCGCTCACCGTGCTGCGCTCCGCGATCGAGCCCGTCGCCGCCGGGCTCGCCGCACTGAACGCCACCCCCGAGCAGTGCCGCGAGCTCACCGAGCAGGCCCTCGGCATGGTCGCCACCTCGCGCGGCCGCCGGCTGGAGGCCTACCTGGTGCATGACATCGCCTTCCACCGGGTGGTCCTCAACGCCTCCGGCAACGAGATGTTCGCGCGGCTTGGCGACGTCGTCGCCGAGGTGCTCACCGGCCGCACCCACCACCAGGTGATGTTCGAGGACCCCGACCCGGCCGCCGTCACCCTCCACGTCCAGGTCGCCGAAGCCGTAAGGGAGAGGAACGCGGTCCGCGCCGAGGAGCTGACCCGGCAGATCGCCGTCGGCGCCCTCAAGGAACTCGACGTCCTCGCTCCGTGACGGCTGCCGGTCGCCGCGCGGCTCGTGACGGCTGCCGGTCGCCGATCCTCCCGTGACGGCTGCCGGTCGCCGCGTCGCCCGTGACGGCTGCCGCTCGCCGATCCTCTCGTGACCACTGCCGGTCACCACACCTCGGCGTTTCGTTTACCCGCCCGTAACCTCTGAACTAGCTCAAATAAGGGCTTTCAGTGACATCCGCCACAGTCAGTCGGCCGCTTTTGCCGTGAGGATGTGCGCTGGCCGTGCCGGAAACCCCACAAGGGCACGGCCGGGTACCGCACAGACCCTTCCCCCTCACGAAGGCGAACAACTCCATGAGTGACCGCATCACTGCGGCCGACCCGCTGTCCGCCGACCCGGCAGCCCCGGCAGCCTCCCCGACGCCCTCCCACGTGGACGCCGGTGACGCCGGATACCGCAAGGACCTCAAGTCCCGGCACATCAACATGATCGCCATCGGCGGCGCCATCGGAACGGGCCTCTTCCTCGGCGCCGGCGGGCGCATGTCCAACGCCGGCCCCTCGCTCTTCATCGCGTACGCGGTGTGCGGCCTCTTCGCCTTCTTCGTGGTCCGGGCCCTCGGCGAGCTCGTGCTCTACCGCCCCTCCTCCGGCGCCTTCGTGTCCTACGCCCGTGAGTTCATGGGCGAGAAGGGCGCCTACACGGCCGGCTGGCTGTACTTCCTCAACTGGTCGACCACCGCCGTCGCCGACATCACCGCCGCGGCCACCTACGCGCACTTCTGGTCGATGTTCAGCGACATCCCGCAGTGGGTGCTGGCGCTGATCGCCCTCGCGATCGTCCTCGCCGCCAACCTCATCTCCGTGAAGTACTTCGGTGAGATGGAGTTCTGGTTCGCCATCGTCAAGGTGGCCGCCCTGGTGGTCTTCATGCTCGTCGGCATCTTCCTCGTGGCCACCTCCCACGACGTCGGCGGCCACACCCCGGGCCTCTCCAACATCACCGAGAACGGCGGCATCTTCCCGAACGGCGTCATGCCGATGCTGCTGCTGATCCAGGGCGTCGTCTTCGCCTACGCCTCCGTCGAACTGTGCGGCGTCGCCGCCGGCGAGACCGAGAGCCCCGAGAAGATCATGCCGAAGGCGATCAACTCGATCATGTGGCGCGTGGGCCTGTTCTACGTCGGCTCGGTCGTCCTGCTCGCGCTGATCCTTCCGTACACCGCGTACTCCGGCGACCAGAGCCCGTTCGTCACCGTCTTCGACAAGCTCGGAATCCCCGGCGCCGCCGGTGTGATGAACCTCGTCGTCCTCACCGCCGCGCTGTCCAGCCTGAACTCCGGGCTCTACTCCACCGGCCGCATCCTGCGCTCGATGTCGCTGTCCGGCTCCGCGCCGAAGTTCACGGGCGTCATGAACAGGGGCGGCGTTCCCTACGGCGGCATCCTCCTCACCGCGGGCTTCGGCGTCGCCGGCGTCGTCCTCAACGCCAAGATGCCCGAGGACGCCTTCGAGCTGGTGCTGAACTTCGCCTCCATCGGCATCATCGGCACCTGGGCGATGATCATGGTCTGCTCGCTCCTCTTCGTCCGCCGCGCCAAGGAGGGCAAGCTCGTCCGCCCCTCCTACCAGCTGCCCTGGGCCCCGTACACCCAGATCGTGACGCTCGGCTTCCTCGCCGCCGTCCTGGTCCTCATGTGGATGGACGGCGGCGTCGGCCGCACCACCGTCAACTGCCTGCCGCTGGTCGCCGCGGCGCTGGTCGGCGGCTGGTTCCTGGTCCGCGGCCGGGTCCGCGCGACCGCCGGCGACCACAAGGAGGGCTGACCTCCCCTTCCCGCCCCAACGGGAAGGCCCCCGCTTCCCCCCACGGGAAGAGCGTGACCCCCGCGAGCGGCCCTCCCCGCCTCGCGGGGGTCACGCGCATCAGCGGCCGCGCCCGATCTCCTGCCGCCCCCCGGGCTCCGGCCCGATCGCCATCGGGACGGTCAACGTGACCACCGACGACTCGAGTTCATCGCTCCTCCGGTCCCCTGATGCCGTGTCATGCCGGTACGGGCGAAGACCCCGCATGATCGGGCGAAGGTCACGGGCTGCGCGTAGCCTGGCCGATATCGTCACATCCGTAACACGGATCACCGTTTCGGAGGAAGGAAGTCACGATGGCGCAGCAGGTCCAGGGGGTCATCGCCCCCGGCAGGAACGAGCCGGTCCGGGTCGAGACGATCGTCGTTCCCGACCCCGGCCCCGGCGAGGCCGTCGTGAAGATCCAGGCGTGCGGCGTCTGCCACACCGACCTCCACTACAAGCAGGGCGGGATCAACGACGAGTTCCCGTTCCTCCTGGGCCACGAGGCCGCCGGAGTCGTCGAGTCCGTCGGCACGGGCGTGACCGACGTCGCCCCGGGCGACTTCGTGATCCTCAACTGGCGTGCCGTCTGCGGCCAGTGCCGGGCCTGTCTGCGCGGGCGCCCCTGGTACTGCTTCGCCACCCACAACGCCGAGCAGAAGATGACGCTGCTCGACGGCACCGAGCTCTCCCCGGCGCTCGGCATCGGCGCCTTCGCCGAGAAGACCCTCGTCGCCGCCGGCCAGTGCACCAAGGTCGACCCGGCCGTCGCCCCCGAGGTGGCGGGCCTCCTCGGCTGCGGCGTGATGGCCGGCATCGGCGCCGCGATCAACACCGGCAACGTCGGCCGAGGCGACTCCGTCGCCGTCATCGGCTGCGGCGGCGTCGGCGACGCGGCCGTGGTGGGCTCCCGCCTCGCCGGAGCCGCGAAGATCATCGCCGTCGACATCGACGACCGCAAGCTGGCCAAGGCCACCGAGATGGGCGCCACCCACACGGTCAACTCCCGCACCACCGACCCCGTCGAGGCGATCCGCGAGCTCACCGGCGGCTTCGGCGCCGACGTCGTCATCGAGGCCGTCGGCCGCCCCGAGACCTACCAGCAGGCCTTCTACGCCCGCGACCTGGCCGGCACCGTCGTCCTGGTCGGCGTGCCGACCCCCGAGATGAAACTCGAACTCCCGCTCCTCGACGTCTTCGGCCGCGGCGGCGCGCTCAAGTCCTCCTGGTACGGCGACTGCCTGCCGTCCCGCGACTTCCCGATGCTCATCGACCTGCACCAGCAGGGCCGGATCGACCTCGGCGCCTTCGTCACCGAGACCATCGGGCTCGGCGACGTCGAGAAGGCCTTCGCGCGCATGCACGAGGGCGACGTCCTGCGCTCGGTGGTGGTCCTCTGATGGCGGCCCGCATCGACCACCTGGTCACCTCCGGCACCTTCAGCCTCGACGGCGGCACCTGGGACGTCGACAACAACGTCTGGATCGTCGGCGACGACACCGAGGCGATCGTCGTCGACGCCGCCCACGACGCCGAGGCGATCCTCGCCGCCCTCGACGGGCGCACCCTGCGCGCCATCGTCTGCACCCACGCGCACGACGACCACATCGACGCCGCCCCGGCCCTGGCCGCCGCCACCGGCGCCCGGATCCTGCTCCACCCGGCCGACCAGCCGCTGTGGAAGCTGACCCACCCCGACCACAGCCCGGACGGGGACCTCGCGGACGGTCAGGTCCTCACGATCGCCGGGACCGACCTCCACGTCCTGCACACGCCCGGCCACGCCCCCGGCGCGGTCTGCCTGTACGCCCCCGACCTGGGCACCGTCCTCACCGGTGACACCCTCTTCCAGGGCGGCCCGGGCGCGACCGGCCGGTCCTTCTCGGACTTCCCGACGATCATCGGGTCGATCCGCGAGAAACTGCTCGTCCTGCCGCCCGAGACGACGGTCCGCACCGGCCACGGCGCGACCACCACGATCGGCGCGGAGGCCCCGCACCTGGAGGAATGGATCAAGCGCGGCCACTGAGCCGCAGCCGGCTCTCGAACCGCCGGAGCTCCCCGCCGAAGGGATCGGCGAACTCCAGGCGCCGCGCGAGCAGTTGCAGCGGCCGTCCGAAGTCCTCGGCCCCTTCCTCCCGCACGACCGGGAACAGCGGATCGTGCAGGATCGGCAGCCCGAGCGCGTCCATGTGCACCCGCAGCTGATGGGTCCGCCCGGTCGCCGGCACCAGCCGGTACCGGGCGAGCCCGCCCTCCAGCCGGGCGGACAGCTCGATCCGGCTCTCGCTGTTCGGCTCGCCGGGCACCTCCCGCGCGGCCAGGGTGCCGCGCTCCTTCTCGATCCGGCTGCGCCGCGTCACGGGGAGCCCGACCCCGGGGTCGTACGCGGCCACGGCCTCGTACTCCTTGCGTACCGCGCGGTCCCGGAACAGCGTCTGATACGCCCCCCGGTCCTCCGGCCGTACGACGAAGAGCACGAGGCCCGCCGTCAGCCGGTCCAGCCGGTGTGCCGGCTGCAACGCGGGCAGCCCCAGCTCCCGCCGCAGGCGTGCGACCGCCGTCTCCGTCACATGCCGTCCCCGCGGCATCGTCGCCAGGAAGTGCGGCTTGTCCACCACGACGATCCGCTCGTCCCGGTGCACCACACCGACCTCGAACGGCACCCGCTCCTCCACCGGAAAGTCCCGGTGGAACCAGAGGCATCGCCCGGCGACGTACGGCTCGTCCCCGGCCACGGCCCGCCCGTCAGCCCCGACGAACCGTCCCTCCCGCGCCATCTCCGCGACCCGCGCCGCCCCGACGGCCCCGCCGTACCGCGCCACGAGATGCTCGAGCACGGTCCCCCAGAGCCCCCCGGGATCCTCGGGCAGCCGCACCCGCACCGCGTCGATGCCGTGCCGCTGGGGGAGGGGGGAGGAGGGGGCCTTGGATCTGCGTCTCACCGGACCACCCTAAACGTCCCCCGACATGCGAAAAGGCCCCACATGACGTGGGGCCTTCTCAGCTGGTGTCCGAGGGGGGACTTGAACCCCCACGCCCGATAAAGGGCACTAGCACCTCAAGCTAGCGCGTCTGCCATTCCGCCACCCGGACCAGGTGTGTGCGTCTTCTTGGGCCGTTCGGCCCTTCCGACGAGGAAAACCATAGCAAACATTCGAGGTGGCCGATCACCACCCCCGTCCCGGTCTCGGCATGTGACGGACGCATGTCGGTCGGCGGACGCCCTTGGGCGTCGAGCGGGGCGCGCGGGAGGATGGGGGAGATCAGCAGCAGTCCACGTGGGGCACGTAGTGGGAGGAAGCAGCGTGAGCGAGTCGAACACCGGCCGGGGCGTCACGGGCGAGGACGAGGTCGTCGACCTCTGTCGTGACCTCATCCGCATCGACACCAGCAACTACGGCGACCACTCGGGCCCGGGCGAGCGGGCGGCGGCCGAGTACGTCGCGGAGAAGCTCGCGGAGGTCGGTCTCGAGCCGAAGATCATCGAGTCGCACAAGGGGCGGGCCTCCACCGTCGCCCGGATCGAGGGCGAGGACCCGTCGCGGCCGGCCCTGCTCATCCACGGGCACACCGACGTCGTTCCGGCCAACGCCGAGGACTGGACCCACCACCCCTTCTCGGGCGAGGTCGCCGACGGCTGCGTCTGGGGCCGGGGTGCGGTCGACATGAAGGACATGGACGCGATGACCCTCGCGGTCGTCCGCGACCGGCTGCGCAGCGGCCGCAAGCCGCCGCGCGACATCGTCCTCGCCTTCCTCGCCGACGAGGAGGCCGGCGGCACCTACGGCGCCCGCCACCTGGTCGACAAGCACCGCGACCTCTTCGACGGCGTGACCGAGGCGATCGGCGAGGTCGGCGGCTTCTCCTTCACCGTCAACGAGAACCTGCGGCTCTACCTCGTCGAGACGGCGCAGAAGGGCATGCACTGGATGCGGCTGACCGTCGAGGGCACGGCCGGCCACGGCTCCATGACCAACAACGACAACGCGATCACGGAGCTCTGCGAGGCCGTGGGCCGCCTCGGCCGCCACCAGTGGCCGGTCAGGGTCACCAAGACCGTGCGCAGCTTCCTGGACGAGCTCTCGGACGCGCTCGGCACCCCCCTCGACCCCGAGGACATGGACGCCACCCTCGCCAAGCTCGGCGGCATCGCCAAGATGGTCGGCGCCACCCTGCGCAACTCCGCCGCCCCCACCATGCTCGGTGCCGGCTACAAGGTGAACGTCATTCCCGGCCAGGCCACCGCGCACGTCGACGGGCGCTTCCTGCCCGGATACGAGGAGGAGTTCCTCGCCGACCTCGACCGCATCCTCGGCCCCCGCGTGAAGCGCGAGGACGTGCACGGCGACAAGGCCCTGGAGACGAGCTTCGACGGCAGCCTGGTCGACGCGATGCAGCTCGCCCTGCGCGCCGAGGACCCGATCGCCCGGGCGGTGCCGTACATGCTCTCCGGTGGCACGGACGCCAAGTCCTTCGACGACCTCGGCATCCGCTGCTTCGGCTTCGCGCCGCTCCAGCTGCCGCCCGAGCTCGACTTCGCCGGCATGTTCCACGGCGTGGACGAGCGGGTCCCGGTGGACGGCCTGAAGTTCGGCGTCCGGGTCCTCGACCGCTTCATCGACGCGTCCTGACGCCCGTCGGCGCCTCCTGACCTCCCTGGGGCGGGCGGAAATCGACCGCGCGTGCGTGCACCACCGGAAAGAGTGAATGCCCGAGGGGGCTCGTAGCCCCCTTGGTCCCCCCTCGTTACAGGTGGTGCGGTCCGCGGCTGGGACCGCATTGCCAACAAGGAGGAATAATGATCAAGAAGGTCGTCGCTGCTGCGGCTGCCACCGGCGGTCTCGTTCTCGCGGGTGCGGGCATGGCCGTTGCCGACGCGGGTGCCCAGGGTGCCGCCATCGGTTCCCCCGGCGTGCTCTCGGGCAACGTCGTCCAGGTGCCGGTTCACATCCCCGTGAACGTGTGCGGCAACACGGTCTCCGTGATCGGGCTGCTGAACCCCGCCTTCGGCAACACCTGCGTCAACGCCTGACGTTGAGCCTCGACCCCTGAGGGTCTGAGCCAAGGCCGGCCCCGGAGTGCGTGCCATGCACTCCGGGGCCGGTGGTCATTTCTCGCGAGCCGCGCAGGCACGGAAGCAGGTCATCAGCAATGCGACAGGTCACACGCATCACCCGTAAGAGCATCTTCACCGTCGCCGCGGCGGGCGGCGTGATCGCCCTCGGCGGCGGCTACGCCCACGCCGACGCGGGAGCCGCCGGTGCGGCGTCCCACTCGCCGGGCGTCGCCTCCGGCAACAACGTCCAGGTCCCGGTCCACGCCCCGGTCAACATCTGCGGCAACACCGTCAACGGCATCGGCCTCATGAACCCGGCGTACGGGAACTCCTGCGCCAACAAGAGCCGTCCCGGCGGCGGCTACGGCGACGAGCACGCCCCCGGCTCCTCCGCCGGCGGGCACGCCTCGAACTCGCCGGGCGTCGCCTCCGGCAACCAGGTCCAGGTGCCGATCGACGCCCCCGTCAACGTCTGCGGCAACAGCGTCTCGGCCGTCGGCCTGGGGAACGCCGCGTACGGCAACGACTGCGGGTACGGGGTCGAGCCGACGAACCCGGGTAACCCGGGTAACCCCGGGAACCCGGGTAACCCCGGGAACCCGGGGAATCCGGGCAACCCCGGGAACCCGGGGAATCCGGGCAACCCCGGGAACCCGGGTACGCCTGGCAATCCCGGTACGCCCGGCACCCCTGGCACCCCCGGCACCCCTGGCAACCCCGGCACCCCTGGTGGCCCCGGTGACTCCGGTGGGCACCAGCCCGGCGGGCCGAACACGCCCGGTACGCACACGGTCACGCAGAACCGGCCCACCGAGGAGCTCGCCCACACCGGCGCCGGGTCGCTCGGGGTGGCCGTCCCGGTCGGCGCGGGCATGCTGCTCGCCGGCTCCGTGATCTACCGCCGGGCGCGCCGCAGCGCCTAGGCCGTTTCCTTCGGATCAGGCCAGACCCCGCGAGCCCGGCAAGATCCGAAAGAGACGGCCTAGCCCGAGGCTCCGCCGCAAACCGGAAGGGCCCCGCTCTGCGGGGCCCTCTCCCATGTCACCAGGTGGCGCGGATCTGACGGATGATGCGCCGGCGCAGCCGCACTCTGCGACTGCCGTCCCGGTGCAGGCTCAGGCGGTCCAACTCCCAGTGTCCGTACTCGGCATGGTCGGTCAGAAGCCGCGTCGCCTCCTTGCGGGAGACGCCACGCGGCACGTACACGTCGACAAATTCGTATTCCGGCATCGCATCTATTGTGCGGCCAAGGGGTCGGTACGGATAGCGTCTCTCCTATGTCTGATGCTGCGCAGCCCACCGCTGCCGAGGTACGTGCCGCCGCCGAGGCGGTCAAAGCCGCACTGGACCGTCACCTCGCGGCGGTCGAACGCCGCACCGGGGACGACGACCCGGCCGTCTACGAGGCCTTCAACGCGCTCGCCGCGGCGGCGGAGGCGTACGACGAGGTCCTGTACGACCGGTACGACGAGGTCACACCCTTCGAGATCCCCGGCGCCGACGACTCCCTGCCGCCCTACGCGGGACCGGAGGAGCCGCACGCCGTGAGTGTCCTGATCCGCCGAGATTACGCCGTGGTGGAGCCCCAGCGGCTCATCGCGCAGGCCCGGCGCGTCACGGACCTCGGACGGGACGAGGAGGCGGGGACGACCCACGCGGCCCTCGGTGTGCTCTTCGGCGAGTACGAACCTGACGAAATCGCGTCCCGTCACAAGGATTTCGGCCTGGAGGAGGGGGACTCCACCCTCTGGGTCGAGGCCGCCGAGGACCTTCCGGAGCCGGGCGAGTGGCTGCCCGCCCCCTTCGACCACGCCGATCCCGAACGGATCGTCTGCCGCTTCGACGTCAGTGCCGTCTTCGACGACGAGGAGGAGACGGACGAGGAACCGGCGGAGCGGGTCCACCGGGTCTGAGGGAACGCGGTGCGGGACGGCCCCGGACCGTGACGGCCGGGGCCCCGGATCACGGGCGCCCTCCCCGCATGCACGGGGAGGGCGCCCGCCGCTCTTCCGTCAGCCCTCGTCCCCGTCCTGGAGGAGCGCCTCCAGGAGCGGCCGGAGGCGGGTCGTGCGCTCCGGGGGCAGGCCCTCGGCCACCGCGCGCGGCAGGGCCTGGTCCACGCCGTGGACGACGGACAGATGCCGCTCCGCCCGCCCGAACGCCGTGTAGACCCAGGCCCGGCTCAGGCCCCCGGCCGCGTCTCCCGGCAGCACCACGACCGCGGCCGGCCAGCGCGAGCCCGCCGCCTGGTGCGCGGTCAGCGCCCAGCCGTGCCGCAGGGCCGACTCGACGCGCTCCTTCGGGACGACGACCTCCGCGCCGCCGCAGTCCAGGTGCAGACCCGCCGCGTCGGCCGAGACGACCGTGCCCGTGACCGTACGGCCCGGGGCGGGGGAGTGGGCCACCCGGTCGCCGGGGTCGTAGCCGCCGAAGCGGCCGGGCCCCGGGTTGATCCGCTGCTTGAGCGCCGTGTTCAGGGCGCGGGTGCCGGCGGAGCCGCCGTGGCCGACCGTGATCACCTGCGTCTGATCGGCGGGCACGCCGATCGCCCGCGGGATGGAGTCGGCGACGAGCTGGACGGTGCGGTGCACCGCCTCGCCGGCGTCCCGCACCGGGACGATCACGACCTCCTTCCCGGGGGCCTCGACCTGGCTCAGCTCGCCGATGCCGATGCCCGAGACCAGCTCGCCGAGCGGGCCCGGGTCCGGCGTGCGGGAGGCGATCTGCGGGGCGATCCGGGCGGCCAGCAGATCGGCGAAGACCCGCCCGGGACCGGGCGCCGCGAGGACGTACGGGTCTCCGGACAGCACCAGACGGCAGCCGTCGGGCAGCGCCTCGACCAGCGCGGCGGCGCTCTCGACGTCGAGCTGCGGTGCGTCCAGGACGCAGAGCAGGTCCAGGGCGAGCGTGCCCTCCGCGTCCCGGCCGGTCCCGGCCGTGCCGGAGAGCAGACCGGCCAGGGGCACGGCGCCGTCGCGGGCGGTGTGGGCCGCCAGCGCGACCCGCAGGCCGCGTGCGCGGGCGGCCTCGGCCAGCGCTGCCGGTTCGGCGCGGGCGGCCTCGCCGCCGGTGTGCAGCACCAGACCGTGCGCCCCGGCGGCGCGGGCCAGCTCGGGGCCGTCCCACTCCGCCGGCTCGACCGTGCGGATCAGGCGGGCGAGCCCGTCGGCGAGGCTCTCCTCGGCGAGGGCGTAGCGCTCGAGGCCGAGCAGCACGGGAGCCTGCGGGCGCTGCTCCGCGAGGCCGGCGGCCTCCGGTGCGTCCTCCTCGGGGTCCTCCTCGGTCTCGTCCTCGTGCTCCTCCTCCTGGAAGACCAGCACCGCGGCCTCGGAGACGGCGAGTTCCACGGCCTTGTCGGGCTCGGGCACCGACAGCCTGGCCAGCCCGTCCCGTACGGCACCGATCTCCAGGGCCGTGTGCCCCTGGAGGGCCGCCTGCTCCAGGAGCCACGCGGCCAGGGCCACGGTCCGGCGCGGGTCGGCGGGCCCGCATTCCGCGCCGAGCAGCGCCCGCCCGAAGCCGTCCGCCTGCTCGGGCCGCACCCCCGGAACGGAGAGCAGCTGCCACGGGTCGTCCTCGAGGGCGCGCGCGGCTCCCTCGCCCAGCACCGCGGCCACCTGGCCGGCGAGGGCCTCCGGGGCGCCGCCCCGAACGAGCACCTGTCGCACGGCCGTGGTCGTCTCCTCGGTCACCGCGGGAGGCCGGGGCGCAGGCGGGCGCACGGTCGTCTCCGGTGCCGCGGCAGGGGCCGGACGCGACGGCGCGGGCGCCTCGGCGCGCGGGACCGCGACGGGCTTGGCGCCGCTCTCCACCGCCCGCACGGCCGCGAGCAGGTCGGCGGCCGTCCCGCTCAGCTTCGCGCCGGCCTCGACGGGGCCGCTCCGCTCGGCCTTCCGCTGCTCGATCTTCGCCCGGAACTCCCGCTGCGCCGCGAGCTCCGCCTGCGCCTCGGAGACCCCGGGAGCCTCCGCCCCCGCCGCGTCGCCCTCGCCCGCCGCCGTCGCACCCGACTCCGCATCCGCTCCGCCGTCCCCGTCGCCGTCGCCGTCGCCGTCCGCCGGGACTTCGGCCTCGGCCGCCGCCGCCGCGTCCGGCGCGGGCTCGTCGTGACCCGGGGCGGCCGTCGTGTCGGGCGACCCCGTGCCCTCCGTCGGGTCGGCGGCCTTGGGCTCCGCGGGCTCGCCCGGCGGGGTGGGGGCGGCCTCGGGCGTGGTGTCGCCGGAAGGCTCGGTCACAAGGTGCTCCAGTCGTGATCCGGATAGCGGTGCACGGGCGCCGACACGTCGTCGAGGGCCCGGCAGATCTCGTCAGGAAGACTAAGGCTCTCCACTGACAACGCGGCCGTGAGCTGCTGCGCGTTGCGCGCGCCGATGATCGGCGCGGTCACTCCGGGGCGGTCGCGGACCCAGGCGAGCGCGACCTGGAGCGGGGTCGTGGCGAGACCGTCCGCCGCGGTGCTGACCGCGTCCACGATCCGGCTGGCCGTGTCGTCCAGATACGGCTCCACGAAGGGCGCCAGGGTCTCCGAGCCGCCGCGCGAGTCCGCCGGTGTCCCGTACCGGTACTTGCCGGTGAGGACCCCGCGGCCGAGGGGCGAGGAGGGCAGCAGCCCGATGCCGAGGTCGAGCGCGGCGGGCAGCACCTCACGCTCGACGCCCCGCTGGAGCAGCGAGTACTCCATCTGCGTCCCGGCGAGCCGGGTGCGCTCCCCGGAGAGCTGCCAGGTGCCGGCCTTGGCGAGCTGCCAGCCGCAGAAGTCGGAGACGCCCACGTAGCGCGCCCGGCCGGTGCTGACGGCGATGTCGAGGGCCTGGAGGGACTCCTCCAGGGGCGTGCACGGATCGAAGGCGTGCAGCTGCCAGAGGTCCACGTAGTCCGTGCCGAGCCGGGCGAGCGAGGCGTCGAGGGCCGCCAGGAGGTGCCCGCGCGAGCCGTCGGTGCGCCGGTCCGGGTCGGGGACGCTGCCGGCCTTGGTCGAGATCACCAGGTCCCGGCGCGGCACCAGGGCCTTGTCGGCGACCAGTCGCCCGAGCAGATACTCCGCCTCGCCGCCCCCGTACACGTCCGCGGTGTCGACGAGCGTGCCGCCCGCGTCCCAGAACGCCTTCAACTGCTGCGCCGCGTCGTGCTCGTCGGTGTCCCGGCCCCACGTGAGGGTGCCGAGCCCGAGCCGGGACACGCGCAGGCCGGTACGTCCGAGATGCCTCTGCTCCATGGCCGCGAGAGTACTGGCCACGGCACCACGCGGAGAGAGCCTGTGGACAACCTGTCCACAGGCCCTGGGGGTGCCATGTCGATCGGCCGGGCCCGCGGGTGTCCGGTGCGCGCGTCCGCGGGGCCGTCGTCGGTCGCCAGGGCTCGGCCCTGGCTCCCTCCTCCGCCGTGCGGCCGCACGCACCGGGCAGCGCTCCCTGACCCGGCCCGATCGGCAGGCCCCCTGCCCCGCGCCCGCCCGGACCGCCTCCTGACGAACGCCGGGGCCGCGCGCTAGAGTCCCGCCAACGAAGACGTTACCGATGGGTAAGGGGTACGTGGCATGCGGCTCGGCATCAACCTCGGCTACTGGGGCGCGGGCATGGACGGCGACAACCTCGCCGTGGCCCAGGAGGCGGACCGCCTCGGCTACGACGTCTGCTGGGCGGCGGAGGCCTACGGCTCCGACGCCCCGACCGTGCTGTCCTGGGTCGCGGCCAAGACGGAGCGGATCGACGTCGGCTCGGCGATCATGCAGATTCCGGCCCGGCAGCCCGCGATGACGGCGATGACCGCCGCAACGCTCGACTCGCTCTCCGGCGGTCGCTTCCGCCTCGGCCTCGGCGTCTCCGGCCCCCAGGTCTCCGAGGGCTGGTACGGCGTCAAGTTCGACAAGCCGCTCGCCCGCACCCGCGAGTACGTCGAGATCGTCCGCAAGGCGATGACCCGGGAGCGCCTCAGCTACCAGGGCGAGCACTGGACGCTGCCGCTGCCGGACGGCCCGGGCAAGCCGATCAAGCTCACGGTCCACCCGACCCGCCCGCACATCCCGCTCTACATCGCGGCCATCGGCCCGAAGAACCTGGAGCAGACCGGCGAGATCGCCGACGGCGCCCTGCTCATCTTCCCGGCCGCCGAGCATCTGGAGGACACCGCGCTGCGCCACCTCCGCGCGGGCCGCGAGAAGGCCGGGCTCACCATGGAGGGCTTCGACGTCCACCCGACCCTGCCGCTCGCCCTCGGCGACGACATCGACGCGCTGGCCGACATCTTCCGTCCGTACACCGCCCTCTACGTGGGCGGTATGGGCAGCCGCAAGCAGAACTTCTACAACCAGCTCGCCCAGCGCATGGGCTACGAGAAGGCCGCGGCCGAGATCCAGGACAAGTACCTGGCCGGCGACAAGGACGGCGCCGCGGCGGCCGTGCCGCGTCAGCTCATCGACCAGACCACCCTGCTCGGCTCCGTCGACCGGATCGCCGACCGCATGAAGGCCTACGCGGCGGCCGGCGTCACCACCCTGACCCTCGCCCCGGCCGGCTTCACCCTGGACGAGCGCCTCGCGGCGCTCCGGGCGGGCGTGGAGGCCCTGGAGCGGGCCGGACTCGCGTAACGCGTGTCATCGGAGGAAGTCTGCGGCCGTGGTGGGGGCTCGGGGGTCTTCCCCGCCACGGCCGTCACGCAGCACAACGCGTGAGCGGCCCCCGGGTTACGCGCCCCGCGGCACCTCTCCCGCCCGTCTCCCGTACGTCGTTCGGCCCAGCCTCCCGGCCCTCCTGTTGCCCGCCCGGGCGCGGCGCACTTGACTCGTACACCACGGGAGGTGGCAGCCATGCTCACGGCCAAGAGCCTGTTCCAGGAAATCATCGACAACGACGAGTCGTTCCAGCTCTTCTGCTCCATCGCCGCCAGCGGCGAGGCGCAGGGAGGCTGGGAGAACGGGCGGATCGCCGCGCTCGTCGCCCCCGGCATGAGGGAGCTGGCCCCCAAGATCTCGCGGCACGGCGCCGACGAGGAGAAGCACGGCCGGATCTTCAACGCCCTCATGAAGAAGCGCGGGCTCGAACCCGTCCCGGTGCCGCCGGAGACCGACTACACGATGCTGCTCGAACGGCGCGGGATCGGTCTCGCCCACGACAAGCTGCGCCGCGACGAGCCGCTGACCGAGCGGGACGTCATCGTCTACCTCAGCCACAGCCGGGTCACCGAACAGCGGGCGGCCGACCAGATGGGCCTGCTGGTCAGGTACTTCGGGGACCACCCCGAGCTCGGCAAGGCCATTCACATGATCGACAACGATGAGGTCAACCACCTCTCGTACTGCCACGAGGAGCTGCTCCGCCTCAACGAGGAGGGGCACGGACGCCTCATCCAGCGCGTCCTGCGCGAGTCCGCGCTCGCCGAGATCCAGGTGTACCGGGACGTCAGCCTCGCCGTGATGAGCCACATGGGCCGCATCCTGCGCTGGCCCCGGGCGAAGGCCGCCGTCCTCGCCGCCGGCATCCACGGCGTGTACGCGTACGAGCGGGCGGCCGGCTGGCACAGGATGGTCGGCCTCAGGATGCCCGAGCGCCTCGACGCCCTCGGGGGGCCCGCGACCCCGGCCCCGGCCTTCTGAGACCGCCCCTCCCCGCGGGGTCCGGCACCGTCACATCCAGCCGCGCCGCTTGAACAGCCGGTACAGGAGCGTGACGGTGCCCGCCATGAGCAGGATGACCGCCGGGTAGGACCACGCCCACCGCAGCTCCGGCATGTGCGCGAAGTTCATGCCGTAGATCCCCGCGACCATCGTGGGGACCGCGGCCATCGCCGCCCACGCCGAGATCTTCCGCATGTCGTCGTTCTGCCGTACGCCCATCTGCGCGAGATGCGCCGACAGCACGTCGGACAGCAGCCGGTCCAGCCCCTCCACCTGCTCGTTGGCGCGCAGCAGATGGTCCTGCACGTCACGGAAGAACGGCATGGCCTTGTCGTGCACGAAGGGCACCGTGCCCGTCGCGAGCCGTGCCATCGGCGCCGACAGGGGGCTCGCCGCCCGGCGGAACTCCAGGACCTGCCGCTTGGCCGTGTAGATCCGCTCCGCGGTCCGCGCCGGGCTGCCGCCGGACGGCGCGAAGACGTCCGCCTCCAACTCCTCCAGGTCGATCTGGAGCTCCCCGGCGACGTCGATGTAGTGGTCCACGACCGCGTCGCAGATGGCGTACAGGACCGCGGTCGGCCCGTGCCGCAGCACGTCCGGCGTGGCCTCCATGCGCCTGCGCACGGCCGCCAGCGGACTGCCGGAGCCGTGCCGCACGGTCACCACGAAGGAGTCGCCGACGAAGACCATCACCTCTTCCGAGCTGACCCGGTCGCTCCGGGGCTCGTACACCACCGGCTTGAGCACGACGAACAGACAGTCGTCGTACACCTCCAGCTTGGGCCGCTGATGCGCCTTCAGGGCGTCCTCCACGGCCAGCGGGTGCAGCGCGCACTCCGAGGAGACGTGGCCGAACTCCTCCGCGGTCGGCTCGTAGAGCCCGACCCACAGGAACGCGTCCCCGGTCGCCCGCGCCTCCGCCAGCGCGTCCGACAGGTCGGCGGGGCTCTCCGTCCGTTGTCCGCGCCGATAGATGGCTGAGTCCACGATCACGCGCCGTATTCTCCCCCGGTTCGCCCCGGAGCGCATCCGCTGGGGCGCCGGCGTACCCCGTCCGGTGCCGCCGCCCGGCTCCGCGCGCTTAGGCTGGCCGACATGGCCACGCTGATCCTCGTACGGCACGGACGTTCCACCGCCAACACCTCCGGGGTGCTCGCCGGGCGCACGCCCGGGGTCGCCCTCGACGAGCGCGGCGCCGCGCAGGCCGCCGCGCTGCCCGAGCGGCTCGCCGGGGTGCCGCTCGCCGCCGTCGTCACCAGCCCGCTGCAGCGCTGCCGCGAGACCGTGCGGCCGCTGCTCGACGCCCGACCCGGACTCCCGCTGCACGTCGAGGACCGGATCAACGAGTGCGACTACGGCGACTGGTCGGGCCGCAAACTCGCCGAACTCATGGACGAGCCGCTGATGGGGGTCGTGCAGGGGCACGCCTCGGCGGCGGCCTTCCCCGGCGGCGAGTCCATGCGTGCGATGCAGGCCCGGGCCGTGGACGCCGTGCGCGACTGGAACGCCCGGATCGAGGCCGAGCACGGCGAGGACGCCGTCTACGCCATGTGCTCGCACGGCGACATCGTCAAGGCGATCGTCGCCGACGCCCTCGGCCTCCACCTCGACCTCTTCCAGCGCATCCAGGTGGACCCCTGCTCGGTCACCGTGATCCGCTACACCCGGCTGCGCCCCTTCCTCGTCCGCCTCGGCGACACCGGCGACTTCGCCGCCCTGCTCCCGCGCGAGACCCCGGCCGACCGGGGTGCGGCGGAGGTCGGGGGCGGTGCGGGCGCCCCGTGATCCATCCGCGCAGTAGGGTGGACGCGCCGCTGGAGAAAACCAGTCCGCAGCACGACAGTCGAGACCCAAGGGAGTCGGGAACGTGTCCCGTCAGGTGTTCCTCTACGACCCACCGGAGCGTTTCGTGGCCGGCACGGTCGGGCTGCCTGGACGCCGTACGTTCTTCCTCCAGGCGTCCGCGTCCGGCCGGGTCACCAGCGTCGCCCTGGAGAAGACCCAGGTAGCGGCTCTCGCGGAGCGGATCGACGAGCTCCTGGACGAGGTCGTGCGCCGCACCGGCGGCAACGCGCCGGTCCCCGCGGTCGCGCCCCCCGACACGACGGACACCGCCCCCCTCGACACCCCCGTCGAGGAGGAGTTCCGGGTCGGCACCATGGCTCTCGCCTGGGACGGCGAGGAGCAGTGCATGATCGTCGAGGCCCAGGCGCTCGTCGAGCTCGACGCGGACTCCGAGGAGGACCTCGCCGCGGCCGAGGAGCGCCTGCTCCAGGACGAGGAGAACGGCCCGCCGATGCTGCGGGTCCGGCTCAGCGGCGCGCAGGCCCGCGCCTTCGCCAAGCGGGCTCTGGACGTGGTCAACGCGGGCCGCCCGCCGTGCCCGCTGTGCAGCCTGCCGCTCGACCCCGAGGGCCACGTCTGCCCCCGCCAGAACGGATACCGTCGCGGCGCATGAGCGGGGACGGAGCACACGAGCGGACGCGCACGGCGCTCGATCTGCTCGCCAAGGGCGAGCTGACCGTCCGCGGGCAGGTCCGTGAGGCGTCCAACGCGGTGCTGTACTGCTCCGTCGCGTACGAGGGCGAGGAGGCGGCCTGCGTCTACAAGCCGGTCGCGGGCGAGAGCCCGCTGTGGGACTTCCCCGACGGCACCCTCGCCCAGCGCGAGGTCGCGGCCTTCGAGCTGTCCGAGGCGACCGGCTGGGGCCTGGTCCCGCCGACCGTGCTGCGCGACGGGCCGTACGGCGAGGGCATGGTCCAGTTGTGGGTCGAGGCCGACCCGGAGGCCGCCCTGCTCGCCCTCGTCGAGGAAGAGGAGGCGGGGGAGGGCTGGAAGGCCGTGGGGCCCGCCCAGGTCGCCGAGGACCGCACGGCGCTGCTCGTGCACGCCGACAGCCCGCAGCTGCGCCGGCTCGCCGTCCTGGACGCCGTGATCAACAACGGCGACCGCAAGGGCGGGCATCTGCTGCCCGCGCCGGACGGGCACCTCTACGGGATCGACCACGGGGTGAGCTTCCACGTGGACGACAAGCTGCGCACCCTGCTGTGGGGCTGGGCGGGGGAGGAGCTGACCGAGGAGGCCGTCGGCGTCCTCGACGCGCTGGACGGGCGGCTGGCGCCCGGCACTCCACTGGCGGAACGGCTCGCCGGGCTGCTGACGGGGGCCGAGGTGGCCGCCCTGCGGGAGCGGGTGGCCGTGCTGCGCAGGACCGGACGGCATCCCGTTCCGTCCGGGCGGTGGCCGGCCATTCCCTGGCCACCGGTGTGAGAACAGGGCTCCGGCCGACCGGTCCGAGGCCCCACCGATGCTTTTCGGCCAATCTCGACCGGCCATGGACACCCCCCGGGGGTATGCATGCATGCTCCCTGCCCGCAAGACCGCCTAATCGGTCAAGATCCCGGATGCGGTTCGTATCCGGAACAGGTGTCCGGTTACGCTCAGGGCATGCATGCCTGGCCCGCTTCTGAGGTCCCCGCCCTGCCCGGCAAGGGCCGCGACCTCCGGATTCACGACACCGCGACCGGCGGACGAGTCACCCTCGCCCCCGGCCCCGTCGCCCGCATCTACGTCTGCGGCATCACGCCGTACGACGCGACCCACATGGGACACGCGGCGACCTACAACGCGTTCGACCTCGTTCAGCGCGTGTGGCTCGACACCAAGCGGCAGGTTCACTACGTCCAGAACGTGACCGACGTCGACGACCCGCTCCTGGAGCGCGCGATCCGCGACGGCATCGACTGGGTCGGCCTCGCCGAGCGCGAGACCGCCCTCTTCCGGGAGGACATGACCGCCCTGCGCATGCTGCCCCCGCAGCACTACGTCGGCGCGGTCGAGGCGATACCGGGCATCGTCCCGCTCGTCGAGCGCCTGCGGGACTCCGGCGCCGCCTACGAGCTCGACGGCGACATCTACTTCTCCGTCGAGGCCGACCCGCACTTCGGCGAGGTCTCGCACTACAGCACCGAGCTGATGCGCCACCTCTCCGCCGAGCGCGGCGGCGACCCGGACCGCCCGGGCAAGAAGAACCCGCTCGACCCGATGCTGTGGATGGCCGCCCGCGAGGGCGAGCCGAGCTGGGACGGCGGGAGCCTCGGCCCCGGGCGCCCCGGCTGGCACATCGAGTGCGTCGCCATCGCCCTCGACCACCTCGGCATGGGCTTCGACGTGCAGGGCGGCGGTTCCGACCTGATCTTCCCGCACCACGAGATGGGCGCCTCCCACGCGCAGACGCTCACCGGCGAGTTCCCCATGGCCAAGGCGTACGTGCACGCCGGCATGGTCGCCCTGGACGGCGAGAAGATGTCCAAGTCCAAGGGCAACCTGGTCTTCGTCTCCAAGCTCCGCAAGGACGGCGTCGACCCGGCCGCCATCAGGCTCGCCCTGCTCTCGCACCACTACCGGGCCGACTGGGAGTGGACCGACAAGGTCCTCCAGGACGCCGTCGAGCGCCTCGGCCGCTGGCGCGCCGCCGTCTCGCGCCCCGACGGCCCGTCCGCCGACGCCCTGGTCGAGGAGCTCCGCGAGGCGCTCGCCGACGACCTCGACGCCCCGGCCGCGCTCGTCGCGGTCGACCGCTGGGCCGAGCGCCAGGCCGCCGAGGGCGGCACCGACGAGTCCGCCCCCGGCCTCGTCTCCCGCGCCGTCGACGCGCTGCTCGGCGTCGCGCTGTAAGGCAGGACCCCGACGCGCGGGCCGCTTCCGGAACCCATAAGTCCAGGAGCGGCCCGCGCAAGTCCATGGCCCGGCCGGTCGCGGAGCGCTAGACAGGCCGCATGAGATCACCAACGCGACTGAGAACAGCGGCGGTTGGCGCACTCCTCGGCCTGCTCGCCGTCTTCGCCGGACCCGGCGGCAACGCGGCGGCGGCCCCCGCCGACACCACCGTCGGCGAGGTCACCGGCTTCGCCGCCGACGGAGCGGTCTACCGGCTGACCGCCGGTCACACCGAGGCCCGGGTCAGCTTCGTCTCCGACGAGACCTTCCGCATCGAACTCGCTCCCGACGGCAGGTTCACCGACCCCACCGGACAGGACATCGTCCTGCCGCAGGGCCCGCCGCCCGGCACCCGCTGGGCCGACCTCGGCGACCGCTACGAGCTGAGCACCGCCCGGGTCACCCTGCGCGCCTACAAGTCCCCGCTGCGCTTCGCCGCGGTCCGCGCCGACGGCACCCCGCTCTGGTCCGAGACCCAGGGCCTCACCTGGAACCAGGACCGCACCACGCAGACCCTGGCCCGCGGCGCCGACGAGCAGTTCTACGGCGCCGGGATGCAGAACGGCCGCGGCAACACCTCCCACCGCGGCAAGACCGTCGAGGTCGGCGTCGACTACGACTGGAACGACGGCGGCCACCCCAACTCCGTCCCGTTCTACCTCTCCTCCGCCGGCTACGGCGTCTACCGCAACACCTACGCCCCGAACACCTACGTCTTCGGCGAGCCCGTCACCACCACCGCCCGCGAACAGCGTTTCGACGCCTACTACTTCGCCGGCGACGGGAAGGACGCGCTCAAGGACGTCATCGGGCAGTACACCCGGCTCACCGGGAAGCCCTTCCTGCCGCCCGTCTACGGCCTGGAGATCGGCGACGCCGACTGCTACCTCCACAACGCCAACCGCGGCGAACGGCACACCCTCGACGCCCTGGAGGTCGCCGACGGCTACGTCGACAACGACATGCCCAACGGCTGGATGCTCGTCAACGACGGCTACGGCTGCGGCTACGAGAACCTCGCCGAGGCCGCCCAGGGCCTCCAGGCCCGAGGCATGCAGCTCGGCCTGTGGACCGAGGACGGCATCGACCGGCTCGGCGAGCAGGTGAAGGCCGGCCAGCGGGTCGCCAAGCTCGACGTGGCCTGGGTCGGGGACGGCTACAAGTTCGCCCTCGACGGCTGCAAGGGCGCCTACGCGGGCATCGAGGCCAACAGCACCGCCCGCGGCTTCACCTGGGCCCCCGAGAGCTGGTCCGGTGCCCAGCGCTGCGGCGTCCAGTGGTCCGGCGACCAGTCCGGCAGCTGGGAGTACATCCGCTGGCAGATCCCCACCTACGCCGGCGCGGCCATGTCCGGCCTCGCCTACACCACCGGCGACGTCGACGGAATCTTCGGCGGCAGCCCCCGGACGTACACCCGTGACCTGCAGTGGAAGATGTTCCTGCCCGTCACCATGACCATGGACGGCTGGGCCGCCCACGACAAGCAGCCCTTCCGCTACGGCGAGCCCTACACCTCGATCAACCGCGCGTCCCTCAAGCTCCACGAGGCCCTGCTCCCCTACATCTACTCCCACGCCCAGCAGGCCACGAGGACCGGCCTCGGTCTCGCCCGGCCCCTCGTCGTCGAGTACCCCGACGACCCCGTGGCCGCCTCGGACGCCGCCAAGTACGAGTTCCTCAGCGGTGAGGACTTCCTCGTCGCGCCCGTCTACCGGGACGCGGTGGAGCGCGACGGCATCTACCTGCCGAAGGGCACCTGGATCGACCACGCGAACGGGCGCACCTACGAAGGCCCCCTCACCCTCGACCACTACAGCGCCCCGCTCGACACCCTGCCCCTCTTCGTACGGGCCGGGGCCATCGTCCCCATGTGGCCCGGCGGCATCCGCTCGTACACCGACCGCAGGCCCGGCGACCCGCTCGCCTGGGACGTCTACCCGCAGGGGCGTTCCTCCTTCGACCTCTACGAGGACGACGGCGTCACGCGCGAGCACCGCACCGGGCGCTCCGCCACCCAGCGCGCCGAGGTGCGGGCGCCGGAGCGCGGCGCCGGCGACGTGACCGTACGGATCGGGCCCAGCACCGGCGACTACACCGGCAAGGCGGCCGCCCGGCCGTACCGCTTCACCGTCCACACCGGCGACGCCCCCGGCAGCGTCACCCTCGGCGGCCGGGCCCTGCCCCGGCTCACCTCGAAGGCCGCCTTCGAGGCCGCCGGGCAGGGCTGGTGGTACGACCGCGAGGACCGCGGGGGAGTGGTCCAGGTCAAGACGGCAGCCCAGCGCACCGACCGCGCCTTCACGCTCGTCCTCACCGACACCAGCGCCGTCGGCGGTGCCGTGCCCGGGGCCCCGGCGACCGTCGCCGTCCCCGCCGGTCAGGAGCTCGGCGCGGGGGTGCCGGGCACCGTCGCCGTCGACGTCACCGCCGGCACCCGGGACGCCACCGGCGTCGAGGTCACGCTGAACGCCCCGGCCGGCTGGCAGGTCACCCCGGCCGCGCCGATCGCGCGCGTCCCGGCCGGCACCACCCGGCGGGTCGAGGTCGCCGTGACGCCTGCCCGGGACGCCGTGGCCGGAGAGACCCCGCTCACCGCGACCGTCCGCCACCGGGCGGCGGGGGCGGACCGGACCGCGACCCAGCGGTTCGCCGTCGGGGTGATGCCCGAGCCGCCCACCGCCCCGGCCTGGGCCAGCGACCTGACCTGGCTCACCGCCACGAACGGCTGGGGCCCGCCCGAACGCGACCGCTCCAACGGGGAGTCCGGTGCGACGGACGGCCATCCGCTCACCCTCGCCGGGAAGACCTACGACAAGGGCATCGGCGCCCACGCCGACTCCGGCATCGAGGTCTATCTCGGCGGGCGCTGCACGGCGTTCACCGCCGACGTGGGCATCGACGACGAGATCAACGGTTACGGCGACGTCGCCTTCTCCGTCGAGGCGGACGGCAAGGTGCTGTGGACCTCGCCACGGGTGACCGGTGCCTCGGCCACGGTGCCGGTGAGCGTCGACGTGACCGGCGCACGCCATGTCCGCCTGAAGGTCACCGACACCAACGGCTCGAAGAGCGGCGACCACGGGGACTGGGCGGCCGCCCGGTTCGCGTGCGCCTGACGCGTCGACGTGAAGCCCACGCCGACGAGGGACCGTCACGGGATCGCCGTCGACCGCGTGGTCTGACGAACACGAACGGGAGGGGCGGCCGTGCCACCCCTCCCGTATCGGCGATCACGCGTCGGTCAGTCGCCGGATCCCTCGGGACCCGCCGGGCCCCCGGGGCCTTCGGGACCGTCGGAAGACGCCGAGTCTCCCGAGGTGGAGGTCCCGGGGCCGCCGGGCCCACCGGGGGACTCGGCGGAGGACTCCCCGGAGGGGCCGCCCTCGTCGCCCTCGTCGCCCGAGGGGGTCTCCCCCGTGGAGGCGTCGCCGGAGGACACCTCACCCGAAGGCTGATCGGCGGAGGGCTGCCCTGCGGAGGGCTGTTCCGTCTCGGCGCCCGGCACCGTCTCCGGCCCCGGCACCGTCTCCGCGCCCGGAACCGCCTCCGGACCCGGCTGCTGCGGCTTCGGCGGGCGGGTGCGGTCGCCCGGGTTGTCCCGCAGGTACGAGGTGTCGCCGCCCTCCGTCGCCAGCCCGGGGCCGGGCCCCGGGCCCGAACCCGGCTCACGGCGCCGCAGATAGCGCTCGAACTCGCGGGCGATGGCCTCGCCGGAGGCCTCGGGCAGCTCCGCGGTGTCCCGTGCCTCCTCCAGGGTCTGCACGTACTCCGCGACCTCGCTGTCCTCGGCCGCCAGCTGGTCCACGCCCAGCTGCCAGGCCCGCGCGTCCTCGGGCAGCTCGCCCAGCGGGATGCGCAGGCCGATCAGGTCCTCCAGGCGGTTGAGCAGGGCGAGCGTCGCCTTGGGGTTCGGCGGCTGCGACACGTAGTGCGGGACGGCCGCCCACAGGCTCACGGCCGGCACCCCGGCGTGCGTGCACGCCTCCTGGAGGATGCCCACGATGCCCGTCGGGCCCTCGTACCGGGTCTCCTCCAGGTCCATCGTCCGGGCCAGATCGGGGTCGGAGGTGACCCCGCTGACCGGCACGGGGCGCGTGTGCGGGGTGTCGCCGAGCAGCGCGCCCAGGATCACCACCATCTCCACGCCCAGCTCGTGGGCGAAGCCGAGCAGTTCGTTGCAGAACGAACGCCAGCGCATCGACGGTTCGATCCCGCGCACCAGGACCAGGTCCCGGGGCTTGTCCCCGCCGATCCGGACCACGGAGAGCCGGGTCGTCGGCCAGGTGATCTTCCGGACGCCGCCGTCCAGCCACACGGTCGGCCGGTTGACCTGGAAGTCGTAGTAGTCCTCGGCGTCGAGCGCCGCGAACACCTCGCCCTTCCACTCCCGGTCCAGGTGGGCGACCGCGGCGGAGGCGGCGTCACCGGCGTCGTTCCAGCCCTCGAACGCGGCCACCATGACCGGGTCGATCAGCTCGGGAACCCCCTCGAGCTCGATCACCCAGCGCCTCCTTCGTCGAAGTTCCTGTCGTACGGACCAACCTTATGCCTTTTCGGCGGCCCGCCCGCAGCCCTCGGACCCGCCCGAGAGCCGTCCCGGCCTTGATCGACTACCCAGGAACTCCCGTCGGCACACGGCGCCCACGCCGGCCGTCCGGACTTCGTCGCTCAGTCCTCCCAGAGCGTGCTCGGGGCCTCCTTCCGCACCACAGGGGCGATCTCCTCCGCGAACCGCTCCAGGGTCTCGATCTGCTCCGCCGTGGACTGCCCGAAGGCGTCGACCGTGATCGACTGCAGGTCGTGCCGGTACACCTCGTGGAAGCCGAGGATCTTGTCGATGATCTGCTGCGGCGATCCGATGAGCTGCGGACCGCCCGCGACGGCGTCCTCGATCGTGCGGAACGGGGTGTTGTAGCCGGCCTTGCCCTCGAGGTGCGGCTGGAAGGTCTGGCGTACCTTCGCCTCGTAGAGGTCCCGGTAGCGCTCGACGGCCTGTTCGGCGGTGTCGGCGATGAGCAGCCCGCCGGAACCCGCCGCCACACGCGCGTGCCGTGGGTCGTGCCCGTACTCCTCGAACTTCTCGCGGTAGTGGGCGATCAGCCGCGCGTACGCCTCGCGGGGCTGGATGGCGTTGGCGGTGAACAGCGGGTCGCCGTGCCGCGCGGCCAGCTCGGGAGAGTTGAGGCTGGTGGCCGAGCCGTGCCAGATCCGCGGCGGACCCGCGTACGGGCGGGGGAGGGTGGTCACGTTCTTCAGGGCGGGACGGAACTCGCCCTGCCAGTCGACGCCTTCCTCCCTCCAGAGCCGGCGGAGGAGCTCGTACTTCTCCTGCTGCAGGTCCCACTGACGCCCCTCGTCCAGGCCGAAGAGGTCGAAGTGGCCCGCCTCGGCGCCCTTGCCGACGACGAGTTCGATCCGGCCCCGGGAGATCTGGTCGAGGGTGGCGAAGTCCTCGGCGATCCGCACCGGGTCGAGGATCGCGACGACCGTGACGCCGGTCAGGAGGCGGATCCGGGAGGTGCGGGCGGCCAGCGCGCCGAGCACCACCGAGGGGCTGGAGGAGAGGAAGGGGCCGGCGTGCCGCTCGCCGATGGAGTACGCGTCGAAGCCGAGCCGCTCGGCGGCCTCGCCGACCGCCAGGACCTGCTCCAGCCGGTCGGCCGCGGGTTCGAGGGCGCCGGTCAGGGGATGCGGGGCATGGCCGATGAGAGAGAGCACTTGAAACTTCATGCATCAACTCTGCGCGCCCAGTGTTTCCGAGGTGTATCGGCGGCATGGCACGGCGCCCGGGACGCGGCGGTGGGGGGGGGCCCCGGGGGCCCCCCCCCCCCCCCCCCCCCCCCCCGGGGCCCCCCCCCCCCCCCCCCCCCCCCCCCCACCGGGCCCGGGGGCCCACCAGGGCCGCGCGCCCCGCCGGGGGCCCC
>NZ_JBIWOU010000007.1:173149-225412 GCF_044767915.1 Streptomyces sp. NPDC101191
GCCTTATTATAAAAAAAATTTTAAAATACTTCAAACAACGCCGCCCCCCTTTTTTTCCGGCGGTGGGGGGGGGGGGCCCCCGGCCCCGGGGGGGGGGGGGGGGGGCGCCCCCGGGGGCCCCCCCCCCCGACCGCACTCCTCCGCTGTGCCGCCCGAACGCGGCGGCACACCGCTACTTGCGCAGCATGTCCTCGACCTTGCCGCGGACCTCGTCCGTGGCAAGACCGCGGATGGTCAGTGTGGTGCGGCGGCGCAGCACGTCGTCCGCGGTCTCCGCCCACTCGTGGTCGCGGGCGTAGGCGACCTGGGCCCAGATCTCCGGCGCGTCGGGGTGGACGCGCTCGGCGAGCTCGGGGTTCTCGTTCGCCATGCGGGCGATGTCGAAGGAGAGCGAGCCGTAATGGGTGGCCAGGTGCTTGGCCGTGTCGGCGGACATGCGCGGGCCGGGCGCCGGACCGTCCACGAGCAGCCGGTGGGCGACCGCGTTCGGGTTGGCGATGCCGGGCAGCGGCAGACGCTTGGGCAGCGTGGCGACCGGCTCGTAGTCGTCGCCGAGGGGGTGGCCCGGCAGCGACTCCAGCTTCTTCATGATGGTGCGGCCGATGTGGCGGAAGGTGGTCCACTTGCCGCCGGCCACCGACAGCATGCCGCCGCGGCCCTCGGTCACGACCGTCTCGCGCTTGGCCTTGGAGGTGTCGCCGGGACCACCCGGCAGTACCCGCAGGCCCGCGAAGGCGTAGGTGATCAGCGAGCGGTCGAGCTGCTGGTCGCGGATGGAGAAGGCGGCCTCGTCCAGGATCTGGGCGATGTCCTTGTCGTTGACCGCGACCTCGCCCGGCTCGCCCTCGTACTCCTCGTCGGTGGTGCCGAGCAGGAGCATGTCCTCCCAGGGGAGGGCGAAGGTGATCCGGTACTTGTCTATCGGGGTGGCCAGCGCGGCCTTCCACGGGGAGGTGCGCTTGAGGACCAGGTGGGCGCCCTTGGAGAGCCGGATGGAGGGGGCCGCGTTCGGGTCCTCCATCTTGCGCAGGTGGTCGACCCACGGGCCGGTCGCGTTGAGCACCAGGCGGGCGTCGACCCCGAACTCCTCGCCGGACATGCGGTCCCGGAGCTCGGCGCCGGTGACCCGGCCCCGGGTGAAGCGCAGGCCGGTGACCTCGGCGTGGTTGAGGACGACCGCGCCGGCGTCGACCGCGGCGCGGACCGTCATCAGGGCCATGCGGGAGTCGTTCATCTGGTCGTCGCCGTAGACGGCGACGGCCTTCAGGTTGTCCGTACGCAGCTCCGGCACGTCCTGGGCGGCCTTGGCGGGGCTCAGCAGGTGGCCGACGCCGTCGCCGAAGGCGGACAGGGCGCTGTAGGCGAACACGCCGGCGCCGAGCTTGGCCGCGCCGTGCGGGCCGCCCTTGTAGACGGGCAGGTAGAAGGTGAGCGGGTTCGACAGGTGGGGGGCCACCTGCCGGGAGACCGCGCGCCGCTCGAAGTGGTTCTCCGCGACCAGCTTGACCGCGCCGGTCTGCAGGTAGCGCAGACCGCCGTGGAGGAGCTTGGAGGAGGCGGAGGAGGTGGCGCCGGCGAAGTCGCCGGCGTCCACCAGGGCCACCCGCAGTCCGGACTGCGCGGCGTGCCAGGCGGTGGAGATGCCCAGGATGCCGCCGCCGATCACCAGGAGGTCGTACGTCGCCTTGGACAGCTGCTCCCGGGTCACGGCGCGGGTCGGAAGGGAACCGGCAGCCGGGTGCATCCCCAGGGAGGGGAGGCTCTGCAGGGTGGTCATCGCAACTTACTCCTCGTCAGTTCTCTTCTTCTTCGAGCCAGCCCATGGAGCGCTCTACGGCCTTGAGCCAGTTCTTGTACTCGCTGTCGCGCTTGCCGGCGTCCATGCGAGGGGTCCACTCGGCGGCCCGGCGCCAGTTGGCGCGCAGGGCGTCGGTGTCGGGCCAGAAGCCGACGGCCAGGCCGGCGGCGTAGGCGGCGCCGAGGCAGGTGGTCTCGGCGACCATCGGGCGCACGACGGGGGCGTCCAGGAAGTCCGAGAGGGTCTGCATCAGCAGGTTGTTGGAGGTCATGCCGCCGTCGACCTTGAGGGCGGTCAGCTCGACGCCCGAGTCCTTGGTCATGGCGTCGGTGATCTCGCGGGTCTGCCAGGCGGTGGCCTCGAGCACGGCGCGGGCGATGTGTGCCTTGGTGACGTACCGGGTGAGGCCGGCGATGACACCGCGGGCGTCGGAGCGCCAGTACGGGGCGAAGAGGCCCGAGAAGGCCGGGACGAAGTAGGCGCCGCCGTTGTCCTCGACGGAGGAGGCCAGCGTCTCGATCTCGGCTGCCGACTTGATGAGGCCCATCTGGTCGCGCATCCACTGGACGAGCGAACCGGTGACCGCGATCGAGCCCTCCAGGGCGTAGACCGGCTTCGCGTCGCCGATCTGGTAGCCGACGGTGGTCAGCAGGCCGCTGTAGGAGTTGATGATCTTGTCGCCGGTGTTCATCAGCATGAACGTTCCGGTGCCGTACGTGGACTTGGCCTCGCCCTCGGCGAAGCAGGTCTGGCCGAACAGGGCGGCCTGCTGGTCGCCGAGCGCGGAGGCGACCGGGACGCCGTCGAGGACGCCGCCCTTGACCGTGCCGTACACCTCGGCGGAGGAGCGGATCTCCGGCAGCACGGCGGCCGGGATCTCCATGGACTGCAGGATCTTCTCGTCCCAGGCCATGGTGTGGAGGTTCATCAGCATGGTGCGGGAGGCGTTGGTGACGTCGGTGACGTGGTGGCCCCCGTCGACGCCGCCCGTGAGGTTCCAGATGACCCAGGAGTCCATGGTGCCGAAGAGGATGTCGCCGCGGTCGGCGCGCTCGCGCAGGCCCTCGACGTTGTCGAGCAGCCAGCGGACCTTGGGGCCGGAGAAGTACGAGGCGAGGGGCAGGCCGGTCTCGCGGCGGAAGCGGTCCTGGCCGACGTTGCGGCCGAGCTCCTTGCACAGGGCGTCGGTGCGGGTGTCCTGCCAGACGAGGGCGTTGTGGACGGGCTCGCCGGTGGTCTTGTCCCAGAGCAGCGTGGTCTCGCGCTGGTTGGTGATGCCGATCGCCTTGACGTCGGCCGCGGTGATCCCGGCCTTGGCGATGGCGCCGGCGACGACCTCCTGGACGTTGGTCCAGATCTCGGTGGCGTCGTGCTCGACCCAGCCCGGCTTCGGGAAGATCTGCTCGTGCTCCTTCTGGTCGACGGAGACGATCCGGCCGTCCTTGTCGAAGACGATGCAGCGGGACGAGGTGGTGCCCTGGTCGATGGCGGCGATGAACGGCCCCGCGCCGTGAGAGGCGGCGGCGGTGTGGGCGTCGGTCACGGTGTACTCCAAGGGAGGTCTGGAAGAAGGACGGCTCAGGCGAACGCGATGTTGTAGATACCCGCGGCGATGGCGCCGCCGACCAGCGGGCCGACGACCGGGATCCAGGCGTAGCTCCAGTCGGATCCGCCCTTGTTCGGCAGCGGGAGCAGGGCGTGCACGATGCGCGGGCCGAGATCACGGGCCGGGTTGATGGCGTAGCCGGTCGGGCCGCCGAGCGAGAGGCCGATGGAGACGACGACGAAGGCGGTGATCAGGGCGCCGATGACGCCGAGGCCCTTGCCGCTGTCGTTGAGGCCCTGCGTGAGCACGGCGAGCACGAGCACGACGGTGCCGATGATCTCGGTGGCCAGGTTCTGCCAGGTGTTACGGATCTCCGGGCCGGTGGAGAAGACGCCCAGCACCGGGCCCGCCTTCGGCGAGGCCTTCTGGTCGACCATGCCCTCCTCGTGCGGCGTGGAGATGATCGACTCGTCGGTGAGGTGGGCCTGGAACTGCCCGTAGTAGGCGATCCAGACGAGCGCCGCGCCGATCATGGCGCCGAGCATCTGACCGGCGATGTACACCGGCACGTTGCTCCAGTCGCCGTCCTTGATCGCTATACCGATCGTCACGGCGGGGTTCAGATGGGCGCCGGAGAGGGAAGCGGTCATGTAGACCGCCGTCATGACGGCGAAGCCCCACCCGAAGGTGATCGCAAGCCAGCCCGCGTTGCGGGCCTTGGAGCTCTTCAGCGTGACGGCGGCGCAGACGCCACCGCCGAGCAGGATGAGTACGGCGGTACCGATGGTCTCGCCGAGGAAGATGTCGGAGCTGGACACCCGCGACTCCTTTGTCCTTCGTCCAGGGGAAGGCGAACCCCGGGTCCCTCCGGTGGTCCGCGCCCTCGTGTGAGGGCGATTTCGGCCCTTGGCACTGCCATACCTTAGCGCGTATTGCCGGTAGGTGTTCGACAATGCCGACCGATGAACGGAAGTTTTGCGCCACGGTTAACAGCGCGTCAAGGGTCCCGGGCGCGAAAAACCCGCCGATAACGCGATCGTTACCGACGGGTTTCAGGGGTGTCTGTACGGGCCCGGCCGCGGCCTCAGAAGCGGCCCGCCCCCAGGTCCCGGGAGACCGCCCGGGCGCAGTCCCGTACGGCCGCCACGAGCTCCGAGCGCAGCTCGCCCTCCGCGCAGACCCGCTCCACCGCGCCCGTGATGGCCACCGCGCCCACCGGCATCCGGCGCCGGTCGTGGATCGGCGCCGCCACCGAGGCCACGCCCTCCCAGGTCTCCTCCACGTCCGCGGCCCAGCCGCGCGCCCGGGTCATGTCGAGCAGGGACTCGAAGCCCGCGAGCTCCGTGACCGTCCGGGGTGTGAAGGGCTCCCTCTCGACCTCCAGCACCTCGCTGTGCGCCACCGGGTCGTACGCGGAGAGCACCTTGCCCAGGGCGGTGGAGTGCAGCGGCTGCATGGCCCCCACCTCCAGGACCTGACGGCTGTCGTCGGGCCGGAAGACGTGGTGGACGATGAGCACGCCCTGCTGGTGCAGCACGCCCAGATGGACGCTCTCGCCGCTGGAGCGCGCCAGGTCGTCCGTCCAGACCAGGGCCCGTGCGCGCAGCTCGTGCACGTCCAGATAGCTGTTGCCGAGCCGCAGCAGCTCGGCGCCCAGCTGGTAGCGGCCCGAGGGCCCGTCCTGCTCCACGAAGCCCTCGGCCTGGAGGGTGCGCAGGATGCCGTGCGCCGTGCCCTTGGCGAGGCCGAGGGAGGAGGCGATGTCGGACAGGCCCAGCCGGCGCTCGCCGCCCGCGAGCAGTCGCAGCATCGCCGCCGCCCGTTCAAGCGACTGGATGTTCTTCGCCATCGCCCGGCCCTTCTCCTCACATGCTGTTCGACAATGCTGAACACTATCGGTCGATGCCGACCTCGTGTCACACCAACAGTGTCGGACATGAACGGGCCGGACCGGGAGTCCCCGCACACAGGATGCAGTCCACCAGTCGGAATCCCATGTCCAGCCCGGCGCGCTCGCGGTTAGTCTGGGCCAGTGCACCCTCCTCAGGGGGTGCAAAGCCGACAGCCGTCGCATCCCAGGGAGCTCAATCCATGGCCTCGTCGCCGACCCCTTCCGCAGACCTCCGCAATCGCGCGGCAGCGCTCCGCGAAGCACTCGCCACCCGAGTCGTCGTCGCCGACGGCGCCATGGGGACCATGCTCCAGGCACAGGACCCCACTCTCGAGGACTTCCAGAACCTCGAGGGCTGCAACGAGATCCTGAACGTCACCCGGCCCGACATCGTCCGTTCGGTCCATCACGAGTACTTCTCCGCCGGCGTGGACTGCGTGGAGACGAACACCTTCGGTGCCAACTTCGCCGCGCTCGGCGAGTACGACATCCCCGAGCGGGTCCACGAGCTGTCCGAGGCCGGTGCGCGGATCGCCCGCGAGGTCGCCGACGAGTTCACGGCGAGCACCGGGCAGCAGCGCTGGGTCCTCGGCTCGATGGGTCCCGGCACGAAGCTGCCGACCCTCGGCCACGCCCCGTACACGGCGCTGCGTGACGCCTACCAGCAGAACGCCGAGGGTCTGCTCGCCGGCGGCGCCGATGCCCTGCTCGTCGAGACCACCCAGGACCTGCTGCAGACGAAGGCGTCGATCATCGGCGCCCGCCGCGCCCTCGACACCCTCGGCGTCGACGTCCCGCTGATCTGTTCCGTCACCGTCGAGACGACGGGCACCATGCTGCTGGGCTCGGAGATCGGCGCCGCGCTGACGGCGCTGGAGCCGCTGGGCATCGACATGATCGGCCTCAACTGCGCCACCGGACCGGCCGAGATGAGCGAGCACCTGCGCTACCTCGCCCGCCACTCGCGCATCCCGCTGTCCTGCATGCCGAACGCCGGCCTGCCGGTGCTCACCTCCGACGGCGCCCACTACCCGCTGTCCCCGGCCGAGCTCGCCGACGCCCAGGAGACCTTCGTCCGCGAGTACGGGCTCTCCCTGATCGGCGGCTGCTGCGGCACGACCCCCGAGCACCTGCGCCAGGTGGTCGAGCGCGTCCGCGACCTCACCCCGCAGCCCCGCGAGCCCCGCCCCGAGCCCGGCGCCGCCTCGCTCTACCAGACCGTCCCGTTCCGTCAGGACACGTCGTACCTGGCGATCGGTGAGCGGACGAACGCGAACGGGTCGAAGAAGTTCCGCGAGGCGATGCTGGAGGCCCGGTGGGACGACTGTGTGGAGATGGCGCGCGACCAGATCCGTGAGGGCGCGCACATGCTGGACCTGTGCGTGGACTACGTGGGCCGTGACGGTGTCGCGGACATGGAGGAGCTGGCGGGTCGTTTCGCGACCGCGTCGACGCTGCCGATCGTGCTGGACTCCACCGAGGTGGAGGTCATCCGGGCCGGTCTGGAGAAGCTGGGTGGCCGGGCGGTCATCAACTCGGTCAACTACGAGGACGGCGACGGTCCGGAGTCGCGGTTCGCGAAGGTCACCCGCCTGGCACAGGAGCACGGTGCGGCGCTGATCGCGCTGACGATCGACGAGGAGGGCCAGGCCCGCACGGTCGAGAACAAGGTCGCCATCGCCGAGCGTCTGATCGCCGACCTGACCGGCAACTGGGGCATCCTCGAGTCCGACATCCTCATCGACACCCTCACGTTCACGATCTGCACGGGTCAGGAGGAGTCGCGCAGGGACGGTATCGCGACGATCGAGGCGATCCGTGAGCTGAAGCGGCGGCATCCGCTGGTGCAGACGACGCTGGGTCTGTCGAACATCTCCTTCGGTCTGAACCCGGCCGCCCGGATCCTGCTGAACTCGGTGTTCCTGGACGAGTGCGTGAAGGCGGGGCTGGACTCGGCGATCGTGCACGCGTCGAAGATCCTGCCGATCGCGCGTTTCGACGAGGAGCAGGTGCAGACGGCACTCGACCTCATCTACGACCGCCGTGCCGAGGGCTACGACCCGCTGCAGAAGCTGATGGCGCTGTTCGAGGGTGCGACGGCGAAGTCGCTGAAGGCCGGCAAGGCGCAGGAGCTCGCCGCGCTGCCGCTGGAGGAGCGTCTGAAGCGGCGGATCATCGACGGTGAGAAGAACGGTCTGGAGGCGGACCTCGACGAGGCCCTGACCACGACCCCGGCTCTCGACATCGTCAACAACACGCTGCTGGACGGCATGAAGACGGTCGGTGAGCTGTTCGGCTCCGGTCAGATGCAGCTGCCGTTCGTGCTCCAGTCCGCCGAGGTCATGAAGACCGCGGTGGCCCATCTGGAGCCCCACATGGAGAAGTCGGACGCCGAGGGCAAGGGCACGATCGTCCTGGCCACGGTCCGCGGTGACGTCCACGACATCGGCAAGAACCTCGTCGACATCATCCTCTCCAACAACGGCTACAACGTGGTCAACCTGGGCATCAAGCAGCCCGTTTCCGCGATCCTGGAAGCCGCCGAGGAGCACGCGGCCGACGTGATCGGCATGTCCGGTCTGCTGGTGAAGTCGACCGTGATCATGAAGGAGAACCTGGAGGAGCTCAACCAGCGCGAGCTGGCCGCCAAGTACCCCGTGATCCTCGGCGGCGCCGCCCTCACCCGGGCCTACGTCGAGCAGGACCTGCACGAGATCTACCAAGGCGAGGTCCGCTACGCCCGCGACGCGTTCGAGGGCCTGCGTCTCATGGACGCCCTCATCGCGGTCAAGCGCGGCGTCCCCGGCGCGACCCTGCCCGAGCTCAAGCAGCGCCGGGTCGCCAAGGGCGCCGGCACCCTGCAGGTCGACGAGCCGGAGCCCGGCGGGCGCTCCGACGTCGCCACCGACAACCCGGTGCCGACCCCGCCGTTCTGGGGCACCCGGGTCGTCAAGGGCATCCCCCTCAAGGACTACGCGAGCTGGCTCGACGAGGGCGCCCTGTTCAAGGGCCAGTGGGGCCTCAAGCAGAACCGGGCCGGTGACGGACCGTCGTACGAGGAGCTGGTGGAGACCGAGGGCCGGCCGCGGCTGCGCGGCTGGCTGGAGCGCCTGCACACGGAGAACCTGCTGGAGGCGGCCGTCGTGCACGGCTACTTCCCCTGCGTCTCCAAGGGCGACGACCTGATCATCCTCGACGACGCGGGCAACGAGCGCACCCGCTTCACCTTCCCGCGCCAGCGCCGAGGCCGCCGGCTCTGCCTGGCGGACTTCTTCCGCCCGGAGGAGTCCGGCGAGACCGACGTCGTCGGCCTCCAGGTCGTCACCGTCGGGTCGAGGATCGGCGAGGCCACCGCCAAGCTCTTCGAGTCCGACTCGTACCGCGACTACCTGGAGCTGCACGGCCTCTCCGTGCAGCTGGCCGAGGCCCTGGCCGAGTACTGGCACGCCCGGGTCCGCGCCGAGCTCGGCTTCGCCGGAGAGGACCCCGCGGACGTCGAGGACATGTTCGCGCTCAAGTACCGCGGCGCGCGCTTCTCGCTCGGCTACGGCGCCTGCCCCGACCTGGAGGACCGGGCGAAGATCGCCGAGCTCCTGGAGCCCGAGCGGATCGGAGTCCACCTGTCGGAGGAGTTCCAGCTCCACCCCGAGCAGTCCACGGACGCCATCGTCATCCATCACCCGGAGGCGAAGTACTTCAACGCTCGGTAACCGGGGCGGGGGTAAATCCCTGCGCCTGGTGTGAACCGGACGTACACTGGTCGGTCCAGTGCAGGCCGGTCGCCCACCCCCGTGCCGGGGTGGGTGGCCGGCCTCTTCGTCCCTCCGTGGAGGTGTGCCGGATGACCAGTACGGTCCCCGCGTCCTTGTTCCGTGCCAACGGCAGCTCCGCCCTGCAGGCGGTCTTCCTCGACATGGACGGCACCCTCGTCGACACCGAGGGCTTCTGGTGGGACGCGGAGGTCGAGGTCTTCGCCGACCTCGGACACCGCCTCGACGAGGCCTGGCGGGACGTCGTCGTCGGCGGGCCGATGACCCGCAGCGCCGGCTACCTCATCGAGGCCACGGGCGCGGACATCACGGTGGAGGAGCTCACCGTCCTGCTCAACCAGAAGTTCGAGCAGCGCATCGACCGCGGCGTGCCGCTGATGCCGGGCGCCGACCGACTGCTCACGGAGCTGGCCCGGCACGACATCCCCACCGCCCTGGTCTCGGCCTCGCACCGCCGGATCATCGACCGGGTGCTCGCCTCCCTGGGGGCCGACCGCTTCGCGCTGACCGTCGCGGGCGACGAGGTGGTCCGTACGAAGCCGCATCCGGAGCCGTATCTGACCGCCGCCCGCGGGGTCGGGGCCGATCCGGTGCTCTGCGCGGTCGTCGAGGACACGGCGACCGGGGTCGCGGCCGCCGAGGCGGCCGGCTGCAGGGTCGTCGCGGTGCCCTCCGTCGCCCCCATCGCGCCCTCGGCGGGGCGGGTCGTCGTGCGTTCCCTGGAGGACGTCGACGTGCCCTTCCTGCGGACGCTGATCGCCACGCCCAGGGGGCTCTGAGCCCTCCGGCCCACCCTGCGAAGCCCTCGTAGCTTCGCTTTCGGAAACGAACAGGCCATCCGCCGAAAAGGACCCTGAGTGACATTGGTCACCCAGCGTGTCGGTCGGCGGGTGGCCTGTCTGCGTGCCGTGTCCGGAACATGACGTTTACGGCCCGCCCATGTGTCCTGATTCGCTACACCCCGTACGAATCATTCCGGCGCATGACTATCGAACGCACCGTATTCATGCCCGACGGACGCTCGCTCCCGCGACCCTCGCCGTCCTGAGGGCGCGGTACCGCCCACTAATCTTTCGCGAGTACTCCGCCGCACCATCCGCGTGCCCCGGCGCCCACCCAAGTCGCCGTCCCCGCAGGACCGATCGCACCCCGTACCGGCCCGATCGACCGCCCCGACCGGGCGGCCGGCGGAGTGACCGAAGCCGCTGTACGTGCCGGCCGTCACCCCGTGCCGGATGAGGAGAACGTTCCCCGATGAACCGCAAGACCCTGGTGCTGCCCCTCGCGGCCGCACTGCTCACCCCCCTGCTCGCCGGCTGCGGCGGAGGGGACCAGAGCAGAGCGATCGTCGTCGGGACCACGGACCAGTTCGTCGCGACCGAGGACGCTCCCGCGCCGCTCGACCCGGCCTTCGCCTACGACACCGGCGCCTGGAACATCCTGCGCCAGACCGTACAGACCCTCATGCGCGTCCCGCGCGGCAGCGGCCGGCCCGTCCCCGAGGCCGCCCAGAGCTGCGGTTTCTCCGACAAGGAGAGCGAGAGCTACCGCTGCACGCTCCGCGAGGGCCTGACCTTCGCCGACGGCACGCCGGTCACCGCCGAGGACGTGAAGTTCTCCGTCGAGCGCGTCCTCGCGATCAAGTCCGACAACGGCACCGCCGCGCTGCTCTCGAACATCGACGCCGTCGAGACCAAGGGCGAGCTCGAGGTGATCTTCCACCTCAAGACCCCCGACGCGACCTTCCCGTACAAGATCTCCACCCCCGTCGCCGGCATCCTCAGCAAGGCCAAGTACGAGGGCAAGGCGCTGCGCGAGGGCTTCGACGTCGACGGGTCCGGCCCGTACACGATGAAGACCGAGACCGACGGCGACAAGGTGACGAAGTTCGTCTTCACCAAGAACGCCAAGTACAAGGGCGACATCACCCTGCGCAACGACAAGGTCGAGCTGCGCACCTTCGGCGACGCCGACGGGATGGACAAGGCGCTGCGCGACGACAGCATCGACATGGCCGCCCGCGCCATGTCGACCGCGCAGATCAAGGAACTCACCGAGAAGCCCCAGGAGGGCATCGACCTCACCGAGGTCCCCGGCCTGGAGATCCGCTACCTCGGCTTCAACACCAAGGCTCCCGCCGTCGACGAGAAGGCCGTCCGGCAGGCCATGGCCTCCGTCGTCGACCGCGGCCGCCTCGTCGAGCAGGTCTACGGCCCCACCGCGGAGCCGCTCTACTCGCTGATCCCCTCCAGCATCACCGGCCACGCCACCTCGTTCATCGACACCTACGGCCAGCCGGACACCGCCAAGGCCGCCAAGATCCTGCGCGACGCCGGCGTGAAGACCCCCGTCAAGGTCACCCTGAACTACACCACCGACCACTACGGCGCCGAGACGGCCAAGGAGTTCGAGGCCCTGCGCGGCCAGCTCAACGCCACCAAGCTCTTCGACGCCCGCATCCAGGGCACCGAGTGGTCCAAGTTCCGCCCGGCGCAGAAGCGCGGCGACTACGCCGTCTACGGCCTCGGCTGGTTCCCGGACTACCCGGACCCGGACAACTACGTCGCTCCGTTCCTCGACAGCGACAACTTCCTCAACACCCCCTATGTCAATCAGTCGGTCCGTGACCGGCTGATCCCGCAGTCGCGCCGCGAGGCCGACCGCACCGCCGCGACCCCCGTCTACGAGCAGATCCAGAAGATCGTCGCCAAGGACGTACCCGTGCTGCCGCTGTGGCAGGGCAAGCAGTACGTCGCCGCGCGCGACGACGTCACCGGCGTCGAGTGGGCGCTGAACACCTCCTCCGACCTGCTCCTGTGGGAGCTCGGACGCGGCACCGCCTGACCCCTTCGTCGTACCGGCCGCGCAGCCGTTGCGCGGCCGGCCTGGTAAGAGATCAAGAGGCAAGTTCTGTGAAGGCACACAACAAGTGGCTGACGGCTCCGCTCGCTGCGGGCCTGGCCGCCACCCTGCTCAGCGGCTGCGGCACCGAACAGGGCGGCGACGCCGGCGGCTCCGGAGCCGCCGTGCGCGTCGGCATGTCGGACGAGATCCTGGCGACCGACCCCGCCGCCGGTTACGACCCCGGCTCGTGGCTGTTGTTCAACAACGTCTTCCAGTCCCTGATCGCCTTCCCGAAGGGCGGCTCCGAGCCCGAGCCCGAGGCCGCCGAGAAGTGCGGCTTCTCGGGCGGCAGCACGGTCTACACCTGCACCCTGCGCGAGGGCCTCAAGTTCTCCAACGGCAACCCGCTCACCTCGGAGGACGTCAAGTTCTCCTTCGAGCGCGCGCTCAAGATCGCCGACCCCAACGGCCCCGCCCCGCTGCTCGCCTCGATCGCCTCCATCGAGACCCCCGACGAGAAGACCGTCGTCTTCAGGCTGAAGACCCCCGACGCCACCTTCCCCAGCAAGATCGCCTCGGGCGCCGGCTCCATCGTCGACCACCGCGAGTACCCGGCCGACGCGCTGCGCACCGACGGCAAGGCCGTCGGCTCCGGCCCGTACAAGCTCGACGCCTTCAGCGAGACCGAGGCCGTCTTCACCGCCAACGACACCTACCAGGGCAACGCCAAGCGGAAGAACGACGCCGTCACGCTCAAGCTCTACGGCGGCGACCGCGAGGCCCTCGCCAAGGCCTTCTCGGCCGGCGAGGTCGACGTCGCCTACCGAGGCCTGTCCGCCGGCGACATCGCCACCCTGGAGAACGCCCAGGACGACAAGGGCATCCAGGTCGTCCAGGGCTCCAGCGCCGAGGTCCAGCACATGGTCTTCAACGTCAAGGACCCGGTCGTCGGCAAGCTCGGCGTCCGCAAGGCCATCGCCCACCTCGTCAACCGCGAGGCGCTCGTCCAGGACGTCTACCAGTCGACCGCGACGCCGCTGTACTCCATCGTCCCGGCCGGCATCGCCGGACACGCCACCTCGTTCTTCGACACCTACGGCGAGCCCGACAAGGCCAAGGCGAAGAAGGCGCTGCGCGACGCCGGGATCACCGGCAAGGTCAAGCTCACCCTCTGGTCCACCCCGAACCGCTTCGGCCCCTCCACCGACCAGATGATGGAGGCCATAGCCGACCAGCTCAACGAGAGCGGCCTGTTCGAGGCCAAGGTCGAGTCCGTGCCGTTCGAGCAGTACGAGAAGGACATCGCGGCCGGCAAGTACGGCGTGTACGTCCGCGGCTGGGTCCCCGACTACCCGGACGCCGACAACTTCACCACCCCGTTCTTCGGCGACGACAACGTCCTCGGCAACCGCTACAAGAACGCCCTCATCACGGGCGAGCTGCTGCCCGCCGTCGCCGCGTCCCCCGACCGCGCCTCGACCGGCTCCACCTACAACAGGGTGCAGGACCTCGTCGCCGACGAGCTCCCGCTGCTGCCGCTGTGGCAGGGCAAGCAGTACGCCGTCGCCCGCGAGGACGTCACCGGCCTGGAGTGGACCCTGGACGCGTCCACCGTCTTCCGCTTCTGGGAGATCAAGAAGGGCTGACCGGAACCCGGTACGCGAAAGGGCCCGGCGCGCAGCTCGCGCGCCGGGCCCTTCCGCATACGGTCACTGCGCGCCGGGGCGCACCAGCCCGCTCTCGTACGCGTACACCGCAGCCTGCACCCGGTCGCGCAGACCCAGCTTCGTCAGGACATGGCCCACGTGCGTCTTGACGGTCGTCTCGCTGACGAAAAGGTCCGCCGCGATCTCCGCGTTCGACAGACCGCGCGCCACCAGCTTCAGCACCTCGACCTCACGGTCGGTCAGCGTGTTCAGCGTGTCCGGCACCTGCTCCTCGCCGGAGGGCAGGTGCGCCGAGTACTTGTCCAGCAGCCGGCGCGTGATCGACGGCGCCAGCATCGCCTCGCCGGCCGCGACCACCCGGATCGCCTGCACCAGCTCGTGCGCCGGTGCGTCCTTCAGGAGGAAGCCGCTCGCCCCCGCGCGCAGCGCCTCCACCACGTACTCGTCCAGGTCGAACGTGGTCAGCACCAGGACCTTGGCCGGGCCGTCCCGGCCCGGACCGGTGATCTGCCGGGTGGCCTCCACACCGTCCATCCGCGGCATCCGGATGTCCATGAGCACCACGTCGGGCTGCAGCGCCCGCACCTGGTCCAGCGCCTGCAAGCCGTCCCCTGCCTCACCCACCACCGCGATGTCCTGCTCCGCCTCCAGGATCATCCGGAAACCGGTGCGCAGCAGCGGCTGGTCGTCGACCAGTAGGACGCGGATAGCCACGAACAACTCCTTCATCGGCCCGCATGCGGCCCGGACGGACCTCAGACGGCGGGCGGGACCTGATCCATTCTGCCCTGACCCCCCTGGCCGAGTCCGCCCGGCTCCGCCGGGCGCACGGGCACCACGGGCAGCGGATACACCGGGGGAGTGCCGCCGAACTCCGGACACACCGCCTGGTGATCGCACCAGCCGCAGAGCTTGGTGGGGCGCGGCCGCCAGTCGCCCGTCTCCGTCGCCAGCCGGATCGCCTCCCACAGCGCGAGCAGCTTGCGCTCCACCCGCAGCAGATCGGCCTCCACCGGGTCGTACGTCAGCACCTCACCGCTGCCCAGGTAGACCAGCTGCAGCCGGCGCGGCACCACGTTCTTCAGCCGCCAGACCACCAGCGCGTAGAACTTCATCTGGAACAGCGCGCCCTCGCTGTACTCGGGGCGGGGCGCCTTGCCCGTCTTGTAGTCGACGATCCGCACCTCGCCCGTCGGCGCCACGTCGACCCGGTCGATCACTCCGCGCAGCCGCAGCCCCGACGCCAGCTCCGTCTCCACGAACAGCTCACGCTCCGCCGGCTCCAGCCGGGTCGGGTCCTCCAGCGTGAACCACCGCTCGACCAGCCTCTCCGCCTCCGAAAGCCACCGGGCCAGCCGCTCGGCCGGAGGCTCCGTGGGGTCCCCGGCACCGTCACCGCCCTCGGCGAAGAGCTCGCCCAGCTCCGGACGCGACGCCAGCAGCCGGTCCCACTGGCCCGGGATCAGCGCCTTCGCCCGCGGAGCCGTACGCTCCACGGCCGGCGCGTCGAACAGGCGCTCAAGGACCGCGTGCACCAGCGTCCCGCGCGTCGCCGCCGCACTCGGCTTCTCCGGCAGCCGGTCGATCACCCGGAACCGGTACAGCAGCGGGCACTGCATGAAGTCACTCGCCCGCGAAGGCGACAGCGACATGGGCGCCCGGGGCTCCACCGGCGGCTGCTCGCTCGTAGTCATGACACAGACCCTACGACCCGGCACCGACAGCCACGGCCCACCCGACCCTGATCCACCGGACGGGCCCTCGCGGAATACCATCGACGCAGGAGCCCGTCGCGCTGCATGATCGATCCGTGACCGAGCGCGCGGACCGAGCAGCTCGGCGACGAAAGGAACCCGTGAACCAGGACGAGTCCAAGCCGCAGCGGACCGAGGACCCGGGCGGCGGCATCCTCATGGGCCGGCCCTTCGGCGTGCCCGTCTACGTGGCGCCCAGCTGGTTCCTGGTCGCCGCCCTGATCACCTGGGTCTTCGGCGACCAGATCGAACGCGTCCTGCCCGACCTCGGCGCCGCACGCTACCTCGTCTCCCTCTTCTTCGCGATCGCCTTCTACGCCTCCGTGCTCGTCCACGAACTGGCCCACACCCTCGCCGCGCTCCGCTTCAAGCTCCCGGTACGCCGCATCCAGCTCCAGTTCTTCGGCGGCGTCTCCGAGATCGACAAGGAGACCGAGACCCCCGGCCGCGAGTTCGTCCTCGCCTTCGTCGGCCCGCTGCTCTCCCTCCTGCTCGCCGGGATCTTCTACCTCACCCTGTACGTCGTCGAGCCCGGCACCGTCCCCGGTGTCCTCCTCGGCGGCCTGATGATCTCCAACCTGATCGTCGCGATCTTCAACCTCCTGCCCGGCCTGCCCCTCGACGGCGGCCGCATGCTCCGCGCCGTCGTCTGGAAGCTCACCGGCAACCCCATGAGCGGCACCGTCGCCGCCGCCTGGGTCGGCCGGGCGCTCGCCGTCACCGTCCTCATCGGACTCCCGCTGCTCACCCGCACCGGACTCCTCGGCAACTCCACCGAGAACATCTCCGGCTTCACCACCGTCACCGACGCCCTGCTCGCCGCCATCCTCGCCGCGATCATCTGGACCGGCGCCGGCAACAGCCTCCGCATGGCCCGGCTGCGCGAGCACCTCCCCGAGCTGCGCGCCCGCACCCTCACCCGCCGCGCCATCCCGGTCGAGACCGCCACCCCGCTCTCCGAGGCCCTCCGCCGCGCCAACGAGGCCGGCGCCCGCGCCCTCGTCGTCGTCGACGGCCACGGCACCCCGACCGGCATCGTCCGCGAGACCGCCATCGCCGGCGTCCCCCAGCACCGCCGCCCCTGGGTCGCGGTCAGCTCCCTCTCCCAGGACCTCGTCGACGGCATGAAGGTCCCCGTCGACCTCACCGGCCAACCCCTCCTCGACCACCTCCGCGCCAGCCCCGCCACCGAATACCTCGTCGTCGAGGACAGCGGCGAGATCTACGGGGTCCTCTCCACCGCCGACGTCGAGAAGGCCTTCGTGAAGGCCATGGCACGACCCGGTTCGTAGGCCCGGTACCCTGTTCACATGTCCGAACCGACCGGTGCCGCCCGCCGACGCGGGCCCTTCAAGGTCGGGGACCAGGTTCAGCTGACCGACCCCAAGGGCCGTCACTACACGTTCACGCTCGAAGAGGGAAAGAACTTCCACACCCACAAGGGTTCTTTCCCGCACGACGAACTGATCGGCGCCCCCGAGGGCAGCGTTGTCCGTACCACCGGAAACGTCGCCTACCTCGCGCTGCGCCCCCTGCTCCCCGACTACGTCCTGTCCATGCCCCGCGGCGCCGCCGTGGTCTACCCCAAGGACGCGGGGCAGATCCTGGCCTTCGCCGACATCTTCCCCGGCGCACGCGTCGTCGAGGCGGGCGTGGGCTCGGGCTCGCTCAGCTCCTTCCTGCTGCGCGCCATCGGCGACAACGGCATGCTGCACTCCTACGAGCGCCGCGAGGACTTCGCCGAGATCGCCAAGGGCAACGTCGAGCGCTACTTCGGCGGCCCCCACCCCGCGTGGCAGCTGACCGTCGGTGACCTCCAGGACAACCTGTCCGACACCGACGTCGACCGCGTCATCCTCGACATGCTCGCCCCCTGGGAGTGCCTGGAGGCCGTCTCCAAGGCGCTCGTCCCCGGCGGCATCCTCTGCTGCTACGTGGCCACCACCACGCAGCTCGCCCGCACCGTGGAGTCCATCCGCGAGTTCGGCTGCTACGCCGAGCCGCAGCCCTGGGAATCCATGATCCGCAACTGGCACGTCGAGGGCCTGGCCGTCCGCCCGGACCACCGGATGATCGGCCACACCGGTTTCCTCGTCACCGCCCGCCGCCTCGCGGACGGCGTCGAGCCCCCGATGCGCCGCCGCCGGCCCGCCAAGGGCGCCTACGGCGAGGACTACGAGGGCCCCAACAAGGGCTGAGGCCCCCGAAGGGGCTGACGCCCCGACAACGCGCGCGTGCCGCCGCCGAGTTCCCGCCCCCGGGCGCGGAAGTCGACGGCGGCACCCTCATGTTCGGCCCAGGTACGGCACGCGCCTGCGACCGCCCCGCCGCGGCGTACGACAAGGGCCGACCCGCCTGTTCCGCCACCCTGTGACGTGTGGCACGATGCCCGCAACTCCTTCCGCACCGCCTCACAGGAGACTTCTCGCGTGCAGACCTCCGCCGTCACGGACCTGGCGCACACCCACGCCCGGCCGGTGCACTGGCTGGCCACCGCCACCGCGATGGCCGGAGTCGTCGCCCTCGCGGGCCTCGCCCAGCCCGGTCCCGCCGGAGCCGCCGCGGCCCCCGCCCCGCTGCCCGCCCCCGACGCCGCCACCGCGCACTACCCGCTCGCGTGCGGGGGAGCCCCCAGCAAGATCGCCCAGCGGGCCACCGGAGACCTCGACGGCGACGGAAACCCCGAGACCGTCGCAGTCGTACACTGCGAAGCCGGCTCCGGGACGCCGCCCAGCGGCATCTACGTACTCACCCGCGGCAAGGGCGCCGGCGCCCCCGCCGCACGCGTCGTGGCCACCCTCGTGGAGCCCTCGCAGCTCAAGAACGTCAGCGGCTTCGCCGTACGCGACGGCGCCGTCCAGGCCACCCTGCTCGGCTACTCGTCCCCCGACGTACCCAGCTGCTGCCCCGACCAGCGCGAGCAGGTGACATGGCGCTGGCGAGGGGGAACCTTCGTCCGCAGCGGCCAGGCCGAAGCGCGCGCCGTCTGACCCGGCGCACCCGTCACCGGGCGGTCACTCGGCGTCGGGACCGTACACCTCGACGCCGTCACCGACCCGCCGTACATGGATGCAGTCGCCCGGGCACTCCTTCGCGGAGTCCACCACGTCGAGCAGCAGCGGCAACGGCACCGGGGTCGTCGCCCCCGGCTCCTGCAACAGCTCGTCGTCCGCGCTCTTCACATACGCGAGCCCGTCGATGTCGAGCTCGAAGACCTCCGGCGCGTACTGGACGCAGATCCCGTCCCCGGTGCACAGGTCCTGGTCGATCCAGACCTCGAGCGCCTCCTCGGCACCTGCGGCCGGGGCCTCCTGCTGCACGGTCATGTCTCCTGCCGTTTCTGCGTCGCGCGGGTAAGTCGGGCCAAGCCTGACGGGTGTTGACCACCCACGACGATACAACTGCCTGCTTTTGCAATGACCGGCGGTGGGTATTTCCCTGGCGTGAGGGGAAGCGCAAGGGTGAAGATCGGACACACCTCGGAGTCTTTTTGATCTAGGGGTTTCAATCATCACCCACCCAGGTAGGGTCAGGAAGCGTCCAGCTCCCCTTGGAGGAGGTGAGGACCGTGGCAGCCCACGACGACGACATCAACCGCGGCATCCGGCCGGGGCGGGGGTCTGAGGACCCCGCCGGCCAGGTTGCCTATCTCGAGCAGGAAATCGCCGTCCTGCGCCGCAAGCTCGCCGACTCTCCGCGTCACACGAGGATTCTCGAGGAGCGGATCGTCGAGCTGCAGACGAACCTGGCCGGCGTGTCCGCTCAGAACGAGCGACTCGCCAATACGCTCCGTGAGGCCCGGGACCAGATCGTGGCCCTCAAGGAGGAGGTCGACCGGCTCGCCCAGCCGCCGGCCGGCTTCGGTGTCTTCCTGCAGGCGAATGAGGACGGCACGTGCGACATCTTCACCGGGGGCCGCAAGCTCCGGGTGAACGTCAGCCCCAGCGTCGAGCTCGACGAGCTCAGGCGGGGCCAGGAAGTCATGCTCAACGAAGCGCTCAACGTGGTCGAGGCCATGGAATTCGAGCGCGCCGGCGACATCGTCACCCTCAAGGAGATCCTCGAGGACGGCGAGCGCGCCCTGGTGATCGGGCACACCGACGAGGAACGGGTGGTGCGGCTCGCCGAGCCCCTGCTGGACATCACCATCCGCCCCGGCGACGCCCTGCTCCTGGAACCCAGGTCCGGCTACGTCTACGAGGTCGTCCCCAAGAGCGAGGTCGAAGAACTCGTCCTCGAAGAGGTCCCCGACGTCGACTACGACAAGATCGGCGGCCTGGGCAACCAGATCGAGCTGATCCGTGACGCCGTCGAGCTCCCCTACCTCTACCCGGACCTCTTCAAGGAACACGAACTGCGGCCCCCGAAGGGCATCCTGCTCTACGGCCCGCCCGGCTGCGGCAAGACGCTGATCGCGAAGGCCGTCGCCAACTCCCTTGCCAAGAAGGTCGCCGAGGTGACCGGCCAGCCCGCTGGGAAGTCCTACTTCCTGAACATCAAGGGCCCCGAGCTCCTCAACAAGTACGTCGGCGAGACCGAGCGGCACATCCGCCTCGTCTTCCAGCGTGCCCGGGAGAAGGCGAGCGAGGGCACCCCCGTCATCGTCTTCTTCGACGAGATGGAATCCCTCTTCCGCACCCGCGGATCCGGTGTCAGCTCGGACGTGGAGAACACCATCGTCCCGCAGCTGCTCGCCGAGATCGACGGCGTGGAGGGCCTGGAGAACGTCATCGTCATCGGCGCCTCCAACCGCGAGGACATGATCGACCCCGCGATCCTGCGGCCCGGCCGGCTCGACGTCAAGATCAAGATCGAGCGTCCGGACGCGGAGGCCGCCAAGGACATCTTCGCCAAGTACCTCACCTCCACCCTCCCGCTGCACGCCGACGACCTCGCCGAGCACAGCGGATCGAAGGAGGCCGCTGCCCACGGAATGATCCAGTCCGTGGTCGAGCAGATGTACGCGGAATCCGAGGAGAACCGCTTCCTCGAGGTCACGTACGCCAACGGCGACAAGGAAGTCCTCTACTTCAAGGACTTCAACTCCGGCGCGATGATCCAGAACATCGTCGACCGGGCCAAGAAGATGGCCATCAAGGCATTCCTCGACCACGACCAGAAGGGCATTCGCGTCTCCCACCTCCTCCAGGCCTGCGTGGACGAGTTCAAGGAGAACGAGGACCTTCCCAACACCACCAACCCCGACGACTGGGCCCGCATCTCCGGAAAGAAGGGCGAGCGGATCGTCTTCATCCGCACCCTCGTCACCGGAAAGCAGGGCGCGGACACCGGTCGCTCCATCGACACGGTGGCCAATACCGGTCAGTACCTGTAGTGACGCGCAACTCGCAGTGACGCGCACCGGCTGCGGATGTCCGGAGAACGGACATCCGCAGCCGTCGCTTTCCACTCACGTATTCGCTTTTGATCTCCCCGTACGCGCGCGGCCGCTCTAGGCTCGTGGGTACCGCCGAATCACGCACTGTGCGGGGAGCGGCGCCGGGCAAGGAGGGCCGCATGACCGTACGGCGAGTAATGGGCATCGAGACGGAGTACGGGATCTCCGTCCCGGGGCACCCCAACGCCAATGCCATGCTCACCTCGTCCCAGATCGTCAACGCCTACGCGGCGGCGATGCACCGGGCGCGCCGCGCCCGCTGGGACTTCGAGGAAGAGAATCCGCTGCGGGACGCCCGCGGCTTCGACCTCGCCCGCGAGGCCGCCGACTCCAGCCAGCTCACCGACGAGGACATCGGCCTCGCCAACGTCATCCTCACCAACGGCGCCAGGCTCTACGTGGACCACGCCCACCCCGAGTACAGCGCCCCCGAGGTCACCAACCCCCGCGACGCCGTCCTCTGGGACAAGGCCGGCGAACGGATCATGGCCGAGGCCGCCGAACGGGCCGCCCAGCTCCCCGGCGCCCAGCCCATCCACCTCTACAAGAACAACACCGACAACAAGGGCGCGTCCTACGGCACGCACGAGAACTACCTGATGAAGCGGGAGACCCCCTTCTCGGACATCGTGCGCCACCTGACGCCCTTCTTCGTCTCCCGCCAGGTCGTCACCGGGGCCGGCCGCGTCGGCATCGGCCAGGACGGACGCGAGAACGGCTTCCAGCTCAGCCAGCGCGCCGACTACTTCGAGGTCGAGGTCGGCCTGGAGACCACCCTCAAGCGCCCCATCATCAACACCCGCGACGAACCCCACGCGGACGCCGAGAAGTACCGGCGACTGCACGTGATCATCGGAGACGCCAACCTCTCCGAGATCTCCACCTACCTCAAGCTGGGCACCACCGCGCTGGTCCTCTCCATGATCGAGGACGCCTTCATCACCGTCGACCTCGCCGTCGACCAGCCCGTCCGCACCCTCCACCAGGTCTCCCACGACCCGTCCCTCCAGTACCTGCTCACGCTGCGCAGCGGCCGGACACTCACCGCGGTGCAGCTCCAGATGGAGTACTTCGAGCTGGCCCGGAAGTACGTGGACGAGCGCTACGGGTCGGACGCCGACGAGCAGACCAAGGACGTCCTGGTCCGCTGGGAGGACACGCTCAACCGGCTGGAGAACGACCCGATGAGCCTGGCCGGCGAGCTGGACTGGGTCGCCAAGCGGGAGCTCATGGAGGGCTACCGCCGGCGCGACGCCCTGGACTGGGACGCCGCCCGCCTGCACCTGGTCGACCTCCAGTACGCGGACGTGCGCCCCGACAAGGGGCTGTACAACCGTCTGGTGGCCCGAGGACGCATGAAGCGCCTCCTGGACGAGCCGACGGTGGAACGGGCCGAGACCAGCCCTCCGGAGGACACCAGGGCCTACTTCCGCGGCCGCTGCCTGGAGCAGTACGCGGACGACGTGGCCGCCGCTTCCTGGGACTCGGTCATCTTCGACCTGCCCGGCCGGGACTCCCTCCAGCGCGTACCGACCCTGGAACCCCTCCGGGGTACCCGGAACCACGTGAAGGAGCTGCTCGACCGCTGCCGGACGGCGGAGGAACTCGTCCGCTTCCTTTCCGGCGGCTGAAAAGCAACGGGATTCGCCGTTCCCGGGCGCGGCTGAAATGCCCGGGGACTGGGAATCATGGAAGCAGTGCCCGGACGTTCTCGAAACTGCGGGGCCGATGTCAGTCCCGGCTTGTAGGGTCTGATCTTGAGAGACCTACACGAGCGGGCCGATTCGAGCGGGGTGAGGTTTATGGCGACCAAGGACACCGGCGGCGGACAGCAGAAGGCGACGCGTTCCACGGAGGAGGTCGAGGAGACCACCACGGAGGCGAGCTCCGACCTCCAGGAGCGCCAGGAGAAGCTGAGCGACGACGTCGACTCGGTCCTGGACGAAATCGACGACGTGCTCGAGGAGAACGCCGAGGACTTCGTTCGGTCCTTCGTGCAAAAGGGTGGCGAGTAGCCGCTGCGGCGAGCCTGTCGCCCTCCGTCCCCGGAGCCCCGGAAAGCCGCGGGCCCGGGGACGGATGACAGGCACCGGCACGGGTAAGGTCCGTGCACAGTACGCAAGATCGGCCCGCGCGTCCCACGGCGGGCCGTCGTTCCCATCGGAAGGAATCGCGTGGAAGCCAACCCTCGTAGTATCGGGCGTCTGCCGGCGGCCTTCCTGACGCCGGGCTCGTCCTCGTTCATCGACTTCCTCGCCGGCCACTCGCCCGAGATGCTCCCGGGAAACCGGAAGCTCCCCGAGGGGATCGTCGAGGCGCCGCACGGCACCACCATCGTCGCCGCGACGTTCCCGGGCGGGGTCGTGCTCGCCGGTGACCGGCGGGCGACCATGGGGAACATGATCGCCCAGCGGGACATCGAGAAGGTGTTCCCGGCCGACGAGTACTCCGCGGTCGGCATCGCCGGCACGGCCGGTCTCGCCGTGGAGATGGTCAAGCTGTTCCAGCTGGAGCTGGAGCACTTCGAGAAGGTGGAGGGCGCGACGCTCTCCCTGGAGGGCAAGGCCAACCGCCTGTCCACGATGATCCGCAGCAACCTCGGCATGGCCATGCAGGGCCTCGCCGTCGTCCCGCTCTTCGCCGGCTGGGACGAGGGCCGGGAGAAGGGCCGGATCTTCTCCTACGACGTCACCGGCGGCCGCTCCGAGGAGCACGGGTACGCCGCCACCGGCTCGGGCTCGATCTTCGCGCGCGGGTCGATGAAGAAGCTCTACCGGGACGACCTGACCGAGCAGCAGGCCACCACGCTCGTCGTCCAGGCGCTGTACGACGCGGCGGACGACGACTCGGCCACCGGCGGTCCGGACCTGGCCAGGCGCATCTTCCCGATCGTCACCGTCATCACCGACGAGGGCTTCCGCAGGCTGACGGAGACGGAGTCCTCCGACCTGGCCCGGTCGATCACCGAGCGGCGTCTGGAGCAGCCCGACGGGCCGCGCGCCGCCCTGCTCTGACCACTCGACCGTTGAAGCCCTCCAGAGCCCTTCAGACCGGAAGAAAGGGACGGTAGCCGGTGTCCACGCCGTTCTATGTCTCACCTCAGCAGGCCATGGCCGACCGGGCCGAGTACGCCCGCAAGGGCATCGCCCGCGGCCGCAGCCTGGTCGTCCTCCAGTACGCCGACGGCATCGTCTTCGTCGGCGAGAACCCGTCCCGCGCACTGCACAAGTTCAGCGAGATCTACGACCGGATCGGCTTCGCCGCCGCCGGCAAGTACAACGAGTACGAGAACCTGCGGATCGGCGGCGTGCGCTACGCCGACCTACGCGGCTACACCTACGACCGTGACGACGTCACGGCCCGCGGTCTGGCCAACGTGTACGCCCAGACGCTGGGCACCATCTTCTCCAGCGCCGGCGAGAAGCCGTACGAGGTGGAGCTGGTCGTCGCCGAGGTGGGCGCGGAGCCCGAGGGCGACCAGATCTACCGGCTGCCGCACGACGGCTCGATCGTCGACGAGCACGGTTCGGTCGCGGTGGGCGGCAACGCGGAGCAGATCAGCTCCTTCCTGGACCAGCGGCACCGTGACGGGATGTCGCTCGCCGAGGCGCTGAAGCTGGCCGTGCAGGCGCTGTCCCGGGACACCAACGGCACCGAGCGGGAGATCCCCGCGGACCGGCTGGAGGTGGCGGTGCTGGACCGTACCCGTCCGCAGCAGCGCAAGTTCAAGCGGGTCCTCGGCCGGCAGTTGAAGCGCCTGCTGGAGGCCGACGACGCGGCCGTCGCGAAGACGGACGACCCCTCGGACGAGGCCGCCGAGGAGTAGGCGCCGACGAACGGCACGGAGGGCCCCGGGGCCGCGGTGACGCGGTTCCGGGGCCCTTCGTCGTGGCGAGGGGTGTCAGGCGGCCGGTGCGGGGCCCGAGGAGGCCCGGGGGACCAGACTGACGGGCAGATCGCCCCGCTCGGGCTCGCGGCCGTCCAGGACGGCGAGCAGGGCGGCCATGCCCCGTTCGCCGATGCGTTCGGCGGGCAGGCCGACGGTGGTGAGCTCGGGTTCGACGGCGGTGGCGAGGGCCAGGTCGTCGAAGCCGGTGACGGACAGGTCCTCGGGGACCCGGAGTCCGAGCCGCCGGGCGGCCTTGCAGGCGCCGGCGGCCAGGATGTCGTCGTCGCAGACGACGGCGGTGGGCCGGGGCCCCGGTGCGGTGAGGGCCCGCTCGGTGGCCTCGCGGGCGCCCTGGACGTCGAGGGGGGCCCGTACGGTCGTCACCTCGGTGCCGGCGAGGGCGTCCGCGAGGGCGGCGGCCCGGACGTCGAAGGTCCAGGACGGCACGGCCGAGGCGAGGTGCAGGAAGCGCCGGTGGCCGAGGCCGAGGAGGTGGGCGGTGACCTGGCGCATGCCGTCGGCGATGTCGAGGTTCACATGGGCGGCGGCGCCGGTGTCGGCGGGGTCGCTGTCGAGCATGACGAGGGGGAGGTCGGTGCCGCGGAAGGCCTTGAGGGCGTCGGAGGCCATCGAGGAGGCGATGACGCCGTCGAGGGCGGCCCGGGCGGAGGCGAAGGGGTCCCTGGCGGGGCCGACGCCGTCGGGGGAGGGGTAGAGCACGACGCCGAAGCCGTGCCGGGCGGCGACGGTCGCGGCGCCGGTGTAGACCCGGGCGAAGAACTCGTTGGTGAGTGCCGGGACGACGAGGAGCGCCGTACGGGTCCGGCCGAGGCGCAGATTGCGGGCGGCGATGTTGGGGCGGTAGCCCAGTTCGGCGGCGGCCTCGCGCACGGCGGCGGCGGTGCGTTCGGAGACCCGGCCGCGCCATTTGTCGCCGAGGACGAGGGAGACCGTGGCCTGGGAGACCCCGGCCGCCCGGCCGACATCGCGGCTGGTGGGACGGCTCCCGCCGATGGGTTCCGGGCTGTGCACTCGTACCTCCGCGGCGGTTTGCTGCAGGACCGTTCCGGCGCGCGGGGTGGACCGGCGCGTTGCGGTCATGGTACGTATGACGGCAGACGTTATACGTAAAACCTCGGGCGCAGGCCCCGGGAGGGGAGACGACATGGCCGGCGAGGCCACGCCCAAGGGCGGCTATCTGGACATTCTGCGCGCGCCCCACGCGGCGCGCCTGCTGACCGGCACCCTGATCGGGCGACTCCCCAACGGCACCGGCCCCGTCGCCATCACCGTCTTCACCCGCGCCGAGGGCGGCAGCTACAGCCTCGCGGGCGGCCTCATCGCCGCGTACGGCCTCGCCACCGCCGTCGGCCAGCCCCTCCTGGGGCGCGCCGTCGACCTCAAGGGCCAGCCGCGCGTGCAGCTGCCGGCCGCCGTGGTCTCCGCGGTCGGCATGGCCGCCCTGGCCGTCACGGGCATCGGGAACCTGCTCCTGGCCTACGCCGCCGTTCTGGTCGCCGGGCTCTTCACGCCGCCCCTCGAAGGCGGCCTGCGGGCCCTCTGGCCGAGCGTTCTCGGCCGTGAGGACCGGGTGCACCGCGCGTACGCCCTGGACGCCGTCGCGCAGGAGGTCATGTTCACCGTCGGGCCGCTGCTGCTGACCCTGCTGGTCTCCCTCTGGTCGCCCGCCGCCGCCCTGGTCGTCATCAACGTGCTGGGTGTCCTCGGAGCGCTCTCCGTGGTCGTCTCCAAGCCTTCCCGGACCTGGCGTTCGGCACCCCGCGAGGCCCACTGGCTCGGCGCGCTGCGCTCACCCGGGCTGCTCGCCCTGCTCTCCTCCTTCTTCTTCGTCGGCCTGGCCCTCGGCTCCATCACCGTCGCCGCCGTCGCCTACGCCGACGACCGGGGCAACGAGGCCGTCTACGGCTGGCTGATGGCCGCCCTCGGCCTCGGTGCCCTCGTCGGCGGCGTGGCCTACGGAGCCCGCCAGTGGGCCGGTGCCCCCGAGCGGCGGCTGCGCGTCCTGGTCCTGCTGCTCGCCCTCGGCTACCTGCCGCTGCTGCTCGTGCCCGGTCCGGCCGCCATGAGCGCCCTCGCGGCCCTGGCGGGTGTGTTCCTGGCCCCGGCCATCGCCTGTGCCTTCATCGTCGTGGACCGCCACGCACCGGCGGGCACGGTCACGGAGGCCTTCTCCTGGCTCGTCACCACCTTCGGCGTGGGCGCGGCCCTCGGCTCCGCGGTCTCCGGTCCGGCCGTCGAACTCGCCGGGACCTCCGCCGGTTTCGCGGTCGCGGGCATCGGCGGTTTCGTGGCCTTCCTGGTCCTGCTCGGCACCGGCCGGGTCCTCGGGCCGGTGCCGCCGGCGCGACACGCCGTCAGCGGGGGCGCCGAAACGGGCGGGCCCCGCACCGGGCAGGCCGAAAAGAACCCGCACTCATCGGAAAATGATCGAAACGGGGCCGCCGAACCCGGTTTCAGCGCAGGGCTTCAGGCGTAATGTTCAGACATGGACCGCCGCATTTTCGGGCTGGAGAACGAGTACGGCGTCACGTGCACGTTCAGGGGACAGCGCCGACTGTCTCCTGACGAAGTGGCGCGCTACCTCTTCCGCCGTGTCGTGTCATGGGGCCGCAGCAGCAATGTCTTCCTGCGGAACGGCGCCCGCCTGTACCTGGACGTGGGTTCGCATCCGGAATACGCAACTCCCGAATGCGACAACGTGGTCGAACTGGTCACCCACGACAAGGCCGGCGAGCGCATTCTCGAAGGACTGCTCGTCGACGCGGAACGCCGCCTGCACGAGGAGGGAATCGCGGGCGACGTCTATCTCTTCAAGAACAACACCGACTCCGCCGGAAACTCCTACGGTTGCCACGAGAACTATCTCGTGGCCCGCCACGGAGAGTTCTCGCGGCTCGCGGACATCCTCATTCCCTTCCTCGTCACCCGCCAGCTCATCTGCGGCGCCGGAAAGGTGCTGCAGACCCCGCGCGGCGCCGTCTACTGCGTCTCCCAGCGGGCCGAGCACATCTGGGAGGGCGTCAGCTCCGCCACCACCCGCTCGCGTCCCATCATCAACACCCGCGACGAGCCGCACGCGGACGCCGAGCGCTACCGCCGGCTCCACGTCATCGTCGGCGACTCCAACATGTCCGAGACGACCATGCTCCTCAAGGTCGGCGCCACCGACCTGGTGCTGCGCATGATCGAGGCGGGCACGGTGATGCGCGACCTCACCCTGGAGAACCCGATCCGGGCCATCCGCGAGGTCAGTCACGACATCACCGGCCAGCGCAAGGTCCGGCTCGCCAGCGGCCGCGAGGCCTCCGCCCTGGAGGTCCAGCGGGAGTACTACGAGAAGGCCGCCGACTTCGTCGACCGCCGCGGCATCCGCAGCGGCACCGTCGCCCAGGTCCTCGAACTGTGGGGCCGCACCCTCGACGCCATCGAGGCGGAGCAGCTCGACCGCATCGAGACCGAGATCGACTGGGTCATGAAGTACAAGCTCATCGAGCGCTACCGGGCCAAGCACAACATGACCATGTCGCACCCGCGGGTCGCCCAGATAGACCTCGCGTACCACGACATCCACCGCCGCCGCGGGCTGTACTACCTGCTCCAGAAGAACGGCCAGGCGGCCCGGGTGTGCAACGACGTGAAGATCTTCGAGGGCAAGTCGGTGCCCCCGCAGACCACCCGGGCCCGGCTCCGCGGCGACTTCATCCGCCGCGCCCAGGAGCAGCGCCGGGACTTCACCGTCGACTGGGTCCACCTCAAGCTCAACGACCAGGCACAGCGCACCGTGTTGTGCAAGGACCCGTTCCGCTCGGTCGACGACCGGGTGGAAAAGCTGATCGCCGGAATGTAGGAACCGGCCAGCGGCGGCACAGAACTGCTCGTCGGCCCCGCACGTTTCACGTGCGGGGCCGACGGCTTCTCGGAGTGGTCCCCTAGAGTGTCCGGACAACTACTGTGCCGTCTGAGATCTGAGGAACTAGTGCGCCGACTTGCCGGCCTGCTCGTCGTCCCGCTGCTGCTGCTCACCACAGCGGCCTGCGGCAGCGACGACAAGGGCTCCGATTCCGGTTCGATGAAGAACGGTCTCCCCGCCATCACCGCGGGCGAGAAGTTCGGGGAGAAGCCGACCCTGGCCAAGGGCGTGGGCGACCCGCCGAAGGACCTCAAGGTCAACGTCATCAGCGAGGGCGACGGCGCGGTCACCAAGAAGGGCGACGCGCTCAGTGTGAACTACCTGGGTCAGGAGTGGGACGAGACCACCCCCTTCGACAACAGCTTCGACCGCAAGCAGCCCTTCTCGCTGACCCTCGGCCAGGGGCAGGTGATCCAGGGCTGGGAGAAGGGTCTGGAGGGCCAGAAGGTCGGCAGCCGCGTCGAGATCGGCATCCCGCCGGCGCTCGGTTACGGCGAGCAGGGCCAGGGCGACATCAAGCCCAACGCCACCCTGGTGTTCGTGGTCGACATCCTGAAGGCCGTCACCATCCCGAAGTCCGCCGAGGGGACCCCGGTCGCCCAGGACAACAAGGACCTGCCGAAGGTCGGCACCAACACCGACGGCAAGCAGCCCTCGCTGGCCGTTCCCAAGGTCGACCCGCCGACCAAGCTGGTCTCCAACTACGTCCTGGAGTCCAAGGGCGAGGTCGTCGCCGCCACCGACACGGTCGCCGTGAACTACGTCGCCGCCCTGTGGAAGGACGGCAAGGTCTTCGACTCGACCTACACCCAGGGCAAGCCGGCCAACTTCCCGCTGAGCCAGCTGACCCTGAAGGGCCTCAAGGACGGCCTCGTCGGCAAGAAGGTCGGCAGCCGCGTCCTGATCGTCGCCCCGCCGTCCGAGGCGTTCGGTGACAAGGAGCAGCAGGGTATTCCGAAGAACTCGACCCTCGTGTTCGCCGTCGACATCCTGGCGAAGGTGTAAGACTGTCCTGGTCGCGCAGACCATCGTCTGGGCGGTTCATAGTTTTTGAGGAGCGCACTGCAGTGAGCATCGAGAAGCCCGAGGTCGACTTCCCGGGCGGCGAGCCGCCGGCCGACCTGGAGATCAAGGACATCTGGCAGGGCGACGGCGAGGTCGCCGAGGCCGGCGACATGGTGAAGGTCCACTACGTGGGTGTGTCCTTCGACTCCGGCGAGGAGTTCGACGCCTCCTGGAACCGCGGCGCCCCGCTGGACTTCCAGCTCGGTGTCGGCATGGTCATCCAGGGCTGGGACAAGGGTGTCCAGGGCATGAAGGTCGGCGGTCGCCGCCAGCTGGTCATCCCCGCGCACCTCGCCTACGGCGACCAGGGCGCCGGCGGCAAGATCGGCCCCGGCGAGACGCTGATCTTCGTCTGCGACCTCGTCGGCGTCGCCAAGCGCTGACCCGAGCCGTTCGCGGTCCCGAGGGCCCCCGCCTCCCCGGCGGGGGCCCTCGGCGTTCGTCCCGGCTTTTGTCCGGACACCCCGGGGCGGTACGGTCGGACGTCTCACGAAGTCAATCCGGCAGAAGAGGGTGCGGGGCGTCGATGGCGATTGCCAAGGCCGAGCGGCTGATGAATCTTGCGCTGTGCCTGCTCGGAACCCGCCGTCCGCTGAGCAAGAGAGAACTCCGCGGCTCCATCGAGGCATACCTCGAAGCGACCGGCGAGGACGCCTTCAACCGGATGTTCGAGCGCGACAAGGACGATCTGCGCGAGCTCGGCCTGGTCATCGAGACCGTCGAGAACCTGGACGGCGAGACCGGCTACCTCGCCCGCCGCGACTCCAACCGGTTGCCGCCCATCACCCTGGACGCCGAGGAGGCCGCCGCCCTCGGGCTCGCGGCCAGGGTCTGGCAGCAGGCCCGCCTCGCCGGGGCCGCGAGCGGCGCACTGCAGAAGCTGCGCGCCGCCGGGATGCCGGAGGCAGAGGACTCGTACGATGCCCAGCACAGCGCCCTGGAACCGCGCATCCCGGTGCACGAGGCCGCCTTCGAGCCGCTGATGCTGGCCTGCCGCGACCGGCGGCCGGTCGTCTTCGACTACCGCAAGGCCAATGCCGCCCGCCCCGAGACCCGGCACGTCGAGCCGTGGACCCTGGAGTGCTGGCGCGGCCACTGGTACCTGGCGGGCTGGGACCGCGACCGCGGCGCCGAGCGGGTCTTCCGGTTGTCCCGGATCACCGGCAAGGTCCGCTCCCGGGCCGGCGCCTTCACGGCGCCCGTGCCCGACGTGGTCACCGTCCGGGAGACCGTCGAGAGCTGGGCCGGCGAGACCGCCACCCGCTCGGCCCGGATCCGGCTGCGCGCCGGATGCGGCTACCCGCTGCGCTCGCGTGCCCAGTCCGTGACCGAGGGCGCCGACGGCTGGGACGAGCTGGAGATCCCGTACGGGCACGGGCTGGACGCCTGGCTCGTGGAGTTCGGCCCCGACGTGGTCGTGCTCGAGCCCGCCGACCTGCGGGCCGACGTCGTGGAGCGGCTGCGCGCCGTGGCCAAGGGCTGAGGGGGAGAGGAACGACCATGGCTGCCAACGCCATCGACCAGACGAGGCGGATGCTCTCCCTCGTCACCTATCTCCGCGAGCGCCCGGGCGCGCACGTCGCCGACGTCGCCCGCGCCTTCGGGATCACCGAGGACGAGCTGATCTCGGACCTGGACGTGCTGCCGATGTGCGGCACCAGCTTCCGCGGCGGCGACCTGCTCGACATCGACACCGACGGCGACCGCATCTGGTGGCACAACCCGGACGACGTCGCCGCCCCGCTGCGGCTCGCCGCCGACGAGGCCACCGCCCTGCTGGTGGCGGCGCGCGCGGTGGCGACCCTGCCGGGGCTGCGCGAGAGCGACCGCGAGGCGCTGCTGCGCGCCACCGCCAAACTGGAGGCGGCGGCCGGCGAGGCGGCCGGGGCCAGCTCCCGCCTGTCGGTGACCTTCGAGTCCGAGGGCGGCGTCTTCGCCGAGGTCGACCGGGCGATCTCCGAGCGCCGGCGGCTGTGGCTCCGCTACTACTCGCCCGCCCGGGACGAGCTCACCGAGCGTGAGGTGGACCCGATCCGGCTGTTCGCCGTGGGTCACACGTACATGGAGGCGTGGTGCCGGCTCTCCGAGGCGCGGCGCACCTTCCGGCTCGACCGGGTCGCCGAGATCCGGCTCCTGGACGCGCCGGCCGCGCCTCCGGAGATCGAGCTGCGGGACCTGTCGGAGGGCCTCGTGCAGCCTTCCGCCGAGGACCCGGAGGTCGTGGTGGAGGTCGGGCCCGGCGGCCGGTGGGTCGCCGAGTACTACCCGCACGACCGGGCCGAGGAGCTGCCCGACGGGGGCCTGCGGATCACGTTGCGCACCCCGGCGCCGGCCTCGCTGCGGCGGCTCGCGCTGCGGCTCGGCAGTGACGGCCGGATCGTCGCCCCGCAGGAGCTCGCGGACAGCGCCCGGGAGGCCGCGGCCGCGGCCCTCGCCGCCTACGAGGGCTGAGCGGCGCCCGCCGACGGGGCCGGGCGGCGCCGTCCGGGAGGCCGGGCGGCGGTGCAGCAGGGGGAACGTGACGTTCCGGTGGCTCCGGACGCTGTTCCCAGTGACGTACCCGAACCGCAGTGGGGAGAGTTGAGGGAAATGTCCGCAATGCCCGGTCTGACGGCGTCGGTCGCCCCGGTCCACTTCAAGGCCGCCTGCCCCGACTGCCGTTCCCGCTTCGAACTCTCCGCAGGCGCCCTCCGGCTCGCCATCGGGGCCAGCCGCCGCACCACCTTCTACTCCTTCACCTGCCCGGAGTGCGGCAGCGCCGTCCGCAAGCCCGCGGGGGAGCGGATCGTCGAACTCCTCACCGGCGGCGGCGTGCGCACCCTGCGCCTGCACACCACCGGCTGACCGCGCCGCCCTCCGGCAACGTCTAGGCTCGGCTCATGTTCTGGCCCATGCTCGCCATCGCCCTCGGCTTCCTCGGCATCGCCGTCCTCGGCATCCTCGGCATCAAGGTCTTCCTGGAGGCCCAGCGCCTCGGCCGTCAAGTGGCGCACACCACACAGCGCATCAACGAGGCCGCCGAGGAGCTGGAACGAGCCGCCGGCGACCTGGCGCGAACGGGCGAGACACTGCGCTGAATTCGCGCCGTACGCTGCGCGGAGGCCGGACGGGGCACGCGGGCGGGACGAAAGCGCGCGTATGCACGGCCATTGCCGCCCGTTTACTCCTGCGGGTTACGATCGCTGCAAGCACGGTGGCCGGACGCATGTCCGACCGGCCGGGCCCGCAGTCCAATGTCGCCTCGGTGAAGAAGGTAAACAGCTATGGGTAGGCTCGGCCCCACCGAGATCATTCTGATCCTCGTCGTGATCATCCTGCTGTTCGGCGCCAAGAAGCTCCCGGACATGGCTCGTTCGCTGGGCAAGTCCGCCCGCATCCTCAAGAGCGAGGCCAAGGCGATGAAGTCGGACGACCAGCAGAGCGCGCCCGCCGATCCGCCGCACCCCGCTCCGCAGGAGCAGGCCGTGCCGCGCACCATCCAGGCCGCCCCGGGCGACGTGACGAGCTCGCGCCCGGTGACCGAGCCCACCGACACCACCAAGCGCTGACCCGGTCCGCCGCGGCCGCCGCCCTGAGCGGCGGCTGCCGCACGAGATGAGGACGTGGGTTGCTCAAGTCTGCCCGCAAGCAGGAGAAGGATCCCGAGGGCCGGATGCCCCTCGTGGAGCACCTGCGTGAGCTTCGCAACCGCCTGGCGAAGGGCCTGCTGGCCATCGCGGCGGTCACCGTCGTGGCCCTCGTGTACAGCGAGCAGCTGATGGTGTTCCTGACGAAGTCGGTGCCCAAGTGCGCGCCCGGCGTCACGAGCGACGGCGGAAACTGCGCCATCGTCTCCTTCAACACGCTGATGGCGCCCTTCAGCACGACGATCCAGCTCTCGCTGACGACCGGCCTGGTCGTCGCGAGCCCCGTCTGGCTGTACCAGCTCTGGGCGTTCATCGCGCCCGGCCTGCACAAGCAGGAGAAGAAGTACACGTACGCCTTCGTCGGCGCCGCGGTCCCGCTCTTCGCGGCCGGCGCCTACCTCGCGTACCTGATCCTCCCCATCAGCGTGCAGGTACTCATCAGCCTCACGCCGGAGGGATCCGCCAACATCCTCTCGCTCGGTGACGTCCTCGACTTCACCCTGCGCATGGTGCTCGTCTTCGGCCTCGCCTTCGAGCTCCCGCTGGTCCTGGTGATGCTGAACCTCACCGGAGTGCTGAGCGGCAAGCGGATGGCCCGCTGGTGGCGCGGTGTGATCATGGGCGTCTTCATCTTCGGCGCCGTCATCACCCCGACCACCGACCCCGTCGGCATGCTCGCCCTGGCCGGACCGATCACCATCCTCTACCTGGCTGCCGTCGGTTTCTCGCTCCTCAACGACAAGCGTCGCCGGCGCAGGAACCCGGACGCCGAGCTGGACGACGACGAGGCGTCGAGCCTCGACCTCACCCCGGAGTCCGTCGGCACGGTCGAGAGCGTCGGCGCCGCCCGGACCCTGCCCGAGCAGGCCACCGGCGAGGCGGACGGCAGGTCACACCGCCTCAACGGTTACGACGACGTCACCTGATCTTGTAGGGTCCCCCCAGACTCCGTCCGGGGGGACCCGCCATGACCAGCGAGATCACTCTCTTCGTCAATCCCACCGCGGGACGCGGCCGGGGCGCGCACGCCGCGCAGCCGGCCGCTCGTGCTTTCCGGGACGCCGGATTCACCGTGCGCACCGTCCTCGGTGAGAGCTCCGACGACGCCCTGCGGCGGGCCCGCGAGGCCGTCGAGGACGGCACCGGAGCCCTCGTCGCCGTCGGCGGCGACGGCATGGTCTCGCTCGCCCTCCAGGCCGTCGCCGGCACCGGCACCCCGCTGGGCGTGATCCCCGTCGGCACGGGCAACGACTTCGCCCGTTGCCTCGGACTGCCCGTACGCGACCCGGCGGCCGCCGGCCGGGTCGCCGTCGAGGCGCTCGAGGGCGGCGGCGGAAGGACCATCGACCTCGGGCAGGTCGAGCAACGCGCCGCCGCGCCGGAGAAGGCCTCCGGCGGGGCGGGTGGCGGGCCGGCGGGCGGCCCCGGGCACCGCTGGTTCGGGACCGTGCTCGCCTCCGGTTTCGACTCGCGCGTCAACGACCGCGGCAACCGGATGCGGCTGCCCGCCGGACGCTTCACGTACGACCTCGCGATCCTCGCCGAGCTCGCCGCCTTCCGGCCCGTCCCGTACCGGCTCACCCTCGACGACGGGGCCGAGACCCGGATCGAGGCCACCCTCGTCGCGGTCGGCAACGGCACCTCGTACGGCGGTGGCATGCGCATCTGCGCCGACGCGCTCCTCGACGACGGACTCCTCGACGTCACCGTCGTCGGCGACTGCTCCCGTACGGAATTGATCAAGGTCTTCCCGAGGGTCTACCGGGGCACCCACCTCGACCATCCCAAGGTCACCGTGCACCGGGTCCGCTCCCTCACCATGGACGCCCCCGGCATCACCGGCTACGCCGACGGCGAGCCGCTCGGGCCCCTGCCGCTCGCCGTCCGCTGCGTGCCCGGCGCGCTCCGGGTCCTCGCCCCCGAGGCGCCGCCGCAGGTGCCTCGATAAAGATCGCGTCACTGTCAGAGGTGGCGGGTAGGCTCGACAACAAGATGACAGAGGACCTCACACCAGCCGAAGCGTACGCAGCCGCCCGCGCCCGCAACGCGGAGCAGGCGACGGCGCTGGCCCCCTTCCGCGAGATGTACGAGTTCGGTCTGGACCCCTTCCAGATCGAGGCGTGCAAGGCCCTCGAAGCGGGCAAGGGCGTGCTCGTCGCCGCTCCCACGGGCTCCGGCAAGACGATCGTCGGCGAGTTCGCCGTCCACCTCGCCCTCCGGCAAGGGCGCAAGTGCTTCTACACCACGCCCATCAAGGCGCTCTCCAACCAGAAGTACGCCGACCTCGTCAAGCGCTACGGCCACGACAAGGTCGGCCTGCTCACCGGCGACAACAGCGTCAACGGGGACGCGCCCATCGTCGTCATGACCACCGAGGTCCTCCGCAACATGCTCTACGCGGGGTCCCAGGCGCTCTCCGGCCTCGGCTACGTCGTGATGGACGAGGTGCACTACCTCTCCGACCGCTTCCGCGGCGCCGTCTGGGAGGAAGTGATCATCCACCTCCCCGAGTCGGTGACGCTGGTGTCGCTCTCCGCGACCGTGTCGAACGCCGAGGAGTTCGGCGACTGGCTCGACACCGTCCGCGGCGACACCGAGGTCATCGTCTCCGAGAGCCGTCCGGTGCCGCTCTGGCAGCACGTGCTGGCCGGCCGCCGGATGTACGACCTCTTCGAGGAGGAGACCGACCACGGCGGCCGCGGCGCCTCCCGCCGCGAGGTCAACCCCGACCTGCTCCGCCTCGCCCGCACGGAGAACTCGCGCACGTACAACCCGCGCGACCGGCGCCGCGGCAAGATGGTCCGCGAGGCCGACCGCGAGCGCGAGCGCCGCCAGCGCTCCCGTATCTGGACGCCGGGACGGCCCGAGGTCATCGAGCGGCTCGACGCCGAGGGGCTCCTCCCCGCCATCACCTTCATCTTCAGCCGCGCCGGCTGCGAGTCCGCCGTCCAGCAGTGCCTCTACGCGGGCCTGCGGCTCAACGACGAGGACGGACGCCGCCGCGTCCGCGAGATCGTCGAGGAGCGCACGGCGGCCATCCCCAGCGAGGACCTCCACGTCCTCGGCTACTACGAGTGGCTCGAGGCCCTGGAGCGCGGCATCGCCGCCCACCACGCCGGCATGCTCCCGACCTTCAAGGAGGTCGTCGAGGAGCTCTTCGTCCGCGGCCTCGTCAAGGCCGTCTTCGCCACCGAGACCCTCGCCCTCGGCATCAACATGCCCGCGCGTTCGGTGGTCCTGGAGAAGCTCGTCAAGTGGAACGGCGAGCAGCACGCCGACATCACCCCCGGCGAGTACACCCAGCTCACCGGCCGCGCCGGCCGCCGCGGCATCGACATCGAGGGACACGCCGTCGTCCTGTGGCAGCGCGGCATGGACCCCGGCCACCTCGCCGGACTCGCGGGCACCCGTACGTATCCGCTGCGCTCCAGCTTCAAGCCCTCGTACAACATGGCGGTCAACCTGGTCGACCAGTTCGGCCGGCACCGCTCGCGCGAGCTCCTGGAGACCTCCTTCGCCCAGTTCCAGGCCGACCGCTCCGTCGTGGGGATCTCCCGGCAGGTCCAGAAGAACGAGGAGGGCCTGGAGGGGTACCGCGAGGGCATGACCTGCCACCTCGGCGACTTCGAGGAGTACGCGCGGCTCCGCCGCGACCTCAAGGACCGCGAGACCGAACTGGCCCGGCAGGGCGCCGCCCACCGCCGCGCCGAGGCCGCCGCCTCGCTGGAGCGGCTCAAGCCCGGCGACGTCATCCACGTGCCGACGGGCAAGTTCGCCGGTCTCGCCCTCGTCCTCGACCCGGGCGTCCCGGCCGGGCGCACCAACGGGCACCGCGGCTTCGAGTACCACGACGGGCCGCGCCCGCTGGTGCTCACGGCCGAGCGGCAGGTCAAGCGGCTCGCGTCCATCGACTTCCCGGTGCCCGTGGAGCCGCTGGAGCGCATGCGGATCCCGCGGTCCTTCAACCCCAAGTCCCCGCAGTCCCGCCGTGACCTCGCCTCGGCCCTGCGTAGCAAGGCCGGGCACATCAACCCGGAGCGGCACCGCAGGCAGCGCTCGGCCGCTGCCGACGACCGCGAGATCGCCCGGCTGCGCACGGAGATCCGGGCCCATCCCTGCCACGGCTGCGACGAGCGCGAGGACCACGCCCGCTGGGCCGAGCGCTATCACCGCCTGCAGCGCGACACCAAGCAGCTGGAGCGGCGCATCGAGGGCCGGACGAACACCATCGCCCGCACCTTCGACCGGATCGTCGCGCTCCTCACCGAGCTCGACTACCTCCGCGGCGACGACGTCACCGACAACGGCAAGCGGCTCGCCCGGCTCTACGGCGAGCTCGACCTGCTGGCCAGCGAGTGCCTGCGGGAAGGCGTGTGGGAGGGGCTGAATCCGGCCGAGCTCGCCGCCTGCGTCTCCGCGCTCGTCTACGAGGCCCGGCAGTCCGACGACGCCGTCGCGCCCAAGCTGCCCGCCGGGCGGGCGAAGGCCGCGATGGGCGAGATGGTGCGGATCTGGGGCCGGCTCGACGCGCTGGAGGAGGAGTTCAAGCTCCACCAGACGGAAGGCGTCGGCCAGCGCGAGCCGGACCTCGGCTTCGCCTGGGCCGCCTACCAGTGGGCCTCGGACAAGGGGCTCGACGAGGTGCTGCGCGAGGCGGAGATGCCGGCCGGCGACTTCGTCCGCTGGTGCAAGCAGGTCATCGACGTGCTCGGCCAGATCGCGGCGGCCGCGCCGAAGGAGAACAGCACGGTCGCGAAGAACGCCCGCAAGGCGGTGGACTCGCTGCTGAGGGGTGTCGTGGCCTACAGCTCGGTGGGCTGACGGCCCCGGCGGCGCGCCCTTGACGCACCCTCAGCGGCTTTGTCCACAGGGGGTTTTCCACAGGGGTGGCGGAGTGTCGGTTCCTTCCGCTTCCATGAACTCGTACAGCAGAACGAGTACGTGGGGCACTGGGGCCAGCATCTCGCACCTCCTGCGGAAGGAAACGCACGTGACCACGCAAGCCGGTCCGTCCGCCGTCGGCACCACGACGGCGGACGGACGGAAGACCGTACCGGGACCCCGGGGCGTCCCGGGGCTCGGGAACCTGCCGGAGTTCGGCAAGGACCCGCTCGCCTTCTTCGAACGGCTGCGTGAGCGCGGGGACTTCGTCCGCTGGCGCTTCGGCCGCACCCCCGCGCTCTTCATCGCCCACCCCGAGACGGTCGGCGAGCTCCTGACCGAGGTCGAGCGGACCTTCGACCAGCCGGACCTCGGCATCGCCTTCCGGACGCTGCTCGGCGACGGTGTCGTGGTCTCCAAGGGTGCCGACTGGCGGCGCAAGCGCTCCCTGGTGCAGCCCTCGGTCCGTCCCCGGCAGGTCAGGTCCTACGCCGCCACGATGGCCGAGTGCGCCGTCGATCTGGCCGGCCGGTGGTCCGACGGGGACCGGGTCGACGTCAAGAAGGAGATGGCCGCCCTCACCCAGCTGATCGCGGTCCGCACCATCTTCGGCGTCGACACCGCCGCCGATGCCGAGGCCATCGGCCGCGCCATGGACGTCGCCCAGCACGAGATCGGCGCCGAGTTCAGCGGCATCGGCGCGATCCTGCCCGACTGGATCCCCACCCCCGGACGGGCGCGTATCAAGCGCGCCACGGCCGTCATCGACGCCGAGGTCTCCCGCGTCGTCGCTCGCCACCGCGACGGCGACGGCGAGCGGCCGGACCTGCTCAGCCGGCTCCTCGCCGCCCGCGACGAGACCGGCACCCCCCTCTCCGACCGGGAGATCCGCGACGAGACGGTCACCCTCTACATCGGCGGGCACGAGACCACCAGCTCCACCCTCGTCTGGGCCTGGTATCTCCTCTCCCGCAACCCCCGCGTCGCCGACGCTCTCGGGACCGAGCTCGACCGGGTCCTCGGCGACCGCGACCCCGGCTTCGACGACTACGCCGAACTCGCCTACACCCAGGCCGTGGTGAAGGAGACGCTCCGCCTCTACCCGACGATCTGGCTGCTCACCGGCATAGCCAAGGAGGGTGCCACGCTCGGGGGCGCCCCGGTCGCCCCCGGCACCCGGGTCTGGAGCAGTCAGTGGGCCACCCAGCGGGACGGCCGCTGGTTCCGGGACCCGCTGGAGTTCCGTCCGGAGCGCTGGCTGTCGGCGAAGGACGGCGGCACGGAGGGGGAGACCGAGGAGATACCGGAGTACGCCTGGTATCCGTTCGGCGGCGGCCCCCGGGTGTGCCTGGGCACCCGCTTCGCCATGGTCGAGGCGGTGCTGATCCTGGCCGTCGTCGCCCGCCGTTTCCGTCTCGACCTCGACGCGGAGGAAGTGCTCCCGGTCCCGGGTCTGACGCTGCAGCCGGACCGGGAGGTCCTGGCGACGGTCCGGGCGCGCTAGTTCCTGTCGTCGGACTCCCGTCGTTGCCCGGCGGGCGGCGCCGCGGCGTCAGGTGCGTGGTCTCGGTGGGCCGGGCGCGAGGCCTCGTACCGGACGTGCTCGGGCTTGTGCCCGGTGCGGCGAGCGCGCGCGTGTACGGCGTCGCGGGGCAGGCGGGAGTTCGACGACAGGGCCTGGGCGGCCGGACGGTGGTGGTGGGGGGCGGGCACTTCCCTGGGGCCCGGGAGCCTCGCGGGGCGCGGGAGGGCCGTGGAGCCGAGGGGCAACGGGCCGCCGGGGGCCGCGGGGACGCCGTGGCCGGGGGCGCCGTGGCCGGGGGCGCCGCTCGGCTTCCGTAGCGGCCCGCCAGCGCAACGGCTGTGGTGCGGCTCCACCGTGCCGTCGAGCGGAACGGCAGGCGGCGCCGGAAGCGGGCCGGCGGACCACCCCCGGCGGGCGGGCAGGCGGCGCCGGGGAGTTGCGGTTGCCGCTGCCCCTCGGTGCGGACCTCTCGTCAGCCCTGTGCGACGACGTCCGAGCCCGACCGCGCCAGGGAGCGGGCGAGCGCGCGCAGGTCGTCGGCTCGCAGCACCCGGTCGCCGAAGCCCGGCAGCGGTACGTGCAGCGCGGCGGTCCAGCGGGCCGGGATCGCGTCGGGGCCGTGCACGGCCCCGGCGAGGATGCCGGTGACGGCGGCGACGGTGTCGGTGTCGCCGCCCAGGTCGATCGCGGCGGCGAGGGCCGCCTCGAAGGAGGAGGTGGTGCGCAGCGCCCACACAGCGGAGCCGAGGCACGGCCAGACGGCGCCGTTGAACTCGGTGGCGTCCTCGGGGCGCCAGTCCGGCGCGAGGACGACGGCCCAGCGCTCCCGGTGCGCCGCCGCCACCTCGTCGAGCGCGGCGGGGACCGCCGCGAGCGGGTCCTCGCCGAGCAGGGCGACGCGTACGAGCTCATGGAGCAGCGCCGTGCCCTCCCAGGCGGCGGCGTCCCCGTGGGTGAGGGCGGCGATCCGCCGGGCCGCGGCCATGGTGGCGGCGCGGCCGGCGGCGGCGTAGTAGACGGCGGAGGTGGCGGCCCGCATCAGTGAACCGTTGCCCGCGCCGCGGCCGTTGAGCTGGAAGTGCAGGGCGGCGGCGAGGTCCCAGGAGTCGCCGCCCAGCAGCACGGCCTCGGTGGTGAGCCCGATGTCCTTGGGGTCGGCGAGGGCCCAGCGCCGGAACCGGGCGAAGACGTCGGGCAGATCGAGCCCGCCGCGGTCGAGGAGCGACTTCCCGACCAGCACCGCCATCTGGGTGTCGTCCGTGGCCTCACCGGGTTCCCACCCGCCGCCCCCGCACATCTCGCCGGCCCCGTCGGCGAACCGCTCCCGGAAGACCCCGGGCAATCCGAACTCGAACGGCGCCCCGAGCGCGTCCCCGACGGCGGAACCCAGTACGGCGCCGACGGCGCGGTCTTCATGTCGCATCGGCCGAGGCTAGCGCGGGGCCGGTGCGGGCCGTCCTGATCGCGCGGATCGGCAGGAACAGGAGGAGGGCGAAGGGGGACAGGAGGATGGTGAGGACGAGAAGGGGGCCCGTCAGGAACGGGGAGAGGGCCAGGCGGCGGGACTCGCGGTACATCCACTGGCCCAGCAGGAGATCCCAGGCGATGATCTGGGCCCAGACCGCGCCCGCCCCGTCCGCGAGGGCGGTGAGGTCCCGGAAGGCGTCGAGGTCCGGACGGCTGACGGCCGCCCAGAGTTCGGGCAGGACCGGTGCGGCGAGGAGCAGGTAGACCGCCAGGATCGGCAGGACGGTCAGGGGCGACGAAGCGACCCGGTCCGTGATCCGTCGGCCCGGCGCGAAGATCATCAGGAACCAGACCGGGGCCGCGAGGAGGAAGGAGAGTTCGAAGAGGAAGGCGGTCATGCCGCGAGCTCCCGGCTTGTCGAGGGCGTGGAGGTGGGGGTGCGCAGGGCGAGTGCCGTGGCCGTGACGGTCAGGGCGGTGATCGCGGCCGCCGCAGCGAGCGTGAGGGCGTCCGGGGAGAGGAGCGCCTGGCCGCGCAGTGCCTGCCAGGCGACGAGGAGGAAGGTCGCGGCGTAGGAGGCGGAGGCGACCAGGATCAGGCGGAGCCGGATGCGGTCGTCGGCGAGCCGGGCGTAGCGCGGGGCGAGGGCCGCGAGGACGAGCAGGAGCAGCGGGACGAACTGCAGCGCGTGCATGCCGAAGAAGTGCGCGATCCGCAGGTCGCCGCCGGTCGTCGACCAGCCCAGGACCGGGAGGCCGGGGCCGCCGTCGGGGACGCCGACGCTGTGCGCGCCCTGGGTCGCCGGGTCGTCCTGGGCGAGCTGTTCCGGGGTCGGCCGGACCATGACGAAGCCGACCGCCGCGCCGGCCAGGGCGATGAGCGAGGAGAGCCGCACCGCCCAGGCGGTCGCCCGGTCGAGGAAGCGGGCGCGCAGCAGCAGGACGGCGATCAGCAGGGCGGCCAGCCAGAGGATGACGACCGTCGCGCCCATGACCTGGAAGACGGCCGTGTCGAAGGGGGTGGCGTTGTTGAAGTGGCTCTGCTCGCCGCGGATCACCTGCATGGTGATCAGCACCATCTCGACGGTGCTGGCCACCGTGAGGACCGTACCGGCCCACCAGCCGACGCGCCGGGCGCGGGCCGTCGGGAGCAGGGAGAGCATCCAGGCGAGCGTGAGCCCGTAGGCCACGAACGAGACCGAGAACTTGAAGGGCTTGGCCCAGATCGGCGCGCCGACCAGGACCCGGTCGTCGAGGGCGAGCCCGCCGGCCGCGACGAGGGTCAGGGCGGCCATGGAGGCGACGAACCAGACCAGGGGCCGGTGGAGGGTGCGGAGCTGGGGAGCCGAGAGCGTCGAAGGCGTCGCTGGCGTCGATGACATGGGAGATCCCCCCGTGGGATGCGCGTGAACGCAGAATGGATAGTGGCACTCGCCGCTATCTGATAGTCCCACTATCTATGATGGAGGTGCGGTCGGCAAGGCCGAAAGTGAGGTCGGGTGGCGACCGGGAAGGTGAACAGGGCATGCGCATCGGAGAGTTGAGTCGCAGGACCGGGGTGTCTGTACCGACGATCAAGTACTACGTACGGGAAGGGCTGCTGCCCGCAGGCCAGTTGACGAGCCCGAACCAGGCCTCGTACGACGAGGCGCACGTGCGGCGGCTGCGCCTGATCCGCGCCCTGCTGGACGTCGGAGGGCTGTCCGTCGCGGGGGTCCGCGAGGTCGTCGCCGCGGTCGACGACTCCGAGCGGCCGCTGCACGACATGCTCGGTGCGGCCGCCGACAACGTGGTGCCGCGCTACCAGGGCGCGGGCGACGAGCCGGGGGAGGCCCTGGTGGGCGCCCGTGCGGCGGTCGTGGACCTGATCGCCCGCCGCGGCTGGCACACCGACCCCGAAGGCCCGGCCGCCGAGGCGCTCGCGGTCGCCCTCGCCGCCCTGGAGAACGTCGGCCACGGCGGTTTCGTCGAGGTCCTGGACGCCTACGCCGAAGCGGCGGAGCGCGTCGCCCGCACGGACCTCGACTACGTGGCCCGCAACGTGGTCCGTGAGGAGCTCGTCGAGAGCGTCGTCGTCGGCATCGTCCTCGGCGACGCGATGTTCGGCGCACTGCGCCGCCTCGCCCACGCCGACGCCTCGGGGAAGGTCTTCGGTGCGGAACGCTGACGCCGGGGTGTGGCGCTGAGAGACGTCGGCGCTCCGGGGCGCGAAACGCCCGAGGGGCGGAAGCCGGCCGGCTCCCGCCCCTCGGGCGTCGTCGCGCGGGGCGCGTCAGGCCTCCTGCTCGCGCTCCACCTGCTCGTTCCACTCGCGCTTGATCGCGCGCCAGGCCTCGTCCGTCTTGCCCAGGCGCCAGTAGCCCGAGATCGAGAGGCGCTCACGCGGGACCCCGCGTTCCAGGCGCAGGTGGCGGCGGAGGTCCTTCACGAAGCCGGCCTCGCCGTGGACGAAGGCGTGCACCTCGCCGGCCGGGAAGTCGAGGGCGCGCACGGCCTCGGTCAGGGCCTCGCCCACCGGGCGCGCGCCGCGGTGCAGCCAGGTCACCCCCACCCCTGCCGCCGTCGTGAACTTCTGCTCCTCGGACGCGTCCGGGACCTCCAGGAAGGCGTGCACCGTCGTGCCCTCCGGCAGCCGCTCCAGGGCGGCCGCGACGGCCGGGAGCGCGCTCTCGTCGCCGACCAGGAGGTGCCAGTCCGCGGCCTCGTCCGGGGCGTAGCCGCCACCCGGGCCGAGGAAGCGCACGGTGTCGCCCTCCTGGGCCCGCGCCGCCCACGGGCCGGCCAGGCCCTCGTCGCCGTGGACCACGAAGTCGACGGTCAGCTCGCGGTGCACCGGGTCCCAGGCCCGCACCGTGTACGTCCGGGTCGTCGGCCACTGCTCGCGCGGGAACTCCGCCCGGATCCGCTCCATGTCGAAGGGCTCCGGGTAGCTCACGCCCTCGGGCGCGAAGAGGAGCTTCACGTAGTGGTCGGTGTACGTGCCGATCTCGAAGGCGTCGAGCCCGGGGCCGCCGAGCACCAGGCGCACCATGTGCGGGGTGATCCGCTCCGTGCGTACCACCTGGGCCTCGTGGGCCCTCGGTGCCTTGCGTGCGGGCTGTTCTGCCACGAGGGTCTCCCGTTCGGATGATTACTTAGGTTTGCCTAAGCTAGCATCCCGGGGGTCGCCGGGCCCAGAGGGACCATGGGCCCGGACGGAACGGTCCGGCCCTCAGCCGCCCAGCACCGGCAGCAGGCGTCCCACCGCACCGCCCAGGCCCCACCGCTCCACCAGGCGCGCCAGCGCCTCCGGGTCCCGGGGCGCCGACGGCAGCGCGGCCGAGAACTCCGGCAGCGGCGCGTCCCGGGCCACCCGCACCACCGTCGGCGCCACGTCCAGATAGTCCGCCGCCTCGATGATCCCGCGCCGCTTCGCCGGGGTCAGCTTCGACGTCCGGTCGCCCGCCGCCGCGCGCACGCCCGCCAGGTCCCCGTACTCCGTGATCAGCTGCGCCGCCGTCTTCTCGCCGATGCCCTTCACGCCGGGCAGCCCGTCGCTGGTGTCGCCGCGCAGCGCCGCGAAGTCCGCGTACCGGTCGGCCCGCACCCCGTACTTCTCCAGGATGAGCTTCTCGTCCACCAGGTCGCAGTCGCCCACGCCCTTGCGCGGATACAGCACGCGCACCCCGCGCCCGTCGTCCACCAGCTGGAAGAGGTCGCGGTCGCCCGTGACGATGTCCACCGGGCCGGTCGCCCGCGCCGTCAGCGTGCCGATCACGTCGTCCGCCTCGAAGCCGGGCGCGCCCACCCGGGCGACGCCCAGCGCCGCCAGCACGTCCACGATCACCGGGACCTGCGGCGACAGCGTGTCCGGGATCTCCTCCACGTCAGGTCCCACCGGCGTCTCCTCGGCCACCCGGTGCGCCTTGTACGAGGGGATCAGGTCCACCCGCCACTGCGGGCGCCAGTCGTCGTCCCAGCAGGCCACCAGGTCGTCCGGCCGGTGGTCCTGGACCAGCCGGCCGATGAAGTCGAGCAGCCCGCGCACGGCGTTCACCGGCGTCCCGTCCGGCGCCCGGACCGAGTCCGGCACGCCGAAGTACGCGCGGAAGTAGAGGCTGGCGGTGTCGAGGAGCATCAGGCGTCGCGTCACACCCCGATCATGCCGCACCCCACCGACAACGCCCCCCACCAGGCGTGACACCGGTCACCTTCGTGTTTGGGGGGTAGGAGCCCGGGCAGGCGGGAGCCCGGAGCGGACCCGGTAGGGGATCCGGCCGTCCGGACGACAGATCCGGGCGCGGACGGATTCCGTACGCGACGGGTGCGCGGGCAGATCCCGCGCCTCGCTCCACGGCCCGGCTGCTGCGGGGGTGGCGGGCCGTTTTTCGTTGCTACCCCTGAGGTGTATGTGTCCAGGCTCCAGGCCGACCACCTGTACAAGGTGTTCGGCAGACGACCCGACGAAGCAGTCCGTGAACTCGCCGCGGAAGGAGAGAACGCGGTCGACCGCGACGCCCTGCGTGCCGACGGCACCACGGCAGCCGTGATCGACGCGTCCTTCGTCGTCGAACCCGGCCAGATCTTCGTCGTCATGGGTCTGTCCGGGTCGGGCAAGTCCACCCTCCTGCGCATGCTGAACGGACTCCTCGCCCCCACGGCGGGCCGGGTCCTCTTCGACGGCCGCGACCTCACCGCGCTCGCCCCGCGCGAGCTGCGCGACGTCCGCTCGAAGAAGATCAGCATGGTCTTCCAGCACTTCGCGCTCTTCCCGCACCGCAGCGTCCTCGAGAACGCCGCCTACGGTCTGGAGGTCCAGGGCGTGCCGCGCGCCGATCGCGAGAAGCGCGCCGCCGAGGCCCTGGAGCTGTGCGGGCTCGCCGGCTGGGAGAAGTCCTGGCCGGACGAGCTCTCCGGCGGCATGCAGCAGCGGGTGGGCCTCGCCCGCGCGCTCGCCACCGACGCCGACCTGCTCCTCATGGACGAGTCGTTCAGCGCCCTCGACCCGCTGATCCGCCGCGACATGCAGGACCAGCTGCTCGTGCTGCAGCAGAAGCTGAAGAAGACCATCGTCTTCATCACCCATGACCTCAACGAGGCCATGCGCCTCGGCGACCGCATCGCCGTCATGCGTGACGGCCGGATCGTCCAGCTCGGCACCGCCGAGGACATCCTGGTCCGCCCCGCCAACGACTACGTCGCGTCCTTCATCCAGGACGTCGACCGGACCCGTGTGCTCACCGCCGAGTCCGTCATGACGGCCGGCACGGTGGCACCCGAGGACTGCCCGCCGGGCTGCGGCTGCGAGACCGTCCACCCGGAGATGCCGCTGGCCGAGCTGTGCGCCGTCTCGGCGCGCTCCCTCCACCCGGTGGCCGTCACCGCCGCCGACGGCCGGGTCCTCGGTGTCGTCGCCCAGGACCGCCTGCTCGGTGTCATGGGCGGACTGGACGCCGACGTCAGTCCGGCCGACAAGGCCCCTGCCGCCGGGACGGACGCGGAGCGCGGCTCCCGCATCCCGGTCCAGAAGGCCGAGGCCGACACCGCCGTCGGCGAACCCCGCACCGGCGCCGAGGAGGTGACCGCCCATGCCTAGGATCCCCCTCGGCCAGTGGGTCGACAGCAGCGTCGACTGGCTGCAGAGCCGCCTGTCCTGGCTGTTCGACGCCATCAGCACCGGCGTCACCGGCCTCTACGACGGCATCGACGCCGTCCTGTCCGCGCCCCAGCCGCTGCTCTTCGCGGGCATCCTCGCCGTCCTGGCCTGGTGGCTGCGCGGCCTCGCCACCGGCGTCGTCGCCTTCGCCGCCTTCGCGCTCGTCGACTCCGTCGAACTGTGGGACGAGGCCATGGCGACCCTGTCGCTGGTGCTCGTCGCCACCCTCGTCACGCTCGTGATCGCCGTACCGCTCGGCATCTGGGCGGCCCGCTCCAAGACCGTCAGCGCCGTACTGCGCCCGGTCCTGGACTTCATGCAGACCATGCCGGCGATGGTCTACCTCATCCCCGGCATCATCTTCTTCGGCGTCGGCGTGGTCCCCGGCATCATCGCGACCATCGTCTTCGCCCTGCCGCCCGGCGTCCGCATGACCGAGCTCGGCATCCGGCAGGTCGACAGCGAGCTGGTCGAGGCCGCCGAGGCCTTCGGCACCACGCCGCGCAACACCCTGCTGCGCGTCCAGCTGCCGCTCGCCCTGCCCACGATCATGGCGGGCGTCAACCAGGTGATCATGCTCGGCCTGTCCATGGTCGTCATCGCCGGCATGGTCGGCGGTGGTGGTCTCGGTGGTGCCGTCTACCGCGCCATCGGCAACGTCGACATCGGCCTCGGTTTCGAGGCGGGCATCTCCATCGTCATCCTCGCCATGTACCTCGACCGGATGACCGGAGCCCTCGGCCGCCAGGTCTCGCCGCTCGGCCGCCGCGCCGCCGCCAAGGCACGCGCCGCGAGCGTCGCCCGGACCGGCGCGAAGATCTGGGGCCACCGCCCGCAGCCCGTCACCGCGCTAGTGGGCGTCGTCGTCCTCGCGCTGGTCGCCGGCGGCATGGGCTTCCTCGGCGGCAGCGGCGGCGCCTCCACCACCGCGTCCGGTCCGAACACCGGCCACGGCAAGAAGATCAGCCTCGGCTACATCCCCTGGGACGAGGGCATCGCCTCCACCTTCCTCTGGAAGGAGCTCCTGGAGCGCCGCGGCTACGAGGTCGAGACCAAGCAGCTGGAGGCCGGCGCCCTCTACACCGGCCTCGCCGGCGGCCAGATCGACTTCCAGACGGATTCCTGGCTGCCCGTCACCCACGCCCAGTACTGGGAGAAGTACCGCAACAAGCTCGAGGACCTCGGCTCCTGGTACGGCCCCACCTCCCTGGAGCTCAGCGTCCCCTCCTACATGAAGGACGTGAACACCCTCGCCGACCTCAAGGGCAAGGCGGGCACGTTCAAGGGCCGCATCGTCGGCATCGAACCGAGCGCCGGCATGATGGGCATCCTCAAGGACAAGGTCCTCAAGGACTACGGCCTGGAGGGCGAGTACGAGGTCGTCGACGGCTCCACGCCCGGCATGCTGGCCGAACTCAAGCGTGCGTACGCCAAGAAGGAGCCGATCGCGGTCACCCTCTGGTCGCCGCACTGGGCCTACTCCACGTACGACCTCAAGAAGCTCCAGGACCCGAAGGGCAGCTGGGGCAAGGGTGACGGCGTGCACACCCTGGCCCGCAAGGGCTTCGCCGCCGAGAACCCCGAGGTCGGGGCCTGGTTGAAGCGCTTCAAGCTGAGCGAGAAGGAGCTCACCGGCCTGGAGGCGGTCATCCAGGAGACCGGCAAGGGCAAGGAGCAGGAGGCCGTCCGCACCTGGCTCGACCGGAACCAGGGCGTCGCCGAGCGGCTCGCCCCGCAATAGGAATATCGACTCCTGTCCGAAAAGGGGTGGTCGCCGAACGTATTCGGCGACCACCCCTTTTCGCCACGACGCGAAACACCGGCCCAAAGCTGCGTAAGGTTCAGGTAACCGACCAGTACGAGACCACGAGTGACACGAGGGAGGGGGCCGACATGGACGACAAGGAGTCGCTGCGCGTGGGCGCAGCCGTGAAAAGGCGCCGCCGGGCGCTCCAGCTCACCCTGGCCGTCGTCGCCCAGCGCAGCGGCCTGTCCGTGCCCTTCCTCAGCCAGGTCGAGAACGAGCGGGCCCGCCCCAGCGACCGCTCCCTCCAGCTCGTCGCCACCGCCCTGGAGACCACCGCCGCCGAACTGCTCGCGGCGGCCGAGGCCGCCCGGACCGTCGACGTCGTCCGCGCCCACGAGGAACTGTGGGAGATGCCCCCGGGCGTACGGCCGCTGGTGCGCGGCCGGCACCAGCTGCAGGCCCTGGAGTTCACCGGCGAGCAGGACGCCGGACGTGAATTCCTGCACCGCAACGACGAGTTGCTATACGTCGCCGACGGCTCCGTCGAGATCGAGGCCGAGGGCCGCGCCTACCGACTGGGGCGCGGCGACAGCCTCTACCTCTCCGGCGGGGTGCGGCACCGCTGGCGGGCCACCGCGGCCGGGACACGACTCGTCTTCGTGTCCGTCGCGGACCACATCGAGGCCGCCGAGACGTGAGGGCGACGGCATGAGGGTCGTCTCGCTGGTGCCGTCGCTGACCGAGGCCGTCGCCGTCTCCGCGCCCGGCGCCCTCGTCGGAGTCACCGACTGGTGCACCCACCCCGCGGACCTCGGCGGGGCCGCCCGGATCGGGGGGACCAAGAACCCCGACGTCGACGCCGTGGCCGCGCTGCGCCCCGACCTGGTGATCGCCAACGAGGAGGAGAACCGGGCGCCGGACCTGGACGCGCTGCGCGCCGCCGGCCTCGACGTGCTCGTCACCTGCGTCCGCACCCTCGACCAGGCCTTCGCCGAGCTCGACCGGGTCCTCGACGCCTGCGCCGTACGCAGCCGGCCCGGGTGGCTCGACGAGGCCGAGGCCGCGTGGGCCGCCGTCACCCCCGACGGGCCGCCGCGCACCGCCGTCGTCCCGATCTGGCGCCGCCCGTGGATGGTGCTCGGAAGCGACACCTTCGCCGGCGACCTGCTCGCCCGCCTCGGCGTGCGGAACGTGTACGCCGCCCACCCCGAGCGCTACCCGCGCGTCCCCCTCGACGAGCTCAGGGCCGTCGCGCCCGAGCTGGTCGTGCTGCCGGACGAGCCCTACCGCTTCACGCGCGCCGACGGCCCCGAGGCGTTCCCCGGGGCCGCCGTGGCACTCGTCGACGGACGTCACCTCACCTGGTACGGGCCGTCGCTGGCCGGGGCGCCCCGGGTGCTGCGAGCAGCGCTCCGCTGAACAGACCGCGCAGCGTGTGGCCCGCCGCCACCAGCCAGGCCGCGACGAGGAGCACGTACAGCCCTGCCGCCAGCCAGCGGAAGGCCGTGAGACCGGTGTGCTGGGCCAGGCCCTCGGCGCCCGTGACACAGGTGCCGACGGGGAAGGTGAAGGCCCAGAAGGTCATCGCGAAGCCCATGCCCCGGCGGCGGGCCCGGACGACGAGGGCGCCCGCGAGGGCCAGCCAGAGCAGGGCGAAGCCGATGACGGGGACCCCGTAGAGCACCGCGAAGGCGGAGAAGGCGTGGGCGTACGGCGCGGGCAGCACGCCCGGCGCGACGTCGGCGAACTTGTTCGCGGCGGTCGTCGACTGGCCCAGCGGACCCAGGACCAGGAACAGGGTGGGGGTGAGGGCCAGGGGGAGCGGGCCGTGGGTGACCAGGCTGCCGAAGACGAGGGGCAGCATGACGAGGGTCGCGAGCAGGCTGATGCCGAACATCGCGTAGCAGGCGATCAGGAACGTCTCCTGGGCCTGGCCGGCGGGGAGGTGGGGGACGAGCAGCGGACCCAGCGCGGCGGAGACCATCGGGGCGACGACCGGAAGCAGCCAGACGGGGGTCGCGCCCTCGATGCGGTGGCGGGCCACCATCAGGTACGGGATCGCCACCGCGGCCGCCAGGCCGATCAGCGTGCCGGCGGTGAACAGGACGGTGTCCAGGGCGAGGGCGGCGGGAAGGCCGATCCAGTCGCGGCCGACCACCACGGCGCCGCCGCCCACCGCCAGCAGGGCCATGGAAAGACAGCCGTAGAAGGGTGCGACCGCGGGGTCGAGAAGGTGGGCGCGGGCCTGGTCGCGATGGTGCGTCCAGTGCAGGGCGCGGGCGGTGAGCAGCGTCAGCAGCATCGCGAGGGAGAGGGCCCAGAGGAGGGTGCAGGCGGTGCGCAGACCCGGGACGTCCACGGGGAGCGTGGCACCCGCGGTGCCGACGATCGCCGTGCCCATCACCGAGGCGTACCAGTGGGGTCCGAGGTGTCGGACCGAGGTCCACCGGGCGTCGGGGGTGGTGACGCCGGAGACCGACCGAGAAGGTGCGATGGTTGCCATGACCTCAGCCTCACGCGCGATCAATGCCCCCACCAGGGACTATGTTGCTATGAGGTCATAAGCTGGCGTTATGAGTTCTCGTCCGGGCGACCCGCCCAGCCTGCTCTCCCACCGGGTTCCCGACCTCGGCGCACTCGAACTGCTCCTCGCCGTCGCCCGGCACGGCAGCCTCGGACGGGCCGCGCGCGAGGTCGGCATCACCCAGCCCGCCGCCAGCAGTCGCATCCGCTCCATGGAGCGGCAGCTCGGAGTGGCCCTGGTGGACCGCTCCCCGCGCGGGTCCCGGCTGACCGACGCGGGGGTGCTCGTGACGGACTGGGCGCGGCGGATCGTGGAGTCGGCGGAGGCCTTCGACGCCGGTGTGCAGGCGCTGCGCGGGCGGCGGGACTCGCGGCTGCGGGTGGCCGCGTCCATGACGATCGCCGAGTACCTGCTGCCCGGCTGGCTCATCGCGCTGCGCGCCGAACGCCCCGACACGGCCGTCTCGCTCCAGGCCGGCAACTCCGCGGCCGTCGCCGAGCGGCTTCTCGCGGGCGAGGCGGACCTCGGTTTCGTGGAGGGGCTCGCCGTTCCCGAGGGGCTCGACGGCGCGGTCGTCGCCCACGACCGCCTCGCGGTCGTCACGGCCCCCTCGCACCCCTGGGCCCGGCGCGGCCGTCCGGTCGACCCGGCGGAACTGGCGGCCACCCCGCTGGTCCTGCGCGAGCGCGGCTCGGGCACCCGCCAGGTCCTCGACGCGGCGCTCGCCACCTTCGGCGGCCTGGCGCGCCCGCTCCTCGAACTCGCCTCCACCACGGCGGTGAAGGCGGCCGCGGTCAGCGCCGCCGGCCCGGCCGTGCTGAGCGAACTCGCCGTCGCCGAGGAACTCGCCTCGCGGCGACTGGTCGCGGTCCCGGTGCAGGGCGTCCTGCTCCGCCGCGACCTGCGGGCGGTCTGGCCGACGGGGCACCGGCCGACCGGCCCCGCGCGCGACCTGCTGGCGCTGACGCGGGCGCGGCCGGCGGGGTGAGGCCGGCGCTCCGCGAGGGTGGGCGCTCCGCGAGGGTGGGGGCGGGGCTCCGCGGGGGTGGGGCCGCGTGAGTATGGGCGCTCCGTGAGGGCGGGGGGCTCCGCGAGGGCGTGCGCTCCGCGAGGGTGGGGCCGCGTGAGGTGAGACCTGGCGGTACGGCGTGGGGCGCCGGGGGTGGGGTGCCGCGGGCCTTCCACCGCGGGCCTTCACCCCGTGGGTGCGCGGGGTCCGGTGCCTCCGCGGGGGTGGGGGTGTCCGGACTGCGAGCTTCCCTTCGCTTCGCTCGGGAAGGTCGCCGCCACGTCCGGACACCCCCAC